>CALGLN010000083.1 GCA_937930835.1 uncultured Desulfomonile sp.
TTCGATGTCATAGCCGAATGCCGCGAATATGTCCTGGTAAATGAGACAAAAAGCAACCCTAACGCTCAGGATGTAGACAACTTACTGCAAACCATATCAGTGGTCCGTGACTATTTCCCGGAATTCCACGACCGGAAAATCGTCGGCGCAATCGCTTCACTTCATGTTGCTCCGAGTGTTGTTAATTACGCCACAAGCAAGGGCGTGCTTGCTCTGGCTGTCGGTGATGAACTCATGGATATCCAGAACCCACCGGGCTTTAAGTTGGCCATCTGGTAGCGCCTGAGGGACGGCAAGGCCGCCGGAGATGGGAGTTCGGAGATGGGAGATGGGGAGAGGCGTCAAGAGTGGCTTTTTAGCGCTGGGGGTTCTGGAGAGGTAATGTTGAATGTTAAATGCTCAATGTTGAATGTTAGATGGTAGCGCCGGGCCTCTGCGCCCGGATTCAGATTGCGGCTCCCCAACCTTTGTTACCACATCAATATCCGTGTAATGGATCTTCTCGTAGGGCGGCCCGTGGCCGCCGTTGGTTTGAGAGCCTCCCGAGGATGGGACACCACCGCGACGTAGGGCGGCCCGTGGCCGCCGATTGGGTTTATGGGATCCGATTGAGGGATTATCAAATGTGTGGGTCCAGGGGATCGCGGAGACGGAGTATGTGAGAGGTGGAGTGTGATTTATATCCGGTGTTTGCGACAATTCTCATTTCAATATAATAACGGGGTGTTACCGGCGGCGGCCACGGGCCGCCGGAGATCGGAGTTCGGAGATGGGAGATAACAGATATCAGATAGGGATGTAGGCTTTGCGCCGTAGAGCAGCCCGTGGCCAAGAACAACCATTCAACATTCAGCATTGAACATTGAACATTGAGCCTTCTCGCTCTACAAGACCACAATCCGGGCGCCGGAGGCCCGGCGCTACCACGTAGCTCGTTCTACTCTGCGCCATGTTTTATAAGCAGGTCGGCTATTTCATCCTGTTTTTGGGCTTTTGCGACGGATAGGGCGGTCGCTTTCTTTGAGTCCTTTATATTGGGGTCGGCGTTGGCCTGGAGCAGCATTTGGACGACATCCTTATGCCCTTTGTAGGTTGCGTCTATAAGGGCTGTGGCGCCCTGATCGCATGTCGCGTTCACATCCGCTCCATAATCGAGCAAAAGCTTCACAAATCTGGTGTCTCCCTTGCTTGCGGCCGCCATTAGGGCCGTGGTGCCATTGGTCGCCCGGATGTTGACATCCACACCGTTTTCGCAAAGCTTCTTCGCTTGAGCGTAATCCCCGTCGAGCACGGCCTTGATTACTACCCTGTCCTGATTCATGTAATTGGAAAGCTGGGCGCTCGCCGCAATCATCAAGAATCCTATGAGCCCTAATATCCAGAGTTTGTTCGACATGGAACGACCTCAATTCTATTGTTCGATGATATGCGAAGAGCGCAATTAATGTCCATCGAAAGCGCTAAGCCAATTATTCACAAGGCGCTCGTCCGGGCGCCAGCCTCGGGGGTTAAACCCAATCGAGCCCATGATGCCATCTGTCGTTACCGTGAAAACGTGAATCCACGGATGATAGGCGCAGGATCGCGTCATGCCATACAGGCAGAGGCTGTCCATGATTTCTTGAGGCTGTAATGATCTTGTCGTCAATCAACGCATCCGGTATAAACCATATTCAATCCTGGTTTAACTCCGGAGAGGCCATTGAGAGACCATACAAAAAATGACTCATCTCAATTTAAGGCATTAAGGCGTCCATATCAATCGGATTTTTTGACCGCAGAAATATGAACGCAAAAATCGTCAAACATGCCTGCGCAATAACGGCCACTTGGTTTCCATATTACACAAAGAGTGAACCATAAACTTGACGGGCCGTATTCATAAATCTAAACTGCGATAACTTTTTCGATCATTGAATGATATCACAGGGGCGCATACAAGATGGACATGGCTATTATCGGGATTAGCGCATTCGCCGGCCTTTTAATAGGGGCGATTGTCACGGGCTTGATTGTTAAATCCAAGAGCCGGTTTGTCCTATCGCAGGCCGTCAACGCCATTGAGGTCGAGAGGTCGATTTTAAATGAGAGAGTTGCAGCCAGAGAGCGTGAAAACGCAGATCTCAAGTCACGCCTGTATGATCTTGCCGAGAAAGAGTCAGACCTTGAAATTCAGCTCAAGCAAATAACCGGAAGATACTGGGCTGTTGAAGAAAAAGCCAAACGTATTCCGGAACTTGAAAGGCGTATAGATGAACTCAACGCTCAAAATCAGGCCCTTATCAAGATAAACATTGAGGAAACAGACAAGCGCTCACGTGCTGAACAGCACGCCAAACAGTTCGACGAAGTTTATGCGAATCTCGACAATTTCCAAAAAGAAAATACCGCCCTCAAACAAACCCTGTCCGAGATGCAGGCTCGCATGCAGGAAGAACGCAAAGCCTCGGCGCAACAACTGGAACTATTGAACGAGGCTCAGGCGAAGCTGTCTGACGCTTTCAAGGCCCTGTCGGCCGAAGCGCTCAAGAGCAACAATCAGTCTTTTCTGGAACTTGCCAGGTCCACACTGGAAAGATTTCATGAAGGGGCAAAAAGTGATCTCACGCTGCGGCAGAAGGCGATTGATTCGATTGTTATCCCGGTCAAGGAAACGCTTGAAAAAGTGGATGTGAAATTACAGGACATGGAAAAGATCCGTTCCGAGGCCTACGGAAAAATAACCGAGCAGGTCGAATCGCTGATAAAGACTCAGGAACAGCTGAAAGGCGAAACCACACGTCTGGTCCAGGCTCTCAGGCGTCCGCAGGTGAAGGGGCGCTGGGGCGAAATGCAGCTCAGGCGTGTCGTGGAAATATCGGGCATGCTCAAGCACTGCGATTTTGAAGAACAGGCTTCGGTAAACGTCGATGAGGGCAGGCTCAGGCCTGATCTGGTCATAAAACTCCCGGGATCAAAGAATGTCATCGTCGACGCGAAAGCTCCACTGGAAGGCTATCTGAATGCGGTTGAGGCCCAGGATGAAGAAAAACGCAAAGCTGAACTCAAGAACCATGCGAAACAAATACGTGACCACATGAGCCGGCTTGGCTCAAAAGCCTACTGGGACCAGTTCGCTCCGGCCCCGGAATTCGTCGTGATGTTCCTGCCCGGTGAAGTATTCTTCAGCGCCGCTCTCGAACAGGACCCGGCCCTTATTGAAACCGGACTGAACCAGAAAGTCATACCCGCCTCACCAACCACTCTAATAGCCTTACTTCGGTCAGTGGCTTACGGATGGCGTCAGGAACTCATGGCCGAAAGCGCCACCGAAATAAGTGAACTTGGACGTGAACTATATGATCGTATAAGGATTTGGGCCGAACACATCGGCAAGATTGGCGCAGGCCTCGATTCAGCGCTTGGCGCCTATAATCAGGCGGTAGGATCACTTGAATCACGAGTCCTTGTCTCCGCCCGAAAATTCGAAGAGTTAGGCGCTGTCGGACAAAAGAAGATTCCCACAGTCAGTCTGGTGGAAAAGACTCCAAGACCCATGATAACATCGTGATTTTAGAATTGGATGTGGTAAACTGACATTGGGTAGCCAACACAATATTGATGTAGGTCGGGCCGCTCCCGACGAAGTGATCTATAATCATAACAACACATTACTAAAACGAAATTATCGTACGCCAGAAAAATGAAAAGGAGAAGAAATGACCGACGATAAATGGACAGTAGAGAAGGTTCGCAAGGAAATATACGACGCTCGGACAAAGATGTTCGTGGTGGCCAAGGTCCTGGAAACCGGAAGTGTAAGCCTTAAGGACCACGAAGAATGGGCGCTCGTTATCAAACCTCTGCTGAGAGATCTTCAGACCTATGTTGATAAGGTGACGGAATTTACTGACGGTCCAATTGAAGAGCAGAAAAAATAGAGGAATTTTAAACATGCGCCCGTTCAAATTCACGGGCGCATTTGTTTGAGGATCGATTTTATTCGGATTTACCCCATTGAAGCTTCTTGGGAGCGTCATTGGTCTGGTTTGTGTTTTGAGCGGTAGACCCCACACCAGGTTCGGAACCGACCATCGCAGGTTTTTCCTGCATACCCCACTTCAAGGCGGTGGCGTTATTTTTCGGCGCTGACTCCTGAGCTGAAGCCGATTCTTCTTTTCCCCATTTCAAACCTGATACTGTGGCGTTTGGCTGTGGCGGGACAGATTCTCCCTGACGCACGATGTTCGCTCGTGTGCGCTGTGGCCTGGTTGAATCAGCGGCCGCGGCATTGGGCCTGGGCTGTCTGACCGCCGGACGTGCCGGCTCGGGCGCTATTTGCTGAGGAGTTACTCTTGCCTGTTGCGGAGCCTGACCCGGCTGCTGGGATACGCTTTCGCCGCTTCCATCACTGCCATCCCAGTATATTTCCTGCTTGACCAATGGTTCCTGTGGACGTGCTCCCGGCTCTGGTGTGACGCTGCGCAAGGTCGGCCTGGAGGCAGGAACCACCTGAGTGGACGAAGTCACGGCAGGTGTGTTATCCGGCTGTTGGGCCTGAGGCTGCTGCCGCTGCTGTCTGGCCGCCTGGGGGGCTGCTCTGCGTTGCTGCTGCCGGGGACTGTAGGGAGCGTACTGCCCGTAACCCTGCTGATTTCCGGAGGACTGATCATAACCGTAACCGTAATACTGACCCTGCTGCCCGTAGCCCTGTTGTCCGTAGTCCTGTCCGTAGCCATAGCTGTAAGGCGAGCCGTAACCGGGCGTCTGTCCGTAATACTGGCCTCCAGATCCATCATACATCCCATAGCTGTAATTTCCGTAAGTGGCGTCCTGAGTCATATACGGGTATGACGAATAGCCCTGGCAATATCCGTCCTGCGCCACGCAGAAGATCGCCAGAATAGCGACTGCGGCCAAAATCGACTTCCTCATTAAATATCTCCTTTTTCCCCGTAAATAAAAGCCGAATCCGGCGCCGGGAATGTTAATGACTTTTTCGTTTGTAAACACTTATAGTTCAATAGTAAGTTTAAAGTATTTTATTAGAAAAAGCAAGCCCTTCCGTAAAACTTGCGTCAAACTACTACATGTTTTTTATTCATGCAACAGATCATGGTAGATAATAAATTAATACCATGAATATTGACCAAACTCGCGTTTAGAGGCTAACATTAATGGTATGAGAATTGTTCATCTATCCGACTTACACTTTTCGCGTTCCACAACCGGTCCGATCCTGGAGGCGCTCAAGGCGGACCTTGAAGCGGTGTCGCCGGATGTCATAGCGGTCAGTGGAGACATCACCGATCGGGGGCGGAAATATCAGTATCGGCTGGCGCTGGATTTCTTGAAATCGTTGAGTAGAGAATTGATCATTGTTCCGGGGAACCGTGAAATCTGCGCGTCCACTTTTTGGGAATGGATGATACCGAAGCTGTCAATGACGCGATACAGATCTCTGGTTGGGAAGTCTGACAGGGTGGTATTTGCATCTGACGTCCACAAGGTTTTGATAATTGGCCTGAATTCGGTCCATTTCTTCCCGTCGTGGCCTGGAACTGTTGACCGTGAATCACGTTACTGGTTCAGGAGGATGGTGGCTGAGCGTCCGGATTATTTCAAGGTATTGGTTCTTCATCACCCTGTGGCGCCTGTGATTCGGGGTTCATCGTTCTGGGCTCATCAGTTGTCGGACGCTGCGGCAATTCTTAGGATTTGCTTCGAACACGGTGTCAATCTGGTGCTTCAGGGGCATAAGCATCGTTCGTCATTCCTGGAAGTGCGAGAGCCGGAAACCGCGTCAAATGTCATAATATCGTCTTGCGGGGCGCCCCTGTTAACATCCGGGGATCAGGTATACCATGTCATCGAGGTAAGTGAAGGGATGATGGTGGCTCGGCCTCGTGAATATATCCAGGGCCGATTCATCGAAAAGGCATGCTATCGATTTGAACTGAACGGCGCCTGATCATGCGATTTCAGGCCTCAATCATGCCGCAGGCTTTTTGACAAGCTTTTCTTCCGCGTCGGATTTTCTCATGTACAATGGAGTCAGCAGGAAAAGATCATCCACATCGGAATTGATCAATCTTTCATGAGCCAGAAAACCGCAGATGGACGGAAAAGGGACCTCTATGACTCTAAGATCGGCATTGTCGGGGCTAAGCCCTAACTCTCCGATGACAGCGCCGCCACATATCACAACGTTGTCCGGCATGAGTTTATGAGAAAATTCCCGAAAATCCTTCCGGGCGACGATAGCGGTAGTTACACCCTTAGGCGTCTGTCCGTCAAACGATGAGGCGTGTCCTGCGAAAACATCCTCACGCCCAGCGTCAATGACCGCTATGGCGGAATCAACATCATACGCTGCCTGTGACAGCAGGACGTTCAGGCTGGAAATTCCGATAACAGGCTTGTTCAGCGCGAGGCAATATCCCTTGATGGCGGCCAGCCCAATCCTGACCCCTGAAAAAGATCCCGGACCTATGGCAGCGGCAAAAGCGTCTACATCGCTGAGCTGGATAGACCCCATGTCCAAAACATCGCTCACCAGGCCGGGAAGATTTTCCAGATGACGCTTCCCCGGCGCGAGGATCTTTTCAGCCATCACCGAAGTTCCGTCGGTAATGGCGGCGCCCAGATATGGCGTGGTTGAATGAACCGATAGAATGATCAATTAAATAAAATCCGAATCCAAAAAAAGTTGTGGTTGAGATAGCGTCAGGGGGCCAGGGTCCATCCCTTTGTCACTATCCTGTAAATATCATTGTAGAATACCAACCCGATCAGGAACACGATTATCAATAAACCGACCTGAACGGCTACCTCGCGTATCTTTCCCGTCACGGGCTTCCTGATGATCCCTTCAATGGCCAGAAATAGGACATGCCCTCCGTCGAGGATGGGGATAGGCAATAGATTGATGATGGCAAGGTTGATGCTTATGTAACTCAACAGGAATATGAAGCTGAACAGGCCGGCCTTGAGACTTTCACCCGAGGCCTGCATGATGGTTATCGGTCCGCTCAAGGCGCTCGCTCCCATTTCTCCGCGCACGAGCTTTACAACCGTAGTCACCACAAGGTTAGTGAGGAATCCTGTGAACCTGAAGCCCTCAACAATTGAGGCGCCAATCCCCAATTCAGCCTTTTTGCCTGATGGAGCGATCCCTATCTGGCCGCGGTATTCTCCGAACATATCCTTTTGATCGCCCAAGACGGGAGTTACAGGCAGATCTATCTCTTTTCCGTTTCTGTCGACCGTGATGGTGATCTGTCGATCCGCGTTACTCTGAATGGCGTTCCTGATGTCATCCCAGCGCCAAAGCTTTTCGCCATTTATAGCGATAATCTCATCACCGGCCTTGAAACCAGCGGACATTGCAGGCGTGTCCGGCAATACCTTGCCGACTTCTCCCATCAGCACCGGAAAACCGGCCATGAATCCGAGGCAGAGCAGGATAGTCGCAAATATCATGTTAAAGGCCGGACCGGCGATTACGATGGCCATTCGAGCCCACACCGGCTTATTGGTGAACGCCCGTTCGCTGTCCTCCTCATTTACCTCGTCACCGGATTCAGGATCCTCGCCGTAAAGCTTTACATAGCCACCCAGCGGTATCCAGCTAAGGACATATTCAGTCTCACCAGACTGCTTTTTTATAAGTGATGGGCCAAAACCTAATGAGAATTTGAGAACCTTAACGCCGAGAAGTTTAGCTATGATGAAGTGGCCAAATTCATGAACAAAAATCAGGGCTCCAAGAAGCACTATGAAACCGACAATATATTCCAATGCGGACCTCCCGCCGATTAATAACTTAAAATTGTTATAGACGAATTAATTATACTTTCCAAGAGCATCATTTAAATATATCCTGAGATGTTGAAACACGCTATTGATACCAGGAACAATTTTGAAAATAGGCGTACTCGGCGGAACATTCAATCCTCCTCATATCGGACACCTGAGGCTTGCTCAGGAAGTGGCATACACTCATGGACTCAACAGGATAATTTTTGTTCCAAGTTCCGTTCCACCCCACAAGAACTGTTCTAAAGTGGTAGCTCCTGACCACAGGTTAAATATGACAACTCTCGCGTGCGCAGACAACCCTCTGTTTGAAGTATCCGAAATTGAACTGAGCCTTGCGCCGCCGTCCTATACATTCAGGACCCTGGAAACGCTTAACAGGGATTTTGGCAATGAATATCATTTCATTATTGGAACAGACTCGTTAAGCGAAATACAGACGTGGAAAAATTATCTCAGGCTCTTTGAACTGTCCAACTTTATAGTAGTGCAAAGACCGAATTTTGATTTTGATTTCGTGTGGAAAAATGCTCCGGATGAGCTAACATCCCGTTTCAAATCTTCGGGAGGCGTTCTTGTCCATGAATCATCCCATGTGCTTTTGAAGTCGAATGTAATAGGTTTGAATGTATCGTCCACGCAAATTCGCGAACTGGTTGAATCCGGAAAATCGATTCGCTATCTGGTTCGTGAATCAGTCCGTCAGTATATTGAAAGAACAAATTTATACAGGATTTGAAATTTGAAAGTTACCGAAAAGCAGGCAGTAGTGGTTGATGAGAGCGTAAAAAACAAAGCCGAGGCTATGTTAAGCGCAGCGCTATCAAAAAAGGCTTACAACCCCATTTTATTGAGATTGGCGGGCATTACGCCGCTGACAGATTATTTCCTTATAGTGTCAGCCCGCTCCAATAGGCAGGCCAAAGCAATCGCCGAAGCAATGCTCGAACGCGCTCATGTCGAAGGATACAGTCCCGTGTCCAGCGAAGGAATGACTCAGGCGAAGTGGATTCTCCTGGATCTCGGCGATGTCATAGTCCATGTGTTCCATGAACCGGTGCGCGAATTCTATGACCTGGAAGGTCTGTGGCGAGACGCCCCCCGTGAATCCTTCAGTGAGGCCATTCAGAAGGAAATTGACGCTGCGGATTCTTTATCTCCGGATGACGATGACGACGATTATTGATCACAGGTGAGGGGCCTCCGACGCGAATCGTATGGCGTGCCGACCCTCTGGTGACAACAAGCGCCACATGGTAGCGCCGGGCCTCCGGAGCCCCTCGTAGGGCGGCCCGTGGCCGCCGTCAGCGTTCAAGCCCGCCGAGTTGGGGAATCTCCACATCGCAGAGTGGCCCGTGGCCGCCGCCGGTAACGCCCCGTTATTATATTGAAATAATCATGGCCATGAACCACCGATGGAAATTAAATACGGCCCGGCGCGTGCTCCGGCCTGGTAATTAAAGAAAGCCACATGTTTGATAAAACCCGCATCCCGGGCCATACAATCCAATCGGCGGCCACGGGCCGCCCTACGTCACGGTGGTGTCCCATCTTCGGGGGGCTCTCAAGGAAACGGCGGCCACGGGCTGCTCTAAGGCGCAAAGCCTACATCCCTATCTGATATCTGTTATCTGCTATCTCCCAACTCCTGAGGCCTTGCCGACCTGCCCGGCGCTACCATATGGCCAATTTAAAGCCCGGCGGGTTCTGGATATCCATGAGTTCATCACCGACAGCCAGAGCGAGCACGCCCTTGCTTGTAGCGTAATCGACAACACTCGGATCAATCTCTACCGAAGCGATTGCGCCGACGATTTTGCGATCGTGGAATTCCGGGAAATAGTCACGGACCAATAATATGGTTTGCAGTAAGTTGTCTACATCCTGAGCGTTAGGGCTGCTTTTTGTCTCATTTACCAGGACATATTCGCGGCATTCGGCTATGACATCGAATTCACGAGTCTTGCTCTTATCGCCCTTAAAAGCTCTGATAACCCGAATATTTGGTATGCACCCTTCCCGATCATCAATATCCAGAGCTTCTTTCATTACCCGGCATATACTCGGCGCCACAATGTCCTCCGTCATACGACCCTGCCTGTTGGCAATATTACCTAGTTCAAGATTGAATCGGCGCTGCTCCTCTTCCATCCTTTTCTTGGAGTCACTCATTTCATTCTTGAATTCACGCATTTCATCTTTGAATTCGCCCATTTCCAAAGATAGCCGGGCCAGGTTCTCCTTGGTCTCAAGGGAATTTTTAGCCATCTCATCCTTGAACTCGGCCATTTCATCCTTGAAAGACTTCATCTCAAGGGATAGCTGAGCCAGATTCTCCCTGGTCTCAAGGGAATTCTGCGCCATTAGACGTGAGACTTCGTAAACCGCTTCTTTTAGCTGGGCTGAAGATATTTCCAATTCGCTCACCCGCTGTTCCATGAAAGGATTGTTCATGTTCAAGTGTCCCCCCGCTTCTTACGGACCTTATATGATTAGTGGCATTATTATACGATTTGTTCAGGATCGCGTCAAACGCCTATGGATATGCCAGCGGCGCCTTCCGGCTGAACCTCTATCTCGACCTTGGCGTGTTCAATCCCCTGATTTGACAACAGATCTGTGGCTGCAGCAGCCAAGGATTGCAGTAGCTCTTCCAGGGTTCGTTCCTGAGCGTTAGCGCCGTCAAGATCAGGGAGCCAACCGATCCACCATTCGCCGCTTTTCTCTACGGTGGCGACATAGCGCATAATTACCTCACAAAAGGGATTTTCAGATCTTTGCATATTTTTCTGGCCAGTAGGTCGGCCCGTGGCCGCCGCCGGTAACATCCGGTAATTATATTGAAAAGACCACATATAAAAACGCCGATAGGCGATCAATCTTATTGCCTTATACGCTGAGATGACAATTGTGCTCGCACACCCTTGATGAAACCCTCACACAACTCTCACAAACCCAATTGGCGGCCACGGGCCGCCCTACGACGCGAATCTCCTATACTCCAAATCCGATCTTCAAACTCTGCGGCTCTGACGGCAACGGCGGCCACGGGCCGCCCTACCACAGGGGCCATTACACGAATATTGATGTGGTAACGAGGGTGGGGAAACCAGAATTCCCGGCGCAGAGGCCGGGCGCTACCATGCAAGAACCCAAATCGAACATTCGGCATTCAACATTCAACATTGCCGCTGCAGAACCCCCAGCGCTAAGAAGCCACTCTTGACGCCTTTCCCCATCTCCGAACTCCGAACTCCAATCTCCGGCGGCCTTGCCGCCCTGCCCGGCGCTACCAGATGGGAATGCAGACATTAAGCATTGAACATTGAACATTGAACATTCAACATTGAGCATTTCCGCTCCACACCAAACCACTACCAGCAATCAGCCTATTTCTTGAATAATTCTTCAAGTTTTCTTCTGGCTTCAGCGGCTTTATCTCTGGACTGCGACGATTTCTTGGTTTCAGATAATCTGAAATATTCGCAGAAATTCCGCCTATCCTTGACGGACACTTTTTCCGCCTGTGGCTCACGACATTGGTTCGGATACGATTCATCATAGTCCATGCAATTCAGGCAACAGTAGACGTCTGACCCGCAATCAGGGCAAGTGTCGTTTCTGAATACCCTGTCGTCGAACTGAAGTTTGTCTCCGCAGTGATGACAATATCCTGTTTTCACGTTAATCCTCTTGAACGAATTTTACGCCAAGGATATCTTAATGCTTGGGAAAGCTCAAATTGATTTGCGAAGAAAATAAAACGGATAGGAGAGGTGAACATGGAAACGGTTTTTTTGGCTCGTCTTCCAAAGGGAGCTGATTTGCTTGAGGCCATAACGTCCGAATTCCGATCCAGATCTATCAAAAAAGGGGCGTTCAATCTTATCGGCGCATTGGACAAAGCCGTGATCGGTTTTTACGATCCGGTGGAGCGTGTTTATAAATACAAGGAATTCGCCGGTCCTTTAGAGATAGTCACTTGCATAGGCAATGTGTCTGAAAAAGATTCAGAGGTATTTGTTCATGCTCACATCGTCATATCCGGTAGCGATTTCGTATGCTATGGTGGGCATCTTGCCGCAGGCAGCCCAATTTTCGCAGCCGAATTAGCTGCTACGGAGCTTCCTGGAATAGTCCCGAAACGATCCTTTGATGAGCCCACGGGATTGTTTTTATGGTCTGAGTGGTGATAAACTGATAAACTTTGAATAAATACAAAAGGTAACCGGTTATCTCATGCGTGGATTCAGATTGTGGGGCGCCGATCAGCCTCTTTCTCTCAAGGTGAGACCGAAATGAGACTGAACGATTTGCTCCTTTTTCTAGTGGTCTGTGTTTCTATTGGATTCGCAATAATCAGGCCGGACATATGCGAGCCTCTACAGCCGTACCCTCTGTATTTAATGATGTTCCTGCTTTTTCTCAGTTTTCTGCGAATTAACTTTGATTCGCTGCTTGACACTTCCATGCGGTCATTTATCCAGGTGGGTATTCTGGCTTTTGTGAAGCTTTTTGTTTTACCGGTAGCGCTTTACGGGATTACGGCTGTTGTCTGGCCGGAATTCGCATTGCCGGTTTTGTTGCTCTCAGGCATATCCACCGGAGTGGTGGCGCCTTTTGTCGCGAATATGGTTAATACGGATGTGGCGCCCGTGTTGCGTATGGTAGTCGCCACATCACTTCTGACCCCATTTACTCTGCCTGCTCTTGTGGAACTACTGGTTGGGGCTGAGGCGAACATACCTGTAGCGCCTATGATCAGGATGCTGGCGATGGTGATTTTCATTCCTCTGGGGCTCGTAGCCATTGCGCGCAGAACAATACCGGGGCTTCTGGAAAAGCTTAACGTGTTCCAGTTCCCGATATCCCTGGTTTTGTTCGGGCTGATAAATCTGGCTGTGTTCTCCAGGTATTCGAAATTCTTCTTCCAGAACTGGGAAACGCTTCTGGCGGCCATAGTCATCAGTTATCTGCTCGCTATAATTTACTACGCCACGGGTTTCATCGTTTCCCGTTCGGGAGTTCCAGGGGAGAGGCTATCAGCGGGAATCAGCATGGCGATTGTAAACAATGTGCTGATTATCGTTTTTTCTTCACAGTTCTTCGGTCCGCTGGCGCCTACCCTGGCCGCTGTATACATGTTTCCTTTTTTCTCACTTCTGGCGCCATTGAAACTTCTCAGCCTTCGATTCAAATGGCTTGCGCCATCTAGAGGTTAGAAACGTGATTTTGGCAGTTATACGCCTGTGGGCTATTATGTTATTTGCTGCGATGACGGTGTCATGCGGTCTTGGCGCCAGCGATAAAATAACCAAGGTCAGCCAGATCGCCATGGGCACTCTGGTTGAAGTCAGCGCCGTGGGGCCTCCAAGTCAGACCAAACCGGCGATCGAGGAGGCGTTCAATGAGTTAAAGCGTGTAGAAGCGTTGACTTCTTTTCATAAAGACTCAGGTCTCACCCAAATCAACAACTGGGCGGGAAAGGCTGACGCCAAGGCTGATCAGGAACTGATAGATCTCATTGATGTTTCGATAAAATTTGCGCAACTCAGCGAAGGGGCTTTTGACCCCACCATTGGACCGATTGCAAGGTTATGGAATTTCAGTGGTAATGACGGGCCGCGGCTGCCAGGTAGTCAGGAGATTGAAGCGACACTCCCACTCGTGGGATGGAAGCTCATACAGACAGATACTCAAAACCAGACAGTATCTTTACCTGAGCAAGGTATGGCGCTGGATCTGGGCGCTATAGCCAAAGGTTACGCCCTGGACAGGGCCGCGGAGAAAATGAAATCCATGGGCGTCAAATCGGCGCTTATCAACGCCGGT
>CALGLN010000084.1 GCA_937930835.1 uncultured Desulfomonile sp.
CCAGAGCTACTGGCGCTAATTTTATCGCTTCAGGTCGAGTCCCAAAGACAATCATTATATTCTTCATAGCATTAAGGCGTTCTCAAATATCATCATCAACTTGAATGCACAGTTTTTTCAATAACTTCAAGCATCTTCACAGCAAGTTTCTTACGGTCATAAAGTGGGGCCGAATTTATGGAGTTCCTATGAAACGCTTTAAGTTGAACAGGGTTGGATTGCATCTTTTTTAGAGTTTGATAAAGCGAAGTGGGGTTTTCGGGCTCAAACAAAAGGCCTAAGTTGTGATTTTCCACTATTCTGGCTGATTCTCCTTTAACTCCGTGGGCTATAGGTATTCCCATTCCCATACATTCAAAAAGTTTTGAAGGAATAACAGTCCGGAACAAAGGGTCCTTCTTTAAATGAATGATAGCAACATCAAGCAAAGACCAGTGGCGTGCAACTTCATTTTTCGGCACAGAATCAACGAAAACAACATTTTTCAAGGAAAGTGATTGAGCTAGTTCCATTAGTTTCAGCTTCTCAGCTCCATCGCCAAGAAAGAGAAAACGTATCTGATCGTCTCCTGAATCTCCATTCTGAAACATGACAGCGCTATACAATAAGGTGTCGAGCGCATGCGCCATACCATGCGTTCCAACGTAACCGACTACGAATTTTCCACCAAGCCCATATCGGTCGATGAGTTCCTGATCCTTCAATTGCGGTCTGAAGCGTGTTAGATCAACCCCATTGATTACAACTTCTATTTTGGACGGTTCTACGCCACGTGAGATCAAATTTTCTTTGAATGACTCGGTTACTGAAATTATTTTGCTAGACTTTTTGTAGAGATATAGCTCCAGTCTCTCAAAAACTTTGATAATAGCCGACATTCTGAGAGCATCTACTGCCTTTATAGATTCAGGCCAAAGGTCGCGAAGCTCAAACACGAAAGGAATCTTCTTAAGCTTTCCCACCATAAACGCTGAGCAGACAGTAAAAATCTGAGGTGATGTCCCTATCACAACGTCAAATCCTCGATTAGCAAGGGAGGCGAGAAAAGATGAGGCCATGAAGCTGCTGTAATCAAGAGATCTTTTCCATACTCCACGGTTAGCGGCAATCAAAGTCCAGACTCTCACCACTCGAATCCCATCTATTATTTCGGTTTGATAAAAGGCGTTCTTGTAGCCAGGATACAAAATCCCCTTAGGGAAATTAGGCGCACCCGTGATGACAGTTACCTCGTGTCCAAGGGAGACCCATTCCCTGCAATGTTCGTAGGTTCTTGAAGCAGGAGCGTTGACTTCCGGCGGAAAATTATCAGACAAGAAAAGTATGCGCATGCCTATTCTTACCAGCTAATTGATATCGACAATTGCGGTTCTACAAATTTTACGGCAACCATCTTACTGGGGATCGAAATGCCGAATTCCGGATGCCAGACAGAATCTTGAATTTCAAATGTTCCGCCCTCAATCGATATTGTTGCAGTCTTGTCATGCATACTAATATCTATAGAACGTTTATCATTCCCTGACACTTCAACTTCGGGATGAAAATGTACAAACGCTTGAGCCTTATTATAATGGCCATCGAGACAATCTCGTATCTCCAGTTGGGAATCCCTCAGTATCCACTTTCTCGAGTGAATGACATGACCGGGTAACCGACGGTACCCATCATGAGAACAGGTGATTTCATATGATCCCGGGGATTTAATTATTTCCAGTCCAAAAGGTCTAGCCCTTTTAGCTACTCTGAAACTACTCCATACTTCTGATGAATCCTGTCCATCGACCATTACGGTATTATGGGCTGAGGTTCCCCTTTGCCTTAGTCTCTCAGAACCTTCCTCGTACAGCGAACATCCACTGTCAACAACCCATCGCTCACCGAATAGAGAGAGTTCAAAACTGAGCGTGTCCGCATGGGCGTGACCAGGAAGATAATCCGGTCCAATGAGTCCCACATCCACAATTAAACAGGACGTCCGATTCTGGACCCTGATGTATCCCGAAGGACTCAGGTTAGTCAAACTCTCATGAGTAACCACGGAGGCCTCGATACCCAATCGGTTAGCATATGCTAGAAGTTCCGAGGGCTTGGGCGCCCCATTCAGCGTGCAGTCATTGAACTGAGCAACAAAGCCGTCCGGATGAGTCATAGCCTCCATCCATTCGATCATCTTAACCGCTTTTCCGTTTAACCTTGAAACAAATTCGGCATACATGACTCCTGGCCAAGCATGTGAAGCATTTACCAGATCCAGGACATCCTCCAATGCAAGACAATGATACATAGGACTGCGCTCAAACTGGCCACCGTCACTGAGAATTTGTTCACCCAATTCCTGACCTATTATTTTAGCGCCTGTTTCCAGCCACCCGGATGATTCAGAGCCATCGAAAAACAGCCCGCTAAAAATCAATGCCTTGGCGTTTGAGAAAAGATGATTCCCAAGCAAATGCCATTCTATATTTTCGTAGAGCCACCTGGTCTGGATTGCAAGGCTATGGATCATATTTTCGTTGACCTTAGCCCCAGAAAGTATCCATTTGATCCAGTTCACGATTCTTAGTGAAACCGGATAAGGCTCCCACCCCACCCCTTGACCAGGAGGATTTTCAACAATCCACCTTTTCACCAGCTGTTCATGCCATGATTGTCTTTCATGAGATCCAGTTGAGTTTAAATCATCAAAATAATGAAGATTATAAAGCCAAAGCCGCGAGACATCGGATGCATTCCAATCTTCAGGCGCCATGATTGCGCGCT
>CALGLN010000085.1 GCA_937930835.1 uncultured Desulfomonile sp.
ACCGCCCATGGATATCCAGCCTCTATTGTGGATTGCCTGGTCCTGTCCGAGAAATCGCGTTTGGTGCCATAAGGGTAAGAAAAACCAACCGGGGCCTCACCGAGTTCTTCTTGAATTCTATTGAAAGAATGTCTTAATTCGTAATTGAGCTTTTCGGAATCCAGATCCTTCATGCTCAGATGGGAAACAGAGTGTGAGCCAATAGAAAACCCCGCCTGACTTAAGACTTTCAGGTCTTGCCATGTCACATAAGGCCCTTTGTCACTTCTTACCTGGTTATCGATAAACCCTGTAACCACGAAGAAGGTTGCCGTGAGGCTGTATTTATCAAGAGTTTCAGCGACGAATCCCCCAAGTTCAGCGTATCCATCATCGAATGTCAATGCTACAGAATATGGTTCTGGTTTATTCCCATGCCTAAGTTTCACAACAAGCTCAGACAATGAGGATGTCCTAAACTCATTTGCGAGAACGCGGCAATGTTCCGCGAAATGCTTTTTGGTCAAGTCATGAGTGGTCTGGGGGGAGTCAGTAATCTTATGATACGTTAATATTCTGAAAGAATTCCTGTAGTAATCCGAGTTTCTGTAGAGCGCAGCTGCGCCACTGAATTTTGAGGCGAATTCTACCGCCCATTTTAAAGTCCTTTTTACAATCCAACGAGTATCCATGACTTAATTTTATGGCATTTCCTAAATGTGTTGATTAAAATTAAGTGACTCTAATCAAAACGATGTTTCCCTAATTCTGAGAGAATAACTGACAGTCGCCATACAAATCCAGGTTTTTGCTTCAATTCTGCAAATCTTTGCTGGTAAGCTGTATTTTTCAATCTATACTGCGCTGATGACGTGACACTTCGTCGGCAATATTTTCCTTTTAACAAAAGCTTGGAAGGACTTACAAACAGGCAAGAGAATATCAAATGTGTGGAATAGTTGGATATTATGGTGATTTTAACGAGCATTTGCTCTCGGATATGAACGATATGTTGGCGCACAGGGGGCCGGACGCATCAGGGCTATTTTACGCGGATGATGCGCCCGTAGGGCTGGGACATCGTAGGTTATCCATAATCGATCTCAGTCCAGCCGGAGCTCAACCCATGTGGGACGCCGAAAAAAAATGCGTAATCACTTTTAACGGTGAAATATATAATTATCGGGAACTTAGAGAGGATCTCCTGCGAGACGGCTTCAAATTCAAGAGCAAGACCGACACCGAGATCATTCTAAACCTGTATATTCGAGACGGCCTCCAAATGCTAAAGCTACTAAATGGTATTTTTGCATTTGGCATCTTTGACACGCGCAACAAATCTTTGCTGCTGGCGCGCGATGGGTTTGGTGTAAAGCCTCTGTATTACACGCTTACTTCCAAAGGGCTGATCTTTTCGAGTGAACTCAAAGCTCTCCTACTCGAACCTTCAGTGAACCGACGGTTAAGTCATGAAGCTCTTCACTATTACCTGAGCTATTCATGGGCTCCGTCTCCGTGGACGATGTTGAAGGATGTGAAAAAACTCGAGCCGGGACGAGCCCTGGTTCTCAGTGACAATCGTATCGTTGAGGAGAAAGTATTTTACCGAGTTCCTACAAAGACTGATGAGATAAAATGTAATGAGGCTGAAGCCATTCAAATGGTTTATTCAGCGCTAGGTGTGGCCGTTAAACGTCAGATGGTGGCTGATGTTCCAGTTGGAGCATTTCTGTCTGGCGGGCTTGATTCAAGTTCCATTTGTGCTTTTGCAAGAAAGCATGTCCCTCATGGCAGGCTAAGATGCTTCACGATAGAAGCTCAAGGATTTGAGGAGGAAGGTTTTGTTGACGACCTGACGTTCGCTCGGATGATGGCTTCTTATCTGGGTGTAAGTCTGGAAGTTATTCGAGCAGGAGCAAAAGAAATAAGCGACCACATGGAAAAAATGGTTTATCACATGGATGAACCGTTGGCTGACACAGCCTCAATAAACACGATGATGATCGCGAAATTGGCCCGCGATAGTGGTATAACCGTGTTGTTGTCCGGAACCGGTGGAGATGACCTGTTCGCTGGATACGAAAGGCATTTGGCTCTTGAGCTGGAAAAATTGTGGGCGTGGGCTCCTGAATTATTCAGGAAACTCCTGAGTCGCATTGCCAGAGAGCTGCCTATATATTCACCAGTCCTGAGGCGACTAGCCAAAGTCTTCAGATTCGCCAACCTAACGCCTGATCAGAGAATAGCCGGTTATTTTCATCTGGCGCATCCGGACATAGAAATGTCCATTCTCAGTAAAGAATCTAAATCCGCTTTGAAAAATGAAAGATTTTCTCAACCTCTCATGGAGTCACTCAACGAGACTGATACGAGATTGGATAGGGTTGAGAGAATGCTATACCTGGATGCCAAACATTACCTGATAGACAACAATCTCTTATACACGGATAAGATGACCATGGCCCATGGTATAGAAGCAAGAGTGCCGTTTCTTGATCCAGACCTGGCCAGCATAGCCGCAAACTTGCCAAAAAGGATGAAATTCCAGAATGCCACTGGAAAATACATACTCAAGCAGGCCATGAAAGCCGATCTACCAATGGATATTATAAATAGGCCCAAGACCGGTTTTGGAATTCCTATAAGGCGACTTATAAAGAATGAACTAAAGGAATCCTTTTCGGACTTGCTTTCGGACAATAGCCTCCGATCGAGGGGGCTGTTTGATCCAAATGGAGTAAAAAAACTCTTGGAATTGGATTTTCAGGGAAAAATGGACGCAGCCAACCTGATATTCACAATCGGTTGTGTCGAAATGTGGGCTCGTATATTTATCGATAACCCCTTGAAACCACAATGAGAACGGATAGCCGGTGAATTTGGATTCCCTAAAATATGCGTTAAGGAGGGCCTCCGGCCTAACGTTAGTGGATATTACGCAACGTATTAAACTGAAAATTAGGCGACACAACCTTCAACGCAGTTTTCAAAAATCTCCGGTAACCTTTTCTATTTTCAGTCTTTTGAATTACCCCGAAAAATGGATTCTCGATTCCATGTTCCCATTACAAATACGCAATTCACTGTCGGATTCATCCTCTTCAAAATTGGGCTGGCTTAAACTTGGTGATCAAGTTACCTGGAATTCTCTAAAATCCAATTATCCACTTATTTCGGAAAAGTTGATGAAAAAGGGACGATCAATCCTGAAAGGAAAAGTCACAATTTTTGGATGGCGTGAGCTTGATTTGGGACAACCGTTCAAATGGTCATCGTGTTTTGACGAGGATCGCCCGGAAGATGAATGGCCAAAGGATTTTTACTGGCGAATAAATTTCAATGATCAGCCGGAGAAGCAGGGTAGGGACGTAAAACTAAACTGGGAGGTAAACAGGCTGCAGTTTCTCCTGATTTTGGGGGCCTGTTACCGGTTGTCCGGCGAAGAAGTCTTCGCTCAATCGGCCAGATCGCTATTGAACAGTTGGTTGGAATCGGTCCTCTATCCTCTGGGAACACAATGGTCTTCAAATCTTGAAGTCGCTCTGCGGGCCCTATCGCTCATACGCAGTTGTATTATCTTCTCCAGTAGTGATGATTGGGATGAAAAGTTCCTCTTAACGGTAATGGCGTCAATCGAATTACACCTGATTCATTTGGAGAATGAACTCACGCTTCACCACACTCAGGGAAATCATTTGTTGGGCGAAGCGGCCTCGTTGATGCAGGTTTCGATCCTATGTCCGTTTCTGAAAAAGTCAGCGCAAAGGATGGAAAAATCGTCGAAAATGCTGAACGGTCTCATACCAAACCTGATTCTTCCTGATGGTATATACGCTGAACAAAGTACCTCTTACGCGAAATTCATACTCGAATTTCTCCTCCCAATTGTTTCCCCAAGTGATCCGGACTGTGACAAGCTTTCCTCGGAAGTAAAAAATCTCATCCACAAATCTCTTCATGCGCTAAATGACATATCCGATGAGTGCTGCATAGCTCCTATGATAGGCGATTCTGACTCCGGGTCGGCGCTCGGTTTTTATCTTGATGATTACTGGGATATAAGTTGCCTATTGGTCTGCGGATCAAAAATCTTTAATGACCCGGGCTTAGTACAAAAAATAAAGGCCATTCCACCGGAGAGTCTTCTGTTCTTGGGAACCGATGGCGTAGAATGGTTCAAGTCAAATTACTCTGAAGGCAAAAAAGGTTCCGACCTGCGGACTTCTAATCCGTTGCTCTATAGTTTCCCAAATGGAGGGCTTGTCAAAGCTCAAAGTAAGGGTGTGAGCGCAATATTCGATGTTGGCCCATTAGGTAAATCTCCTGGTTACGAACACGGTCATTCTGATGGACTGTCTGTTCAACTGTGGATTGACGATTTCCCAGTATTGATTGATCCGGGAACCTATATTTACAATGGAAGTCCCGGCTGGAGGAAATATTTCAAAGGGTCTTCTGCACATAATGTTCTGCAATTCAATGGCCTAGATCAGTCCAAACCGCTCGGGTCCTTTCGTTGGGTTTCATCTCCAGGCATATCATTGGCAAAGGCTGAATCTCTTGAAGAACAATTCTATCTGTCAGGCACGATCAAATTGGCAGGTGTCACTTGGACCAGGCATGTATTTACTTTGTCAGACGACGCATTTGTAATACTTGACGATATCAAGTGTGTGTCAATGACTCAGGTCGAGATGAATCTGGTATTTGATCCTTCATGGAGAGAATGCCAGGATGGTATTCCCTTTGGTGAAGGAGAAGCAAATGAGATCAGCGTTGTCTTGTTAGGGTGGCGCCCTAATTCGACACGGCTTTTATACGGGGCTACCCAGCAACTTGGCGGATGGTTTTCCAAGCTGTACGGAAAACTCGACAAGACGCTAAATCTCAGGGCGGAATCTGAGTTTGAATCGACCTTTAATGGCGCCGCAATGATCGGAAAAAATTTGGAACTGTCGCAACTAAATTTTTATGACAACCAACCATCATTTGCAAAAGAGCCTGAATCTGATTGTATGGCTCTTGATCGGTTCCGGGAGTCCTTGACAAATGTTGAGGTCATTAAATCGGCCGCGGAATACAAATTATTTAGGGTCTCACAGAATGATCGCCAAAGGTTTAGTTAATTGAAAAGGTAGCTGTTATGAAAGTAATACACATAATGCATCGATCAGTGCCCGGAACCAGTGGATACGCGATTCGTAGTAGAGAAATAGTCAAGAAGCAATTAGCCCACGGCTTGCAGCCGATTGTAGTCACTTCACCATCTCAGGCCCCTCTTGGCGAATTGGACTCTGAGAAATCCGAGATTATCGACGGAATAAGATATTTTAGAAGCTGCGGAAAATGGCTCACCGCAAGCGCCGAGGTTTATGATCCAAGCAACTTTAGATCGGCCCTGCGGGTAGCCCAGAATGTAAGGCTCGTTACAATGGTCGCATCGCTGGCCCGAAAATTCAAACCAGACGTTATACATAGCCACTCACCTTTCACTTGTGGATTAACAGGCGATACAGTGGGATCCATCCTCAGAATACCGACAATCTATGAAACTCGAGCGTCTTGGGAAGATTCACATTTGAGTCGTAAAAGACTCACCGAAAATTCAATGACCTATAGGCTCATGAAAAATTTGGAAACTTTGGCTATGAAAGGCGCCAATCTGAGAATAGCTATTTCAAAGGCTCTGAAGAAAGATATCATAGATCGGGGGTTCTCTCCCGAGCAGGTTGAAATTGTACCAAACGGTGTAAATCTCGACCAATTTGTTCCGGGGCCGGCTTCCTCAGAACTGAAAGACAGGCTTGGTCTTCAGGACAGAATTGTCTTGGGATATATAGGATCGTTCTTTTATTATGAAGGTCTCGACTTGTTGATCAAGGCCATGGCAAAATTGAGACCGCATTTCGATAAGCTAATGGTTTTACTCGTTGGCAGTGGAGAAGCGGAAGCGGAACTGAGATCATTGACCAAGCAACTGGAAATTGACGATAGGGTAACATTTGTTGGGCGGGTTTCTCATAACGAAGTTCAGGAATATTACCGGCTCGCCGATATACTGTGTCTCCCCAGAATAAAATCAAGACTCACAGATTTGGTAACCCCCCTTAAACCGGTTGAGATAATGGCTATGGAAAAACCTCTGCTGGCCAGTGATGTTGGAGGACACCTGGAAACACTTGTAGAAAACGTTAATGGTATGTTGTTCAGGGCCGATGACCTAAACGATTTTATAACCAAACTCACTTCACTCATTACCAATGAACAACTTAGGATCGAATTAGGCAAAAAGGCCAGAATATGGGTAAGCGAAAATCTCGATTGGGAAATTTTGACCAGAAAATATGTATCTATCTATACCAGACTGATAACTTAATACCATTTAACGATAAGCCAATCAGGGGTCTAGGAGAATTTAGATGGCAAACAAGGGTTCTTTTCGCTTAAAGATCATACTGATTAACCTGATATTGATAGTCATATTGGTTGGTGTCTCATTTTATGCCGTGGAATCAATCCTGAGATCGTATGTTCCAGATACAGACCACACCGGTATGAATGAACTGGCTCCGGCTCCCCTGTACTATCGAATCAAGCCTAATTTTGGAGGAGTCCTGGAAGGTGTACAGGTTACAATAAACTCTCATGGATATCGTGACCGCGAATTCATTAAACAAAGGCCACAGGAGGAGGACCTGATCGCAATTCTGGGAGATTCAATAACTTTTGGTCAGGGTGTTCCCCAAGATGAGACATTTCCTGCGATTCTTGAAAAACTGCTAAATGAATCAAAATCAGGGCAAAAACACTTCCGGGTATGGAATCTGGGAGTTCCCGGTTACAATACCATGCAGGAATACGAAGTGTTTAAGTCATTGGTGTTACCTGCTAAACCAACCTGGGTTTTTCTGGCTTACGTCATTAACGATGTTGAGCCAGTCAATCAGGGGGCCCTCAAGCTCATAGCAGGAAATAAAACTGAACCGACTAAATCCTGGTTTTCTAATCAGTGGGACAAGTCGATAGTGGTCCATATCGCCAAGAATAGATTAGGTGGATTGATTCGCTGGATTAAACCTGACTGGCGATTTTCATCTTACGTTGATGACGCAATAAGTCAATATGAAGGTCCTGAATCGCCATGGACTGAAGTTTCGAAGATAATCATATCCATCAAAAAGTTGTGTGACGAAAATGGTATTCGTTTCACCTTGGTCATGACTCCGTCCATGATGGATTTCAATAACTATCCTTTTCTGAGAATCAATCAAATTGTTGAGGCTTTTTGCAAGGACAACAACATAGATTTTCTGGATGTATTGCCGTACTTCAAGAATTCAAACCCAGAACAGCTTTTTGTCTCAACAATAGACCCCCACCCCAATGGTTTGGCTCAGTCAATGATCGCTCGGGCGCTAATGGATCACATCAGAAAAGCAGGCAAGTAGATGGAAGAAAAATCAGGGGCTGAATTCATCACCTCTTCCATCTTTTATGATAAAGGCTTTGATTGGCTTTTTAAAGAAGGAAAATTCAGTTTGTATTAATTCGGCTCTCGTAGATGATATGAAATCTACCGCGACTGACGCTCCAACCTCACACCACGAACAGGCGCCTATGATCTCTAAAACGTGAATTCCCAACTCTCCCTGCACCACTATGTTTTCATCAACTATCGCCTGGATAAAACCAACATCCTTTACAGGTAAATAACATTCCCCTGAGCCCAAGGGTATCAATAGTATCGAAATAAGCGAGAAAAGGAATAGCTTGCGTTTGAAACGCAGGTAGCGATCGCTTATAAAAACAACCTTCATTCTTTGTCAACTTTACCGAATGTTCCCAGAACCTTATAACCGGTGACTGCTTCCAGGTCTTTAGGATTGTCAAAAGTGAAGTCGAAGAAGTTGGCCACAAAGATCAGACCCACGCTCAAGAAAATAGAGAAAAGAAATCCTGCAAAAACGTACAGGCTTGTTCTGGGAAAAATGGGCGCTCTGGGAATTACCGGTTGAGCCAGAACTTTGACATTTACTAGTTTCTGTTTGCCTTCAACATTCTCAAGTCTCGCTGCTTCACTCTTGGCGACGAACTGCAGATACTGTTCCTTGGCTATCGTAACCTCTAGCTGCTTGGCTCTAGCCTCTTCTGACTTCTCAAGGAGCAACTTTAGTTCAGCCACTCTTTCTTTTCTGGTTTCCTCCAAGATGGCCTTCTTGGAACTGAACAAGGCAAGCTCTGAGACCAATAATCCCTCAAAACGCTTGATCACATCGTTTAATTGTTCAGTAGCAGTCCTGTAGTCACGACTCTCAAGTGTATACAGTTCTGCGCTCTGAAGCTTACGCTGTTCAGCCTGCAGCAATTGAACAGCCGCCACGTTGATTACAGTGTTCTCGCTGCCCCTTTGAAATCCAGGAGTAAGCTGGCCAGAAGGAACGGTCCCCTGAGCTATAAGGTTCATCATTGTCTTGTACTGCGTCTGATTAACATCAATATCAACTATCGAGTCATCTAGTTGTTTAATGGCGGTTATTAATTCATTTTTTTGTCTGTCCGGGAGAACTACTTTCCATTTCTTCCTGAATTCGGTTAGCTCATTATCAAGATTCTCGTATATTTCCTTCGAGGCCAGGACCTGTTCTGCGAAAAAGGTCTCGGCCCCTGGAACAGAATATACTTGCATGTGATACGGAATATATAAATCAAGGAGTGTCGAAAGGATTTTCTTCGCCATTACATTATCTGGGTACTTGAACGAGAGATCAAGAACCTTGGACTTGGCGGAAGGAGTGACAGTAAAGGCTGCCAAAAAAGATTTGGCCGTATTTAATATTGCTTCTTTGTTTGATTCCTCGAGTGTTTGCGGTTTCGCTTCATCATCTTGAGAAGTCAACGAAAATGACTGTTTCAGTTCACTAGAAATTGCATTCCAGAGGCCTCTAGGTCTTTGAGAGAAAATTTCGGGGGCAAGTTTTTCGACCGTCTTGACCCAAAGATCAAGGCTATGAAGTATTTCCATTTCAGTGTTGATGTCAATTTCATCGACATTCAAGTTTAGTATCTGGCTTGGTCCTGATGGCCCTGAGACATTCAGAAGTGACGTCGTGTCTCTTTTACCTGTCAATACAACCTTAGCGGCGCTTTCATAAGTCGGAGTAGCCAGTAGGCAGCCAATAAGAACTGACAATGTTAGAAGTGGAACGATTATGTAGAGCCATCTGATTCTTTTAAAAAATATATTTAGAACATCACGAATGGTGAGATTTTGCTCTTCCGCCATGATTCAGCTCGACCCCTTGGATGACGACAAATGTAAGATGACGATTTCGTTGTTCGTATCGCCAGTCAGCTCGCCTCACAGCTTGCGTCCTGTATCAGACTGTCCAAGGGACGTCAAGATAAACCTTCGATTCTTACGTCAAAAGTAACTTTTTAAGAAAAAATATTATGTGTTTAATTTTTGATAATTATAGAGGTGAGAGATTTCTAAAGAGGATTCTTCATGAGTGTCTAGACCTCAACTCAACGGAATACTTGAGAGTCTAATATGTCTTGTTTGTAAGTGGCTGGACTGCGTCAGGACTAAAAACCGAAGGCCCGGCTGAAAATGGCGGCCTTGAACGACGCACAGAAGCCATATCCACACCGGTCCCCAGGGTTGCCTCCACGCGCTTGAGGGCCACACTCAATCCAAGTATAAAACACTGCATGAAAAAAACCGGCTGCACAAAATATATCGAAATGAATCTATGAACCACTGATCCCACCAAAGCCGAGAAGAATCCAATAGATAATACCGCTATCCACTGATTTTTTGATCTGGTTAGCTTCCAGAAATTAACCATCGCAAAAACAACAGTAGCATAATACAATCCGGCCCCTATAACTCCATTCTCACCCGCTTGCAAGAGATACTCATTGTGAACGGTATAGGCCCATTCAGTTCTTAAAGCTACTGGAATAAATTCGAATAGCCGTGCATGGTAATTATTTGGCCCCATGCCTACGAACAAGTGGTCAGTCACGACCTGCAACGCAGTAAGTATTAAAGGCCATCGGTCTTCCATATAACCACCCGTGATAAACCTTTGTGCTACTATCGGCGAGATCAATAGCAACACCAAAAGGCCCTGGATCACTACAAATGTTGTTCTTCGCGCCGACATCAAACCACGAGCATAAACGATTGCAAGAACCACCATCGAGGCTATGACGCAAACGCCCAAACCGATTCGGGCTTTCGTGAAGATGGTCCCTATAAGTATCAAAATCATCGCTAACATGGCCCACATCTTGGAGTATCTATTCTTGGTTATAAGAAAATAGGCAAAGATACATTCGAATGCGAGCATCATCAATGCGGCATGAGTGTCAGGGGCTCCGTAAAAACCTCGGGATCGAAAGCCCTCACGTTCAACGTAGGTCGTGGTTAATTCTCCGTGTGTAGTATATGTCGTCTTTGTAACCCATTGTATAATTAAGTATATAGCCTGATTAACCGTCGTGGCGACTAGAGCATAGTAGGTAATCTTCAGATCTCGTTCCGTCTGCAGGTAATTGGCTATCAGGAAAAATATGAAAAAGCCTTTCAGCGTAGTAAGAACCTGATAAAGACTGTGATTGGGCATCTTGGACACTGTCAGGCTCGTGACAAACATGAACCCAATCCACAGTAGCATCAACGGTCCTATTGGGGATCCCCATGTCAAATCAGGCTTTTCTCCAACCCTGTTCGATCGATTTATCATCCAGACAGCATACAACATAAACATAAGGATATCTGTCGTCATTACGTTGATGCCAATAGCAAAAGGGACTGACTCTGTTCTGATGGGCTCATAAATGAAGTGACGACCGAAGCCCATGGGGATGGAAATGAGCAGCAAAACAAACAGGAAGGGTCTGATTTCTTTCAAGAATATAGCGGCCAGCGCAAAAAAAGCTATCCCACCGTTCATGACGAGTACATAACGGTATCCAGATCCCATCGCAAGAACATATAGATAGCCCATTGCAAGAAAGAGGGCCGTGATACCGACATAGAGTCCCAGCTTTCTCGGAGACATAGTTGATAGACTCATTTCAACGCCTTTGATTTCAATAGGCTTATCAAAACCTTCAGTAAGCTCCTCGTCCCGACAAAACCTCTCTAACTGTCATTAATATAATTCTCAGATCAAAAAATATTGAATAATTCCGGATGTAATACAAATCGAACTGCGTATTTAAATGCAACGGTAAGTCACTTCGTCCGGAAACCTGCCACCAGCCTGTAATGCCTGGTGGAACCGACACTCTCTGCCATTGCCATGATTTGTAATTTGCCGCTATGTGAGGCAGTTCAGGCCTCGGACCGACCCAGGACATTTCTCCCTTCAATACATTGAAGATCTGCGGCAATTCATCAAGAGATGTTCTTCTCAAAAACTTGCCCACTCCTGTTATTCGAGGGTCTGTTTTGGTCTTGTAAATAGGATTTCCGTTATCATCAAATGTTAGATACTGATCCTGTAATTCCTCGGCGTTTTCTATCATGCTTCGGAATTTTATCATCCTAAACAGGTCGCCGTTTTCACCGACGCGCTTGGATAAATAAAAGACCGGACCACGCGAGTCAAGCTTTATTGCTATAGCTATTACTATAAAAAAGGGCCACAACAAAAAAAGAGCTACCAGTGACAAAACGAAATCGAGGACTCGTTTGCTCACTCTTTTGGGACCACGAATGACCGGCTCTCGTAGTCCGATCAGGAAAAGATCACCAATGCACTGAACCTCATAGTCGATCATCGAGAGTTCCAAAACGTTTGGGGCAATAAAAATGGACACGGGAAGTGGATCTAATGTTTGAACTAATGGCTTAATATCGCAAATTCTTAAGTCACTCCATGCAATTATTACAACCTGGATGTTGTTTGATCGAACAATGGATTCCAGTTCCTTTATCGAGCCAAGATAGGGAGCGGGAACGTGAACTTCCGGAGCCGAGTTGTCCACAAAACCAGCTAGCTGCAAAACTACATTTTCATCGTTGACTATTGTGTTGGCTATGTTCACAGCCAAATCTGATATTCCAAGTATCAACACCCTGTTTCTATTTCCTCGCCGGCTTCTATAGCGCAATATTTTGATCACGATTAATCTGAAAGCAAGTAGCGCCAAATAGTTGAAGACCAGAAAACTGATAACCAAACTCCTGGATACCTCTGGCATCATGAAAAACACAAAGCCAGCAAAAACAAAAATTGAAAGAAGATAAGTCGAATTGTATCGGCCGATAAATTGATTGAAGCTTAGCAGGCGGCTGTAGTCATACACCCCAGTGAGTGTAAACAGAATGTGCCATAGCATAGCGTTCGCCAGGTACATTAACCAATTTGAATTATATAGATCTTCCGGGATTGGCCCCCCAAACAAGTAGCCTCTGGAATTAACTAATGCCACCAAAATCAGCATTGTGATGATGGAGTCACCGGCTATTAGAAGAATCTTATACGGTCTGTAAGTTCGATACACTGCTTTGCCTCAAATTTCTCATGAGATCAGATTGAGCAACCTTAGGGCTGACTTTTATGTTTTCAAACTATTAGGACACTTATTGTAAATCACATGTTTTCCAACTTCTTGTAAATCCTGGCGATTTCACGAATGGCGCTTGAAGTTGAATATCTTTTCCTGAAAACCTCGTGCGCTGTTTTTCCAAGACTTCTACGAAGAAAAGGGTCATCGACAAGTCTCAAGATTGATTCAGCAATCTCTTCTGGTTTTCCTGGACTTATCAAGAGTCCATTCACTCCATGCTCAATCATGTCCGGTATACCTCCGACGGGCGTCGTGATGATTGGCAAAGATGCCCTCATGGCCTCAATTATAGCTATCGGGGCACCCTCCAAATAAGACGGCAAAATGAAGATTTGTCCCATGTTAAGGTATACAGTAACATCCTCCCTTGTCGCTTCTCCTGTTAGAAATACATTCCTAGATAGATCAGTACTCTCAACGGTATTCTTGATTCCATCGAACTCCCCAGAGTAATCATCGCCACCCACGAATAGGAATTTGACTTGCGGCCGTTTGGAAACTACCAGAGGTACCGCCTCCAAGATGTCGAAACAACCTTTTCTGCGGCCAAGGCCACCAACGAACGTGACAACTATGTCGTCCTGGCTAAAACCACATTTTTTGCGGTATTCATCAACCAAATGATGAGAAAAAGAGCTTTCGTCGTTCACAAAATTTGCAGCCACCCAAACATTAGCATCAGGGAGAATTTCTTTAATGTTACGAACCCACAAGTTATAAAGCACTAATATGATGTTTGAATATTTGAGGCCGAGTTTAGCTGTAAATCTCTGAGCCTTTGAAACATCTTCGTAAAAAGATTCCCAGCTTGTGCCGTGAAGGTGCATGAGAACCTTTATTCCTCTCAAGCGCAAGGACAAAATTATGAAGATCTTTCCTCTAAAGCTACTCCTGTCAAAATGTAAGTGAGCAAAATCAAACTTCTTTTGAGTTATTAGTTTGTTAAAATTGAAAATACGTTTTATGTTGAATGGAAGTCTTTTTAATAATCCCAGTTCACTAGGAGCGTCCTTCTGGCTGTCAAATACTTCAAATTTGTATTCATTACGGAGCTCGGAATCTACAATTTCCTGAACAACCGCTGCTATCCCACCATAAGGAGGAGGAACCGGCCCTACCATTAATACATTCTTCATGGTTTTCTCGATTCCTTGAAGATTGTTTCTAGATCATTAACTCCCACTTGCATTTCCTATAAATCTCTTGATCGTGCCACTACAAACTGTCTCTTGCCACTCGGCGCAATAATGATTTCAGAGACTACGTCCACTGATAATCCACTCGAAGTAGACCCAAATATTTCTCTAAGGTGTTCTGTTAACCTTGCAATAGTTTCGCTTGATATAGCCTTCCAAGGCACAATCAATACCCTTATTGTGTTGTCATCCTCCATCAGGATTTGAGCCTCACGAATTTCGTCAAACTGATACAACGCTAAATGAGACTCGTTGGTAGAAAAATCCTCTCCGCCTACCTTAATGACAAGGTCTGCCGTTTTTCCAACAACTGTAGCAAGCGTCAGGCTGGATCTTCCGCAAATACACGGCAAAGCCGAGGGAATAGCTAAATCCCCTGTCCTATACCTGATCAATGGCATGGATGGACTGCAAAAGCTTGTTCCAACAATTTCATAAAAAGGCTCCTTGTACGGTATTAGCTCAATAATGCCCATTTCCATCACCGTATGATAACCTTTGCCATGAGAACACTGAACTGCCGTGGCCACCAACTCGTTTTGCCCATATGAATCAATGACTTTGGCCCCAAAAACACTCTCAATCTCCCTTTTGTAGTGAGGATAAAGGTTTTCGGACGATGTGAGCACATATCTTGGGCTGGTAATCTTGAAATTATTTCTCTTCATCCATGAGGCTAAGAGGAAGATGCAAGAAGGCCAGCCTGTTATAAAATCGGGTTCAAACTTTCTCAACTCAGACGCAATAGCGAAAAGAGATTTCTCATCAGAATTCACCAGAGAAATCCTCAACTCTTTCTTGTATGATAGATATTTGAACATTTTCTTGGGGTCAGTCAGAGGAGCGCCCCTAACTATCGCCAATCTGTCGCCCTTCATGTAACCAAGCCAAAGCAATCGTCTCATTGCTTCTGCTCGTTCCCAAGCAACCGTGGATTTGTCTAAAACTAGCTTAAGTGGAATTTCTGAAGTGCCGGAAGTATGCCAAAACTCAGTTGCGCTTGGCTTGAGATCGCTTACCAGAAGCTCCTCCAGTCTATTTCTGGCAATGTCTTTCGTTAGAAAGGGTAATTTCTTCAGGTCATCTACAGTGTTAATATCTGAAGGAACCAGGTGAGTCTCTTCCATAACCTTTCTGTAATAGGGAACCTTCTCATACACATGGCGTATCAATTCCCTGAGCTTCTTGTTTTGGTATGACCTGAATTGCTCAGGGTTCCAATTCTCGGTCTCCTGGAAAAATAGCAGGGCCTCGGTATACGTTTTCCCATAACGTAACCAAGGCGGGAGCAAATAAAAAAGACTCTCCATCAAGTCCTTAATCGGAATTGGGGTTTGTTTCATCCAGTTTTTTAAAACACTCTTCATGAAATATCTTAAGCCGTCTTTTTCTTTAAAATGCTAAAAAGCTTACCAAGCTCCTCATCAGTCAGGCCCTTTAGCAAAACAATGCAAAGGCCATAAAAAATCGCTGAAGCAAAAATGTTTAGTATCACGTTGTAGTCTCTCATCAAAAAGGTCACAGGCGCCATAAAGGCCGTCGCCAGCAAGGGCTTAAATGAAATTGCCCAAAAGTTAAGTTCAAACAAGTTTTTCTTAATGAATTTGTATTGAACTTGATTCAAGATCGCCAAACACAACACTGTGGCCACACTCGCCCCGATTACCCCAAATATCGAAACAAACAGGATATGAAAAACAAAGCTCAACACTACCGCTAACAGATTAACCTTCAAGTCATAGCTCTGGTTATCCGTCGACACCAGAACCTGCGCCAAGGAAACCAGAACAAAATATGGGGCAGTGCCAAACGCAAGCAAACGAAGCACGGGCGGAGACGCCTCAAACTTTGATCCGAATATGATATGAATTATGGGATCGGCCAGGATTACGGATCCTATTATGATCGGAAAAATGAAGATAAACGCATAACGCAACGAGTCAGTAGTGATATCTCGCAATTCGTCTATTCCCTGCTCGTATTTCTTAGTCATCGCCGGCAGTAAAGCCATGCAAAACCCTATCGGAATAACCTCCGCAAAGCTCATCACCCGCGACGCTGCGCTAAAAATGCCAACCGATTCTATGTCAAGCAACTTCGATAGCATAATTTGAGGCATGCTCAGATGTAGCGTGGAAAAAATTGCGATGCTCAAAAACGTGGGCCCCTGTTTGGCCATCAGACGCAGGATATTTAAGTCAAAGGACCATCTCGGAACGCCAATGATCCTGACGTAAAAAAACATCATGCCCAACAAAGTCATAAAATTTACAAAAGTAATCGCCAAAAAAACCCACAACAAATCAAAGCCTGATAGCAATAAAATAACACTTAACGCCACTCTGATTATGTTCTCAGCCAAATAACAAATCGCTAAGTATTCTGATTTCTCCTTCGACCTGAAAATAGCCTCAACATATCTGATAGCTGTGGACGGAATTAGAGACAGGGCTGATATGGTTCCACACACCAGAATCTTGTGGGGATAACCCATGAGTTTAATAGTCGTCACCATGGCGCCAATCGCCAGGACCGATGACAAAAGACCGAACATAATCGAATTGATGAAAAAAGAATGAATCGCTTCAGGCTTTCGAGATGTCTCGCGAATCACCAGCGCCCCTAGCCCCATTGAGGCGATAGTAACAAAAATCGCCTGCCACGCCAGCACTAGAGAATATTCACCAAGCCCCTGCGCCCCCAAACTACGGGATATCACCATGATCAAAAGGAATGACACAAATGGATTTACACCGCTCGGAACCGACAATGCAATGGTATTTTTGAAAAGCTGTGATTTCGTTCCCATGTCACTGCCATTCACGCCAGCCATTTCTCTCCGGGTTCAAATCTATGTTACAGCTTGCCCGGTCCCGAGGGTTAAATCAGACTTGCGCGAAATTTTCTTTAAGAGAGTATGGCCTATAACAATGCAGAAAGCTTAATATCATTATATAATAATTCACACGAATATCGCAATATAAATGACATAATATGGCTATAGTATTAGAAAAGATTAAATAACTTTCTCATTTATATTAGTCAAAATTTAAATTTTTGATTATAACAATTTATAATAATATTCAAAAATTATTCGTAAATGTTGTCCAGCGTCTGGTGAATCTCTGATGCAAGACGATTCCATGCTACGAATTCAAATGAATCATCACCTAGGTCTTGGAAGTCTTGGAACAATCGATGTATCCATTCCCATCGGTCTGTAGGTCTTGTTGGGATCTATGTCGAACATCAACTTATAAGGCTGAAGGGGAAAATCACCAATTTTGTAAGAATCAAGAGATCCTCCAAGCTCTCCTTCCTTGTAATCTTTCGTTTTTGGATGTCCACCAATGGAAGCGATAAAAACTCCTAGGTAGCGATTATTTCGGTCATACCACAAATATTGTTTATAATACTCGATGCTTGGATTTCCGATAGTGGCCTGCATGAATCCCCTGTATTCACCGTATAAATTGTAAAGCTCCCAGCGTCTCTTAACTACATCCCAAGGGGCATAGCCAATTATTTCATCATCAGCTATTCTTATAATCCAATAAGACCCCGCATAATTAGGTCTTTTCACAATTCTAAAATTTGTTCCGTCAATATTGTCCTTGTCATCTCGAGCGCTTACACTAGGCAATTGCGCCTCACTAATTCCAGGCAGTGTCAACATTACGATTGCCGCCAAAACAATCAAAGTTAGCTTTTTTGGAATCATCCTTGCTCCAGGTCGAATAAAAACTTATAGGCTTTTTAGCTTTAAATATTTCAGCTAGATAGATTAAATACCTCAATCAATATAATTCAAACAACGGCAATCTTCCAAACTTAATTTGCGATCTTTCCCTACTTGTAAGGCAAAAAATTCGAGACTCAGCATCAAGCCATGATGGATCTTGAATTGTTTATTTTGAATATGTCTAAAGCGTGAAATTGTGATAATCTCCGAAATCGGGTGAAAAGCTAACGTCCCATGGGACTTCCAACATGTCGAATTCTTTTCACCTTTTATCACTTGTATTTTAATACATGAAGACTTTTTTGTCCACTTAGTTCCTTTTGTTCATTGTAACTGGGATGAATGTCGGGATCTGAGTTCGTGTTTGGGAGAGTCTAAGTGCAACCCAGAATACTTATCGTTTCGGCCCAGGGTTCTAGGTCCACGTCAGCTTATACTTATCGGTTGATGAGCTTGGCACGCCTTCTTGAGGAAAGGAATTTTCATTGCGACTATTTCTTCATGGAAGATCATGCACCCCTGGATACTGAAACAACTAGGTCTATCTTCATGCCTTTCTGGGTCAAACAACTGCGGAATTACGACCTGATCTATTGCGGTGCTTCAGAAGCGGCCCAGGGGCTATTTTTCATGAAACCCTTCCTCAAGGGAACAATCTTGATGGACATGCACGGGGATGTCGTTTCCCAGTCAATATTACAAAAAGAACTCGCTACAGGCGGCAAGAAGCATACACCATACCTACGAGTCTTGATCCTCTACAAAATGTCCATGATGACGTGCGATTATTTCATTACTCAATCCAATTACCAGATGGAGGACCTCATTAAAGAAGGTGTAAAACCAGCAAATGTCAGTGTTGTTCGAAACGGTGTCGATCTTGATCTCTTCCGATTTATGGAGATGCCCCGAAATCCTGAATTTCAGTTGGGTTACATAGGAGCTTTTCAGACCTGGCAAGGAACCGAATATTTGTTTGAAGCCATTGGTCTGATGAAAAACGATAGAGGAAAAATCCTGTTAATTGGTTTTGATGATTCTGAGAGTCATTGGAAAAATGCCTTTAAGCAAGCGTATGGAGAGCGAGTGGAAGTGTTTAATAAGATGCAAAGATCCGAACTTGTTGAAAAAATGAATTCGACCTGCGTGTTAATGTCTCCTCGTCCGCCTCATATAGCTTCTAGAGCCGCCTTTCCCACAAAATTCGCTGAATACGCTTCCTTGGGACGGCCGATATTGGTCACTGACGTTGATGAAACGGCTGATTATGTTAGGAAATACAACTGTGGTTTTGTTTGTAAAGCCGCGTCTAAGGATTTGGCAAACGCTATGGACGCTGCAGTCGAGACATCTATGGAAACTTTGGCCCAGATGGGTCGGAATGCTCGAAGCATGGCCGAGAAAAACTTCTCATGGGACAAGATCGGTGATGACTATGCCGAACTGGTGAGAAAGTTGCTCAAGAACAAATGAAAATCTCACAAGCAAGCGCCTTTATCGGCCATCAGCTTGATTGATTTACAAAACCCTCGAGGAAAACCTCAGGAACAAACTCCATGCTTTCCCAAGAACAAAACAGCCGTATTTCGGAACGGGAAGATTCTTATCTAAGTGATTTCTACGAAAAAATCGGTATGCGATATTTCTTTCATTCTGGCTTCCTGTGGCAATCCATGGGTCTGAAACTATTCGTTCCAACTCCAAATTGCTTTCCAGTGCCTCTCTCAGAAGATGATCTTGCGCTTATGTGGCAAAATGGAGCTTTATTCGTTCAACACATTGTGACTGAGAATCAACCGGGTTTTCCCAGTTACGCGTTTGTAATTGATGACAAAGGCTATGACCTGGAGAGCATTAAAAGCGCTGATAGACGTCACAACATAAGGCGGGCCTTCAAGAATTGCTCGGTAGAGCAAGTATCTCTCAAGTCGTTATTGCCCGAAATTCCCAAACTGATTTCTGACACCTACGCCAGACAGGATAGAAACTGCGGTGAATCAGTATTGAATGGCTGGAAAGATTACATCATTGCCGCCGACTCCAATCCGTTGTTTTCAGCATGGGCTACCTTCGTGAAAAAGGAACTGGCTGCGGTGAAGATTGAATTTCGTTACAAACTGGGAATTCACCCCGAAGCGCTGTTTAGCAGGTCCGATCTACTCAAATTTTATACCATGAATGCATTGCTGTTTGTCTCAACGAAGCAAACAATTAGAAGAGACGATGTTGAGTATATTTCACACGGTATGCGGCCCGTAACCGGTGAAAAGGAAAGTCTCGTGAATTTCAAGGAATCAATGGGATTCAAAAAAATGTTGGTAAATGAGCGTCTCGAAGTAAATCCTAAAATCAAGCTCTTGTTTAATGGTCTGTCCGCAAAAATCTCACCGCTTATCCCACAGAAATTCTGTCACAATTCGGAATATATCAGACTCATTCAAGGAATACTTGCGACTTTGAAAAGGCAATCAAAATACACCTGAAAATACACGAATAATTATAAGCAAAATAATCTAAGTCTAATTAAAAACCTATTAGTTTTTATTGATTTTATTATGAAGATGTTGTGACAACATAACTACAATTTATGAGTTATTGGAACCATCTATCTCCCAACCAAAATGTAGAGCCATTCAATCCATAAAAAATGACGCCTTCCCAGAGTCTTGAAAAACAATCGTCAAAAGTCTAAAAGATTGACTGCCCTAAAGAACCAATGTTTTAATGCTGTTCAGGTAACTGTTTTGTGTGAACAATCTTGTAGTCTTCCAGACTCGATAAAGCCTCAGCTCTGAATATTGAATTGCTTTTCTACTACGGATTTTTAACTAATGCCTAACGCCTCATCACTACTCGTTGACTTGTGGAGGCATCTGAAAAACTCAAGACGTCGTCAGATAGTCATGCTGTTTGGATTGATGCTCAGTAGCGCCTTTGCAGAAGTCGTAAGCCTTGGCGCCGTTCTGCCGTTTATTGGTGTGTTGACTAACCCGGACAAGGTCTTTAACTATCCCGCACTGAAAAAGATAGTGGAGTTTTTCGGAATAACCTCCCCAGACCAGCTGGTGAATCCGGTGGTAGTTATTTTCATACTCACAGCGGTGACTGCCGGCGCATTAAGGATGACGTTGTTATGGGCTACAGCCAAAATCTCCAACGCCATCGGGGCTGACATCAGCCTGGAAATGTACAGACGCACACTCTATCAACCATACAAGGTCCATGTCCTTAGAAATAGCAGTGAAGTAATAGATGGCATAACACACAAGTCGTGGGCTTCAATGGATATGCTCAAATCAACGCTAACACTCATCAGTTCTATAATTCTGATGATGTCGATGCTGATAGGGCTTGTAGCGATAGATCCATTAGTCGTTTCAGTTGCTCTGCTGTTGTTCGGCCTCATTTATGGTTTAGTGGCTTTGAAGGCACGCCAAAAACTCCGGGAGAACGGTGAACGCATTGCAAGACAGGGCGCCCTGGCAATCAAGGCATTGCAAGAAGGCTTGGGCGCCATTCGAGATGTCCTTTTGAACTGGGCGCAACCTGCCTACTGCGACAACTATCGGAAGGCTGATTTGCCTTACAGGCAAGCCTTTGGGAGCAACATGTTCATCTCCGTGAGTCCTAGGTTTGCAATGGAAACCATGGGGATGGTTTTGATAGCTGGCCTGGCTTATGGTTTGAGCCGAAAAGAGGGTGGAATAGCAGACGCCCTTCCGTTGCTTGGAGCCTTGGCGCTTGGAGCTCAACGGATAATTCCGGCATTGCAGCAAGTCTATTGGTCTTGGGCGAGTATTGCGAGTTATCAAGTCTCCCTTAACGAAGTCATTGAATTGTTAAATCAGCCCATACCTGAAGCAGCGTTTGAGCCAGCTCCTCCATCATTCGATTTCAAGGATAAAATTTGTTTCAAGTCGGTTTGGTTTAGGTACTGCGATACTGAGGCCTGGGTGTTAAAAGATCTTAACCTGATAATACCAAAAGGCGTCCGGATGGGTTTTGCAGGTGAGACGGGGAGCGGAAAAAGCACAACCCTTGACTTGCTAATGGGTTTGATTGAACCAACCCAAGGCCAGATACTGGTCGATGGCCAGGTCATAACCGGTAAGCGGCTTCGCTCATGGCAAAAAACGATAGCTCACGTTCCACAAAACATTTTTCTCGCAGACGCTTCGATAGCCGAAAACATCGCATTGGGAATCCAAAAAGAGTTGATAAACATGGAAAAAGTGAAGCAGGCCGCCGCTCAAGCCATGATAGCCGATTTTATCGAGAGTCGTCCTGAAGGCTACTGCGCCGTAGTAGGGGAAAGAGGCGTAATGCTTTCAGGAGGCCAAAGACAGCGGATCGGAATAGCTCGCGCCCTTTATAAAGAAGCGTCCGTTCTCATTTTCGATGAGGCGACCAGCGCTTTAGACAACCAGACCGAAAAAGCTGTAATGAGCTGCATTGAAAATCTTGACAGAGACTTAACAATTCTAATTATTGCTCATAGACTCACTACTATTCAAACATGCGACGAGATTGTGGAACTTGCCGATGGACACGTTGTAGCTCGGGGGGCTTATGATGAACTGATCCAAAAGAGCCCAAGTTTTCGCATGATGGTTACGGCCAAATCTCCTGAGTAAAGACACGTGAAGGCATTCAGTTTTTTTAAACCGACAGGAAGAAAAGTATGCCGTAGTTTTTGAGCCTTGTCGGGACTCTTGAAGAACTTTTTTAGTTCTTGTCACTTTTTCTCAAGAGACTGGAGCTTTCTTCAGGAAAGGACCGTAACGATAGTCGATATAGCTGTCTTTCAAGACCCATTTTAATAAGGCCGGATCACTGCGGACTTCCCTCTGGTGAAACTCGTATCCCTTTAGCCATTCAGCACGTATTTCCTGAATCAAATCGGCATTACGGCCTGAGGACATCTTGGCTATAAGTCGACCTGCGAAACGTCTGAGCTGTGGCAGGGGCTTTAACATTCGCATCTCTCTTTTTAGGCCCCTGTTTCGCCTTATGGAAGTAAAAGAATCATGAACTCCGGCATAAAACATTCTTTCCTTAAAATATTCAACGGTTAATCTGGAAGCTGGAATTACGTGATGGACTAGCGCTCTTGGCTGGTACACTATGTCATAGCCCTTTGCCTTGACCTTGAATGCCAGTCCGGTCTCGCCATCCCCCTGATAACGTTGGAACATTTTGGGAAGGCAGTCGGGATGAAATCCACCCAATTCAAAGAGGGTTTTCTTTCGTATCGAAAAGTTTAAGCCCCACACATAGAGCGGGTCTATTTCACACACTTGATCCCCGTAATCAAGAAGACTCAAATAAAAACACTGCTTGAGATTGTCCTCGTGATACCAGAATGACTCCAACCATTCGGGAGGTCGTTCCTGATAATCCGGTAGACATTTTCCACCTACCAAATGCGTAGATGAACTATTAAAAGCTTCACCAATAGCGCTCAGCCAAATCTTGTCAGCAACAATGTCGTCGTCCACAAATACGAGAATGTCCCCATCTGCCTCTATCGCCCCTCTGTGTCTTCCGGAAAGCAGTCCCGGGATTGGCTCAAAGTAATATCTGATCCTAACCCCGTAATTCGATTGAATAAGTTCTCTAGCAACATTTGCAGTATCGTCAGCTGAACCGTTGTCTATAATGAGAATTTCATACAAATTACGTGAAATTTCCTGATTCAAAACGGACAGGACAGCAATTTTCAGCGAGGCGCTTCTATTAAGAGTCGGAACAATAATTGAATACTTCATTCAGGAAGCTCCAATAAAATGCTTCAATATGATTTTACTGAGAGCCTAGCCAAGTTCCCTCTAAATTCATTTCTTCAAGGATAAGCTCTGTTTGAAGATATATCCTCTCTAGTCCGGCCCTTCAGCAGGCAAAGAAATTATATCACAACCTGTTATGGTTGTGAGACGAGGTAAAATATTTTTCAAATACATTCAAACACGCCAAAAAAACCCTTTGGTCATCCTTTGCGATTACAACTAGCTATCTGTGAACGCGATTAGAAATCATTAGCGCCATAATATGAGTAAACCTTTGAATGCGGCTCTTGGATAAATGTCGCAACATTGTTGTTACTGAGGCAATCAATCTAAGAGTTAGTTAATTAACTTTTTGATTTTACCAGGTGTTTTTTATTATAATTTTCTTTGGGAATAGGGGTCTATGCGTCAATCAATCTTGAAAGAGGTTTAGGTGAAGACAGTTATCTTGGTCCTGTCATGTGGCAAGCCTGAAAACCAACGTACAAGTTGGGAAATTCCATTTTATGCTCACGGGCTAATTACTCGCCTTATAGAAGTATCAAAGGTCGAGATATTGCTCATGGACAATAATAATGAATCGCGCCATCTCCATGAGATAAAATCATATTCTGGAACGGAAATCAAATTGAACAAACCGAGAAATAATATTCTTGGGTTGCCTTTTGATGAGCGGTTTCTCGACTATCGTCCATTCATCAATGACTCTATGAGGGTCTATGAGTTTTTGAAGGAAAACTCCTACGATGTCGTAATATTTGATGTTCATAATGCATACGGTTTTGTGCCGATAAGATCTAAAAAAGTTGGATCGGATTTTCAAGATGCTATCCTAATGAGCTGGTTCAGGACCTGCCACGAGTTTGAAAGGGACCAGTCGCTTTATTCTCCGGGGGTTTGGGACGACTATATGCTGGACCGTCAACGCGATTTTGTAGAAAGATACGGCTGTGAGAACTCGGACTTAGTATTGTTGCAAGCTGACGCTTTGCTGGAATGGAGCAAGGAACGTGACTGGGAAATAGATCCCAGCGCTGTTGTTAGGGTTTCAGAATTCAAGGACGGTAAAATGGACCGTTTCTTTACAGATCTGGCTAAAACAGCAAATAAAAAGTCAACGATTGTTGAAGCGCCGGATAAATTGCCCAAAGTATCCATATGTGTTGCTCACTTCAATGATGGAAAGAATCTCGTCGGACTTCTCAAATCGATCGAAAAAAATGAATATGAAAACTTTGAAGTGGTTGTGGTAGATGACGGCAGTTCCGATTTAGAATCGCTCAAGATCTTGAGACAGCTCCAATCACAATACGCAGACAAGAATTGGCGATTTGTTTTCAAACCGGAAAACGAAAGCATTGGTCCAACCAGGAATTTTTCCGTAACCCAAGCCACTGGTGAATTGATAATCTTTATGGATTCTGACAATCTAGCGACCTCAAACATGATAACCGACTTTGTCGAGGGAATTCTGATCTCTGGAGCCGATTGCCTTTCATGTTCCATGATACAGTTCTCAGGGGAATCTGATGAGGTGAATCATACGAACATCATAGGCTTCTGGATGCCACTCGGTACTTGCTTGGAAGCGGGAATTTATTCCAATGAATTTGGGGATGCCAATTTTTGTGTCAGAAAATCGGTGTTTCTGGAACTTGGAGGATTCACAGGTGTTCGGGGGGAAGTTGCCGACGACTGGGAATTCCTTTCGAGGCTTGTGTTATCCGGCCGCAAACTTGAGGTAGTGCCAAGACCTCTATTTTTCTATAGAATTAGATCGTCTAGTTGGCTTAAGAGCGCCTGGTCCCACCATTCTACTCAGACATTGAGATTGAAAATTCTCTCCAACACATCTGTTTCCCATCAAAAGATCATCCACAATATGCTGGTCGAAATGATAGCCGAGAATGAGCGACTCATAAGTGTCGTTTCCAGATTGGACAGGAAAATAGTTAGAATAGTCCTCAGATGCTCCGAATTGATTACTGAGAAACAGCGAGTCGCCGTAGTAAAATTTTTCAGCAGGATTGCCAATTATTGCCGCTTCGATTTGCTGTCTGGGATTCTCGAGGAAAAAATTGCTGCCCTGAAAAAAAAGTATTCAGGGATCAAAAAAAGCGTCATGACTTCACGTTTGACTCAGCAAAATCCTTTGAGCGATGAAACTCTCAGCGCCTGTTCCAAAAAACCTATAAATGGAGCCACTAGCCTGCCTATAAATGAATCTCGGTCATCTCAGTTGGCGCAAGTGCTAGAGGGTTGGAATTTGCCTTCGGATCGCCCGCTTTTTGCGTTCATTGGCGAACTAACCGAACAAACACGACCACTTGGTTTTCTAAGACTCGCTTACTGGATGCAGATGCTCGGTGACAACAGTTATTTCCTAATGCTTGGAGGGGGTCCTTTGAGCAAGGATGTTGAGCTAACTGTCCAAAAATTCAAGCTCAAAAATTTTAAATGGACTCTTGACACAAAATTGCGTCACGATCTGTTCCCCCTCCTTACGGGATTTGTGTCAACAACCATGTCCGGGTCATTACCATTTGAAGTGGTTGAAGCGCTTTCTCATGGAATACCGGTGTTTGCCGCAGAAACTCCAGCGGTCAAAAACCTCTTGTCAGACTATCAAAGTGGCTTCACAGTAAATCACGATCCCGAAAAGAAGGACTTTTCAGACTGTTTCAGGATGTGGAAAGATAATATAGAGCTGTATAGATCATCAGCTATTGAAACAGCTCCCCTCATACAAAAATCTTTTCAACATTGATCGGAAAATTAGTTACATCTTCGAATAGCAATCCCTACACACTTTAAGCTCTCCGACCAATTCAGTCTTGGATGGCATAGTTGGCTCCATGCATTTTTGACACAATTCCGACGGTTCAATCACAGCCTTTGCCGGCATCTCCAATTTGGCCTGCGTCAAAGCAAAAAGTTCATCAATCTCTTTGGCCAGAATAGAGTGGCTTTTCTCGGTGTGGATCTTTCTAAATTCAGCAATCTCGTCTTCATTAGCCTGATCCAATCTGACCAGGTTGATTAATTCCCGGTGGCGCGGATCAAGAGATAATATGTCGGGCTTCAGAGAAATTCGAATCCCCTGTCCAGTGTTTCTACTGACAAAAGTAAAAACGTTTTTCCCGTAATCTTTCAGGATCAAATTACCTTTGCCTGATGTGCAGCCGGTAATGGTCTGTATGGCGTCTACGCCACATGCGTTAGTTTCTGAAATGGCCACAATTTCTTCGTCCAATGAACGCTGATCCTTCAACCAATCCATAGCAGTCATGGCAGCCCTGTAACCAATAGCCAACCCCGGACACACATGGCCATGAAATCGTGCCGCCGTTTTCCAAGAATCGCTCTCAAGTATTTCGCGTAGTTCCATTGTATTCCCCTAAGATTAATGAAATGGATCATTAATAGATCAAATTTATTAACTTAAAATCAAGCCCTCTCATTGGTCTGTCAATTCAGACCTCGCTTTTACCGCGCTAAGATGCATCTCGTCCGTCGGCCCAAATTTATCAATATCCTGCAACGTGTAATATCGCTGTCCCTTGATAAATCCACTTAGAACCAAAGGCCTTGTTTTCAAAACGTCAAGTGATCAATCCTCGTTAATCGCTTGGTCCTCAACCTCTAGACTCAGCGCCTTACCGATCAATAGTACATAATTTTCTTCAGAAATTAACTTTACGAGTTCACACTCCATCCACGCATAGCATTTAGCTATTCCCTGGCGGTCTCACAGTTCTAGATGGCTTCTCTTGAGGTCCGGCAACTTCAAATTCATAAGAGACACTCTTAGCACGTTTAACCGTTATGTGCTACCTAAATCTTCGATAATCGGAAACCTCTGTAAAAACATGTCTTCAGATTCCTATGCTTAAAATCATTTACAAATGGACTCAATCTATAAACTAAGTCAGTTTCAATTTTTCCACAAATAGAATATTAGCTAAAGAATCATCATCATGATTTGACTTGTATAGGGGAGCAATGTCTGTGAAAGAACCAGGAGCACGTTATGGAACAAAAGATTCGCAAGTCATCGACAACAAGCTACGAAATACCTGTTACTTATTTCAATCGTCCCGGTCGTCGTAATACAAAAAAAGTCCTGGAATGTGTGCGCCGTAGAAGCGACGAAACAAATATCAAGGTCGTATTGGTTCCATCTGTTAGTGGAACAACGGCTATGATGGCTCGGGACATCTTGGCTACGGATGTCCGAATAGTTGTGATAACGCATGTAACGGGTTTTGAAAAACCTAATCATCAGGAGATGCCCAATGAAATGCGACAGGAACTGGTTGCAAAGGGAATAGAAACTCTAACCGCTCAACACGCTTTCGGCGGTGTCGGACGAGGTATCAGGAAAAAATTGGGAACTTATCAAGTCGATGAAATAATAGCCTACACATTACGAATGTTTGGTCAAGGAACCAAGGTAGCCATAGAACTTGGCTTGATGGCTGCCGACGCAGGTTTGATAAGAACTGACGAAGATGTCATATCCCTTGGCGGCACAGAGCAAGGTGTGGATACTGCTCTTGTCATTCAGCCGGCATACAGCGCTGATTACCTTAAACTAAAGATTAGAGAGGTGATATGCAAGCCTGCCAAATTTTGAAATCGTTAATTCTTTTGAAAGTCTTTGGACAATGAATATGAACTTATGGGAATTAAAGGAGGGATTCTGGTTTTGTTCAGTAAACACAAAAATTTGCTCTTTATTATTTCAAATTGGAACGGTCACAGGAAGTAATTTCGGAGTTATTTCAGTTAGGGCCAGATGCTTGAAATAACCGTTTCAGGTCATGCGAACCCTGGCCCCAATTGATCACAGAGCCCTGATTTTTTCGAGGTCAAGTGTCGTCATAATCACTGCCCCATTTTCTGACATGTCTTTTAGGGCCTTCTTGGAAGAATCATCTGCGACTCCCCGGCACAATTCCTCAACAACGTAAACTTTATAGCCGTTTTTCAAGCCATCCAGCACAGTGGCGTTAACGCAAAAATCCGTCGCGATTCCGTAAACTACTATAGTTTTTATTCCCATTTCTTTGAGCATCTTGTCTAGATCTGTTATTGCCCCACCGTCATCTTTGAAGCCTGAGTAGGAATCAAATTTTGAGTCAGAGCCTTTCTTCACAACTTTGTTTATCAACGCTGAATCCAAAAGAATCTCGGAGCCAGGGGAAGCTTGAACGCAATGAGGCGGCCACAACACCTGTGTCCGGCCATCAGGTAGCTTAATAGTGTCGAAAGGGTTTTTGCCTGAGTGATTAGTTGCAAAAGACATGTGGTTAGCTGGATGCCAGTCCTGGGTAGCCAATACCGGTATTCCCAAATTCTTCAATTCCTGGGTAGCCTTAGACACTTTGTCAAGATACGCTCGGTCTGACCCGGGAACAGCAAGTGATCCATTTCGAGCAGTAGTAAAGTCACCCTGAACATCCACCACTACCACGGCCACTCCTTCCTTCGCGTGCGATACGAGTGTTGTCATGCAAATTCCCAGAAGTGAGAAGCAAAGTGCCACCGCAATCATACCTTTCATGTTTTTTCTCCCCTTTTCGAATTTGAACATTGTCACGTGGATTCCCTCGCAACATGATGAAACATTTTTGTTGAAAGTCAATTATCAAAGAAACTCTCTTCAAGGCCTGGAGATTTGCTACTCAGTTGTCGTCATCCTGGGAAAAAATATTACCAAAAGACCAAAAGGACCTAGAAGCACCCCTGCAAAGAACCATCCTGGAACACTTCTATTCTTTATTTTTGCAATTAAGCCGCTCAAAAATCCAAAGATCAACGGTAAAACAATCGCAAGAATTAAGGGGGGTTCCATCATCAACCTCACTGATAGTCTATTCGAGAAGCTCACGAATAAACTACAATCTTACTCTCTGAATCTGTCATCGGACCGCTTGACTCTAAATCTAACTGCCTTATCATCCAGCCAACCTCTAGCGGATTCGGCTCTGTTATCAATGTCGGAGACAAACGGTTTTATGTCTATCAAAGGTGTTCCATCAAGTATGTCTAAATCCTGAATGTGAAGAATGTTCTTTTCGACTGAGATTAATCGGACCACAGATATTCCAACAGGATTCGGTCGCTTGGGGGACCTAGTCGAGAAAACACCTCGTAAAGTCTCATCTAGAAATGGTTTTGTCAGCAGAGAGTAGCCCTTGGAATTATGAAAGTGGTATATCAAGAATATATGTGAAAAGCCCTCTAAGTCCTTCAAACCGGGAGCAAACGGATCGAATATCTCCACATGTCCCGCGAAATCCTCGCCCCCAGCCGGTTGAATGGGCATGCCTTCTGCACTTTCAAAGGGTGAGTGAATTATGCCGATGGGTTCGTAAATTATTTTGTCGCTCATTAGATAGGGCCTCGAAAAACTCAATTCATTAAAGGTCTAACGAAGACGTCAAATGTCCAAAACATGATCAGGACATTTGAGTAGTCCTAAAACAGCGTATGCAATTTCCCCAAATTTTCTGGCTCTAAAGTTTCTTAAAATATTAGAGGCGGTTAAGTGGACCGCCTCTAAGAATAGCCTAGAATCATTCAATCATAAATTAGAGTGTCCCAGAGATAACGATCCTTTGGATCTCGTTTGTGCCTTCGTAAATTTGAGTTATCTTTGCGTCTCGCATCATTCTTTCAACAGGATATTCGGTGCTGTAACCGAATCCGCCCAGAACCTGAACTGCCTCTACTGTAGTCCACATTGCAACGTCAGAGCAGTATGCCTTTGACATTGAGGAGTGCCTAATGGTCTCGGGCGGTATCTTGGAAAGATCTTTTTGGACTTTATCGAGAAGAGAACAGGTTTTCCACAACAACATACGTGCGGCAGTAATTCGCATCGCCATGTCTGCTAGCTTGAAGGCGATCGCCTGATGTTTTATGATCGGCTTACCAAACGCGACCCTCTCCTTGGCATACTGAGTAGCATACTCAAAAGCTCCAGCTGCTATTCCTAGGGCCTGCGCCGCCACAGACGGGCGACTGAAGTCCAGCGTTTTCATCATGATATGGAAACCGGCGCCTTCTCCGGCCAAGAGGTTTTCGGCAGGCACTTCGACATCCTCAAATATTAGTTCTCTTGTGTCTGAAGATCTTATGCCGAGTTTGCTTTCCTTTTTGCCAATCGTGAAGCCTGGCATTCCCTTTTCGAGTATGAATACGCTGGCCCCTTTATATGGCGCGACATCGGGATCCGTCACAGCGTAAACACTGAAGGTGTCAGCGATTCCACCGTTGGTTATCCACATCTTCGAGCCATTGAGTATATACTTGTCGCCTTTTTTGACTGCCCGGGTTTTCAGAGCCGCTACGTCAGAACCACCCTTGGATTCGGTCAAACCGAACGCCGCAGTTGTTTCTCCGGTTGACAAAGGTTTGAGATATTTTTCTTTCTGCTCATGATTACCCGCTAGGATTATCGGAAGACTACCAAGTTCCTGAACAGAAGGTATAAGAGCTACCGAAGCATCAGCCTTTGCTAATTCCTCTACCACGATGCAGTGAGCGATCATGCCGGCGGCCATTCCATCATATTCTGCTGGAAAATCAACGCCCATGAGACCGTTTTCTCTCATGAGCTCGAGCATGTCGTATGGATATTCCCCCTTTTTATCTCTCTCCTCGGCTGTTGGGGCAACTTTTTCCTTAGCAAGCCTCCTGACCATGTCCTGTAGCATCTGTTCTTCTTCGGTCAACGAGAAGCGGTCATTATCTTTCATTGTATCCTCCAGTTTTCTTCCATTCCATTAATTATTCATAGTCGTAGAAACCCTTACCGGATTTTCTACCGAGCCTTCCAGCTCTAACCATCTTTTTCAATAGCCCGGGAACCCTATACTTCGGATCGCCAAACTCTTCATACAAATGTTGCTGAACGTTTAAAAGTGTATCCAAGCCCACCAGATCAGCGAGGGCCAAAGGTCCCATGGGATGATTTGCCCCGAGTTTCATTCCTTCATCTATCTCTTTTGCTGTGGCTAGGCCCTCTTGCAGAACGAAGATAGCTTCGATAACCATAGGAACGAGAATACGGTTGACCACAAAACCAGGGGCTTCTAAGACTTCTATGGCAGTCTTACCCATTTTGGCTGACAGATCCTTGATAATCTGAACAGTCTTGTCTGAGGTTCCATAACCTCTTATAATCTCAACGAGTTTCATCATTGGAACAGGATTAAAAAAATGCATGCCAATAAATCTGTCCGGTCTAGATGTAACTGCAGCCATTTCCGTGATGCTAAGACCTGAAGTGTTGGTTGCAAAAACAACATGAGGGGCGGCTAGCGAATCGAGTTCCGTGTACACGCTCTTTTTAAGATCCATCTTTTCAATGACAGCTTCAATTGTAACATCCACGCCATCCACCAAGTCCTTTAGCCCAAGACATCCAGAAATTCGTCCCCGGATTGCCTCGGCTTCTGATGACGCAATAAATCCCTTGTCCGTCATACGCTTCAGATTCTTCTCAATTGTTGAAATCCCTTTTTCAAGAAATCGGGTTTCAACATCCATTAGGTTGACCGAAAAACCACTTTGTGCGGCTACCTGGGCGATACCAGCGCCCATTAGACCTGCTCCAATAACACCTATTTTTTTGATTTCCATAAGGCTTACGCCCCTCCTTCAACACACGGATTAAGACGTTGGCAAATCTTTTTAGAAGGCCCATAATTGCGGGCTGATAATCTGAAACATTACCAGAGCGCAACTTTTTGATCAAGCGTTTAAAATAGTTATGAATCGTTTGGTTGATGAAATTTGATGAACATGTTAATGAAATATAGTATAATAAAAAAATTAGGCTGATTACATCGAGAAGGAGGATTAGATGGCCAAAGTCGCTGTAATAGGGGTGGGACAGAGCTCTTTTGTTCGTGCCTATCCCGGTTCCATTCGTGAACTGGCGTTTGAAGCCTTCAGAGAGGCCATGAAAGATGCTGGTCTTAAGTCCGAGCAGATTGAGGCGTCTGTAATATGTTCGGCCCCTGAGTATGATAAACAGAGGACACCCGCAGGCTTGATGGCAGAATATTGTGGATTAAATCCGCAACCGACATTCTACGTTGAAAGCGTCTGTTCCTCGAGCTCTAGCGGACTCAGAACTGCCTATGCGCTCGTGGCCTCAGGGTTGCATGACGTGGTTATTGTCCTCGGATTTCAGAAGATGTCCGAAATTTCATCAGCGGAATCCCAGGAAAGAATGGGGCGAGGCGCCGACATACAGTGGGAAGCTCCATTTGGAACGATGATGCCGGCTTATTACGCCATGTACGCTCGAGGCCATTTTGAAAAATATGGCACCACGGAAGAGGATTTGGCCTTGATTCGTCTGAAATCATCCACCTATGGTGTGATAAATGACAAGGCAGTTTTTCGCAAGTCTTTGGATTTACCAAAAATTATGGAACCAAAGTATATCGCTACCCCTCTGAAAATGTATGATTGTTGCGCAAATGCCGACGGATCATCCTGCATGATCCTAGCCTCTGAAGAAAAGGCAAAAGAACTATGCGCTAAACCGGTCTGGATAAGAGGTCTCGGCATGGCTACTGCGCCCATCAACATGGCCGGTAGGGATACTTTTTCCGGACTCAAATGCGCCCAACTTGCTGCAAAGCGCGCTTACGAAATGGCAGGAGTAGGCCCCAAAGACATCAATGTGGCGGAGGTGCATGATTGTTTCACCATAGCTGAGATGATGGCTTACGAGGATCTGGGATTTGCTGAACCTGGAAAAGGTAAAGACCTTATTCGAAATAAGGAAACATACAAGGAAGGCAAAATTCCAGTTAATGTTGACGGTGGTCTTTTGTCTAAGGGGCATCCTATAGGAGCCACAGGCGGCTCTCAAATTCGGACTATCGTGCTTCAACTTAGAGGAGAAGCAGGAGAAATGCAGGTCCCAGAAGCTAAAATAGGTCTAGTTCACAATATTGGTGGAGTTGGCATTTACGGAAACGTCAGCATTTTCAGCGCTGATTAATGCTTGAGGGATCATTCAACCAACTTAAGAATAGTTATCATTGGAAATAGAGAAACTAATTTTGAGCCTTATAAGTTGTACACTCTGGAGGCAACGACATGGGTTTTGATCAATTTGGAGTAGTAAGCTTCACATCAGCTACGAAAACTGAGAAGTTTGTAGAATTCCTTGAAAATAAAAAATTATGTGGAACCGTATGTAAATCATGTGGCGCAAAATTCTTTCCACCTCGAAGCGACTGTAGTCTTTGTCTCAGCGACGACATGGATTGGTTTGAAATCGAGGGTCCAGGAGAACTGATAAGCTACACGACCGCCATGTATGCTCCCGCAGGGTTTGAAAATGATGTTCCTTATTCATTGGGAGTAGCGAATTTTCCCGAGGGTGTAAAGGTTTTTGGCCGTCTAGACAAATCCTTGACCGATGACAAAATCAAAGCCGGTATGAAGGTCAAAGCAAAAATAGTTACCTCAGGAGAGGGAAGGGTAAGTTACGAGCTTTCAGCAGCCTGATTAATCTAAAATCAAATCAAAGGCCGGTAAGCAAAATTGCCGCCGGCCTTTCCAAGTCTTTAGGATTTATTTGAGTCTTTCAATAAGAGATAAAAGTTCCTCGGTTTTTTGTTCCAATAGTTCCTGGTTTTGTCTTGTCTCAACATTCAATCTTATCACCGGTTCGGTATTCGAAGGACGCAAATTGAATCGCCAATCTTCAAACTCCATGCTCAATCCATCAATATGATCCGTGAAAAGCTCTTTTCCTTTGAAGGTCTCCTCAATTTTCTTGATAACTGAAATCGGATCTGAAACGGTTCTATTAATTTCTCCACTCACGGGAAATTTGGCCATTCTATATTCCACAAGCTCTGAAAGAGGTTTGCCGGCCAAGCTGACAGTCTGAACAAGAACAAGCCACGGTATCATACCACTATCACAATAGGCAAAATCCCTAAAATAGTGATGTGCAGACATCTCCCCGCCATAAATAGCGTCTTCCTGTCGCATCCGTTCCTTTATGAAAGCATGCCCAGCCTTGCACATGACGGATACCCCTCCAGCATTTTTAACCATCTCCACAGTGTTCCATACAAGCCGAGGGTCATGAACTATTCTTGATCCAGGGTAGGCTTTCAAAAAAGCGTCCGCCAAAAAACCTACAACGTAGTATCCCTCGAGGAACTGAGCTCTCTCATCGAAAAAGAAACAGCGATCCGCATCGCCATCCCATGCAATTCCCAAGTCCGCCTTGTGTTCAATTACCGCTTTTTCAGTCACTCCCCGATTCTCGGGTAGAATGGGGTTCGGTATTCCATTAGGGAAGCTCCCATCCGGTTCAGGGAATATTTTAATGAACTCTAAAGGTAGCCTCTTCTCCAATCTTTCCAGAATTACGCCTGCACAACCGTTTCCGCAGTTAGCTACCACTCTCAATTTCTTGATTTTCGAAGGATCTATGTAGGTCATTAAATGGTCTACGTAGGCGTCCTTCACATCGACATTGACCACCGAACCCTTTTTTTGAGCCTCCGGGCCGTAAGTGTCTTCAAAAACTATTTTTTCAATGTCTTTGAGTCCAGTATCACCACTTATCGGTTTTGATTCTTCCCGAACAAGCTTCATTCCGTTATAATCCATAGGATTATGGCTCGCCGTCACCATGATTCCGCCGTCTAGCTTGAGATGCGAAGTTGCGAAATAAACTTCTTCAGTCGGGCACAACCCAATGTCAACAACATCGCAACCCTGAAAGTTAAGCCCTGCGCTCAAAGCTTCGGAGATAGATTTACTGGAGAGTCTTACATCTCTACCAACGCAGACTTTCTTGGCGTTTAGTAATGTTGCGTAAGCCCTGCCTATCCTGTAAGCAATGTCCTCATTGAGTTCATCAGGAATTCTACCTCGAATATCGTAAGCCTTAAAACTCTTCCTGACCGCTGGATTCAACTGGTTCATGTCAACCTCTTTTCAATTGGAATTATTAACAATATAAGGTCAAAAAAATGAACTAACTCAATTTTTACAATAATCCCTGGTAGCCACGCTCTTTGAGCAATTTTTGGAGTTGCTTGATATCTTGAGCGCTGTCCTTGCGACAGACCAATATTGCGTCGGGAGTATCGACCACGATGAGATCTTGAACACCAACCAAAGCTGTTAACTTTTGAGGAGATGAAACCACACAACCAGACGATCTGAGGCTTAAAGCCTCTCCCTTGACTGCATTGCCGTCTTCATCCGTATTCCAAACATCTTGGAGAGATGTCCAGCTTCCCACATCATTCCAGCCCACATCGATAGGAATTACCAGAACTTCCTCTGCACGCTCCATTATTCCGTAGTCTATCGATATGTCGGGCAGCTCCTCATAAAGCGAGTTGATTACAGCAGCTTCTCTTTCTGTATTGAGATCATCCTCAATTTTTTCCATGGCTCGGCTGACGGCTGGAAGGTATCTCTCCAGAGCAGCAATGATCGTGGATACTTTCCACACGAACATACCGCTGTTCCAGAGATAATCATCTCTTTTCAAATAAGCCTGAGCAGTCTTGAGATCGGGTTTTTCCACAAACCTGACAACCTTGAACGCTCTCAATCCATCCTTTTCAGCTATTGCATCGCCCCTCTGAATATATCCATAACCTGTTTCAGGTCTGTCAGGAATTATTCCGAATGTTATTAGCTGTTCTGTTTCCAACGCAATATGATATGCAGAGTCAAGCGCCTTTACAAATTCATCCTCTCTGCCTATCAAATGGTCTGCTGGAAGGGCTGCCATTACCGCATCTGGTTCAGTTTTACGTAATTTGTATGCAGCAAGAGCTATACAGGGCGCGGTGTTTCTACCAACAGGTTCCGCTACTATCGATGTATTAGCTATCTCGGGAAGTTGAGCCCTGATTTTTTCCTCGTGAGAGCCGCCCGTTACCACAAGGATCCGGTCAAAACTTATTATAGGAAGCACTCTTTCCACGGTAGCTCGAATCATAGTTTTCTCGCCAACTATGTTGAGAAGCTGCTTCGGCCTATGCTTCCTGCTTTGTGGCCAGAACCTGGTACCGCTTCCCCCCGCCATTATTACACAGTGAAGCATCTTAGTTATCTCCTCACCATAAAGTTTCAAAGAAACGTCAAACTCTTTAGCTAACAAGTTTGATGTAAATTGGTCATTCTATAAATTCGGTTTTCAACCCAATTTAGTCCTACTTACATGTGAAAACGGTATTCTTCAGTATCATCCCCCTCGGGACCACACAAGGGCATTCTGGTGGGGCCTTTACAATTACCTTGCCCTGAATCTGAATTTGTGACTCAAAATATACTGGCCCCGAAACAGTTAACGATTCCGCCGAAACGATTGATATGGATGAAAGATCTTCAAATCTTTCAGAGATCTTTAGCGGTGAATCGATGAAATCACTTGAAAAATTAACATAGGGTCTTAGAGGCAAGTTCTCAGGTCGCATAGGATTTTTCTTGATCAGGTTACCTTTGTCCAGGATACACGCGTCGGATTGAAGTACAAATAGGTCCTCGATCTTTTTTGTCGGAAAAAAACGGTCGCGGCCAACTCGCAAACCACGCGCCTTTTCAAATGAACCCATCGCAGCTCCCATAGCTGTTTCGAGCTGAACCACCCTCTTGCCATGAATCTTTTTTCGATTCTGAATAATAGGCAAATTGATCGACTTTTCCTCGAGAAGTTGCTTCAAGGATTCCAGATTTACCCAGACGTTGTTCGTATTAAATACTTTAAACTTATTAATATCCATGAACAGTTCAAGTTGATTGTCCGGAACCTGTCCAATTTCAAGCAATTCAAGACGGCCTTTGTTAACTACGAGAGTACCGCCTTTTCTATCCTCTTCGGTGCGATCCGTGACTTCGAGCAAGAAATCAATGGATTTCAAATCCATCAACCCTAAAATCCAGGGTTCAAGTGAAGCAGCAAGATTATCTAAATTTGATATGAAAGCCCATTTGACTCCTCCAGCAATAAGCTTTTCAAGAAGACCCGATTCATTGAGGCTATCATAGACGTCTCCGTGACCTGGTGGAACCCAATCATCATCCGAATCGGTATCAAGAGGAAAAAGACTATCCTCAAGCAATCGAGGCACTTCTTTTTGCAGGAAAGTCAATGATGAAAAACCGTTAGATTCTAAAACATCCTGAGTTGGGCCATCGGTAAAGAAACTGTTCATAAGAACCAGGGGAATATTAATTCCCAATCGCTCACGTAGCGATTTCATTTGAAGACAAATGATTTCTAGGTAGCTCAGCCCGTTTTTGGCCACTAGAATTCCTTTAGGAACATTCCCCCCCATTGTCGTGCTTCGTCCACCATTGAGCTTGATAACTGCAACGGAGCCAATCAAGCTCTCACCCCTTTTGTGCAATTCTATTTTCTGATCTTCATCCAGTGGAGGCTCGAGTAGTAAACTGGAATCCGGGGCGGTCAAACTATTTAGATCAATTTGCTTTGCTGAGTCTTTATTTGATATTTGGGCAACTTGATATAAAAATAGCTCTATGGAATGATCTGACATTCCACGCAATTTCATTTTTCTTCGAATTTGTTCGATTGCCTCTTTCACTTCCATTTTGTTTATTCCATCTCAAACTGCTTAAAATCATCTTCAACAAATCTCATCCGTCACTTTTAGATCTGCCGGCTGCTTCTCGCGCTTTTTCTATCAATTCGATCAATGTAACAATTTTGGGCTTGGGTTCTTTGCTGAAATAAATCTCGAAATTATCCCTCCCCATTTTTTCAGTTAGAAGTCTAGAGATATCAAAATATGGAGTCCAGCAGCTAACTGATTTAATACAAGGCTGACCAGTGCTTTCGATAATGCAGTATGAGAATTTTACAGGACTTCCCAGCCGGGGACATCTGATTTCCAACGAACTACAGTCATTTTCTACAGTCATTAGTGTAATCCTCCGGAATGGAAAGTAACAGGCGCGACAACGAATCGCGCCTGTTAAATCCTACATTTTTGGTTTGGGATAATCCTCCAAACATTTCAGAGAACAGTCTATGTCTTCTTGGAGCATTTCGTAATCCACCAATTTCCCCTGGAAATAAGCGTCATATGCAGCCAAGTCAACCAATCCATGCCCACTCCAGTTTACCAAGATAGTCTTCTCTTTGCCTTCCTCTTTAGCCTTCAACGCCTCCTGAATAACAGCCGCCAACGCATGATTGGTTTCAGGGGCGCTGATGAATCCTTCCGTTCGAGCCCATGTAACTCCAGCGGAAAATGTCTCCAGCTGTGGTATGGCTCGAGCTTCTACCAGACCGTCAAGCACTAGTTGACTGACCAAAGGCGCCATACCATGATACCGAAGCCCACCAGCATGAATTGGAGCAGGCACATAGGCGTGTCCCAAAGTGTACATGGGCATCAAAGGAGTCATTTTTACTGCATCCCCGAAGTCATAAGCAAATGGTCCCTTAGTCAAGGTGGGACAGGATAAAGGCTCTACAGCAAGAATATCAATTTTCTTTCCCGCGATTTTGTCTCTCACGAATGGAAAAGAAATCCCCGCAAAGTTACTGCCGCCTCCGGCGCAGCCGATTACGACATCAGGATAGTCATTGACCTGTTCCAGCTGTTTCTTGGCCTCCAGGCCGATTACCGTCTGATGCAAGAGCACGTGATTTAGCACACTGCCTAGAGAATATCTCGTTAGCGGGCGTCCGAAGGATTCGCTAGTGACTGCGTCCTCAACAGCTTCACTGATGGCAATACCGAGACTTCCGGGAGAATTGGGATCTTGAGCCAAAATAGATCTTCCGGCCTCTGTTTCCGTGCTTGGACTGGGAATGCATGTCGCTCCCCATGTATTCATCATAAGTCTTCTATAAGGCTTTTGTTCGTAACTCACTCGAACCATGTAGACTTTTGCTTCAAGGCCAAACTGACTGCACGCGAAGCTCAATGCGCTTCCCCACTGGCCTGCTCCAGTTTCCGTGGCGATTCGTTTTACGCCAAAAATCTTGTTATAATATGCTTGAGGGATTGCCGTGTTAGGTTTATGGCTTCCAGCTGGACTGACTCCCTCGTTCTTGTAGTAAATCTTGACGGGACATTTGAGGTGTTCTTCAAGTCTAACAGCGCGGTATAGAGGAGTAGGGCGCCAGATAAGAAGCTTTTCCAATACTTCATCGGGTATCTTTATCCAGCGTTCGGAGCTTGCTTCCTGCTCTATCAGGTTCATCGGAAAAACAGGAGCGAGATCCTCCGGGGCAATGGGCTGGAAAGTCCCGGGATGAAGTGGTGGCTGCAAGGGATGGGGTAGATCCGCTACTATGTTATACCATTCACGCGGAATCTCATCTTCATGCAATTGAATTTTTACCGGCATTTTTAGTTCCTCCTCTGGGGCGCTTATACAACTCATCCAACCAAAATATCTGTACGTTGGATAGGTATTTCTAAATCCCGTTAAATCAAAAAATCAAGAGCTCCTTGCTTAGCAATTTTTCTGGCAAGATCATCTAACTACGGCCCCTCGGCCTACTTCACTCGAAGGTGTAAGGACCACTGCCTTCCCATCAGGACCGATTGCCGCAAGAGCCATTCCTGCGCTCGTTCCGAACCTCATCTTTCTAGGCTTCAGATTGGCTACAACGATTAGCGTCTTACCCTCAAGTTCTTCAGGCTTGTAGGACTCACGGATTCCAGCAAAGATTGTTCGAACCTCAGAGCCTAGATCAACTTCCAGTTTTAGCAATTTGTCAGACCCCTCTACGGTAGAAGCTGAAACAACAAATCCCGTTCGAAGATCGACCTTAGTGAAGTCGTCAATTGTGATCTCATCTTTGAATGGAGTGATTTCAGGTTTATTGGCTTGACAGGCCTTCTCGTTTTTCTCACTTTCTGCTGTCACGAGCATCTGAAAAGCTCCTGGCTCAAGTCTATCAATTAACTTGTCGAAAGTTCCAATTTTTCTGTTGAACAAATCGAACCTGGCGTCAGACCACTTAAGATAATCAACACACAACATTGCCTCCACTTTGGCGCAATAAGCCGGAAGAATTGGTTTGATCGCTACGGTGATCAGTTTAATGCAGTTTATGGCAAATGTGAGGTCGTTGCGAGCCCTCTCTGGATCCGATTTCACGATCGACCAGGGCTCAGCGTGCTGAATGTAGTTGTTAGCCAAGTCAGATATCGCAAGTATCTTTCTCGTAGCAGAAGCAATCTTCAGGTTTGAGTAATCCTTGAAAGCCTCATCTATCAATCTCAATGCCTCATGCTGCAGACCTATGCTATCATCAGGAAGCTTACCCAATGTAGAATCAAGGCGTTTATTCAGAAATCCAACAGACCGACTTATTAGGTTCGTGATGTTGTTAACAAGCTCCGCATTGGTTCTGTTAACAAATTCCTCAATATTCAAGTCAACATCATCAATGGAATCGGTCAGTTTTGTCGCATAGTAATATCGCAGGTACCAAGGATGTATGTTGTCGGCAAATTTGCGAGCAGTAATAAATGTTCCCCTGCTTTTTGACATCTTTCGAGAATCAATTGTCAAGAAACCGTGGACATGTATAGCCGAAGGAAGTCTGTAATACGCGCCTTCAAGCATGGCAGGCCAGAACAAGGTGTGAAAGTATGAAATATCCTTTCCGATAAAGTGGTGTATTTCCACATCTGAATTTCTGTCAAGCCAGTATTCTTCGACCGTCCTGTCTTCTTTGTCCGAGCAGTAATGTTCTGTTGCGGCAATATAACCTACAGGAGCGTCAAGCCACACGTAAAAATACTTGTCGATTTCCCCGGGAATCTCAAACCCAAAATATGGTCCATCCCTGGAGATATCCCAGTCTTTCAGCCCTTGATCAATCCAGGTGTTTACAAAAACACGAACTTCATCCTGGAGACGACCAGCGGACGAAGTCCAATCTTTTAGAAATGCAGAGAAATTTTCCAACCTGAAAAAAAGATGTTTGGACGTTCTCAGAGCAGGTGGAGCCCCGCACAATGAACAACGTGCCTCAGTCAGTTCTGTTGGCCTGTATATAGCCCCGCACGCCTCGCAGACATCACCATACTGGTCCGCAGCTCCACATTTTGGACAAATACCCTTTATGTATCTATCGGGAAGAAAACGTTTACACGAATCACAATAAAACTGCTCAATGTCACGCTCGATAATGTGGCCTTTTTCTCTGGCTCTGAGGTAGATGGTCTCGCAATGTTTCCTGTTTTCTGGAGAATCAGTGGAATAAAATTCATCGAAGCCGACTTCAAACCTGCTAAAATCCTCGAAATGCCGTTTATGGAATTCCGACACCAATTGCTGAGGGGTGACTCCTCGCCGGGAAGCGTTGATTTCAATAGGAGCTCCATGGGCGTCTGAAGCGCATACATAGATGACGTCGTTACCTGTGATCCTCAAAAAACGCACATATATATCCGTGAAAACGTATTCGACAAGATGTCCTATATGAATGTCACCATTTGCATAGGGCAAGGCGCTAGTTACTAGTATTTTTCCCAAAACACTCTCCTGCATTTGTTTGGTAGATACATAAAAAGTCTATACCTTCACGTCATTTATAAAAGAAACTTAAACTTACTCTCTGACGATCTCTAACGCTTCTAAATTTGGGTCTTTCTCCTTGTCAATTCTGAAAACCCTGCAACGCATCACTATCGTTTCCATTTCTTTTAGATCATCAAGCGCCTTGGCTTTGTCCTGCTTTATCCACACCTTGTTGAGAGTAATGTAACTCACGCGATCCGCTATTATGAAATTGACGTAATCATCACCCAAAGGACAAGGCAAATCACCTTTCTTATAGTATCTGACAGAAAAGACTATCTCTTTATCTAGATATTTATTCGGGTTCTCTGTCAGGCCAACTATTGTAAGATTTTCATCAAGAGCTTTGTGGATCCCTCCCTTGAGGTAATTTGTAGCGCTGCATCCACAAATTATCGCGGCTAAAAGTAAAACAATTGGCCCCGAGATCAAGACTTTCATGTCACAATCTTTCATTTATTGCTTCAAAGAAAGCCGAATTATAAAAGATTGACCACGAAATGTCAAAAATAACGGGATTCAATGAGCTTAGCAACTTGTTCGATTCCAGACGAAAGGAGCGCACACAAGAGCGGCAAGAAACTTCCAGGCGGGCCACACCTTGGCAAGGAGTTTTTTCCAAAATCGGTCTTAGGAAATCAAAAAGACGGTTTCAAATTTCTTCAACGGTTATGGCTTCTGTCGGACAAACAGAAATGCAGGATTCACAGCCAAGGCATTCTTGAGGTACAGCCACTACAGTAATCTGGCCTTCTACTACTAAAACGTCCGCTGGGCACACATCCACACATTCACCACAATTATTGCACTTTTCCTCTTCTATCCTTGGTAAAAACATCAAGATCTCCTGCATGATTTGTTTTGGTCTTTCGACCAGACTTCTAGTAAAATGGATTTCTCCCAAGATAACCTCTTTGTCTAACACAATCCTGGCAATGGGTCAAACTTCCAAAGAAAATTATGTCGTTAGTCTGGATAAGTCTGATTGTATGGGCGGCCTCTGAAATGTTAGAGTGTTACTCATGGAGAACGTTGAAGACAGTTTTTGCGTCCACGGAGAAGTTGTAAGACTAAATCCGAAAAGGATCCCAGCTCGCAATGGGGCCTACCATTTCAGCGCCGTTGAATTGAAGGTTGATCTCTCCAATGACCGGACATTCATAATATTTCCAGAATACTCGGGATTAGATTTTTTCGAATTTCCAAAGCTGTGCTGGCCTGGCGCAAGACTGTCGGCCTATGGTCTTAGACTAAATAATCGCTTGGAAGACGGTTGTGTTATTCTATGCGTAGGGCCTAAATCTGAACTGGTGCTTGAGCCCTTCAGACCTGTCAGCGTTGTGGAAGCTGTAGAATCATTCAGATGCCTCAGGGCGATTGACCTTAAATACCGGCTTCGGAGCGAGGAACCATTTTACCTCGCGAAAGGAAAGGCTATTCACAGCTTGTTTGATCATTTGGTTCGTAACCCATCAAATTCGACCAAGTCGTTTTTCGATTTGCCTTTATCGTCTGCCATATCCGCATTTCTCGAAATCTTGCCAGGATCCTCGACTTCCATCACGTATGAAGACCTCAAGAATGAATTCAAAAGACATCATAAGAATCTGGCATATTGGATCTCCAACAACTTTGGGGATGATTTTGAGGTAGATACGGAGTTTGACAAAATATCTATTCGTTATGGTCTGAAAGGTCGCGCGGATGCAGTTTTTTATTCCGACTCTTCAAAAACAATCGTAGAACTCAAATCCGGCAAATTCCCCAGCGACGACCATTTACTGCAACTCCACGCCTACGGGATGATCATGCTTGGAACCAGCGCCGAGTGCGAAATGAATTGCTGTCTAGTCTATTCGTCAACAGGCCTATCGAAAAAAGTTGAGAACCTTTCGTTCGACAACAATAGATCTGTTTTGCACGGGCGAAATAGATGTGTGGCTTTACGGCGCTACTATGCATTTAAGGACAACTTCTGCATACCTTCTGAAATCAATTCATGTGATGTCAACACTAAGTGCTACTCAAGGAAAAACTGCGAGGATTTTTATTATTCCCGGCCACCCTCGAGCAACTTATCCAACGATATTCAGAGAGAATATTATGACACCTGGTTTACTCTCATTGCGATTGATGAATGGCATCAAGAATCTGAATTCGCTAGAATCTTGGACAAATCAACTCTCAATGAGAGACTGGCCGACGGTTCCACGATTCCAGTAAAGTTCTCAAATTCCTGCAATGTAGTCGAATCAGAATTGGGGGAAGATCATGGGGCGAAGAAGGCAAGAGCTCGTGAAGAAAGAAATGATTCGAGGAGTTCAATATCAAATTTGGCATCCTCCGGAAATGGACAGGTGGATTTCATATGTATTGATGGGATCGGTGACTTGTCTGAAGGAGATGAGATCATTGTTCACAGAGGCGACGTGTGCGCAACAGATTCTATAAGAGGTCGTGTGAACGAGGTCGGTCAGACGAGGCTATCCCTAGTGTCGAAGATTGATATAAGGCGGCACAGCCGAGAACTTATTTGCAACCACAATGGTAACGAGATCTGGTACGTCGACAGAGTTCCTTTTCTTCGTGGCAGAGAAGTGTCTCGAAAAGGTCTCTTGACCTTTCTAAGGAATGCTGCGCCAAACATACTAAATGCCGTAATAAAAGATTTCCGAGAGCTCATTGATACAAGCCGCCATGATGCTAATCCTACCAAATTGGCCAGCGGAATTTCAAAAAATCAGGATTTTGAAAGATCCGATTTGTTACATCCGCCGACTCTCAATCGGATAAAAGACAAATCCAGTGATGATGAAACAGGATTTGACCGACTAAACCAAAATCAGAAAGAAGCCGTAATAAGATCGTTGGGCGCTCCAGTATATCACCTGATTCATGGACCTCCCGGCACTGGTAAGACTAAAGTGTTGTCTACACTGATTGTCAAATTAATAAACCAAAAAAAGAGAGTTCTTCTCGCTTGTCCTACAAACGTAGCTCTCGATAATGTCTTGATCGCGTTGCTGGCATTGGGCTTCAAAACATTCCTACGAGTTGGAGGTAGATTCAGTTATTCTGATGAATTTGTTCGTGTGAATCGAGAGATTGGCAATCCTGGAGCGCTTGTTGACCACCTGTCCAGCTCAACTACGGATTTTCAAAAATTTAGGCGCTGCATCAATACTGCAAAACTTATTGGAGCCACAGCCTATCAGTGCGCCTCCAATCCATTATTTCTAAAACAACATTTCGATATCGCAATTGTTGACGAAGCTGGACAATTGGATGAACCGTCAACCTTAGCCCCACTGTCTTTAGCGGATCGTTTCGTGCTAAGCGGAGATCATCTGCAGCTTCCACCGGTTGTAAATAGCCGGTTGGCTGATTCAAATAAGACCCCAATGGGTCTGGAGATTTCCTTGTTTGAAAGATTGTTCGTCACATCTGCAACCCAAAACGCAACATCTTTGAGAGTCCAATATCGAATGAACTCCGAAGTGCAAGAAATTTCTTCAAAACTTTTTTATGACAGCAAACTGGTAGCGTCTCCAGAGATTTGTGGACGCAGGTTTAAAATTACAAGGAAACGGATTGTCAAATCGGAGATCTGGGAAATAATTGACCCTGAAAAGTCGACAGTGTTTGTCGATGTGTGTGGCTCCATGGAGACAGGAAAAGCGCGCGCTGAGGAAGCCGAAGTTGCTGTTGAGATCGTCGATGGCCTCATGAAAGCGGGTTTGTCATCTCGAGAAATCGGAATCATAACACCATATAGGGCTCAACAGTCCCTTATCAGGCAGAAACTCAATAAACTCAACGAATGTCATGATCTCTCTGTAGATACCGTCGATCGCTTTCAAGGAGGTGAACGTGAGGTGATAATAATTTCACTGGCACGGTCTAATGCTGTCACATCTTTTCTAGCCGATCCCAAGAGGCTTAATGTTTCACTTACTCGTGCCAGGTCGAAACTGATTCTGCTGGGTAAGGCCTCGGTTTTGGAGGAGCACCCTCTATTTCATGCAATCGTAAAAAGTATGAACAAGATACGAATGGTCAGATAAAATTTAGTAACTATCAATCAAGTTAGGAGAATTTAAACTCATGGCTCAAGAAGGGCAGGAATTATACCTTATAGATGGGAGTTCTTATATTTACAGAGCATATCACGCCATGGGACCACTATCCAATTCCCAGGGATTCCCAACAGGAGCGATATTTGGTTTCACCAACATGATATCTAAAACTCTCAAAGATAAATCCCCCGAGCGCATAGCCGTAGTTTTTGACGCCAAGGGTCCCACATTCCGCCATGAAATGTTCTCCCAATACAAGGCCAACAGGCCTCCAGCTCCTGAAGACCTTATTCTTCAAATACCCAGGATTCACGAGTTGGTGGTGGCTTATTCAATACCGATAATCTGTGTTCAAGGTTATGAGGCTGACGACGTGATTGCAACCGTAGCGGCAAAGGCTAATAGCCTTGGATGGAAAACCATCATCGTATCTGGCGACAAGGATCTTACCCAGATTGTAAACCCCCAATCCGTCATGTGGGATCCCCAGAAGGACGTTGTCTATGATGAGCACGGAGTTAAGGAAAAGTTTGGAGTCAATCCATCACAAATTATAGACTTTCTCGCTCTGACGGGTGACTCATCGGATAATGTCCCAGGTGTCCCGGGAATTGGCCCAAAAACTGCAATGAACCTGATTGAGATCTATGATTCTTTGAGCGAACTTTACAATCATATTGAAGAGATAAAACAGAAGAAAGTCAAAGCTAACTTACTAAACCACAGGGAAGATGCTCTATTAAGCAAAAGATTGGTTACTCTTAAATCAGATGTTCCCATAGACGTAAGCATCGAAGACCTCCGCCCTGGTGAACCCGACATTTCAATGCTCCGCTCAATGTTCAAAGAATTTGAATTTCGAAAAATGTTGGCTGATCTGCCGGCCACCAAGAAACTCGATTTCTCAAAATACGAGTCCATCATCGAAATTCATGAATTGGAAACTCTAATTGAATATCTCGAACAAAAAAAACAATTTGCTCTTGATGTCGAGACAACCTCACTTCAACCTATGTTGGCTGAACTGGTGGGGATATCCGTTTGCGCTGAGGCAGGCAAAGCTTTTTATGTCCCCGTTGGACACAAGACCGGAAAGCAACTCGACAAATATGAAGTCTTAAACAAATTCAGAAAAATTCTTCAAGACCCGAATATCAAGAAAATAGGGCAAAATATTAAATACGATTTGATTGTTCTAAGAAATGAAGGTCTGGAAATCAATGGAATAGCATTCGACACAATGTTGGCGTCGTATATCCTTGATCCCTCTCGCAGAGGTCACTCGCTGGATGATCTATCCGAATTGCTTCTGGAACATAAGATGATTCCAATAAAGGATCTGATTGGTATTGGCAAAAATCAGATTCTTTTTTCGGAGGCGCCGATCTCTCAAGCTGAGATTTACTCATGCGAGGATGCCGATGTAACCTATAGAATTTCTGAGCTACTTTGGCCTCGAATAAAACAGGAAGGGTTAGGGGAGCTTTACGACAATGTTGAAATGCCTCTCATACAAGTCCTGGCAGACATGGAAATGGCGGGCGTAAAAGTGGATGTTCGTTATCTTGCCGAATTATCGGATGAATTTAAGGTTTCCTTGGAATCACTCGAGCAGACCATCTATCAACTAGCAGGAGAGAGATTCAACATAAATTCCACGCAACAACTCAGTGAAATTCTCTTCAACAAAATAGGGCTAAAATCCACGAAGAAAACTAAAACAGGCCTGTCCACTGCATTGAACGTTCTCGAAGAATTAGCATCGGAGCACGAGTTACCTAAAAAAATACTTGAATACAGGTCAATCTTCAAACTCAAATCCACATACGTTGACTCTCTAACGACTCTCGTTAATCCTAAAACTGGACGAATCCACACCTCATACAATCAAGCCGTTGCTGCGACGGGAAGACTATCGTCATCTGATCCAAACCTACAAAACATTCCTATAAGATCTTCAGAGGGAAGAAAGATCAGAAAAGCGTTCGTGGCTGATCAAGGAAAAGTTCTTGTGTCCGCTGATTATTCACAGATAGAACTTAGGGTTATGGCTCACTTGTCTGGTGACGCGAGATTGACAGAGGCTTTTGAGGCTGGTGAGGATATTCATTCCATTACAGCCGCCAGCGTTTTCGATTGCGCACCCGAACTTGTAACGCCTGATATGCGACGGAAAGCCAAGGAAATAAATTTTGGAATAATTTACGGTATGGGGCCATTTAAGTTGGCAGGACAAATCGGAGTTGGTTTGAAAATGGCCAAAAAGTATCTTGAAGATTATTATGAAACTTATTCGGGAGTTAAAAAATATATGGAAGAAATTCCAGAGAAAGCTGCGAAATGCGGCTATGTTACTACTGTCCTGGGTAGACGCCGTCCCCTACCTGATCTAAACAGCCCCAACAAAATCCTGCAGCAAGCAGCAAGACGCATTGCAATCAATACTACCATACAAGGTAGCGCAGCCGATTTAATAAAAATTGCCATGATAAAGGTTAATTTAGCAATAAAACAACTTGCTTTTCCCTGCAAAATGATTCTACAGGTTCACGACGAACTCGTACTGGAAACGGATTCGAAATACGTAGATGCAATTTCAAAATTGTTAAAGACGGAAATGGAAAATGCTTATAGACTAGTGGTTCCGCTGGTCGTAGATGTCTCTTACGGAAAAAACTGGGATGAAGCTCATTGATATACCCTAGCCTTCAATAAAAGAATAAAAAATAAAGGAATCCCAAAAAATGTCAGAAAACTTTTCAGCTTGGATATTAACCATCGGTAATGAAATTATTAATGGAGTAATTACGGATACCAACAGAGAAAACATATCCAGAGAGCTTAGAAGTGTGGGAATCCCGATCAGGGGCATGTCTTCGGTAGGTGATGATGAAACCGAAATTGCTGAGGCGCTAAAATATTCTATGGGCAAGGCGGATCTCACAATTGTCAGCGGTGGTCTAGGACCAACCGAAGATGATAAGACGGCTGGGGGGGCAGCGCTGTTTCTTGGTGATACCTTAGTCTTGAACGAAGTACAGCTAGAAAGGATTCGCGACCGTTTCAACAGAATGGGACGCCCCATGTCACCTAGCAATGCTAAACAAGCAATGCTTCCCTCAAAATCAATTCCTTTGCCAAACGACTATGGAACCGCCCCAGGCTTTGCTATCGAGAATTCAAATCGCTACGCCTTATTTTTTCCGGGAATTCCCGCAGAGCTTCTGCCGATGTTGCGCGAACAGGCATTGCCGCTCATATTCAAACAGCTTGGTTCTAGCCAAAAAGTTTTCAAAAGCAAGACCACCATTGTTTATGGACATTCAGAATCACGTCTGGGAGAAATACTCGCCGACATAGCGGTGGATACAGCCAATTGTCATTTGGCCTTTCTCCCTAGGTTTCCAATCATGAGACTCAGAATAGATGCCATCGGGTCAAGTGAAGAAGAGGCATCCAAAATAATCGAAGACAAGCAACATCTCATCCGCGAAAGAATTGCCGAAAACATAATCAGTGAAGATGGGGAGTCGGTCGAGAAGATCATGACAAGATTATTAGTCGAACGGAATCTAACCTTGAGTCTTGCTGAATCTATAACCGGGGGCATGATTGGTGAGATGCTGACTAGGGTTCCAGGATCTTCAAATGTTTTCATGGGATCGGTTGTCTCGTATTCCAACGATATGAAGGTAAATCTACTCAAAGTATCGCAAAAAATAATTCAGGACAAAGGGGCTGTTTCACATGAATGTGCCCAAGCCATGGCCACGGGAGCTCGCCTGGTGGGCAACTCTTCGATCGGGCTATCTGTTACGGGGGTAGCCGGTCCTGATGGTGGGTCTCCCACAAAACCGGTAGGAACCTTTTTTGTCGGCTTGTCCTCGGAAAACATGTTGATTAGCCGGCGATATTTAATGCCCGGAAAGAGAGCATGGGTAAAAACATTAGCGGCTATGCAGGCTCTAGACCTGCTCAGGAGGAATCTCCTCGGATTCAGATTGCACGGTGCAACAGACTGACACAATCCCTTAAGGTTCAGTCGTGTGTTGGTTATCCGTGATTCTCACAAATGCGTTTAAGTATCTGGATCGATAGCCGTATCGTTTGAGAAACTGGCTAGTTATATGAGACGTGGTCCCTGTGATGCAATAGACTACATTTTCTTTATCCACAGTTAGCCTGCAATATTCTTCATGTAGTCTGAAAAATGGAATGTTTAATGCCCCAGGTAACAAACCTCTGGCAAATTAACTCTCATCCCTGACATCCAAAATGATTTTTCCATCTGAAGTGTGAAGTCATTGTGGAGGGTCCTATCAATGGACCCTCCATGCTCAAAATGACCTATTCTTCTAAGGTGTAAGCTCCCTCTTTATCTTTGTCAAAACTCAAGGTGGCACGTAAATAGCCCGCATTGTATCCCGCATTTTTCAATATGGTGTAGGCCATTTCCGCCCTGGCTCCAGTCGCGCAGTGAACGATAATTCTTTTGTCTTTGGGGACTTCAGAAATCCGTACTTCCAATTCATCAAGTGGAATATTAACTGTGTTTGGAAGTTTACCTTCGTTGACTTCAGCAACATTTCTTACATCAAGAATAATCGTATCAGGAGATGGTTTTTCAAGAAAACCCTTGAACACGGATAGTTCAACTTCGCCTGGAAGTAATTTTCTGACATAGTTAATAGTTGTCGCTGCGGCTTCCGTAGAAACGGTTTTACCCGCTGATTGCCAACCTTTAAAACCTTTGTCTAGTATACTGACCTGATTGTATCCCCATCCGGCGATAGCGTGAAACGCCTTCTTAGTCTCTTCCGAAACACCATCATCGCCATAAAGGATTATTGCGGCTCCCTTGAATTTCGGGAATTGATCCTTCAGCGCATCAATGCCGTCTTTCGGTAGCGACACAGCCTTGGGGATGTGTCCTTTAGCAATCAGATCAGCGGACCTGGTATCAATCAGGATGTATGAAGCGTCCAGTTTGTTATACTCTTCAATAGCTGCGTTGTTTGAAACGACTAAATGTCCAGCTTTTCTCCAATCAGGTAATCCAGCATGATAAACTTTGACATTCTTGTAGCCTAGTTTTTCCGCCTTCCTGGCGGCTAATGGGCTAAGCACTCAGGAAAATCCAGCGCAATAATAAATCTGGAGAGTATCTTTGTCCTTGAATAATTTCTCTGCAAGCTTATCAAATGCGAAAAAGGGCATACCAACGGCTGTGGGGATGTGTCCCTCGTTGTATCGTTCCATCGGACGACTATCAAGGAGGATGTAACTTCCTTTTTCAGGACCTTTGGCGACCAGGTCGGCTAACTGTTCAGCTGTTATGAGCTGTTCAGCAGGTACCGCAATACCCTTTTTGACCTCGATCTCTTTCGCGTAAGTTTTGCCGTCCTTCTTGGCATAAATTACCTTTACCGATTCCTCTTTGGGAATTTCCGGAATACTAGGCGCATTCTTGAGAACCGTGGCATCGTCAAAAGTAATGACTTCTAGACCCTTGTCAATCTGAAGCTGAAGGCAATTGGCTTTTACCGATGCGCTCTTGAACTTGCCTGCCATCACATTCGATTGCTTGTCATACTCATGACACTTCAAGCAACTCTGATCCGATTTGGCAGGAAGCTTGTCATCAGCTACCGCTAATCCGTTGAGCGTCCAAAAAACGCCCACGATCAGAAATGAAAAAGCGCCGATCACGAAAAGTGACCTTTTAGACATACTGGACTCCTTTCTAAAACTTTCTATGCGAACTAGTTAGGTGCAATCGCAAATTCATCCTTTGACGTGACGCCTAATTCAAAATTTGCCAAACAATTTCTAATATAATACATATTGAATTCAATGATTGCAATATGTAAATAACTAGATATAACGATCCGGGGATGAACTATTCTTTAGTATTAAAGGTTGATGGCTCTAGCGCCTGTTCAATATTGTGATAGCGCTAAGCGCGCTCGAACCTTCTCAAAGCATGTTCGATATCATCCGCCAGCTCGTTTGCGCTTGCATATCTCTCTGTCGCGAATGTGGAAAATCGCATCAGGATTTCATTGAGGTCTGAATGGATATAAGGATAAATCAGTCTGAGATTTGCCACCTGATTCGGAAACACCAACTGCATGTCCTCTATGGTGAGGTCGTCAGCAATAACGGGAAACCTTTGGACCGCTTCGGAATATGACAAATAGTCTTTTCCAACGACGAACCCCAATAGTGTTCCCATTTCGAAGAGATCTCTGGGCTTTAAATCTTCTTTGATGCTGTAGTCGTAATCAAAATCAATCCAGATGAATCTTCCTGATTCCCTTTCAACATAGAGGTGATCCGGTGATATATCACCGTGGATCTCCCCCATTTCATGCAGATCGCCCATGGCCCTGTAGGCCTCCACGAGCCTGTCTAAAAGATCCGGTAAAACTTCAGAGTAATAGCTGTAATGGTCCATTCTTACGGATCTGACCACATTGTCCAGACTCATACCGGCAATTCTTTCAATAATCCTGACGTTGTTGTGGTTTGAGTCAAGTCGACTAAAACCCTGCATGAAACCCGAATGTCCTCTTACTCTAGATAGGATTCGAGCTTCTTTTTCAGGGTTCCTCAAGCACGTAGATTTAATTCCTTCAATTCTGCATTCAAATTCTTCATAAAAAGGAATCTTGATGATCTTTCTGGCGCCTGTAGTCAGGTCCACGCAACTCTTAACCCAGGGCTTCGGTTCTCCTTCAAGACCGAATTTCTTTTCCGTTTCCGTCCCTCTCACCAAATATCCGACATCGTCCAAAAGAATTACATCTCCGTAATTCACATCATAAAAGTCGGTCGTATCCACCAAAATCCTGTAAATATGACATACGTTGGACTCGGAAACATAGTCTTTTGCTAGTCCGCACCAATCCACACCATTTACATCCGCGGACCTAAGATTGGAAACACTCGGAGAGCTTTCTGCCATTTTTGTACTGATACCTTGAAATTGGAAAGTTAGCCAAAGCTTGACCTGATGTGATCTATGAAATTTCTGAAAACTACTATCTTGACTTAATTTAATTTCCAAATTTGAAAATTCAAGATACCTGCAAACATTACCCAAAGGAAATAGGGTATCAACAGGACCGACGAGACTTTGGATATCGGGTAGAAAACACGAATGGTTACGCCTATGGCTACGAGCAGTACTAACAAATCCAGCAAGGCCCATCCTGGTTTCTTTAGGCCAAAGAAAATAAAAGACCACATGACGTTGAACAGCAGTTGAATCAGGAATACTTTTGCCGGCCTCAAAGTCTGGCCCAAATTTTTTCCGCGAGTTACCAACCACATACTTATTGACATCAATGAAAAAAGTGCTGTCCAAACTGCTCCGATCGTCCTGCCAGATGGAGTCCACTCCGGTTTTACTAGTGCGCTCTGATACCACCCCTCTACGTTCCAGCTAGTGAAATAGGCTCCAAGATACGCAGCCCCAAAAGTGATAGCAATTGACAGGAGCAATTTTGCTAAATCGTTCACAAGGTTATTTGTCCACAATCAAATTAAGAATTCTATTCTGGAAACATCAGAACTAAAAAATTAATTATTTGTATGAGATTGAATAGCTTGGAATTACAAAATTTAAGAAGATGGCCTGTTTTTAGGAAATCTGTTGTGGAAAAAATAGAATTTAGCCTGAGAGGAGCAATACTCCTCTCAGGACAGTCAACCTACTCAGATAAAAGAGCTTTTAATTCCTTATTGAATTCGGGAACGATTTTGAACAAATCACCGACAATACCATAATCAGCTTTTGTGAATATTGGAGCCTCTGTATCCTTATTAATAGCAACGATAACTTTGGAAGATCCCATCCCTGCAAGGTGCTGAATAGATCCTGAAATTCCGCAGGCGATATAGAGATTCGGCGTCACGGTCTTACCCGTCTGGCCAACCTGATCCGAATGTGCCCTCCAACCAGCGTCTACAGCCGCTCTAGATGCTCCAACAGTTGCTGTTGGGCCCAAAATGGCTACCATCTCTTCCAAAAGGGTGTAATCATTACCACCCATGCCTCTACCGCCAGAAACGATTATCTCGGCTTCCGTTAGGTCAACTTTACCGCTGGTGTCGAGATTGAGTTCCTTGGTCGTATAAGTCGCGCGGCTCGAATCGATTTCCACAGTTATTTTTTCGACTCCTCCGGCCTTGGGGTTTTCAACTGTTTCAAGCACATTTGGCCGTGCAGAAGCAATCTGGGGATTTCCAGTGGCGCTCCACTCTGCAAAGCACTTGCCGGCATACATCGGTCGTTTACCAACCAATGTGGAACCATCAAGTCTGAAAGAAACACAATCGGCGATCACTGCAGTTCCGAGCTTGGCAGCCGTTCGAGGCGCCAAATCTTTACCTTGCATGGTGTGGCTGAACAGAACTATCTCAGAACCTTTATCTTTGATCACTCCAGCCATAGCCTGAGAGTAATACTCAGAATTGTAAGTCTCCAAAGCAGCTCCTTCAACCACAAATACCTTGTCCACACCGTATTTCGCAAGCTCAGGGGCGAATTGTTCGGTATCAGGACCTATTAAGACAGCGCCAACTTCTCCACCGAGTGAATCTGCTATCCTGCGAGCTTCACTCGCTAGCTCGAACGCTGATTTTTTCAATTTCCCAGATTTAACTTCACCGTATATTAGAACCTTACTCATTGGTCAAAAGCCTCCGTAATAAAAACTTAAGATTAGTGGCCTTAAATAACTTTGGCCTCGCTCCTCAGAAGACCCACTACTGTCTTTGCCACATCAGCGGGTTCCATACCCTCAAATTTCTGACCGGCTTTTCTCTCTGGCGGCATGGTAAAATTGGCGCATTTCAGTTTGGGTTCAGCCGTCACGCCTAAGTCAGCCAAAGTCTTCTTGTCCACCGGTTTTTTCTTGGCCTTCATAATTCCGGGAAGAGACGCGTAACGTGGCTCATTCAGTCCTTTCTGAGAAGTCACTACGCAAGGTAACGGAGACTCTACTACTTCCTTGCCTCCCTCGACATCCCTTTCGCATGTAACGGACTTCTTGTCAGCGGATACTTCCAATTTTGTTACGAGCGTGATCTGGGGAATCTGAAGTAACTCGGCCAAAATGGCTCCGGTTTCTCCCAAATCATCGTCAATCGCCCTGTGCCCACAAAAGATAATGTCAAACTCCGCCTGCTTGGCTGCTGCAGCCAATGTCTGGGCTATGCAATACGGGTCTCCCTGATTGACAGCATCGTCGTTAACATGTATTCCCTTATCGGCGCCCATTGCTAATGCCGTTCGAATGGCCTCAACCACCCTATCCGGGCCGATGCCTAGAATTGTGACATCTCCTGCTTTCATTTTCTCCTTAATCCGAAGAGCCTCTTCTACACTAAATTCGTCATAAGGATTAATTACATATTTGATACCGTCAGTAACTATTCCTGACCCATCAGCCGCTACCTTTATTTGGGTTTCGGTGTCAGGAACCTGTTTCAAACACACCAAAGATTTCACTGTCAAATCTCCTTTCGAAATTAAGCCTGGTGAAGCAGTTTTTCAAAAACTCCACACTCTAGAGCGACTGGGAACAATCTTCTCGACAGGCCTTGATTATTTCCCCATATCTTTTCGAACAATTGCGTGAAGATCTACGCTCACAAGTTTTTTTGAGGCGTTTGTGCAACGAATTCTACACCTAAAAAAATAATTATATAACAATTCGCGCAGGTTGGCTATTTTGTTTTTCAAAAAAATGATTCATTTGTCAATTTCTTTAATCAGTTGCCCGCAATAAAAAAAGCTGGTCGGCTTTCTCTATTTTCCCTAAAACCAAACCAGCGTCTACTTTAGATTATTCCACAAAAAATTAACACGGACTATTTGCTAGCAATTTTTCGCTCCAATTCATTAATTTCTTCCTGGATTTTCTTTTTCATTGAAGAGTCAGTCTCCATCTGAAATGCCATCTTGTACCATCTCAAGGCTTTTGGCAACTCACCCTTACGTCTTGAAATGAATCCCAAATGTTTTATGGCCATGCTATTGTTTGGTTCTAAAGCTATGATGCTTCCCAAATCCTTTATCGCCTCATCATATCGACCTAGCTGTTCATAGATGAATGCACGGTTACCTAGTGCGTTCACCATTTTGGGATTGATCTCTATCAATCTATCAAGATCCTGAAGCGCGTTTTCGTGCTCACCGGTGTCGAAAAACACCGCAGCGCGGTTGATTAGAGCTTCTGTATTCGAACTGTCCAGGTTTACCGCCTTGGTGAAGTCCTTGATCGCACGTGGAAAATCTCCCATAAGTCGGTAAATCATCCCTCGTGTTAGGTAATAGTCATCCTGATCAGGGTTCAGCTTTATTGCCCGGTCTAAATCACTTGCCGCAGCTCCATATTTTCCCTGAATCATCAACACTCTGCCTCTATTGAGAAAAGCGTCAGGGTTCTTGGACGATGCTTTCAAAGATGCATCAAAATAAGTCAAGGCCTGGTCATATTGCCCTTGGTTGGCACGCTGAATTCCGGTTTGCAATAGCTCAGCAGCCTTTGAGTTATCCTGTTGCGGCGCTGACTTTTTAGCAGGGGCCGCCAACACTACGCCAGACCATAGAGTCAGCGCTAAAAGCATGGCCATCGAAATCGAACAGTACTTGAGCTTTATCATTATTTTCGACCTGTTGGAGAATCACTATTGGCTTTGGTCATTGTTGACCCGGCGATAGGCGGCATATCTTTGAGAAAGAAGGCAAAGAAGTCTTTGGTATAGCTGTCATCATAGCGGTTGAGTGTGTAATTGGCCTGCTCGGGAGATAATTTGGCTTTCCTTACCATATTCCCGAACGTATCTCTTATATAAAGGTTGGCTACAATATTATCCGGATTGGCGTCAGCATGCATACCTCTTTCGCAACCAGCCAAAACAAGAGCTTTGGCCAGATCCTTGCTTCCAATATGATGTCCTATTGCAAAAACAAGGTTACCGTCTTTTCTTATGCCAAAGGCGCTGCGATGAGCCACAAACCAGAAATGTTTGCCGTCCTGATCTTTTCCACCACCACCCAAAAGGAACCCTAAACCTATCTCTGAATCTTCAATGCGACCCTTTCTCAGAACTGACTGAACGACCATTCCGTCTTTCACAATAAGATGACGGAGTTGCCGCGCGTCTTGAACAAGACTGACAGGTATGTCCTCAGTCCATTCCCTTATATCCACAGACCCGTCCTTGTAAACTATTAGCGTTGCCATTCCTTCTAGCATCGGATAGACCACTTTGCCGCGCCATATGGCTCCTGCGCCCCTGGAATGTCTTTGCATCCACATCGCGTTGGTGACAGCTAGAATCTTGGAACGCATATCGTTTTCAACTTCTGAATTTCCTTTGGAAGCCGCAGGTTCCTGAGAACCTACGTAATATCGCATGAATGTCAGGTCCATATCTATGACCATCATGTAAACTACAGCATTAGGAAAATCTACACTTGGTCTATAGAATGTCTTGTAAATAATTGGTCGCCCTTGATTGTCCCGGGGAGAGCCTGAAGATTCCCAAACTCCTTCGCCTTGCATTGCCGGAGAAGTGTAGAGTGGTTTTATGTTGTCAAGCCGAAGCATGCTGAGGGGATCTCTGGTAAGAAGGTTAAACTCGCCTCGCTCAGGAAGAATTACAGTCTTTGACAAAAGCTGTTTTTCAGTCACTGAAATCTTGGACGTGTTGGCAACGTTATTTGTCGTAGCCTCTTGGTCAATTGAACCGCCCGAAGCCTTGGGGCCGGTTCGTGACGTTGATTGAGCCAGGATCTGTGGCTTCTGGATCAACTCGGAATTGCGAGTGATCTCTGAAGCAATTGATAACCCCGATATTAAAGATAGGATACAGGTAATTGTGACAATAAACGTGAAATATTTTGTGAACAAAATTGCCACCCTCTAAAATAAGGATTGAATAATCTTTGAATTAAAATTAGCTTTATTTCCCCCAATGATATAACAATTTGCGATATTTTTCAACATGAATTGAGGTTAACAACTGGTCCTTATAGCCCGTATACTCTTCATAACACCTTAATATTCAATCGATATAATTGCGCCGACATGGGTCAGGTTGAATTACTTTCATACTAAAGCCCCATCTAGAATTTGGATGAAGTAGAGATAAAATAACTCTGAGGTAAACCTCTCAGAGGAATGCGTTTGCAACTCAAATATCAGGCAGGCACAATGACTTGAAATTGTGATGAGCTAAAATTGCTTCGAGAACACTCCCTCCAACGGCCCTTGCTTTGTCAGAAATCGTATAGCAATAACGTCTTTCCGAACGAGGGTCGATGTCACCAATCTTCGTATACTTGCCGACATATGAACCGTTTCTGATTATTCCCCGCAAAATACCTCTAAGGTTGGATTCAATAAGAGTATCGGCAATTTTACCGACAGCAGTTCCACTTTCCACCAAGGCGCCAATTTCAAAATAAGACTCAAAAACACCTTCAACTGGTGATCTTATCACTCGAGCCAAAGTCTGCCCCATGATCGAACCAGGAACTCCAGTATTATCTGAGGAATATCCACTAAAAATGAGTCGTCCGAGATCGTGACCGCGATTTGTTTCAACTATGCAGTGACAATCTTTACCTGCTTCAAAACCGGGTCCCAAACCAATTACTAATCCGGCGTGATCCATTTTTGTTCCAAGATTTCTTTTTGCCAATATTGCATCTACAAGGATGTCCGGTTTTAGCCCTGAAAGGCATTCTAGCCAAGGATCAACTATAACGGCGATTTTGTAGCGGTTCCAAATAAGAAAGACATCTTCAATATTCTTCGCCAATGCGGCTTCAATTTTTTCAACAGTGGCTTCCTCATCGAAGACTGCTTCACAGAAAGATACCTTACGCCTGACTGCAATCGGGTTTTGAATTTCGGTCATCACCAATTTTTGAAAACCAGATCGCCAAAGTCGATGCGCCACGCCGCTTGCAATTTCACCAGCCCCTCTAATTAGAACCGTCTTATCGAAAAGTGAACGATCTCCAGACAAAGCTGTTTTAGGCTCCAAACTCTTTCAATGCTTTCATAAGAGTTTCCTTTGGGACTACGCCAAAAAAAGAACCTTTGATTTCTCCATCCCTGATTAGAAATAAGGCAGGTATCTTGGTAATTCCGAATCTACGCGCTATCATATTCTTGTCCGTGTCCATTTTTCCAATTACCGCTTTACCCTTAAGTTCATCTGCTAGTTCTTCCATTATTGGTTCAAGCATCCGGCACGGAAAACACCAATCCGCATAAAAATCAACAAGAACAGGACTTGCCTTGGATGCCTCTATGACTTCTATTTCAAAATTTTCATCAGTAAATATTTTGACGTTCTTAGCATTTTTCTGCGTCGTTGATTGCGGGCTGATTGAGTCAAGAAAAGGCACTTTGGTTCCGCTACGGTGAAGTGACCAAACGACAATCGATGCCCCGATAATTATAAATATCGCTAGAGACAAGACTACGATTTGAGATTTCTTCATCTATCCTCCGACAAAAGTCTGGAATTAACCGAAACCCTGTTTTTCAGAACAAAAGATGGCTTTGCCTTTGGTTGCCTGAATATGGCGTGAACCTCTGGCAGTATTACTAATCTTAATACCTCGATGATATCCACACAATACTAAGTTCATAAGTTGTTTTCAGGTCGATTCCAACCTTTTTTCTAAACAATTTGCCGCCAATTAAATCTTTAACATTTGGTCGCAGAAATAACGATAGCGATATTGGTCAGTTCAAAGAAGGTTGATAGGATCGACATCAATTGAAATCCGCATACCATGAGCTTTGAGAACTCCTGATTCTCGTAGCTCCTTAACTACATTTCTGACTTTCCAACGATCTTGTCCCTTAAAAAGAATTTGCCATCTATGTTTCCCCAAAGCCTTTTTTCGCGGAGCAGGAGCAGGACCAAGAACGGAAACCTGGTCGACGGGTTGTTTAATTTTTCTCGCAATCCTCCCTACTTGCAGAGCCTTTTCCTCGACTCTTTTGGAATTAGAACCTTCTATTCTAATGAGAATCAAATGGCCATAAGGAGGATAACAGAGTTCACGCCTCAGACCGGAATCTCTTTCGAAAAACTGATCATAATCATGCGTGGCGGCAAGTTGAATAGCGTAGTGATCTGGATCGAATGTCTGTAACAGGACTTTTCCATGTTGAGATTCGCGACCAGTTCGCCCAGAAACTTGTACCAAAGTCTGAAATGTGCGTTCTGAAGATCTGAAATCCGGAAAATGTAAGGCTGAGTCGCCGCACAATATTCCGACAAGAGATATACCAGGGAAATCATGACCCTTAACAATCATCTGTGTTCCGGTCAGTATGTCAATCTCCCTGTTCCTGAATCTCGTTAATATGTCATTCAAACTGTCGCGTTTTTGAGTAGAGTCTCTGTCGAGCCTTGCAATTCTGGCCCTAGGAAAAAGTTGACCCAATTTTTCCTCGATTTTCTGTGTGCCAACTCCAGAGAAAACGAGTTTTTCGCTAGAACAAATCGGGCAAGTAGGTGGGGCGACTTTAGCATAACCGCATAGATGGCATCTTAGGCTATGAGCCTTCTTGTGATGAGTCAAACTAATGTCGCAGTTCGGGCATTTGACAACTGCGCCGCAAGCCGAACACTGAGCAAGTGTGTCAAAACCGCGTCTATTAAGGAACAAAGCTACCTGACCCTTATCTTCAAGTGTCTGCTCTATTGCCTCTTGCATAGCAGGCGTGAGAAAATATTTTCTTTTCGTAACAGGGAAAACAGTCTTGAGGTCCAGAATTTTAGTCTCGGGTAATGAGCCACCGTGAACCCGGGTGGGCAAATCCAATCTTCCAATCTTTCGGTTTATGACATTTTCAAATGTCTCGAATGATGGTGTTGCGCTTCCTAAGATTACACACAGGTTTTCAAATTTTCCCCTGACAAGAGCCAAGTCTCTGGCGTTGTAAGTGAAAGAGTCTTCCTGTTTGTAAGACGTATCGTGTTCCTCATCAACAATGATCAGACCTAGACGCGGGATTGGGAGGAATATTCCTGATCGAGCTGCAATTACTATTCTCGTGTTTCCTGAACTAACACGCCGCCACTCATCCAGTCTTTGTGAGTCTGTTAATCCACTGTGAAAGACCGAAATTCCGCCTCCAAAACGTTCAATAAATCTTCTCGCGGTCTGAGGCGTCAGCGCTATTTCTGGAACTAGCATCAAAGAGCTTTTGCCAAGACCAAGCGCTTTCTCAATAGCATGAAGGTACACCTCAGTCTTCCCTGATCCCGTAACTCCAAATAGTAAAAAAGGACTGTAATGGCCTTCCTCAAGAACCAAGTTAATCTTGTCCACCGCATTTTTCTGGTCACCTGTGAGCCTTGGTCTTTCGCCTGTGCTAGTAGAAACGCCTGTAGAATAAAGTAATTCCGGGAGGTTCTGGTTTCCGATACGATACGTTGGCGTAGCAATTCGCTCTTCTAAAACAAAATAATCATTTTTGACAGCTTCTTTCAAAAAGGCGCCGTCGAAATCCTGAGCAAATTGCGAAAAAGGGACAGCCCCCTTTTTTAGCAGTTTCTTAACCGATGGAAACTTATAAAGTTCTTTTGCTTTACTGAAAGCCGCCTTTCCAGCGGGGGTGAGAACGGCCCATGGCTTGGATTTTCGATCAGACCCTGGCGGCAAGGCCGTTTTTAGAGCAAGCCCTAGGGGAACCATGTAATAATCTGATGACCATATCAGTAGCCTCCAAAGTATTCTATCAAAATAGGGCGGCTCATCAAGAACTTGGTCTATTTCTTTGAGTTGCTCCGGCTGACCCTCTTGAGGACCTAATCCTACTACAAAACCTGCTCGGATCTTTTTCTGGAAGGAAACAAGAACTCTTGAACCTATTGACAGCTTAGAGAACTTTTCAGGAGACACCAAATACGAGAATACCCCATGAATAGGTAATTGAAAGGCGATCTGAACTGTATGGGTTTTGTTTGACATTATTTAAGAAAGCTCGACTTCATTTAGGAACTCATGCTGCAACTACAACGTATTTGTTGTGATGCGTAAAATACAGTCCCTTTTCTATTACAGGTTCTCCAGTAATATCAGCCCACGCCATGGAATAGCCCCGGAGCTGAGGCGCATAAAGATCTACAAGGAACTCTAGTTTAGATTCTGGTGAACGATCACTCTTATAGTCAACTATCACCCAACCTGGAGATTCACGAAAAACTAAATCGATCACTCCTCTAATAACTCTCTTTGAACCTTTTTCATCGACTTTGCGTTTGGAAAGCGAAAATGGAATCTCAACAAAGGATCTCTGAGCATTTTGAGCACGTTTGAATATGTCTGATCTAGAGACTCTAATGGCCGTTTCAATAGCGTCTTCCCACAGGTCCTCAATCAGTTCGGTTCTCGGTAGAGTGACAGTGCGAAAATGGTCGGCGTTGATGTCAAGATTCCTCATAAGGGTTTCAAGCATACTATGGATCGCCAAGCCCCATTCTGTTCCATGGACACTTTTTTCAAAAGAAACCTTGTCTAGTGTTGTGAACAGTGACTTTACGGATCCAACTTCGTAGGAATTCTCAAGTGAATTATCAAAACGTTTCGTAATCGTTTGCTCAACACAAGAGACTGTTTCAGAATCGATAACAGTTGGGTCGGCTTCAACTTGGTCGGCAAAACCTCGATGGCCAACCTCCCGTGTTCCATCAAGTTTATGATTGAAAAAGGACCACAGATTTTTGTTTGTGTTTTGGGGACGATTCGAAATCACCATCATAGAACCGGCCCGAGTCGCAGCGACATATTTTAATCTCAACTCTTCAGACATCTTAAATGTGATTTCTTCTCTTTCAAATGAGTCCCAATTCTCAGGAGCCGCAAGGATTTTATCTTTCAGATTATCTTGAATCGTGGCGGTCACTAAAATAAATCCCGTAGTCTTGGACTGAGATCGATCAATTCTGAGGTTTGGTTTCTGATCGTTCCTGCCCGTTGGATCAGCCAGAAAAACGATCGGCGCTTCCAATCCCTTGGCCTTGTGGAGGTTCATGATTCTGACTGCTGATTCCGTAGAAGCTACTAGAGGCGTCGAATCACTTTTTTTGCTCCCGAACACCAATTCAGCCATTAAATTAATGTAATCCTGCACCGTCCAAAGCCTCGAACTGGAGCCTCTTAGAATTTCGATTGTCTTACTCATTGCTCCAGCCGACACGTTTCCACTCGGGCCAATCGCAGCTAATAACTGAATTCCGCTATCGATCATGATGTGTTCGATCGCGGAAATAACCGTCCTTTTCCTCAACAGTCTCGAATAGGAATTCAATTTATCAAAAAATTCCGTGAGACGTTTCTGAAGAGGCTGCTCCAACGACTCAGGGACGGTAGCCCTGAAGTTAAACTCGCCACCAGATAGCATATAATGGTAAAGTTCAGTATCTGAAGCTCCAAAAAGAGGTCCTCTCAAAGTCGCGACGAGCGCTGTAGAATCGTACGGCTCTGAAACCGTCTTAAGCAACATGTACAGGTAAAACAACTCGGGGACGGAATTTAGCGATCCCCCTCCGGCAACTTCGGTAGGAATCTTATAGCGGCTGAGCTTGTCATTATAAACACCGATGTTTTTCATCGTGGGGGTAATAATTAGAAAATCATCAGGTTTAACAGCTTCCGCAGCATCATATACCGTTCCGCTTGAACATCGGTTAACGGACAACCTTCTAGAAAGACAATCATTAATGAATGAAGCTATAACTTCTGAGTCATAGTTGACAATTTTTTCTGTCTTCGAGAACTCCTTGGGGATCTGTAGTTGCCTTACGCCCTCTAGGGCGGCTTCGGCAGCTGAAGGTCTGCCTTTCATGAGAGGTATGTATGCAGGGGAAGCATATTCCGGAAATCGTTTAAATTCATTTTCAAAAACAGCGTTGACCCAATCTATGATTGGACCAACGGCCCTGAAATTGCTCGAAAGATGGACTACTCTACCACCGCTCGACTGTATTATTTCCTTGACACGGTTGTAAGTAATTATATCAGCACGCCTGAATCGGTAGATGGATTGTTTGGGATCTCCGACTACAAAAAGTGATCCTGGAACTGGGCAGAGATTTTTCCAATTTTTTTCCAAATCATTTTCTGAGGTCAGATAGAGCATGACCTCTGCCTGAATGGGATCTGTGTCCTGAAATTCGTCCACGAGTAAATATGAATAACGTTTCCGGAAATAAGATCTAATTTCTGGGTGATCTCTTAACAATCTGGAAGTTATCAACAAAAGATCCTGAAAATTTAGCTTTCCCCTACCCTTTCTGATGTTGTCATAATAGCTAATCCCGGTCCTGATCGCCCGAAGAAGAGGCTCGTACAAATATTCCTTCCACAACTTAATTAGGGGAGTCGCTACGGAGTCTCTGAAGAAATTCCAACGGGCCAATTCATCATCAAGGTTCAAACAGGTTTTTTTCCAAATTTTTTTTACAGGCTTGGGATTGGTTAGAAATTCTTCAAATACTGAAACATAATCATGAATCTCATTACTGTGTTTTGCTTGACGGAATATCCGGGGGATAGCTCTATATTTGGGTATCAAAGCGTCATTACCTGAATTTTCAGGCAAATCGGAAGCAATTTTTTCCATATATTGACAATACTCATCCAAAGCAGACAGTTGCTCATTGAAATCAGGGAATACAAATTTTCGTGAGGGCCAGTTTTCCACATCCGGATAATCGCACATCAACATGAACGATGGTTCCAACTGGCCAATTTCAACCCCTAAATTCTCGAGTTCAATTAATATTGGCGCGTCACTCTGGTACAGGTCTGCCACGTATCGACGCCATGCAAACTTGCGCAGATCCATATCCTCTTCGTCGTCTATCTCTGAGAAATTAACATCGACTCCAGCCTCAATCGGTCTCTCGCGAAGAATTCTCCCACAAAAAGAATGGATGGTTCCTATAAAACTCCTATCTAAATTCTCGATCGCTTCTTTTAACCTAGAGCGTTGCACAGGCTTATCCGACGCCAAAAAAGCCTGTTCGAGATGGACCTGAAAACGAGACCTCAATTCAGCCGCTGCTTTTCTGGTAAAAGTCACAGCCGCCACATTATCAATACGCGTCTTTCCTCTGGCCAATAAATTGACCATGCGCCCGACCATACTAGTAGTTTTTCCAGTTCCAGCGGCAGCCTCCACCAAAATTGTGGTGTCAAGTTCGTTAAGAATGACATCTCTTTGATCTTGGTCAGGTGGTAAATTAATGGGGCTGGACATTCAGCAATATCTTTCTGGCATCGGCCAGTTCATGGTTAGAGAAATTGTTTAACTTCGCGTTAGAGCAATCAGCGGTTATCGACGCGTCGCCACAAATAAGCCTATATTCGCAGTACTTGCAGGTATTCTTGTCATTTGTAGAAATAAATGTTCCTGATGAAACAATACCACAAAGAGCCTGAATCACTTCAGTAGCTTGAGACATGTCACTTAAGGATTTCATGATTCTCAGCCCATGGGCCGTGGGGGTAGGGAAAAAATAAACAAATTCAAGCGATTTTGAATCCTCCATCTGTCGGCTTTTGATGACATTGGAGGCCATATGAAGATAAACAGAATGCTGAACTATTTTTCCACACTCATAGTTTTTTAAATCCAGATGCTTTTTCGGGTTTCCCGTCTTGTAATCTATTATCCGGAAGCGGTTAGCATGATCCTCAATGCTCTTGTCAACCCTGTCCAATTTCCCGGACAGTTTGACAAATCTCTTTTCGTCTAGTCTTAAAACCACCGGCCCAAATTCTTCAGCTTCACGCAATGTCTTTCCTCCATTCATTCCAATAGAGGCTTCGAGTAGATGAGGAACCCACCCCCTGGAAGCGACCTCTTCTTCGACGAGGAACACCAGAGCAGATCTCTCTGACCAGATGATCTGTCGGCGCATTGAACTCTTGTTTGGGGGAGGAGTCAAAGTTGCCTGTCCATTGAGTTGCTCATAAATTATATCGAAAAGCCTCTCTTTGTCTCTGTGGGCTTCTGTATTTCGTCCTTCGTGTGCCAAGTCTTTCATAAATTCAAAGAAAGCTTCGTGAAGCAATACTCCTAGCTGAACACGATCCAACCATCTTGAGTGATCAACATCTATGTCATCCAATGGCCTAATTCGGAGAATGTATTTGAAAAAGTACTTTCGTGGACATGACCCTATGGTCTCTAATGAAGCGCTGGACATTACAGGGCCGTCTTGATGAGTCGGATCGTGCCTGGTTTCCAAGAAACCGATATTTCCATCATAGTCGGTAAAATTCTCAGAAAGTCGGGATTGTGTTGCGTTGATTCCATGAATGATGTTCGGTCTAAGCTGTCCGATCAATTGAACCTTGTTATCGATAGATTCCTGGCATAAAGAACTTAACAGCCATTCGTTGACTGTAAGTGATTGATCTTTATGGACTGGAACATAACAAACAGGTACGCCAAGCTCAGCTAGCATCTTTGTCGGATCCGAGTGGCGTTGATTAGACAATATTCGGAAAATAGAAAATAGAACACTGCTGGGGAAACTGGATTTTTCTGAATGACCATCTGAGCAGGAATAGCTGAAAGTTACATTTCCTCTTAATCGAGCCATTAGGCTGCCAAATTTTTCCATTCTTTTGGCTGACTCGAACCTGGTTTGAGGTAAATCACTGGAAATCCTTTCCCTCTCTGAGTCCATAAGAAGAGGATCATGAATTCCAGAACCCGGAAACTTTTCATCATCGAGTCCCATAATGAATGTAAGATGTCTTCCCGAATGTCCTCCCGAATAAACATTGTCAACATGAATCATTCCAGGTCTCGGACCACTTCCCATGATCCTGAGCTTGTCCGTTAATTCCGTAATCCAGGTGATAACATCAAAATCATCCAACCAAGCAAACTCACCGAGGGCTTTTTCCATTTGATCAAGATGTTGCAATAAAGCCTGAAGGCCATAATTATCTATTTCACCGCTTGATTTACAGCATGTCTTGAGAAAACGTATTGCATTGCGAAGTTGGTCTCGAGGTTCTGCCTCAGGTTTGGCCGAGCAAGACATCAATTTCTTAACAATTCGAATCAAACCTTTTAAGCAATCAATTTCGTGAATTACAACCGCGTGTTTTGAATCACTGAGGCAGGTCTCTTCCTCCGAAAATTTACTTTCCTGGACCAATAAAGTCAGTTCATCAAGACGTTTGCTGAGCATCTCATTTGATCTTTGGAGTCCTGAAACTATCTTCATTTTGCGTAGAATGCTAACGAGATCCTTGTCTCCTGGCGTATTCTCGTTCGGATCGTTGTCCAACAAACCATCAGATATCATTTGGATTAGGGTTGCTTGCGGATAGTCATCGGACATCCACCTGATCCATGTCCGCAGTGCACGAGCCGGTCGTGAAAATCTTATCGGAAGACCTTCTGTGAAGGTTATGGGTAAACTTTCGGAGCCGATGTCAAAAGACAGAGACAAACATTCCATTACTTCATAGATTACGTGAACATAAGTTTCATAGTCTGTGTGAAGAATTTCCACTTCATCAAATTGAGTGACATCTTGGCTAGCGCTTTTCCCCGCTGGACTGAGAATCCGACGAAAAACCTCCCTAACTTCGTTTGCAGGTCCAGACGCGTTAAAGATGTTCACTGAATTGTCATTGACGGAGCGAGGCGCATTCAGAGGATCCTGGAAGTGAACCAGAATGTCACAGTCCGAAGTGATTTTTTCATTCATTCGAGTTTGCACAGAATCTGTTTCGAGCCAGATCAATGAATCCCGAGGAACTGAATCTAAAAGGTCTCTCTCCAACTTGGACAGGTCATGGTCCCGCACAATAAGTAAAAAACGGTCAAGTTCAACCGAAAACCTGGATGCTATTACGTCGTTAGCTATACTTAGAACATCCGAATAGTCTACAAGCTGATTGGCCTGTAATATTTCTAAATATTCCTTCAGTATGTATTTGATATTTTGCCCTTTATGCTGAATGTCAAAAGAATCCACATCAATGTCTTCTACTGACAATCCTGCAATTCTCAAAGTGTTGACCGTATTGATGAGTCCGGAAATCAAACCTGCGCTGATGTTTGTATTGGAAAAATAATTTTCACTACTATAAGCTAGCCGCTCCAAGATCCCTTTCATGATCAGGGTCGTCTGAATCTGGTTCACCGGTGTGAGAGAATATTCTCTGAGATGATCATCAACCAGTTCAAAAGCCAAGCCTTTTACTGTCCTTAATCGAACATTTACGCAGGGTTGTCCATGCAACGCCGTGTTATCCAACCATATCTGCCCTGTTCTTAAAGACGGACAGATCAGATATTTCTCTGAGAGAAGGCGGTTCTTACAAAACTGTCCTATGGAAGAAATCAATCGATTCAAGAAGACCCCTGGAAAATTAGGGGTGAGGAATATCAGGTCACTCACCGAGTATGTTCAAAAATCATGGAAGATCAAAAAGGGAATTATAAATCTTTCGTATTTCGTAGGACACTTTGAAGTATTCCTGAACAAGCGTCTCCTGGCTTCCTGTTCTGTATCCAAGCCTCTGGGCCAAGCCTTTAAGTTTCTTTCCCGTCAGTGGCATGCGATCAACACTTTTTTCTTCCATTATCCTGATTCTGTCTTCAAGATCACTGAGAAATCGATAACCATTATCAAGTGTTTCAAATGTCTTGTAATCAATTATATGACTTCGATGTAAATGGGCCAGGGCATCCAAAGTATTGGTCTTTATAATCTCCGGCCTATTATGGCCGTGCATCAAGATATTTGCCTGAACAAAAAATTCTACATCAACCAGGCCTCCTTCGCCGGTCTTGAGGTCAACGTTTATAGAATCCTCAAGAGCCAATTCTCGTTGCATTCGCTTTCTCAGCCGGTCGATCTCTTCCAGATCGGACCGAGAAATGGAGGTCCTCATAATGCAATCCCGAGTAATGTTATTTACTTTCTCCGACAGTTGCGCAGGCCCAAATACAGGTCTGGCACGTATGAGAGCCTGCTTTTCCCACAAAGCGGATGTATGCTTGTGATACTCAGCGAATGATTCAAGCGAAGTGACGAGGGCCCCCTTATTTCCGGATGGACGAAGTCTGGTGTCTATTTGGAAGGCGATTCCTTCAGCGGTATGCATGTTCAGCACAGAAATGATCCTGCCAGCGAATCTACTGAACCAGTCGTGGGAGGCAAGTTTTCCAATTTGGGACGAGGGCCATTCGTAAACAAAAATGATGTCCAGATCTGATAGGTATGTCATTTCCTGTCCACCAAGTTTTCCCATCCCCACAATCACGAAGGGTAGGGCGTCCAATGCTGTGGCCGTTCCAAATTTTTTGGCCATTTCCCGGTTCGCGATTTCTGCCGCCCCGGAAAGACAAACTTCCGCAAGATCCGAGATTTCCCTGCGCACAACTGTGGATGTAGCATATTCACTTAAATGTCTCACTCCGATAGTGAGCATTTGTTCGTTCTTAAAGCGTCGTAAAAGGTTCAGCTGGTCCTCAAAATCATCAGAATAGGCTAGCCTCTCATAAAATAATGATTCCAACTCATCCTTACTTTTCGGTCCGTCATCGACACCCTTTGCTATTAGTGAGTCAATAGCCTGAGGATGCCTAATCAAAAGGTCAGTGAATAGCTTGCTCTCTCCCAGGATTTTTATCAGGAAACCTGCCGTGGCAGGATTTTCCAAAAAAGTGGAAAAATAAGCGTGACCGGCCTTTAGGGAGCTTACAAAATTGTCCAGAGCCACCAAGGTCCGATCTGGCTCCGGAGATTTAACAATCTCATCGATGAAAAGAGGAGTAACTCGCTCCAGAAGCGATCTGCTTTTATCGTAACTTCCGGCCTTGGAGGATTGTCTTACAAGTTTCTTGATGATGTTGAGTGACCTGGTGACATTGCTGAAGCCAGCATCGCTGAGTAAACCTGAGCACGTGGATTCGTCATCTATCATCTCTACAATGTTTCGACTACTTGCAGATGCAACAGACCTCGGTCCTTCTCCAGAAACTTTCAACAAGCCTGAAAACAACTCCTCAACAATCTTTCTATGAGTCTCGAGATCAAAAAGGAATTCTTCGAGAGGCCTGATCTTATACCCCATTCTGAATGCGAGTTCTTCCATTTCTTCTCTGGATTTGGGGAGCTCGTGAGTCTGAAGTTGCTTGTCTATCTGAATCCTATGTTCCGTTTTGCGAAAGAAAAGATAGGCTTCCTTCAGTGTCCTGGCTGTAGCCGGATCGACAAGCCCTGCTTCTGAAAGAAGATTGAGCGATTCAAGTGTCGATGTTGATCTTACTCGAGGTGTACGACCAGCATTTATCAACTGAAGCGCCTGCACGAAGAATTCGACTTCTCGTATTCCCCCCTGGCCCAACTTGATGTTCACTCCAGGTTTCAGCCTCAGTTGGGATTCAATTCGAGCCTTCATGTCCCGCATGTCGTCAAGTGTAGAATAATCCAAATGCTTCCTGTAGATGAATGGTTCGAGATCCTTCAGGAATTCTTTTCCAGCGTTGAGATCGCCCGCAATAGGTCTGGCTCGCATAAGGGCTGCTCTTTCCCAGGTGCGACCCCAGGCAAGATAATAATCTAGAGCGTTCGGAAGCGAAGGAACCAATTCACCTTTTTCTCCCTCAGGACGCAAACGTAAATCGACACGGAACACAAAGCCATCTTCTGTGACTTCCGATAAAGATTTTGCGACTGACCTTACAAGGGATTCGTAGAATTTACCCACCGTAATCCTCGAATCCCCCTCCGTCCAACCCTCTTCCGGAATTCTTAAGAAAATCAGATCGATGTCAGATGAGAAATTCAGCTCCCTACCTGCCAATTTTCCCATTGCAAACGCTACAATTCCCATGCCTTCCAGCAAACTTGAGGGTCTACCATGCTTTTGTGCAAGCCGATTAAAATGAAATTCCAGGGAAATATGAACCATTGCCGAGGCTAAATCAGATAGCTCGGCCATTATTTCGATTACGTCTGCTAATTCAGAAAGGTCTCGGGTTCCGATTCTAAGGAAATCTTCCTCCTTATAAAGACGAAGGAGTTGATCGAAATTGGATGATTCAATGGCGCCCGAAACTTGCTCTTTAAGCTCCGCCTGTTTCTGGTTCCGATCTTTTCGACTGAAACAACCTCTGTTCAAATAGACGGTTCTCATAAATTGGGGACATCTACGAATAGCCGCCGCCAGATAACTCGATCCAGCAGTAGTCTTTAAAAACACCCTCGAAAGATCCGAATCCTGAAAAATCTTGATGAGATCATCCTTGGTTTCATCCAAAACAATGTCTTCAAGTCGATTCGTCAATGTTGCTGGATTAGGTATGTCCCCTAAAAACTGAAAGATAGTTTCTATTTCTTTTGAGGCTAGCCTGGAAAGCAAATCCGCTAACTTGGGACAACCACGACTTACGAAATTCTTTAACAATTGATCAGGCATATTTTCCTTGTGTCCAAATATTATGTTCAATCAATCAATTTGACACTCGTATTGTCATCATCTTTTTCAAATACGTCTCCTATTATCCAACTGGGGACACCGTTTCGATCTAATATTTCCAGAGCCTTAGACGCTATCTCTGCGCTGACCACCCCTACCATCCCTATACCCATGTTGAATGTCTCGAACATGTCCCAATCATCTAGTGATCCAAGTTCTTGAAGAAATTTAAAAACATACGGGATTTCCCAGGATCCTGACTTGATCCTGACTCCCTTGTTTGGCGGCATGATTCTTGGGATGTTTCCGGGAAAACCACCACCTGTTATATGCGCCAAACCTTTGACCTCTATCTGTTCCAACATCGACAACACTGGCCTGACATAAATTCTGGTAGGGGTCAGTAGCTCCTGTCCGAGAGGATTTTTAAAACCGTCAGGAACTGCGTCGATTGAATAATTGTTTTTATCAAACAGTAATTTGCGTACGAGACTGAAGCCATTGCTGTGCAATCCAGATGAAGCCATTCCAATAACCACGTCTCCAGTCTGAATGGTCGATCCATCAAGAGCTTTAGACCTGTCAACCATTCCGACACAGAATCCTGCCAGATCATATTCTCCCTGACCATAAAAGTCAGGCATTTCTGCCGTTTCTCCTCCAATAAGTGAGCAGCCCGCCTGTTTACATCCGTCAGCAATTCCTGTAACTACCGCCTCGAATGTCTCAGGCTGCAGCTTGCCAGTCGCAAAGTAATCCAGAAAAAATAGTGGCTCAGCTCCGACTACGACCAAATCATTGACATTCATTGCCACTAAATCAATTCCAACGGTGTTGTGAATACCGCTCATGAAAGCTAGCTTGAGCTTCGTTCCAACTCCATCCGTAGCGGAAACAAGGACCGGATCGGTGTAAGCTCTCCAGTTCGGTCTGAACTGAGCCGCAAACCCACCGATACTTCCAATCACTTCAGGTCTAAATGTAGATTTAATTTTACTGGACAAGGAGCTTATTGTCCTATCGGCCAAATCAACATCTACACCCGCATCTTTGTATGTAATCTTATTTGACATTTCTTAACACTCTTTCAAAAGTTGGATACCCGCGTTTTTCGATATCGCGTCAGAGAACTCTTCAGCATTTGCGAACACGGATTGTAAGTCAATGGTCTTAATTTCACCTTTGCTAACTACATGTCTTCCATTTACAAAAACATCCCGCACATCTGAGCCTCGTGCAGAATATACTAGGGCAGATTCGGCGCTGTACAGCGGCCGCAGATGGGGCGCATCAAGCCTTATCACAACAACATCGGCCAGTTTGCCTTCTTCCAATGATCCAATCAGATCTTCCATACCCAAAACCTTGGCTCCACCCTGAGTGGCCATGAAAAGACTATGCCCAGCGCTCAACGATTGAGATCCCGATTCGAATATCTTTGAAGCCAAAGCAGCGCTCCTCATTTCCTCCATCAAATCAAGGTTGTTGTTGCTCGATGGTCCATCCGTTCCAAGACCAACATTGATCCCCTCGTCCAAAAGTCTGCGAATCTGAGCAATACCTGATGACAATTTCATGTTGCTCCGCGGACAATGAGCTACCTGGATTCCTGATTCACTAATAAGCTTTCTCTCATCATTGTTTATATGAACACAATGTACTGCGACGAAATTCCTATCCAACACCCCTGCATTGGAAAGCCAAACAAAAGGGCTTACTCCATGTTTATTCAATGAATTATTCAACTCTGATTCAGTTTCAGACACATGAGAAAACAGTCTCAAATTGTTTTGATGGGCAATTTTATGAGACTTCTCGAACATCTCTTTACTGCACAGGTATGGCGAATGGCAAAACAGCGCTGGGGTAGTCAGTGGACTTTTGGGAAAATTCTCTAGAAAAGATTCAACTCTATCAATCCAATTCACAGGATTGGGGCAGTCAGGAGTTCCAAAGTCTATGATACCCTGAGCAATTACGGCTCGGATACCAACATCCATAGCCGCTCGCGCCGAGTCTTCCATAAAAAAATACGCATCTGCAACTGTAGTTGTGCCTGACAGAAGCATTTCAATCATCGAAAGTTGAGCTCCAATGTGTACGAAATCAGGGGAAACAAATTTTGCCTCAGTGGGGAATATATAATCATGAAGCCATTTTTCCAGCGGTAAGTCATCAGCCAATCCCCGTAAAAGGCTCATAGATGAATGTGTATGGGAATTTATTAGCCCTGGAATTATCAGACAGCCAGAGCAGTCTACGATCTCATCAAATTCGATCTCCTTGTTCTCATCTGAATTGACCAAACTCAATAAATGGTCCTCAAAAACAGTCAGCTTATGTTTTTCGACACGTGATTTTCCGGGATGAGTCAAGATCAGTCCATTTACAAGGGCCGTTTTTTTTGTATTCGTTGAACTACCAGTTGGCGTTTCGGAGTTGTGCCTAGTCAATTCTTGAAATCACCTCTTCTATGATGGCTGCAATCTTGGATTCTGCAACTTTTGCATTCGCAATTACTTGATCCAGAGATATTTCTTCCATGCAGTCAGGAAGATTTACGTTTGTAATTGCAGCGATTGCCATGATTCTGAAACCCTCTTGAACGGCCGTAATAACTTCGGGAATTGTACTCATCCCAACGCAATCGGCCCCCAATAATTTAAGCATTCTTGTTTCAGCGCGAGTCTCAAGACTAGGTCCAGCAACACCAGCGTATACTCCTTTGTGCAACTTGATGTTTCTGGACATCGCTGCAGATTCGGCCAGTTCAATCAACTCTGGGTCGTAAGGCCTGCCCATGTCCGGGAATCGCTCTCCGAAACGCGGGTCTGTAACTCCCCTGAGTGGATTTTGGCCGATCAAGTTGATGTGATCGTCTATTACAATGACGTCTCCTGCCCTGAAACGAGGACTCAATCCACCTACTGCGCTGTTTATTATTAATATTTTGGTTCCAAGCTGGCTCAAAACTCTTACCGGCAAAGTTATCTGGTCTAGCTCATAGCCCTCATAATAGTGAAATCTGCCTTGCATGGCGATTACTGATTTGTTGGCGAGTGTTCCAAAAATCAATCTTCCCAAATGTTCCTTCACCGTTGGAACCTTAAAATTGGGGATTTCGTCGTAAGGGACAATTTCTTTAGGAGTGATACGCTCAGCCACTCCTCCAAGTCCTGTGCCCAAGATTATAGCAATCTCGGGCTGTTCCCCGATTTTGGAAAACACAAAGTCGGTAGCTTCTAAAATCTGTTCGTACCTTATGGCCATGGCGCCTCCGGCTATTGCTCCAACTCAAAACATCATAATATTATAATACAGATCTGGGGCCCTTTACTTTTTTAATATCTGTGCCATTGTAAAAAAAGCCCCGATGCTGTTTTCATCGAGGCGTTTTTCTGAGTATTTCGATCTGTGGAGAAATTGATGGATTTGTCAGGTTTATTATCTATAGGATTTATTGTGTTTATTGCATGGATGGTCTACACTTTTCTCGCTACTCCAAAGGGACCAAGGCGACCAAATTCAGGCTGACGCTAAACAATCACGTGTTAGTCTAACACGAATCTGATCGCTCCTGATGATTACTTGATCAAATGGCAGTCCCTAATGCCATTCAATCAACCTTTAAGCTCTTTTATCTTTTCCTCCAAGGCCGGGACTATTTCGTTGATGTCCCCAACCACGCCGTATTGGGCGACACGGAAGATTGGAGCCCTTGGATCCTTATTGACCGCCATAATTAGCGGTGATCCCTTTATGCCACCAACGTGTTGGAACGCGCCGCTTATTCCCAGCGCCAGGTAGATCTTAGGTTTCACCTCAATGCCTGAAGTTCCCACCTGATGATATTTGGGCAAAAGGTTCTTGTCCACGATTGGTCTTGAACACGCCAATACACCACCAACTGTATCGGCCAGAGATTGATACATATCCATATCCGGTTCATCACCAATTCCACGACCAATCGATACGATGATCTCCGCCGATGATATGTCCACGTCCCCTTTCTCAGCCTCTTCGTAAGAAACAAAAGTCTTCCTTAGCTTCGCAGAAGCCAATGGGGAATCCCTCTTTTCGATTGTGCCAGAAGCCTGTCCTGCTGGAGTGAACGAAAAACTTCCGCTTCTAAGTGTGACAACGATCTTATCGCAATTCTTGAATGACACTAACGCATTGATCTTGTAACTGTATATCTGTCTCAGGGCTAAAAGTTGGCCTTCTGACACCTCAAATCCAAAACAGTCAGTCGCTAGAGCCGCATCCAACACTACTGAAAGTCCCGGGGCAAGATCTATTACTGAATTTGAATTACCCATCAGCAACAGATAGTCGGACTCATCCTTAAGGATTGTGCTCAAAGTTTGTGTCATGGCGTCCGAGTTGAATGTTTCAAGATTAGGATCTTCCACAACCACAACCTTTGAAAATTCTTGAGCCAGTTTTTCAGAAATTGAAGAAACATTGTTTCCTAAAAGCAGGCAAACGATCTCTCCTCCGAGTTGAGAGGACACTGATCTAGCTGCCGACAACGCTTCCCATGTAGTATCACGTAGAGTTCCGTTCCGATGCTCGGCTAGCACATAAATATTCTTCATCGTTATAGAACCCCCTTTTCCTTAAGAATCTCGGCTAGGCGAGCCGCCGCTTCCTCAGTGGAGCCTTTTATGATTTCAGCCCCTTCGCCTTCTGGTGGGAGGTAAACTTTTTCAATAACTATTTTAGAACCTTCCATGCCAACCTGATTCTCGTTCATTCCAAGCTCGTCAAGATCAACTGTTGGAATATCCACGGAGGCAACTTTTCTGACAGCGCGAATTGAGACAAACCGCGGCTCATTCAAGCCAGTTGCCACGGAAATTACCGCAGGTAAACCCATCTCAACGTTCTCATAAAGCCCACCCTCAAGCTCACGCCTGAACTTTGCCTTTCCATCAGATATTTCTATTCGAGACACTAGTGTAGCGCTGGGAACACCTAACATGGCCGCCAACATTCCTCCGACCTGTCCGCCACCATCGTCTTCGGCCAGAGTTCCCGTTAATACCAAGTCGAAAGGCCTTTTCTTGATAAATTCGGCAAGAGCCTTGGCCACCACAAATCCGTCGGATCCCTCAAAGGAGTCGTTCCAAATCTGGAAGGCTTCATCGGCCCCGCGGGCCAGACATTCCCGGAGCATTTCCTCCGCATCTTCTGGAGCAACACTCACCACAGTGACAGCGCCCTCATACTTTTCCTTGAGTTGGACAGCCTCTTCAATAGCAAACCGATCCCAATCGTTGAGGTCATAATCCAGGTCGTCCTTCTTGATGTCTTTACCTCCTGAGGCTATTGATAACTCAGCCTCAGAGGTATCTGGTATCCACTTCATGCAGGCAATAATTTTCATGAATCCTCCGAATGGTATAATCAAATGCTGGTCAGCGAACTCTCCAACATTCGAGTTTGCTATGACATTGAGCGATCTGCCAGTTCTACCAGGTCAATGACTTCTATTTTGCCTTCATTTCCAGTTGTCTTTATGGCGTCCTCAAGATTGATCAGACAGAAGGGGCAAGCCGTAACAATGACCTGAGCTCCAATTTCTTGCGCCATTCTAACACGTCTCTCGCCCATCCTCTGCGTCTCTTGTTCGTTCTCATACCACAACATTATTCCGCCGCCGCTGCAGCAAAAACTTCTGGAACGAGATCTTTCCATGTCTCTGAATCGAGCCCCAGGGATACTGTTAATAACAAAACGTGGCTCTTCATAAACGTTGTTGTGACGACCTAGGTAGCAGGGGTCATGGTATGTCACCACACGGCCTTTCAAATATTCACCAGAAAATTTTATCTTGTTTTCACGTATCAGCTTCGACAACAACTGGCTGCAGTGACTGATGGGGAACTTTTTTGGGTAATCGTTCTTGATCACATTGAAAGCATGAGGATCAAATGTCACAATTTGCCTGAAATTCCTTGCTTCAAAAGCCTCGATATTTTTCTCGGATACCTGTTCGAACAAACCCTCTTCGCCTATGCGCCTAACTTCATTGCCCGAATCATTTTCATCTTGACCGAGTATGGCAAAATCACATGAGGACTTACCAAGTATTCTGGCGAAACTCTTTGAAATTTCCTGAATCCGAGGATCAAAAGATCCGCAACTGTCTACAAAGAAAAGGTATTCGGCGTTTTCCCCTTTCTTTAGCTCTCTTACTTCCACTCCCTCTATGTCTTTGGCCCAAGCTGACCTCTTGCTCTTCACCGCTCCATAAGCATTGCCCTTTTTCTTGATCTGTTGAAGTGGTTTCTGTAAAGACTGTGGCAACGCTCCTTGCTCAATAAGATAGCGTCTCATGTCAACTATCTTGTCAATATACTCGATGAAGATTGGGCACTCCTGCTCACACGCTCCACACGTAGTACAAGCCCAAATCTCGTCTTCAGTAATGATGTCGCCTACAAGCTTTTTGTCTTTGAAATCCTTGGGAGTTCCAAAGACAGGATACTTTGCGTAAGCGTAATCCCGAGCCTTTATACTAATCATTTTTGGGGAAAGAGCGCGTCCCACGATATTGGCCGGGCAATTGTCTGAACACCTCCCACAGTCCGCGCATGAATAGAAATCCAGGACATGTTTCCATGTGAAACCTGTAAGGTCGTTAACCCCACATTGCTCAAGTTCCATCCAATCATCGACTCCATATTTTACAGGCTTGATCTTTCCATGATTGAGGTTAGCGAAATACACGTTTGGAATAGCAGTAATTACATGAAAATGCTTGGAAATTGGCAGGTAATTAAGTAGTCCGAAAAAGAATAGTATGTGAGCCCAGTAACCTCCGATATGCAATTGCTCCAGTGCCTGCGAAGGAACTGATTTCATGAACATCGCAGCAAAATTTGTCGCTGGAAACAAATACCATGGCTCGGAATGGGCTTCTCCGATGAATGCGCTGCCATCATAAATCATGTCCGTGACCATAAGCGCCGAGACAAGCCCTAATATTATATAAGCTTCTCCCTCATGTCCTGATGTTCCAGGATGAGCGTACCGCTGAGGTTTCCAGATAGCCCTCCTCGCAATAGCTATCAAACAGACCACCAAAACAACCAACACCGTATAATCTTTGATGACATCGTAAACAAATGCTGCCGAACCTGTAAGCAAAGGAAGATGAAAATCAGCTGAAAAACCCCTGCCTATAAGCGTCAACGACCTTAAAGACAGAATCATGAAGCCCGCAAACAGTAAAATGTGTAGTATGCCGGCGCCCAAATAGCGTGGTTGGCGCAACTGCCCAAAACCATACAAAACCATCATTTTGATGCGTTGGGAGACATCCGAAAAACGTGGATCAGGCGCGCATCTTTTCAGGAGATCAATGCGTTTCCACATGACATAAGCGAAAAAAGATAACGATGCTATTAGAACTATTAAGGCGACACTCGGAGCAGGAACTCCGGCTAGTGGAACATTCGCGGGCTCTAGGATTGTCATGACCAGAATCCTCTACGCTCGTGCAAAAATTTTTGTGGCCTGTCTCAAATTAAGGATATTCGAAAGGCGCCCACGTCTAAAGAAAGGAACGAAGACCACACCGGGCGCCTTCAGCAATCACCGATTACCAATCAACGTTGACGGAGACAATTTTAGCTTATTATTATCGCCAGAATTCTCGCCGGCTTGTCGCCATAAGCCCTTACCAGGTGAACACTGGTCGAATCGTAATATATTGCGTCACCGGGTTTTAACACTGCCCTATGGTCGTCCACAAACGCCTCCATCTCTCCTTCAAGAATAAAGATGAATTCCTGGCCGTCATGGCTGGATTTTTCATCATCATCCGAGGGATGAAGCGTCACTATGAAAGGTTCAATCGCGCGATCTTTTTTCCCAGGAGCCAGCGATTCATACTCATAGCCCCGCTTGGCCTCCTTTGAAGCTCCTAATCTTTTTACTGACTGTCTCTCATCCGCGCGAACAATCGTGAATGATTCAGTTCCTGTCGCGATAACATCCGACATCTTGAGAGACAATGCCTTGCTCAGTTTGATCAGCTGACCTAGTGGTAACAGATACTCTCCCGCTTCCATTCGCTCCAAAGATTCTGCGTCCAGTCCACTTCTTTCCGCTAGCTCTTCAACTGTAAATCCTTTGGACTGCCTGATCTGTTTGAGTCTAAGGCCATGTGTCATAGACCGATCCTGAGCCGCTGCGGTCGTAACCTCGGCTATTGCGTTCGGATCAGTTAACAGATCATGTCCTTTGTCATCTCCATACTCATCAATTGTCTCTCGGAATACGTTATACGAACTCTTATTTTGATCCGATTCCATTGGTAATCCTCTCTATGTAAGAATTACGTGCAAATAATTACGTGGCTGTTCCCCGGAAGTTACATGGACCTCCCAGGAGCTCCGATATTGCGAGCAATCACTATCCTTTGGACCTCCGAAGTGCCTTCTCCAATGTCCAGAAGTTTCTGATTCCTGTAGTGTCTTTCAACCGCGTAATCCTTCATCAATCCGTAACCGCCGTGCATCTGAACAGCATGGTTGGCCGCCCTGTAATATGTTTCGGAGCAAACTAGCTTTGCCATTGCCCCGTATTTTGGTGTCAGCCTTTCGTTGTCCTTAAGCCAGCAGGCCTTGTAAAGCAGTAATCGAGCCATCTCTATTTCAGTGGCCATGTCGGCAAGCTTGAAAGCATTGGCCTGGAATGCTCCTATTGGTCTGCCAAACTGTTTTCTCTTCTTCGAATAATCCAGCGCCAATTCAAAAGCGCCTTGGGCTCCACCCAACCCCATGGCCCCTATGGACAATCTACCTCCATCAAGGGTCTTGAGCATCTGATGGAATCCTTCCCCTCGAGCTCCAAGAAGGTTGTCCTTGGGAACCCTGCAATCCTGGAATGTTAACTGCCCCGTGTTGGACGAGCGCCAACACATTTTTCCATGCATGGTCTCCGTTGTGAAACCTTTCGTCCCATTCTCAACCAATATACAACTAATCTCAGGTTTCTTCGGATCAGTGGTGTCGGTTATACATTGGACGACACAAACGGCGCTTATGTCTGTTGTTGAATTAGTAATAAAAATCTTGCTCCCATTGATCACCCATTCATTACCGTCGAGCACTGCTGTGGTTTGTGATGCGCCAGCGTCAGATCCCGCGTCAGGCTCCGTAAGACCGAAAGACGCTAAAATCTTTCCCTTACATAAGTCAGGCAACCATTTTCTTTTTTGTTCCTCAGTCCCAAAAGCATATATGGGGAATATGCCCAAGGAATTGCCAGCCGCGATCGTAGCCGCCTGAGAACCGTCGATCCTGGCTATTTCCTCCACCATAATGATGTAATTGAGGTAGCCAACGTCGCTACCTCCATATTCCTCTGAAACAAATGGGCCGAAAAAGTCCAGGTCCCCCATCTTATGGGTCAGACTGTAGGAGAACTCTTCCTTGTCATCGAGTTCCTGAGCGATAGGAGCTATTTCCTTCTCAGCAAATTCACGGACGACCTTACGGGTAAGCTCTGCATCTTTGGGCAGATCAAAATTCAAGGACATACTTAACCCCCTTGAGGTAGAAATGGTGAATAAAATTCATAGCGGAGAACCTGATATGGATCCTGACATTCCAGTAGCGCATTTGTGCTGACGAACTACTGTAAAGGAAAATCACTTCGCCTGAACACCGAAAATCATGTTCGGTAAACTTTTTCTATCCCAAAAATTTATATTTTTAATGACTCAAGTAGTGGAATGACAAAGCCTATGTGGACATGTTCAATTAACAAAGTTTACAGCCCGTTGTCAAGTCGAAGTGTCTGTTTTTAATTTGAAACCTAATTTTGTTCATATACCTGAACTTCAGATTTTATTTCGAGTTTGAAAATGAATAGTCATACAAACTCTTCATTATTTATTTAAATGTTATGTCTAATTCTTATAATAGTATTGACTTAATAACTATAATATCTTTATAATAAAGGAAAATTATTTTTGAAAATACTTTAGATCGCCTTCTTCAACCTGACGCCTGAGGAGAAATAACGATGAGACTATTAAAATATGCCTTAGCCATAGTGATATTAGTTTCTCCGGTAATTTTAGGATGTGGTTCGGGAACCAAGTCCGGTTCTGTCAATGAAGAGCCTCAAAAACTGATCTCTGAATTGCGGGGAGAGCTCGATAAGGCGCGTGGGGAACTCGAGACCCAAACTGATCTTAATAAGAGCCTGGACGATCAGGTCCAGTTCCTGAAGGCAAGGCTAGATGAAATCGAGAAGGAATCATCCGATGATCATGCCGCTACTTCACATAGCTCTGAGTCCTCCGGGACATTCGACAGCCAGAGTAGGGTAGCCTTGATGGGAGCCAAAGCATTGGCCGAATTCAAAGCCGAGCAGCTCAGCTCTAAATTGGAAAAAATGACCCAGTTGGTTCAAACTAAAGAAACCGAGTTATCCAAAACTCTAGAAAAATCGCAATCTTTGACTCAGGAGGTCGCCACCCTTAAAGACACCTTGGAAGAGACCACACAGGAACTGAACAGTCAGATTACCCAAAAGGATGAACAGCTCAAAAAGGTGACCGACGAACTCCAGACGCTCACAAACCAGGTTAGTCATTTGACCAAGGAAATTACAGAAAAGGATGAGCTGCTTGTAACCCTTAAGAAGGCCTGGTCTGATGCGACTCAGTTGAAGACTGCTGCGGAGGATGAGATCAATCGTCTGACTAATGAAGTCAAAAAAATGTCAGACGATCTGGCTTCTTTCAAAGATTCAGCCCAGAGGGGCGCTCAAGAGGTGTCCCTTTTAAAAAATGACCTTCAGGATGCGCAACAAAGACTAGTGGAAGCAGGAGCGCAGCTCGAACGATTAACTAAAGAGAATGATGTTTATAACAGGGAAGTAGAGGAGCTCAAAACGCAAGCTAGAAATCTGGCAAATAAACTTTATGCTATGGAGCGTGCTGCTGGAGTTGACAGCGAAAACTTCGTTACGAGCATCGATAAAATCATCAGTGGTACATTCCCTGAATCACCTCAAGGAACTGCTACTAGATGATGCGATACTAGTTGATTGATGCGAGGGGAAAATCAGTTTTCGATTTTTTCTGCGAGGCTAAGGTTTTCGATAAATCTAAGGGACATTATATCGGCGCCGCGCAACCATCTAACGAAGCTAGACAAGACCTTTCTTAACTCCATCCTACCCTTGGTATTCAGCCTTAGCCTGTAACGGAGATTTCTCTCCATAGTAAAAGCCGTACGCAACAGAATCAAAGTTTCGGGTGATAGGCTCAGTTGTTGGTCGAATTTGCTGCCAACGCATGCGAGGTGACAGATTCCACCAGCTTCAAGACTAAAAACTCCCCCCTCCTTGGTGTCAAAAATTTTTGAGCACACTGGGCAAACATTGATAGTTGGTGAATAACCCAACAGCCCGAGGATCTCTATTTCCTTGATAAGGACCAATGACTTATCAATCTTCCCCTCATTTAATTGCGTGAGGAAGTCTTCGATGAAATCAAAAAGTTTTTCGTCAGGAGAGGATTCAGGCGAAAATATTGAGGCTAATTCCAGAAAGTAGGACGCCTGGGCAAACGCACCCATATCGAGTCTAATACGATTAAAGGATCTAATCACACTCGCGTCGTCAATCCACACAAAATCGTCACGTTTTCTATGTCTAAGTGTGAGATCAACTATTGTATACGGCTCAATATTCCCACCAAACCTTACCCGGCTTTTTTTGGAATTCTTGGCTATCCCCGTCATCCAACCGCAATCTCGACTAAAAAATGTGATCAGCTCGTCAGTTTCACCTCGGTCAATTCTTCTAAGGATAATGGATCTCAAAACAACCCCTGTCCCCTATATCAAATCCTGGCTTTCCATTTCCTTTATCAGAGGTATGGTTATTCGTTTCTTTCTCTCTAATGATCTATAGTCAAGCAGCTCAATAATTGTTTCAAGCTCCTTTAAGCTCCTGGATTTGTGTCTCACCAAATAGGCGCAAACTTCCGAACTCACCTTAAACCCTCTATGCATGGCCATGTTTTCGATTATTGTTATGCGACTGTTGTCATCAGGAGGTTCTAGGCTCAAAACTAGACCAGACAGAAGCCTAGATCGCAGGTGATCATTTTCTGGAAACATGTCTGCTGGATGAAACCTGGACGTCATTACCATCAGGCCGTCAATCCGGCTCATCTTGTTGAACACACTCCAAAAACTACTGGAGTCATCTCCAAACAGCTTGTGGATATCATCAATTAATAGAACTCTCAGATAATTCTCTGTATCACAGTCGTCGCTATCAAGCCTCTGGAGGTCCGGAAATCGATTGGAATCTGTTGCTGGCTCTATTAATAAGATCTGGCTCTTTGGGAAAGATGTCGAATAAACCAATGAATTGTACAAGGCTCTGAGCAATGTAGTCTTACCAGAACCAGATGGACCATGAATGATGATCGGAGAAACTCGTGGCATATCCCTATCCTCGGAGATTGCCCGCAAATATCTCAATGTCGCTTGGATTCCACTGTGGTCTACAATCTGACTGAGTGTCCATGGATTAGGCCGCTGAAGATTCAAGATCATCTGCTTCATGGTACTGATAATATTTGTACACTGTCATTCGATCAATCGATATTTGAAATAAATTACTTGACACCTTTAGTTACGTTTATTAATTAATTTTTAGACTACTGTGATTTATGATCCTGTTCCGGGATTGAAGTTCCTCCGAGGAAAAATCATTAGGGTTGGGACCTCTAAAGTAGAGTTCCGTGATTGATTGGCCCGTCTGAAATCATTCCCCTGAAAAAATAACTCCAGACAGCAGAATCTGAATTTTCCAAACGCCATGAATTAACATTCATAAATATCCAGGAGACATAATGGACGTTCAAGAGTTAAAAGAAAAAAAGGTGAGCCAACTGCTGGCCATAGCCAATTCATTGGAAATTGAAGGCGCTAGCAGTATGCGCAAGCAAGAACTAATCTTTGCAATATTACAAGCCCATCAACATACCGAAAAAGAACAGCCAATTCGTGGGGAAGGTGTGCTTGAAACATTACCCGATGGCTTTGGCTTTCTGAGAGCGCCAGATTACAACTATTTGCCAGGACCAGATGATATCTACGTCTCGCCTAGTCAAATCAGACGATTCAATATGCGAACCGGCGATACCATAGCAGGTTACATTAGGCCTCCCAAAGATACTGAACGTTATTTCGCCCTTCTCAAGGTGGAACAGATCAACGGTGAGGATCCAGAAATGGTTCGGGACAAGGTGCTGTTTGATAACCTAACCCCCTTGTATCCCGATGAAAAGCTAAAACTCGAAATATCGCCTACTCTCTACTCAATGCGAATCATGGATCTCGTCGCTCCAATTGGAAAAGGACAGCGTGCCCTTATCGTAAGCCCACCTAAAGCCGGTAAAACTGTCTTGCTTCAACAGATCGCAAACAGCCTGACAATTAATCATCCAGAAATTTATCTTATTGTGCTTCTGATCGACGAGAGGCCCGAAGAAGTCACTGACATGCAGAGATCGGTGAAGGGCGAAGTAATATCTTCTACGTTTGACGAGCCTGCCCAACGGCATGTTCAAGTTGCCGATATGGTCATCGAAAAGGCAAAAAGACTAGTGGAACATAAAAAGGATGTAGTGATACTACTGGATAGCATTACCCGTCTGGCCCGTGCTCACAACACTGTAGTCCCACCAAGTGGCAAAATCCTCTCCGGAGGAGTCGATTCCAACGCGCTACATAGGCCAAAACGGTTCTTCGGAGCGGCAAGGAATATTGAAGAAGGTGGCAGCTTAACCATTATCGCTACAGCCCTGATTGACACCGGAAGCAAGATGGACGAAGTCATTTACGAAGAATTCAAGGGCACCGGTAATATGGAAATACATCTGGATCGACGTTTGCTAGAACGAAGAATATTCCCGTGTATAGACATAAACCGTTCGGGAACCAGAAAAGAAGAGTTACTACTGAGTCAGCAAGACCTCCAGAGGATTTGGCTCCTCAGAAAACTGCTTGCCGACATGAATTCAGTAGACGCCATGGAATTCTTGCTAGACAAGATAATGCAGACTGACTCCAACAGGGAATTCCTCCAGGTGATGAACAAGTAAACATCGAAAAAGGTTTTGCTACGACTGCAGCTCTGACCGATCCTGAGAGTGGACTAAGTATTTCTTTTTATATGGGTTTCATTTCTAATGATCGCAGTTCCCTTGAATTAATGCTTATTATGCCTACTCTATTTAAAGGCGCCATGTAGTCGTGGTATTCAAAAAATAGGTTTTTTAATTAGCTTGTCTATGCTATTATTTTGTGTTTAAGAAAATTTTTGGAGGGTCAAAATGAAAAAAGGCATTCACCCAGCCTATCAAAACACATCATTCAAATGCGCCTGTGGCGCGCAAATCGATACAAGATCGTTACAGGAAGAGTATCGAATGGAAATTTGCTCTTCATGCCATCCTTTTTTCACTGGTAAACAAAAACTGATAGACAGCGCTGGTAGAGTAGAAAGGTTCATGAAGAAATACGGTGATACCCAGGTTTCCACAGGAAAGAAACCTGCTAAGACCAAGAAGAAAGATGAGAAAGTTACAAAGGCTACGGCTAAGACCGCCAAAAAGGTAAAATAAGACTTTTTCTTTTCGATTATGGTTCCATAAAGGGCTTGAAAACTTTCAATTAATATCCGTCGCGCATCTATTGCGGACATAAATAATAGAGGCTCAATGATAATTAATAATCGGAACGAAAACGGGCCAAAGCAGATAAAAGTTGGAGGCCAGGCAGTAATTGAAGGAATCATGATGCGGGCTCCCAAGACTTTTACCGTAGTCGTGAGGAGACCTGATGGAGGCCTTTCTGTAAGGGAAGATCGCTGGCGTTCTCCGATGGAAAGGTGGCCAATCCTCAAGAATCCCTTCCTGAGGGGCTGCATAGTACTTTACGAGGCTCTTTTCAACGGTATTCAGGCCTTGACCTATTCTGCCCAGGAGGCCCTGGGTGAAGAAGAAGAGAAGCTTGGGCCATGGGCGTTAGGTGGAACGATTGCATTCGCGATCGGTGGAGCAATGATGCTGTTCGTCGTTGTTCCTCATCTGGCTACTATTGGAGTCGGAGCGATATTTGGGGTTGATCTCGGGGTCCGCAGTGTTTGGTTTCACGTAATAGACGGAATAATAAAGGTGAGCATATTCGTTGCTTATATTGCTCTAATATCACTCATGAAAGATATACGTAGGGTGTTTCAGTACCACGGCGCTGAACACAAGTCCATTCACGCTTATGAGCGCGGTGACGAATTGACTGTCGAAAATGCCAAGAAATATCCAACTCTTCATGCTCGTTGCGGGACTGCCTTCATACTGTTAGTGTTGATGTTGAGTATATTCCTTTTTACAGCGTTATTTCCTTTTCTTCCAAAAGATTTCCTCGGAAGCAAGATTGTTACTAATGTAGTTTACATCATGTTCAAGATGGCGCTATTGGTTCCAATTGCCGGGATTTCTTATGAAATCATTAGATTGGGGGAGAAGTATGACAATCGTCTTCTAAATGCGTTTTTATTGCCAGGGCTTTGGCTTCAAAAACTTACTACACGTGAACCCAGTGATGATCAGATAGAAGTAGCTATTGTCGCGCTGAAGAAAACACTGGAGAGAGAGGAGCGCTGGGCTGAAAACGAGTCCTCAGCGGCTTAATTTAATAAATGCAGGCATACGAGAAACTAGAGGAATTAAATAAAAGATACGAAGAGCTAAGTGCGGAACTCTCTAAACCAGAAGTAATCTCAGACCCGCTCCAACTTAGAAAGTATTCGAAAGAACAGTCTGATCTCGACGAAATAATTTCTGTTTATAAGTCATTTACAGCTAATCTTAAGCAAATCAAAGACTTAGAGGAAATGGTTGAGAACGAGTCCGATCAGGAATTAGTCGGACTAGCCAGGGAAGACCTGGCTTCTCTCAGAGAGCAGCAAATCGAGATTGAAAACAATCTAAACTTATTGCTTCTACCCAAAGATCCTAATGATGATAAAAACGTTTTTCTGGAAATAAGGGCAGGAACAGGGGGCGAGGAGGCCTCTCTTTTTGCTGCGGATTTGTTCAGGGCCTATTGTCGTTACGCTGAAACTCGTCGATGGAAGGTAGAACTCATGTCTTCTTCTGAGAGCGCTTCCGGAGGGTTCAAGGAAGTCATAGTTCTAATATCGGGTCATGGGGCTTTCTCGAGACTGAAGTACGAGAGAGGCGTGCATAGAGTGCAAAGGGTTCCAACCACCGAATCCCAAGGACGGATCCACACCTCAGCAATCACGGTGGCAGTTCTACCCGAGGCCGACGATGTTGAAGTGACTATAGATCCTAAGGATTTGAAGATAGATGTTTACAGATCTTCAGGACCGGGTGGACAGAGTGTTAATACAACCGATTCGGCCGTTAGAGTAACGCACCTACCTACTAACATCGTTGTCACCTGTCAGGATGAAAAGTCTCAGCACAAGAACAAGGCCAAGGCAATCAAGATACTTAAGGCCAGATTGCTGGAACGAATGGAAGAAGAAAGAGATTCTGAAATCAGCCGAGAGCGTAAGAATCAGGTGGGCTCTGGTGATCGATCAGAGAGAATTCGAACCTACAACTTTCCTCAAAACAGAGTCACTGATCATAGGGTTGGGTTGACTCTTTACAAACTTGACGCAATCATGGATGGTCGATTCGATGATGTCATCGATCCGCTGATCGTGTTCTTCCAGGCTGAGGCTCTTAAGTCTAGCGGCCAGAACTAAGCCCGAAGTATTCCCCCAAAAATCTATATATCCAAACGCCAACCTTTGGCGCAAAAAGCTTTCATAGAATGATGCCGATCAATAGCATAGATATAAACTGTGATTTGGGTGAAAGCTTTGGAGCTTACAGCCTTGGTCCGGATTCCGAAGTCATGAAATACATTTCTTCGGCGAATATTGCTTGTGGGTGGCATGCCGGAGACTCAGTGGTTATGGGAAACACGGTGGAACTTGCGGCAGTCTATGGAGTTTCAATAGGCGCTCATCCCGGTTATCCTGATTTAGTGGGTTTCGGACGAAGACACATGGAATGTAGCCCATCCGAAATAAAATCATATGTAACCTACCAGATCGGGGCGCTTAATGCGTTTTGTGTCAGTCATTCTGTGGAATTGCGGCATGTAAAACCTCATGGAGCCCTTTATTCGAAAGCCATGATTGATGAAAAAGTGGCCCATTCAATCTGTGAAGCGCTCGCGAATCTAAACAACAAATTGAGCCTATTCGCCCTTGCAGGCCAGAAGGGGGATCAGTTAGAAAAAATTGCATCAGGCTACGGATTGCGTGTTTTCAGAGAGGCGTTTCCGGATCGGCAATATCTTCCTGATGGAGCTCTTGTCCCTAGATCTCACCCAGAAGCAACCTTAACTGACCCGCAGGAAGTTATGGATCGAGCATTAGCGATGGTTATTGACAGCAAAGTTCATACGATCAACGGATCAGCTGTAGAGATTGAGGTTCACACATTATGCGTCCACGGTGACAATCAATCAGCTCTGAGTATTGTTAAGTTGCTTCGAAACGGATTGGAAAAAGAGGGTTTACGCATACAGGCTCCTCATCTAAGTATTAATTAACGAATATGTCACATGCTTTTTGATTGCCCAAATTTTAAGGTCGTCGGCGACACAGGACTTCTGACATATATAGCCGACGGTATAAATAAACAAGCAAGCGTTCGAGTTCATCAGCTTGTCGACGCGCTAGACCAAAACAAGCCTGACGGACTTTTGGAAATAGTTCCGGCCTACAACTCTATTCTAGTCACCTACCGTCCTGACATACTATCAACTGAACTCCTAATTGATCTCATTGCGTCTGTTTACTCTGAGCTCAAGTTACTCCCGTCGGTCACGCCGCGAATCGTAGAGATTCCTGTCCTGTACGCTGGAGAATTTGGGCCGGACATCGAGTTTGTAGCGAATTGTAACGGCCTGACAGTTGAGGAGGTTGTCACAATTCACTCTTCAACTGAATATTTTGTCTGCATGTTGGGTTTTACTCCGGGATTTGCCTACTTAGGAGGCATGAGTGAACAACTTCATGCTCCGCGCCTGAATTCTCCAAGGGATATAATCAGTGCAGGATCAGTTGGAATCGCCAACAATCAGACCGGGATATATCCTATAGACGTAGCTGGTGGCTGGCGAATCATCGGTCGAACCCCATTGAAATTATTTGATCCATTCAATGCTGATCCTTTCATCTACAAGACTGGGGATGCACTTCGGTTTAGGCCGATAGATCGTTATGAATATGATCATCTGGTGAATATCAATGGTTAGGCGAATTTTCGAAATTCTAGACCCAGGTCCTATGACTACAATTCAGGATAGGGGTAGATTCGGATTTCAAAAATTTGGAATCCCTGTTTCAGGATCATTAGACAAATTTTCAAGCCATGTGGCCAACAGGCTGGTAGGCGCCAGCGATGATTCTCCGGTGCTGGAGATGACCTTCATCGGTCCCAAAATGGTGGCTCTATCCGACTGCTTTGTGGCAGTTGCTGGCGCTGACATGCCTATGTACGTCAACGGAATTGAGCAACCAGGCTGGTCGTCCATCAAAGTTCACAAGGGAGCCCTTGTCCACTTTGGGTCCGCTAGAAACGGGTTGCGATCCTATCTGTCAGTGGACGGTGGGATTTGCTGCAAACCTCTCATGGGGAGTTGCTCAACATTTGTCGCCGCTAAACTCGGAGGGATTGACGGCGGAAAATTGAAGAAGGGGCAATACCTGCAAGCTGATGAAGCCATAAGGGTTGTCAGGCCTCAGACACTGCCAGAAGAATATCGACCGACTCTCGGTAATAATGTCACACTCCGAGTTCTCTTTGGACCTCAAGATGATTTTTTTGAAAAGGGCTTAGATACGTTTGTTTCTTCTGACTACATTGTTAGCCCCAAATCAGACAGAATGGGATATCGAATGCAAGGACCGTTTGTTGAATTTAAAAATGGCTCTCCGATGACAATCATATCTGAACCAAGTATGCCTGGGTGCGTTCAGGTACCCCCAGATGGACAGCCAATTGTTTTGTTTGTCGAACAAACTATTGGCGGATACGCGAAAATTGCGACTATAATTTCGGCGGACTTGGATTCCCTGGCTCAATGTCGGCCTGGAACGAAAATCAACTTCAAGCTAACGGATTTGGAGCAAGCCCAAGGAGCCTATGTAAAATACATGAAGAAATTGGAACAAATAACCTTGGCCGACATTTAGCAGAGATGGCTTGACTGAGATTCTCGTGAGTGAATTTTTGGATTGTCTGGTCAATTCATCCGTGTATTCCCAAAAATCTGCAAGAACTGATTTGCAAATCAAACGCCTCTTCAAAAATATCCCACAGTTATTGCTAAAAATTTGGCATTTTGGTGGTCCAGATATCGGTAATAACTCTTGACAGCAACTCAATATAAATATTATGGTTTAGAACCGTGTTGCAGGCTTGTATTGAGTAACGCGTTTTTCTGTCGTGTCTTGGCCGGCATAATTCTTAAAAACTTCAACCAATTAAAAGGGTCGCGTCGTTAAATGGAGAGAAACATGTCCAAGGGAGGTCCTTGACTCTCTAGTGATAAACGAATTCTGATATCGGCGTTGCCCAACCAATGAGGAAACATGTCAGGATTTACTTTTCCCAAAGGCGGTATTCATCCAGATGAACATAAGGAGCTAACTGAGCATCTGGCAATCGAGGAAATGGCGCCACCGGATCAGGTCGTTATCCCTCTCTCGATGCACTTTGGCGCTCCAGCACAACCCCTAGTCAAAAAGAAACAGGAAGTTCAGGAAGGAGAGCCAATTGCTGTTGTGGAGAAGGCTTTGGGCGCCACTATTCACAGTAGTGTAACAGGAATTGTCAAAGCAATTGAACCCAGGCCGCATCCCACCATGGTTCGTTGCGACGCTGTCATCATCGACAGGGATCCCCAAGCTCCTCCTAGAATTTACGAACCTCAAGATTGGCGTAAAATTCCCAGGGAACAGTTATTGGCCAAAGTTAAAGAGGCCGGTGTTGTCGGTTTGGGCGGCGCAGGGTTCCCTACCCACGTAAAGCTATCGCCTCCTCCTAGCGCAAAGGTTGATACCCTGATTTTAAACGGCGCAGAATGCGAGCCTTATCTAACGACCGATCATAGGCTCATGCTGGAATACACAAATCAGGTAATCGAAGGCGCAAAGATCATTCTAAAAATTTTAGGGATTAAAAAATGCGTTATAGGCGTTGAACTCAACAAGCCTGATGCCATCAACATCCTGACCAAAGCTCTGGCACAGGATTCTGGCAAGGACGATTTCGAAATCACTGCTCAGGGTATGGAAGTTAAGTATCCCCAAGGGTCGGAGAAACAACTGATTTATTCACTGACCAAGAGGGCGGTTCCGGGTGGTGGATTGCCATTTGACGTGGGCGTCATTGTTCAGAACATTTCTACGACCGTTGCTATCTACGAAGCGTGCGCATTGTACAAGCCACTATATGAGAAAGTAGCGACTTTTTCTGGCAGGGCGATTAACAGGCAAGCGAATCTTAAAGTGAAAGTGGGGACTCTTTTACAGGATGTTGTGAACTACCTGGGAGGCACAAAAGATCTCCTGAAAATAGTGTCTGGTGGTCCCATGATGGGCTTCGCCATTTCAGAGATGGATGTTCCGGTTACCAAAACTACATCTGGGGTCTTGTTCCTGGATAGCTCCGAAACAGACACTGGGGAATTTGGACCTTGCATCCATTGTGGGTGGTGTATGCAGGCATGTCCAATGGGCCTGGCGCCAAAAGAAGTCGCCTTATACGTTGAGGCAGGAAAAGGCCATCTAACAACAAAATTTGGAATCATGGACTGCTTCGAATGTGGTTGTTGCGCATACGTGTGTCCAGCGAAGAGACCTCTTGTTCAGTTTGCTAGATTGGCCAAGATCGCTGTCAAAAAGCACGGATAGGGCATGGCTCGTTCATTTACATGGCGCGCAAAACTACTGAGAAGAGAAATGATTTTAATCATAGGTCAACGACACTGTCTAAGACTTAAAACTTTCTAAACGGGAGGGTCGGACGATCGAAACTCGAGAACAAACCAATCCGAACGTCAGACCAGAATGGTCGGTATCGGTATCTCCGCATATAAGAAGAGGGACCACTACTGCAGGCATTATGTGGACCGTTTCGGCTACCTTGATGCCTGTCCTTTTGTTGTCCATCTATAACTTCGGTTTACGAAGCTTAATCCTAACTGTAATAAGCGTTGTTTCATGCGTAGTAATTGAAGCCATTTGTCAGAAGGTCATGGGGCGTAAGGTGTCCGTTAGTGATGGTAGCGCAGTCCTGACCGGTATTTTGATGGCTTTCGTTATCCCACCGGGGGTTCCGTATTATCTGCCCATAATTGGCGCATTCGCTGCGATTTTCATAGCCAAGGAGCTAATGGGAGGAATAGGGTACAACGTTTGGAACCCAGCGCTCGTGGGAAGGGCTTTTCTTCAGGCAGCTTTTCCTGTGGCTATAACCACTGCGTGGATCCCGCCTGAACAACTTGCCAAAGCCCCTATCACAGTGTTCCTGAGCCCTGGAAGTGTGGACGCTATTTCTACCGCTACACCCTTGGGAGTCTTGAAACAATTCGGAATGGCAGCGCTTACAGACCAATTTGGATCATTGAGTTCAATATATTACAATTTTTTCATCGGTTTCAAACCTGGCTGTATAGGAGAAACTTCGGGGCTGCTTATTCTGTTGGGTGGTTTATTCCTCATATTCAGAGGGATCATCACATGGCACATCCCCGTAGCCACAATAGTGTCCGCCGGATTCATGGCGTGGCTTATCGGTGGGCCATCAATAGGAACGGGTAATCCTATAGTTCACGTTTTTTCCGGTGGCCTGATGCTCGGCGCCTTTTACATGTGCACCGACTATGTAACTTCCCCGACTCTGAAATCAGCTCAAATCATATTTGGAGCTGGTGTGGGTATTCTCACGGTTCTTATCCGTGTCAAAGGTGGTTATCCGGAGGGCGTATGTTACGCCATTCTCTTGATGAACTGCTTAACTCCGGCATTGGACGACTGGTTCCAACCGAAGAGATTTGCTCCACCTAAAGCAGCGCCTGTCGCAGCTTCCAAATAGCTCTCATATGAGTTGTTGATGAGGAATCCATGAAAGAAATCATAAAAATTGTAGCGAGTTTGACCGCAGTTTGCGTAGCTGCGTCCTTGATCTTGGGGTTTGTCTACGCTCAGACTGATCACCTCAGAAAACAGATAGAGGAAAAAGGGCATCAGGAAACCATTCAATCACTACTCGGATATGGTCCTGGCAAACAAGCTCCTAGCGACCTAAAAATCTATCACGTTGAACGATATGTCGTTAACCGCCACGACGGTTCTACGGTTCTAGGGTATCTCTTACCACTAAAAGACCATAAATACGCATTTGCCGAAATAGACTTGAATGGTAAACCAGGGGATATTTATCCTCTCAAGGCCACGTCGGCGCAACTCAGTGAACCATCCAGTCGAGATGCGGCCATTCTGGCTGAGCTACCTAAAGGCACAAAGATTAAGCACGCTCAAACCATGTATGTCGCAGATCTCGGTGACAAAAGGCTTGGATATGTGGTGCCTGGTGTTACACAAGGCTTCAAGACTTTTATTAAGTTGATGGTATCGCTGGATCCGCAATTCACAGTCACTGGTGTGGCAGTGGTCCATTCGGAAGAAGACCCCGGTCTTGGAGATGAAATTAAGAAGGATTTCTTCAAGAATCAGTACACCGGCAAGACTCTCGACCTACTTAAGAAACTCACTGTGGTCAAGGATCCTCTTCCGCCCGATTACGCCATAGCTCTTGATCCCGAAAAGGCCAAAAAGAAAGGGATGAGCGACGAACAGGCCAAGCAAATTAAAGAACAACATCTCAACGACAATATTTATGCGTTGACCGGCGCGACCATTTCAAGCAAAGCGCTGACAGTGGGTGTGGTTGATACTGTTAAGAAATTTGTCTACCGTCTCGATATCCT
>CALGLN010000086.1 GCA_937930835.1 uncultured Desulfomonile sp.
CGAAATAAGAAAGAAGCTCACTTTTGAGATTCATGAAAGTAAAGTGGATGAGCTGTTGGACGCTCAATATAAGGATCTTAAGAAGAACCTACAGATAAGAGGCTTCAGGCGAGGCAAGGTTCCCATGGACATGATTAAGACCCTTTATAAGGAACAGGTTCATGGTGAGACTGCCCGGAAGATCATTGAAGACACTTTTGAATTGGGGCTTGACGAGCAGAAGATAAAGCCAATAAGTGTTTTGAGCTTGGATCCGGAAACGGTTGAATACGGTAAGCCATTCAAATATGTCGCCGAGGTTGAAGTCACACCTCCTGTAAACGCAAAGGATTATGGTGGGCTTAGCATTAACAAGACTGTGAGGGAGGTGAAGGACGTTGACGTTGTTGAACGCCTTGACCTGATTCGCGAGCGTCACTCCAAACTTTCTCCTATACCTGATACTCGTGGCGTGGCAATGGGTGATATCCTTACGGTTGATATCACGGCAGAGATGGACGGTCAGAAGGTTGATTCCTTGTCAGTCACCGATTACCACGTAGAGATGGGTAGAAATTTTTATCTGCCCGATTTTGATTCAAAATTTGAGGGTCTGAAGGTGATGGAGCCCGCTAAGATCACCCACACACTTCCAGAAAATTTCCCTCGAAAAGAACTAGCTGGAAAGACAGTTGATTTCATTATGGTGGTTAGTGACGCTAAGGTTAAGACAGTTCCAGAATTAAATGATGAATTTGCGAAAGACCTTGGCGACTATCAGTCACTTGATGATCTGCGTGAAAAGGTTCGCGAAGACTTGGCGAACGCTTATGAAGCGGATTCAAGGAGTTCGGTGAGGAAGCAAATAGTCGAGCAGCTTATTGAACGCAATCCGTTTGAGGCGCCTACAACGCTAGTTGAACAACGCATTGATGATATGATCAGAGAATCACTCCAATCTCTTCAGGCTCAAGGTATTGATCTTAAAAGATTTCCCATGCCTACTGAGGAACAAAGAAATCAATTGCGTCCGGTAGCCTTGCAGAACGTCAAAGCCGGCATCATACTTAAAGCTATAGGGGATCAGGAAGCATTGGAAGTCTCGTCTGAAGAGATAGACGCGGAAGTAGAAAAGAGAGCGAGTCTCATAGGTGTGCCGGTCGACTTTCTGAGAGATCACATGGAAAACAACAACATGATGGAAAACTTTAGTTACTCCATTCTTGAGGACAAAGTTTACAAGCTCATCGAAGAGCGCGCCAATGTAGTCGAAGTTCCATATGTTGAGCCTGAGAAAGAATCTCCCCAAAAAGAAGCGGAGAGTGATTAAGAGATGCTAGTTCCCATTGTTGTAGAACAGACGAGTCGTGGAGAGAGATCTTACGACATATATTCGAGGTTGCTCAAAGAGCGTATCATTTTTCTTGGGACCGCTGTAGACGATTTAGTGGCCAATTTGATGATTGCCCAGTTGCTGTTCCTTGAAAGTGAAGATCCTGAAAAGGATATCAACTTTTACATTAATTCCCCTGGCGGGATTGTTACTGCAGGATTGGCAATTTACGACACGATGCAGTACATTAAACCGGACATTCAAACGATCTGTATCGGCCAGGCGGCTAGTATGGCCGCGTTGTTGTTGGCGGCGGGCGCCAAGGGCAAGAGGCATGCTTTGCCGCATTCAAGGATTCTGATCCACCAGCCGATGGGCGGTTTTCAGGGTCAGGCTACAGATATTGAAATTCATGCTCGGGAAATACTGCGAATGCGCAGTGAGCTTAATGACATACTGGTAAAACACACTGGTCAGCCCAGAGATAGGATTGAGACAGACACTGAGCGGGATTACTTCATGAGCGGTGAAGAAGCTGTAGCTTACGGAATTGTGGACAATGTTCTTACCAAAAGAGACGCCCTTGTAGAGAAGCCACTGGTTGTTCAAGAATAAAACCCGACGTGATTTATCGGACTTTGGATTACGGGTTTGATTTAAAGAACCTTAATGAGATGGCATAATATTGTGTAGCGCACACCTTTGGAGATGAGCCATTCAATGCCAGGGTGTGCGTTATTGACTCAAAGGTTGGGTTGAAGAGCCCGATCAGCCCCAACAGAAACTAAATGGGCATGTTTGACGGAGGAATTCATGGCGGCACGAAAAGGTAACTTTTCTTCTTTGTACTGTTCATTTTGCGGCAAAAGTCAGGATGAAGTCCGCAAACTCATAGCAGGCCCTACAGTGTACATCTGTGATGAATGTATAGAGCTGTGCAATGAAATAATTGCGGAGGAATACGAGAAAGAAGAATTAGGACGCGCCAAGTCAAAAATACCAAATCCCTCGGAAATTAAACGTCTGCTAGATGAATACGTCATTGGTCAGGAACAGGCCAAGAAGATTCTTTCCGTGGCTGTACACAATCACTACAAGAGAATTGACTCCAAGCCGGATTTGGATGGTGTGGAGTTGCAAAAGAGCAACATCCTGTTGATTGGTCCTACTGGTTCTGGAAAAACACTTCTTGCTCAGACCCTTGCCAGAATATTGAATGTTCCTTTTGCCATAGCTGACGCTACTACGCTAACAGAAGCTGGATATGTGGGAGAGGATGTCGAAAACATCATTCTTACTCTTTTACAAAACGCTGATTATGATATTTCAAGAGCCTGCCGAGGAATTGTCTACATTGATGAAATAGACAAGATTTCCAGAAAGACCGAAAACCCTAGTATTACGCGTGATGTATCTGGTGAAGGTGTTCAACAGGCTCTTCTGAAGATAATTGAAGGGACAATGGCCAATGTTCCTCCCAAGGGTGGTCGTAAACATCCTCAGCAAGAATTCTTGCAGGTAGACACAACAAACATTCTTTTCATTTGTGGAGGGGCTTTTGTTGGTCTGGACAAGGTGGTTCACCAGAGAATGAATCTCAAATCCATGGGATTCAATGCCCAAATCGGCGGACCAAAGAATCAGGAAGATGTCAACATCCTGGAAATGGTGCAGCCTGAGGATCTCATTCATTACGGCCTGATTCCAGAATTTGTGGGAAGGTTGCCGGTATCGGCCACGCTGCACGAACTCGACGAAGAAGCATTGATGCGAATATTGCTCGAACCAAAGAACGCTCTGGTTAAGCAATACAAGAAACTTTTCGGATTTGAACATGTGAAGTTAAGATTCACGGACGAGTCCTTAAAAGCTGTGGCTTCCGAAGCTCTGCGAAGAAAGACCGGAGCAAGGGGGTTGAGGTCTATTCTTGAAGCCGCAATGCTCGATATCATGTACGAATTGCCAGAGTACAAGAATTTGCAGGAAGTAATTGTTAACGAAGAAGTTATTTACGCAAACTCACCCTGCATCCTCGTATTTGAGAAAGAGGCTGAGACAGCATCCTAAGGGACGGATAGATGTTTTTTTCAAAGAAAGAAGATCCCGAAATACAGACTAGCATCCTACCTCTGTTGCCTTTGAGAGATATCGTGGTTTTCCCCTCGATGGTGGTGCCCTTGTTCGTAGGAAGGGACAGGTCCATAAAGGCCCTTGAAACAGCCATGAAGTCCGACAGGATAATTTTCCTGGCTTCGCAAAAGAACCCTCAACAGACCAATCCTGAGCAGGATGACATTTTTGAAATTGGCACAATCGCGCAAATTATTCAGCTACTCAAACTTCCTGACAACACGATCAAGGTATTTGTTGAAGGCCGTGAACGCGGACTAATAAAAAGATTTGTGGATGGAGATGAGTTCTTCAAAGTTGAGGTAGAAGCCATAAAAGATGAAAACAAGGGTCGCGAAATAGAAATGCAGGCCCTTGTCCGCAGCCTTAAGACTGTTGCTGAAAATTATCTGGCCTACAATAAGAAAGCGCCACAGGAATTTGTGACCGCTGTTCGTACCATTTCTGATCCTGGCAGACTCGCAGACACAATCATTGGACAAATGACTCTAAAAATTGAGGATAAGCAGAGTCTTCTTGAGAAACCTTCTGTTAAAGAACGCATCGAACGTCTGCTGGAGCTTATGCAGAGTGAGATAGAAATAGCGGAGATTGAGAAAAAGATCCGCGAGCGCGTCAAGAAGCAGATGGAGAAGAGTCAGAAGGATTATTACCTCAATGAGCAGATGCGCGCCATCCAGAAAGAGATGGGAGAAAAAGACGATTTTAAAAATGAAATCGAAGAATTAGAAGAACAGCTATCTTCTAAGAAGCTGCCGGTTGAGGCCGAAGCCAAGGTTTCGAAAGAGATTCGAAAGCTTAAAATGATGTCGCCCATGTCTGCGGAAGCCACGGTTTCAAGGAATTACATAGACTGGTTTCTAGCTCTGCCGTGGTCAGAAAAATCAAACACAAACATCGATATCGATGAAGCGCAGAAGATACTGGACGAAGACCATTACGGATTAAAGGAAGTCAAAGAGAGGATTATTGAGTATCTGGCGGTCCAGCAACTGGTTGAACGTTCCAAGGGGCCGATTCTTTGTTTAGTGGGGCCTCCAGGTGTTGGTAAGACATCTCTTGCTAAATCTGTAGCCAGAGCCACAGGACGTGAGTTCGTAAGGATCTCTCTTGGAGGTGTCAGAGACGAAGCTGAAATTCGGGGGCATCGTAGGACTTACATAGGAGCGCTGCCTGGAAAAATCATTCAAAGCATGAAAAAGGTTCAGACGATCAATCCTGTCATGCTTCTTGATGAAGTCGACAAAATGAGCACGGATTTCAGGGGTGATCCTTCGGCGGCCTTATTGGAAGTATTGGATCCGGAACAGAACCACACATTTAATGACCATTACCTTGATGTGGATTATGATCTGTCGCAGGTAATGTTTATCACCACAGCAAACACTCTTCACGGCATACCAGCTCCGTTACAGGATCGCATGGAAATTATCAGATTGGCTGGTTACACCGAGCTTGAAAAGTTGAGGATCGCCGAACGCTTTTTAGTGCCCAAACAAATTGCGTCTAATGGACTTTCCATAGAAAAAATATCTTTTTCCCGCAAATCGATTATTCGGATAATACGTCGTTACACGAGAGAAGCCGGTGTCCGGGATCTTGAACGGCAAGTGTCGAAGATTTGCAGGAAACTGGCTCGTAAAGTAGTCAGTGGTTCCTCTTTTGAACACATGCAGATTGAGTCCAAGGATATTGGTCACTTCTTGGGTGTGCCTAAATTTCGTTATGGAGTTAAGGAAGAGAAAGACAAAATTGGTGTGGCCACAGGGTTGGCCTGGACAGAAGTTGGTGGTGAGATATTGACAGTTGAAGTAGCTCTTATGCCTGGATCTGGAAAGCTTACCGTTACGGGCAAACTCGGGGAGGTCATGCAGGAATCTGCTCGTGCAGCTATGAGCTATGTTCGGTCTCGCGCTTGGGGACTAGGGATCAAGGCTGATTTCTACAATAAACTGGACATCCACATACACGTTCCCGAAGGCGCGACTCCAAAAGATGGTCCATCAGCGGGTATAACGATTACTACCGCTATTCTTTCAGCTTTAACCAGGCGACCTTTCCCCAATGACCTTGCGATGACAGGGGAAATTACACTCCAGGGGCGCGTATTACCCATTGGTGGGCTCAAGGAAAAGTTACTGGCTGCAAAAAGAGGTCTAATAAAAAGAGTTATAATTCCCAAAGAGAATGAAAAAGATCTTAAAGAAGTGCCCAAAATAATACGTGAGGGGATGTCAATCATTGCAGTAGAACACATGGACGAAATCCTGAGAATCGCATTTCCGGATATGGAGATAACGGTCCTATCTCCAGAAGCCATGGCCGAATACCCCTCTTTTTATTTGAAACAATAATAGTGATCATTTTTTTAGGGGGGACCATGCACGAAACGCGCTGAAAAGTTTCATTACAATTTTGATAAAGAAACTTTGTTGAACTTTCTATTTTGACGCCTGAATTGCTGCTACTTTGCGGTTATCAATGGTCATGATTCTGAAGTAATTTCAAATTTTTCTTGACACAATTGCCACTAAAGAAATATACTGAAACGCTACTGTAGAGTTATTCCGAGATCCAAGAGTGGAATAAAAAAAGAAGATTGAAAAAATTATTGGTTCCAGAATGGAACTTAGCAATACGTTAACAAACTAATAGTAGTATTGGAATTATTATTCGGCAAAAGGAGACAGTCATGCTCGAGATGGAAGGCTACAGAGTTCGTATGACCCCTGAAAATATACATTTTATGCTCAAACAGGGCCTGTCGTTCAAGGAGATAGCCTCACGATGTGACGTTTTTGAGGATGCCATAGACGCATCTCTGGTCCGATGGTTGAATCAAGGTAGGTGGCCAATCGAGGATGATGTTGTGGCCGCCTAGTCTATGGTAAGATATGTAAGCGTTACGAGAAGGGCTTATCACCAGGCTTGGGGTGATATGAAAACGGAACGGAGCTAAATAGAAGGCTCCGTTTTTTATTTTGCGCATTTTGAAATGGGGGTTAAAGAATCTACGGAGAGACTTTTGTTTGATTGGAAGATCAATTGCTCTAGGCCCCTCAATACCATTCTACTGCCAAGACAGCGCGTGTTTATAATTTTTCCAATTGACATTATATAAAAGTCAGAAGTAACAAAGGGCGGGACTGATGAGCAAGTTCATGCAAGCTTTACGGGCCGTAAACCCGAATCCAGCCGATAGGCGATGGATATATGTTCCTTACGATCAGTTAGGTTCAGTCCATGAGATTCATTCTCAAGAGGATCCCAGGAATCTTGGTTTCATACTCATAGAGAACTCATGGAAAGCATTCCAACGCCCTTATCATAAGAGCAAGTTAGCTCTGATACTCTCAAACATGCGGAATTTTGCTATTGAGCATGCCAAACTCGGTGTTTCCATCAGGTATGTCGCTGGAAGCGAATCATATGCAAAATTACTTGAGCCTTTGGTCGAAGAGTTAGGAGAGATTGCTGTTTCAAGACCGGCAGAGCGAGAACTGAGATGTGACCTGAAACCTCTTATTGATAGAGGGGCTATAAGGGTTGAATCTCACAAGGGGTGGATAACAGACGCAAGCGTTTTCCAAAAGAGCATCAATTCCGGTGGGAAAGCGCGTATGGACGCTTTTTACAGACTAGCCAGGCAAAAGACCGGGGTTCTCATGGAAGGTGAGAAACCGATCGGAGGGAAATATAGTTTTGACGCTGAAAATAGACGTCCATGGAAAGGAGAGCCTCGAGCCCCCGAAATTCCAGTCTTTCCGAGGAATGACCTTAAAGAAGAAGTGGTCTGTCTTGTTGAGGAGAAATTCAAAGATCATCCTGGAAAAATCCGGAGTGAAAACCTGCCTTGCACTCTTGATGACGCCCAGAGAATCTGGTCGTGGGCAAAAGAGGAGTGCCTGGAAAATTTTGGGCCATATGAAGATGCCATGTCCAGTAGTTCCTCCGGGCTGTTTCACACTCGCATTTCTGCTCTTTTGAACATCGGCCGGTTATCTGCTAGCGCAGTTGTCCGAGATGTCGAGCTATTGAACATTCCTTTTTCGTCAAAAGAAGGTTTTATCAGGCAAGTCTTGGGGTGGAGGGAATACGTCAGACACTGCCATGAATTCACTGACGGCTTCAGGCTGTTGGATTTTTCGAGCAATAGCGTTGAGCTATCTTCAAAGTGTTCCAGGAACTATTTCAAGGAAGGCTCAGAGCAGACGTATCTGGCTGAACCGGGAGCTTCTCCAAATTTCCTCGGCTCATTCGAGCGATTGCCACAGGTTTTCTGGGGTTTGAAATCAGGATTTAACTGCCTGGACTCAGTTGTCTGGGATGTATGGAATGAAGCTTACAGTCATCACATAACGCGATTAATGATTCTGGCAAATTTCGGATCCCTTCTCGACATTTGTCCACGTCAGTTGACAGACTGGTTTTGGGTAGCTTATCAGGATGCTTATGATTGGGTTGTGGAACCAAATGTATTTGGAATGGGGCTTTTCGCTGTTGGAGATTGGATGACTACCAAACCCTATGTTTCGGGAGCGGCTTACATCAATAAAATGAGTGATTATTGCAAATTCTGTAATTTTGATCCTTCCTGTAACTGTCCAGTTACTAATTTGTACTGGGCCTATTTGAACAGGCACAGGGACCAATTACTAAGCAACGGCCGTTTGAATATAGTTATGTCGGCTTTGGAGAAAAGGGATTTCGCCAAAAAACAATATGACAATTCAGTATATAAGCTGGTATCAAAAGTCCTGGCAGAGGGAGGGACTTTGGATCCTGTATCACTACGAGCCTTGCAATAGAATAAGGTAGTCGGGTATGCTAACACTTTTTGATTAAGGTTCGTCAAGCGTTTCGTAATCTTCTGTGGGTGGCTGAGTAAAATAGCCGCAGATTCTAGGCGAAACGGAATTTTTAGTTTCTCAGGAGTGGACATGTCGGGTTTGGTGGGGATCATAATTCTCATGGCGTTGATGTTTTTAATGGAAATACCTGTCGGGTTGGCAATGGGGGTCGTGGGTGTGGGTGGATTATGGTACTTAGTGACTCCTGAGGCAGCGTTTAATTTGTTGGGGACGGAAATCTGGACAACCTTTTCTCAATACGGGTTGAGTGTAATCCCTCTTTTTGTTTGGATGGGTCAGATCTGCTTTTACTCGGGCGTGAATGAGAATCTTTACAGCACGGCATATACTTGGATGGGTAGGACTCGAGGTGGGCTGGCAATGTCCACGGTGATGGCCTGCGCTGGATTTGCCGCAATATGTGGTTCCAACACCGCCACGGCAGCGACCATGACCGCAGTAGCCTTACCAGAAATGGAAAAACGTAGTTACGATCCCAAGTTGAGCTCGGCTTCCATTGCGGTTGGGTCCACTCTAGGGGTTGTCATTCCTCCTAGTGTAGTTCTTCTGGTTTATGGAATTTACACGGAACAATCAATTAGCAAGCTTTTCTGGGCAAGCACTATCCCGGGTGTCATCCTCACGGTGTTGTTTTGCCTGACGATTTACTTGATGTGCATAATGAAACCGGCAGCCGGTCCAGGAGGCCCAGCTTCAAGTTTCATTGACAAGATCAAAAGTCTTCCTGGCGCTTTAGAAATGGTTTTTTTGTTTATACTTGTCATGGCCGGTCTTTTTTTCGGGTTGTTTACACCTACTGAAGCAGGCGCTGCCGGAGCGTTCTTTGCTCTTGTAATGGCTCTGATCAGAAAAAAGCTGAGTTGGAAAGGTTTTGTTCTATCTTTGATGGATTCATTGAAAGTAGCCTGCATGATAATTGTAATTGTAACAGGCGCAATTATTTTTGGCCGTTTTCTTACTTTAAGTGGATTGCCCTCAGATATCACGGCATTCGCGTCGAGCCTCCCGGTGAAGCCGTGGGTAATAATGTCCATAATACTTCTTACTTATGGAATAGCTGGATGTGTAATGGACGCTTTAGGTTTTTTGCTGGTTTCCATTCCTATTTTTTTCCCACTGGTTGTGGGAATGGGTTACGATCCCCTGTGGTTTGGTGTAATCCTCACAATGGTTACAACCATGGGAGCAGTAACACCACCGGTGGGGATTTCAGCCTATGTTGTTTCGGGAATGAGCAAGACTATACCTTTGGCTACTGTTTTTAAGGGAATACTCTGGTTTGTTCCAGCGTACATGGCCATGATAATCTTTTTAATCATCTTTCCTCAGCTCGCTTTGTGGCTTCCCTCTTTCGTGAATTAGGACACGGAATTGGCCAATTGATAATATATTTATGAAGGAGTTACATCAAGGAGGGGTAGTTTAGGTTTTAATCTGAGATCAGGGTTTTATTGTTTCTTAAGGCCGGGCATTGGTCCCATAACTTTAGGCCCGAGGCTAATTAATGACAGGATGTATGCTGTCAACATTAGGAATACGGCAACATGAACATTCAGAAACATGGTGATGATCTCGAATCCGCCGAAAAGCAGAATCCCTAAAAGAGCAGGGAAAACAAAATCTTTAAATGATATAATTTTCAGAAAAAACCGACAAAAAGAAAAAGTTAGAGTTGTTGTAACAAGTTTTGTCAATATTATTACCAGGCATCCACCCTTCAACCCTAGAGAGCTTACCAATATATGATTAAACGCCAGATTACATAGCGTTGCAATGGCTTGTATTGCCAATAGAAGCTTGGCTGAACCGGCTACCATCATGACATAGGAAAATAGATTGTTTTCAAAAGACAGAATTATTGTCCATACCAGGTATTGTTGCATCCAGATGGCATCTTTATATTCCTCGGGGTATATCAATCCGATTATGAGGCTGCTTTCAGCGGAGAGAAGGAAGATTATGGGGAACGCAAGAGCCATTAGCCACTGGGCATTGCTTCTCACAAGGTTTTGCGCTTCGGTTTCTTGTTTCCACCACATACCTGCCAACAGCGGGAAGATTACCCAACCGAGAAATTGCTCTGAGGCAAGCACCGAAACAGTATCCACGATGTTCCATGTGGCGCTGTAAAAGGCTACGCCAGTAACGCCGGCATATTGTTCAAGATAAAAGATGTTGGTTTTATTATAGATTATGCCAAGAATCTCAATTAAAGCAAAAACCAGGGCAGCCCCAAACATTTTCTTTACCAACGAAAAGCTAGGGATTGTGAAAATGCTGCGAGAATAGTCTTTTATGTAAACTGATACCGCCAGGGAAATTCTAAGCAGTGACGAAATCAATTTGAAGAGGCTTATAATTACAGGACTTAATCCTAAAGCTGCAGTTCCGAAAGCATAAATATAAGATACAAGAGACGCAGAGATTTTTATCTGGGCTTCTCGAGACTGAAAACCTCTCACTCTCAGGTCAGCAAAAAAGGTGTCTGCGATAGCCTCAGTGGCGAAACCTAGAGCCATGGAAACAAGCACTAAAGACAGTTCCAGGGGAAAGTCCCGCTGTCTAGCTATAATGAGAACTGCAAGAAGCGCGGGTATGAGAAGAACTACTTTGATTATAAGGACTCGATTTATTATTGAAGGTATTTCTTCTTTGGATGATGCGCCAAGTTCTGAAACCAAAGGATAGTAAAGCCCGAACTGGATGACCGTGAACACGATGCTTCCAGCGGCTAAGGCATACATTATTTGACCGTAATCAGATGAATTGATCCAGGCTAAATATAGGAAAAACAATCCACCTACGGCTCCATCGACCCCTTGCGCTGACAAAAGGCTCAAAAATCGACTAATAATTCCTGTCTGAGACAGTCGATCTGATTTCTCAGTATTGGTTTTTTGCATCTGAGGTGGGGTAGGCTTTCTTGTGGCAGAAATTGAACATGATGAGTTTAAGATACCAGTACGGTATCGGCCTTGGAAGCAAAAATATGGCATTGATATATTTGCAGGGGTGAATTATTTACAATGTTTTTGTATAGTGTAGGGTCAGATCTAAGAGATTCGAGGATCGGTTGTCTTGAAACTTAATGACTTATTTACAATGTGCTGGCGCTCGGTGTTGCGTAACAGGCGACGATACAAGGCTGTGATGGCAGGAATTGCAGTTGGCGCGGCTGGTTTCATAATAGTTCAGACAATGGGTGATTCTGTTGAGAAAAAGATGGGAGAACATTTAGAGTTACTCGGCGAAGCCACAGTAATGAAAGCCCAGTGGCGAAATGATGATAACTATCACCCTGGCGAATTTTACATGCGTGACGTGAAAAAACTTAAAGAACTTGAGCATATTATAGCGGTAGCTCCGGTAGTGTCCTTGCCTGCAGTAGATGCTTTTTTTAAATCAAATGAATGGAGTCCAGGCCTCATAGGTATAGATCACGAATTTTGGACGACCCAAACGGCTAAACTTGCTGAGGGCCGTTTAATAGGGCCTTCTGATGTTGTTGGTCGAAAAATGGTCTGCGTAATAGGAGAAAATGTCGCTAAATATCTCCTGAGAAATGAGCATCCCGTGGGAGAGGTAGTCGGGGTAGGTAGCCTGAAATTTGAAATCATCGGTGTTCTGGGGGGAATTCAGAACAATGATTTGCAAAGGATGATTGTATTGCCAATCTCCACTGCTCAGAGTCTATTTCCTGGACTTTACTGGATCCGGGAAATTTATATACGAGTTGATGACTGGAATCACGTTGAGGAATCTAGGGAACTGGCGCTGAAAGTATTGAGAGAATCTCATCCGGGATATGAAAATGGACTCGAGCTTATTTATTATCCTAGACGACTCGAAAAAGTGAGATCCACAGTCTGGCTCGTAAAGATGTTCATTTACGCGTCACTTGTGGTAACCGTAATATTAGGTGGGTTGGGAATAACTTCGGTCATGCTATCCGCAATTCAGGACAGGACTCGTGAAATAGGCCTGAGAAAGGCTCTTGGAGCCAAAGAAGAAATTATTTTGCTCCAGTTTCTTGTAGAAGCGGTACTAATTAGTTTCATGGCCGGGGCTATAGGAGTAGGTCTAGGAGTGATCTCTGTGAATTTCTTAAAAGGCCCCCTCGGAGTCGAAATTTCAAAGGCCATGTTGACCTTAAGCATATTCATGGGACTGTTTTTCACCTTGCTTCTAGGCATCGTCTCCGGAATATATCCTTCGTTAAGAGCCAGTCGTATGGATTCTGTCACCGCTATGCGTTTTGAATAATCTCTCACAAACAGATTCATGGGCGTCAACTTTCACATGAGATTTTCATCATGACAAATGATGCTGGGAGATTCATTAATGCCCAGAAACAAATCAGGTTACTGCATGATCAAAGAAAGTCTTTCTTTAAGCGAGACCATATCCGGCGAGTCTAATGAAGCTAATTAACAGGATTCTAAACCTGATACTTACGATTTCGCTAAAATACCCGGCAATGGTGATCGTAACTTTTACCATTCTTTCAATCCTTGGATATTACTGCGCTCCTAGAATAGTGATTAGCTCAAATCTTATCGCTGGGGTTGGATCTACAAATTCGATTATCAACATCAATAAAGAAAACGGAGAAATCTTTGGCGAACAAGACTCATTGATAATTGTGCTTGAATTTCCTGAACCGCCCGGATCAAAGCGTCTGGAATTTGTCCAGCGCATAGGAGAGGGCGTCTCAGAGCTTGAGGGTGTTCGTAGGGTTCGCTACAGATGGCTTGATCCGGAAGACTACGATCACGTCTCGATGCTTTTCAGTCATTTCCTACTTGGTATGAACCAGAGAGAACGTGAGAAAATACAACGCATATTCAGCCCACCGGGTATTGAAGAATCGATTAAGAGAACAGTGAATCGTCTTTTTCTGGTAGACAACCCGTATTTGCAGAACAGGATTCTACAGGATCCACTGGAGTTAGGACAGTTTGTCTCTTCTTCTATGGAAAAACGTGTTGGAGCTGTCAGTTTGGGGGACACCTATCTGTTGATAGGCAGTCCCGACAGCACCGTATATTTAATTCAGGTAACCCCCGATTTCCCAAGCGCAGATTTGGTCAAGGGCAAGGCCTTGATATCAAAGTTGGAGGCTTTCCTTCCCAAAGAGATTGCAAAAATGAAAGACCAGATCGCTATTCCCGGAATAAGATCTGGTGATCTGAAATGGTTCCTCACTGGCAAGGCTGTTTTTCACAACGAGTCCGATAAGATCTTTGATGAGGAAACCTTCCGTATACTGACATTCTCTTTCTGCATGGTCTTGATTCTCTTGATGGTAGTATACCGGAGCGCTCTGTCAGGTTTGGTGTTAATGGCGCCTATAGCTGCTGGTGTAGGTCCAAATTACGGAGTTATTTACCTTAGTTATTCAGAAGTAAATCCAGTAGTAATGGGCGCTACGGGAGTTCTTTTTGGTCTAGGAGCTGACTACGGAGTTCACTTATGGAACAGGTTTAGAGAAGAAATTGACAAGGGGAACGATCCCATAAATTCGATCAGATCAGTTTACGAGCAAACGGGTCCTCCAGTGGCTCTGGGGGCTCTGACCAGTATTCTAGCTTTCTTGTGCCTGTGTATATCAGATCAACCGGCTATGGCCCAGTTTGGCTATGTCGGCGCAGTGGGCCTAGCTCTGACTTTTGTATCTACTGCATTCCTGGTTCCCGCGTTGATGCTCGTACTTGATAGGTTTAATACTGATCGGTTTCCTAAAATGAAAGTTTCGTTAACGCCTTTAACCCGGTTCTATTCTAAAGCTCCGATCACGATTCTGATAATTTCCGGTTTAGCAATAGGGCTGAGCCTATTCTCCGCTTCCAGAGTTTCTTACGAGCGAGACCTCTATAAGGTATTTCTTGCTAGGGATATGGACTCCATGTCCGTATCCAAAAAGATTTCTCAAAAATTCAGGTCTAATTTCTCACAACCCTCAATGTTATCGTTTGATATTGATGATTTTGAATCCGGCTTATTGATTCAGAGAGAAATCGATTCCAGACTAGAAAAACTGATGGATGAGCATGGTGAAATAGCTTCTTTTGATTCTATTTCGTATTTGGTCTCCCCAGATCAAGTCCAAAAGTCAAACCAAGAGGCGCTAGGAGAGATTTGGAGCTCATGGGACCAACTTGAAAATTCATTTGAACGAGCAGTGTCCAAGAGTGGCATTTCAGATTCCGCAAGCCAGATCATGCGAGATTCTTTTGACGGCACAGCCAGGTTAATAAAACTTCTGGCTCAGCATCCCGATCAAATCGCTACGGAAGATGTAAGTGTTGAACGTTCATGGTATACAGCCAAATTCGGTGGCAAATACAGGTTCTTGACACAGATACGATATTCTGAAGGTGTTACTGACTCCACTGCACTAAAAGAAGCGGATGCAAATGTAATCAGTTCCCTGGAAAATCTCCCGGTTCAATTAACTTTAACCGGTCCTCGCCAGGTGATGGAAGAAATTCTTTCAGGATTAGTATCTGAGCTCGTGCGACTGGCTCTCTATGTTTTGGCTGCAGTGATCATTTTCTTTTTTGCCTTGTTCCGAAGTCCAATTGGGGTTGCTTTGAGTTTAATTCCCATGACCGGGGCTTTTTGCATGACTTTGGGAGTAATGGGATTTGCCGGTTATGGGTTACCCTTCTCAATTGTTGGTGTAGCCCCTTTGATTTTTGGGCTCGGAATGGATAATGGTGTTCATCTCGTTATGGGAAGCTTGGGGGAAGAGGGAGCCAATGTTGAAGAGGCCATGAGACGAGTGACCAGTCCAATCATTTTTACCTCGCTCACCAACGTCATGGGTTTTGTGTCCATGATTACTTCCAAGCATTATTCGATGGAATTCCTGGGCTGGGCAATGGTCATAGGAATGGCTTCATCAGTATCGCTCACTTTATTGACATTGCCGGCCATATTGACCATCCTCGAGCGACGAAGACTCTCTCATTCTAAAATGGTTGATTCAAAACCCTTAACGTTGAGAGCCGACTAGGTTTTCTCAATGTCGTTTCGTTTGTTCTTGACTCGAAATTAAATAAGTCTATAGTACTGTGAAGTTTCGGAAAATAATTCTTCCTATTTGATTTTTCTTCATCAAGGTCGAAGTTCGACCATTTCATGATAATGGCCTCGTAGGACAGTTCATAGTTGGTTTATGCAAATTCTTTCAACACAAACAACTGAGCAAGCAGTACGACAAGAAAAAACAATAAACCGTCCTATTTCAGTTATTTAAACACTCTCTGTAAATTCGTGTCGTCAATCAATTTGATGGAAAATTGAAAACGTAGGTGAGTTCTTCGGAACATGGCTTGAGTTTCTATCAACCAGGACGTCAAGAAAGTTGGTTTGGTATCAAACTAGGCGAGGAGGTTAGCTATGAAGAGGCGGAATTTTTTGAGATCCATGGCTGCAGCTGGTATGGCGGCTACAATGACGGGGGCGTCGTTGGTCAGACCGGGCAGATCTAATGCGGCCGGGAAAGTCAGCTTTGGGGAAGTCAAGAACGTAAAGGTAGATGTTCTATCTGAAACGAGTTGGTTTAACAATGACATCATGAAAAAGAACATGATGGATTATGGCGGGGCCATGACGAATCAGTATACCGTTCCGTGGGACTGGGAAAATGCTGGCGGATATGCTGCGCTCATCACTGTCACGACGCTTGATGGAAAAGAAAAGAAGATTCTATTGGATAGCGGGTGGAACACAGAATGGATGGACTACATTTTTCAGGAAAAAAGTAATGTAGCAGAGATGTTGAAGAAGGGTGAAATCGACACCATGGTGATTTCCCATTTTCATTTGGATCATTACTGGGGAATAGAGTCCACATTGAAACACAAGCCGGACATTACGATATTTGCGCCGAACACATACTATCCGGAAGATATGGCGTTGCTCAAAGAAAAGGCCCACTTAAAAGCCAAAGACAAAGATGGGAAGGAAGTAGCCATATGTTCTAACGACCATCCGCATACAGGAAAGCTAGAGCTTTGTAAACCAGAAGGCCAGAAAGGGGATGGCATTTACCAAATCATGCCAGGTGTGGCCTACAAAGTTTTTGACGTTCCGATTCTGCTTCGGGTTCGTGGAGAGGGCGTCCTTTACTTCAATGTGAAGGACAAAGGTGTTGTTACTGTAACGGGCTGTTGCCATCCAGGGCTCTTGTCCATTTTTTCCTTTGCTCGTCAGAACTTTGAAGGTTACAAGCCTTATGGATGCTACGGAGGGCTTCACGTAAGCCTTTTTGAAAACTGGGATCCAAAATTTGACGATTTGATCAAGGGTGTTAAGGCCTTCAAGATAGAAAAAGTTGCGTGCAATCATTGCACCGGCTGGATCTGGGCAGAAAAGGCGGCTCAAGAGGGTATTCCCATCGTCAAAGGAACAGATAAGTTCAAAACCTATAAGAAGCAGTCTACAGTAGCTAAATCAAACAATGTTTTCCTCACAAATGGAGATTCAATATTGTTCTGAAAGTTGAGTTTTTTGGCTGCTGTGTTTTCTTCGCAATTTATGGACACCATTTTTCTTGAGAATTCGGTGGAGACCAAATTCGAGGTCTCTACCGATCAGGCTTGGTAAATTTGTGTCTCAATGGCAAGATTGGCCTAATATGATTCCGCTGTTTCAAGGACAAGTTTTTATTCCCACATTGCCGGAGTCATAGTGGACGCGTCCTGTAGTGCTTTTTAGAAAAGAGACTCCAAAAAGGCAGATCACCTGAGAATTGGTTGAAACATTTCTCATTTAATTTCTTCATGTAACAATCTGAAAGATTTCTAAATAAATCTTGATTTAGAGATCGGTGTATTTGGAGGTTTTTCTAGATGTCGGGCAAAAATTCCTCGAGCATAAAGTACGGTTCATTGGGTGGAATAGTATCATTTTTTGTCATTACGGCTTTAGTCTGCATCTTGTGGTACGTTTTCATGCATGCCAATGGCATCATGAAGCTATACACGCCGATGTATGGTTTTTCATTGGTGGCAGTTCTGATGGTTTCAGTAGTTCTTATTTCAAAGGTTTTAGATTTTTATCCTTTGTCTCCCGTGCATGGTGAAGGTTCTCAAAGGCTAATTCGAGGTATTTTCCTCAGTATAATGTCGGTGGTTTTAGCTCTGGTGATAGTTTACGGAGTATTCTGGAATTTTCTAGGAAAATATGGAATAGCTTATTTCAGCCCGGAATCGATCATAGCTTCAGGCGGGACAGGGGCAGAGCCTTTCAATGCTAGGGAGAACGCTTCAACCGCAATAATATATTTCAGCGCCGCTTTTCTATGGTGGGGTCTGGCTTGGAATTTAGGTTTTGTTGACTGGCCTTGGACATCAAGTTCGCCAGGAGTGCGTGCATGGTCTAAAACAAGCACCGTAATGCTCTTAACCATTTTGACATACATCTTGTGTTTTCATCCGCATGTGTGTTTCCTTTTTTATCCGCCACAAAATAAGGCTGGTGTCGAACCATGGTGGTCAAGTTTTGCAGGAACAGGCAGCGCCTTTTTTAGTCTTGGTTTTATTCTATGCGGTTTAGCTTGGGTGGTCATTTCCGATTTACTTTGGGAGAAGTACCCGTGGAAAGTTCTTGGTAAGGATGAACACGGGGGTTTTTTCAGAGGAATATTCGCTGTTGTTGGTAGCTTGGCTTTAGGGTTTCTTTCTTTTATCCTACTGCTGAAAATTATGAATATCTATTGGATGGAGCCTTTCGAGGGCGGTCAGTACACGGATGCTCCTTATTTTCGATACTTGCACGCAGGAGAGATTGCTGGTTTTTGTGTTTTAGCGGCATTCATTTTGAAGAATTATTTCAACAATTGGCCTAATTGGTCAAATTTGTTTTTCAATGCAATAATCAGAACTGGTGTTGTGTTCATAATAGCGTTGATAATATACGCTTTTTATTATTCGCCGTTATCAACTATGATTCTTGGCAAAGTTCCCGGGATAGCGCAACCTGACGATACACCGCTGGTCTGGACCATGCTCTTTCTAACAACAATTTTAATTCATGCTGAGTTTTTTTCTCTTTGGCCTATGAAACCTAAGGATTAAATTGAATGTATTTTGTTGAAACTAGGTGATTGATCAATGGTGGATCAAGGGAAAAGAAAATTTTTTAAACGTCTCTTCAAAGAAACCATCGGCCGGACAGTGATGGAATTTGAAAAAGGGATTGAAGAGGCGCAAAATAAGGAGAAACTGGAGAGGTTTTTTGAATCTTACGAATCTAGTTATGCCCTGACTCTCAACTATCCTGATGAAATATTGATTGAAAGCGCAAGAATAGAGGGCATTGAGGTTGAGGGTCGGGACAAACTAGACATCGCTCGCGAACTCTTTGAGAAAAAGGGGAATTTCATATAAATCCAGAATCTAAAATACGTGACTGTTTTGAAAATGTCCTAACTTCTGCTTTTCATTTGGAAGGACTCAAAAGGGCTGCCGGAATTTCTGCGGTCAGTCAATTATGGAAAGAATATCCTGCCTATTACTTCTGGTTGAACAGCTCACCATGCGCTTTTTTTTTGGGCCTTGAAAATTCTTCAATGGAGATTATAAATGGCCGCTTGATGGCCTTGGGATTGTTCAGTGTAAAAGCTTATCCATTTAGGAATACTGAGTTGTTCCGAAAATTGTCCGAAGAGGAAAGAGCGCTAATCCTAGGCGACTTTTTTGATGGGACCAATACCCCCAGGTACGAAAGGTTCGACCATATCCACCCATCACATTTTACGGTAGGCACAATAGAATTGGCTTACGTGTGTGAAAATCCTTCAGAATGTTTTCAGATTACTTGTGAAACTCTTGACTGCATAAAAACTGTGGTTGTTTCAACAATAAGTGAGGAATTTGTTAATGGTGGTTCTTCTTGTCAAACCCTAAGAAATCTTCCAGGATGGGAGTTAACATATGACTTGTTCAATGCGATAACTCTGATTCATCTACACTGTTTTGATAAACGGCCATCAAAAACCCTTATAAATAAATCTCCTGGTTTCATCACGTTAGTTGATCAATTTGGCAGGACCTTAAGCGTTGATGATGAATCCTCGAATCTCATGTCTATCAGCATCAGTTGTACCAACGAATCGGCATGCATTCCTACAGAGGCTAAAGCTGAAACTGAAGCACTTCACGACGGAAATGCCAAGACTTGTTCGATGACGATTCACAATCTTCCTACAGATCAAGACTATGATGTTTTGCGATGTGGCGCGTTTGGTCGTTGGAAGACCTTGAATCCAGACTGGTGGTCGATAGCTTTGAAAAAATTCGTGTGTGAACTTGGATCAACATGCGGATGTTCCTAAAGAATCCTCCCGCTTCATCTTCATTGACATTCTTAATCAAGATAGTTACTTTAAGGGTGTTAACTTTTTGAGAGTATAAGTAGCCTTTAATCGTTAGCTCTAAGGGGGCTCTTCTATGAAAGTAATCAACATGGATCATGTGGCGGCTTCTCCTATATTGCCGGAAGTTGTTGATGCCATGATTCCGTTCTTGAAAGAAAAATACGGTAATCCGTCGAGTATGCATAGCATGGGTGAGGAAGTCACAGAGGCCATAGACGAATCTCGTGAAAAAATAGCCGAGCTCATCAACGCAAAGCCCACAGAGATCATTTTCACTTCAGGTGGAACAGAATCCAACAACTGGGCGCTCAAGGGAGTAATGCAGGCCAGCAGATCACGCGGTAATCACCTGATTACTTCATCGATCGAGCACTTCTCAATAATGCATGCGATAAAAGCCCTGGAAAAAAGTGGTGTGGAAGTGACCAGGCTACCTGTTGACAATTTTGGATTTGTAGATCCTGACGACGTCAAGAAGGCCATTACACCTCAGACGGTCCTGATTTCTGTAATGCATGCGAACAATGAAATCGGAACAATAGAACCCATCGCAGAAATAGGTAAGATTGCTCAAGAACACGGGATTCCTTTTCACACAGACGCAGTAGCCACCGCGGGGGTGATTCCTGTGGATGTTAAGGAAATGAACGTTGACATGTTGTCCTTAGCTTCCAACCCTATGTATGGGCCTCATGGAGTCGGGGCGCTGTACGTGAAAAAGGGGGTAAAGATTTCACCTCTGCTTGACGGCGGGATTCAAGAGAGCGGTTTAAGGGCCGGTACAGAGAATGTCCTGGGTATCGTTGGCATGGGCAAAGCTGCCCAGATTGCTGCTAAGGAGATGAACTCTCGCATTGAACATCTTATCCCGCTGAGGGACAGGCTTATCAATGAAATTCCCCGGGTGATCGAAGAGGTGGATCTTGTTGGACATCCCACTGTGAGGCTTCCTGGCAATGCTAGTTTGACGGTAAAATATGTTGAAGGCGAATCCATGTTGTTGTTCCTTGACATGGAAGGGGTAAAAATAGCAAGCGGGTCGGCCTGTATTTCACGTTCGTTGAAAGTGTCACATGTTATGCTGTCAATGGGGATTGACGCTGGAACTGCGCAGGGTTCGCTGTTGTTCACCCTGGGAAGTGACAATACATCAGAAGATGTTGACGATGTGGTCAGCATACTTCCGCCGATCGTACAGCGGCTCAGGGAAATGTCGCCTCTTTACAAAAAGACAACTAAAAGCAAAACGGCGTAGATACACCACATATAATAGAGAAAACAAGCGATATAGTCGCGAATAGTAGAATACAGAAAGGCGGATGTTCGAGTTTTTGGATTTCGAACTAGAACATTCCACGGAGAGCAAAGATGTATAATGAAACAGTAATGGAGCATTTCAAAAATCCCCGAAATGTTGGAGAAATAGCTGATGCTGATGGTGTTGGCAGTGTTGGAAACCCTGCGTGTGGCGATATAATGGAGTTTTATATTAAGGTTAAGGATGATGTCTTAGAAGACGTGAAATTCAAGACTTTTGGTTGTGGCGCCGCCATAGCTGTTTCGAGCATGGTTAGCGAAATGGCTAAGGGTAAGACATTAGAAGAGGCCTTAAAAATATCAAACAAGTCTGTCATAGAAGCTTTAGAAGGATTACCGAAGAAGAAACATCATTGTTCAAATCTTGGTGCGGACGCTCTACACAGGGCCATTGAGGACTATTATGCAAAGCTCAAGGGGTCTGAAAAAGAAAAACCGGTAGATGGTCCCGAGGTGTGTTCGTGTCCGGTTTGTGATGTAAAAGATCCGCAGGAAGCCCCTTATTGCGCTTCAGTTTGTGAGCGGACTTCAAAGTAGTAATCAGAAACACAATGTATGGTCACTGAAGAGGGGGGCGTAAATAGCGCTCCCCTGAAGCATAGCCTGTTCATTCGCTAGCTGAGGGTTCCCGAATCTTCCGGGTAGGTCACGTGATCCAGGTATAAACCGTGAGGGGAAGCCTTTCCAATTGCAAGAGACCTGTCTCGGGAATCGAGAATTATCTTGACCCTTTCAGGGGAGATTTGATTTTTTCCAACTCTAATGAGTGTTGCGACGACAGTCCTTACCATATACCTCAGAAATCCCGAACCAGTTATTGAAAAAATCATCAGTCCACTGCCCGGCTCAATGTTCCATGAAGCTGAATAAATCTCTCTGACGGTAGATGGGGTTCCATCAGTTGGGGCGCCGAACGCCGCAAAATCATGCGCTCCAATGAATGCAGATGAGGCGCTGTTCATAAGCTCTAAATCAAGTTCTTGAGGGACGTGAAAAGAATAGAGTCTGTGGAAAGGTGATCCGACTGATTTGTTGAGAACAACGTAGCGGTATGTTTTTGATATAGCTTTATGTCTTGCATGAAAGTCGTCGGAAACGTTATCGAGCTGAATTATGCAGATATCTGGCGCCAGCAACGAATTGAGAGCTTTTTGCAGTTTTTGAAGTTCGTGAGACCAATCAACTAAAAAATGAGCGACCTGTCCGAAGGCATGAACCCCTGCGTCTGTTCGACCCGCCCCGAATACTCGAATAGGTCTACGGAAAATTTGTAATAATACTCTCTCAATTTCTCCCTGGATGGTTGGAACACCTGGTTGAAATTGCCATCCGTGATAGGAGGAACCGTCGTATTGGATGACCGCTTTAAGCTTATTCATGACCTGGAGTTTTCGCTACTAACGAATGATCAATCAGGGTAACTGGCCCCAATTTGTATCGAGAAGCCCCTAGTTTACTTGGGATTTTCTGCCATGGCAATGAAGTATCCATGCAAGCGGTCATCGGATGTCAGTTCAGGATGGAAAGATGTTGCTAGTAAGTTGTTCTGACGAACAGCGACTATTCTGTCATTATTGATTTGACATAGTATTCGGACGTTTTTACCAACATTCTTGACTACAGGGGCTCTGATAAATATTCCGGGGAAAGCAGGGCCCTCCAAGCCATCTATGAAAAGGTCCTGCTCAAAACTTTCCACTTGTCTACCAAAAGCGTTTCTTTCAACTTCTACATCCATGATTCCTAACAACGGTTGGTCGAATCCAACTTCTTTGGCCATGAAAACCAGACCGCCGCATGTTCCCCAAATTGGAATAGTTTTAGATAATTTTCTCAGTTCCTCTATCAAGTTGTATTGACGAGCCAGCTTCCCGATAGTTGTGCTTTCTCCTCCAGGAATGATCAAAGCATCAAGATCATGTAAGTCCTCAGGAAGTCGCACTTCGACAGTTTCAACGCTGAGTTTGTTCAAAAATGCGCAATGTTCTTGGAAATCGCCTTGTACCGCTAACACGCCAATCCGCATGGTGAAGGTCCTTTACCAACCTCTGACGGCCAAGCGTTCACTTTCAGGTAGCTGGCTTATTCCAATGCCTACCATGGCCTCGCCCAATCCTTTGCTTACTTCCGCCAGAATTTGTGGGTTGTTAAAATGAGTGACAGCCTGAACGATGGCTTTAGCACGGGCTGCAGGATTTCCACTCTTAAAAATTCCGGATCCCACGAACACCCCGTCCACACCAAGTTGCATCATCATGGCTGCATCGGCTGGGGTAGCAACTCCGCCTGCGGCAAAATTCACTACGGGGAGACGTTTTTTTTCTGCTGTTTCGCGCACCAGTTCCAGGGGCGCTCCAATTTCCTTTGCATAGGCTGCCAGTTCATCAGTTCGCATCACCGAAATCTTGTTGATTTCGCCGATGACCGATCTGGCGTGACGAACCGCTTCAACAACATCGCCGGTTCCAGCTTCCCCTTTGGTTCTAATCATGGCTGCTCCTTCAGCAATTCTTCTCAACGCTTCTCCTAAATTTCGGCAGCCACAAACAAAGGGAACCTTAAAGTTCATCTTATCTATATGATTACTTTCATCGGCTGGTGTTAGAACCTCGCTCTCATCAATGTAATCAACGCCTATTGCCTCGAGTATCTGAGCCTCCACAAAATGGCCGATCCTGCACTTGGCCATGACGGGTATTGAGACACAGGACATGATTTCCAGGATTAGCCCAGGGTCGCTCATTCTTGCGACCCCCCCGTGAGCTCTAATATCTGCAGGGACCCTTTCCAGAGCCATTACCGCGCATGCTCCAGCTTCTTCGGCAATTTTTGCGTGTTCGGGAGTGACTACATCCATTATCACTCCGCCTTTAAGCATCTGTGCATGTCCACGTTTTACCGTGAGTGTTCCTGTTTCCATAGGACTTCTCCCATCCAAAATTTAATACCAGTTTTACCGAAGGCCGTGTCCAATCTTTTTGACTAAGAGTGATTGACGCGATCGTGCGAGAAACGGTAATCGGCTCCTGAAAAGAGTTTTATTGTTTGCCAACAAAGAACGCAAAAGTGACCACGAACAAATATTCTGGCCACACATGCCTAAACAAAGCTGTCTTCTTTTCCTATTTGACGACTTTCAGAGCAAAAACTATTTCTGCTCTTCAATTTTCCTAATTTCTTCTTCGATGAATTTTTTCAAATTGTCATCAGGAGACATGAGAGCGGATAATTCGCTATCCAGATTTGATGGTTTGATTTTGCAAATCCACCCTTCCCCATAAGGATCTTCATTTATTTTTTCCGGTTCATCCTCAAGTAGCGTGTTTACCTCAACGACCTCACCAGAGACAACAGCGTAGATCCTTCCAACCCATTTACCGGACTCAATGGAGCCGTATGGTTTCCCTTGGGTCAACTCATCCCCTTCTTCTGGTAAGTCCACAAAAGTTATTTCGCCAGACTGCTTGGAAATGAATTCTCCGGCTCCTGTTACAACCAGATCGCCCTCAATCTTAGCCCAATAATGGTTCTTTTCAAATTTCAGATCATCCGGAAACACATATCCTGCGTACTCCATGACAGTCTCCTCATAATAGGTTGACGCAAAGCATTTCCATTAGAGTGGAGCTTTTTTCGTCACATTTCAAAACTTTTCATCCTTCGACCATTTTGAGCATTGCCGAAGGTTTTACTCTGTTAAGTTTGAAGCCTAACTCCTCTGAACTCATTCCTAGAGCTAAACCCAAAACTTGAGGATAATAAACTACCGGGACCTTGAGGTCAAGTCCTGACGTTTTCGCAATTTTTTTCTGCTGCCCCTCATACATTACATTGCAGAAGGGACAAACCAGAACTAAAGCATGTGCTTGGGCCTCGGAAACTTCCTGTAGTTTTCTCTTGGCAAGGGAGTTCGCAACTTCTTCTGACATTCCTAGAACCCCTCCGCCACAGCAATCTTTCAAGGAAGGGTAATTGATGACTTCAGCTCCAGTAGCCTCAATCAGAGACGACAGTGTATGCGGAACATCAGGGTCGTCGAATCCAACAGTTAGTTCAGAAGGTTTCAGGTAATGACAGCCATAGTGAGGAGCCAATCTTACTCCTGTGAGGGGTCTTCTTACAGCCTTTTTAATCTGCTCAACACCGATTTCTTCCCACAAAAGTCTCATGAAATTACGAACCCTTATGGGTCCGTTATATTCTAGATCGACATCCTTCAACTTATCGTTGACTTGGTTCTTTAAATCCTGATCATTTTCCAGTGTATGCGCTACCTCATTGAGTGTCGCAGCGCATGCATTGCACAAAGCGCAAATCTCCAGCCCGTCTTTTTCGGCAATTGCCAAATTTCTCGCCGCAGATAATATTGTGGACATTACATCCATGGATTTCAAAGGAAAACCACAGCACCCTAACATCTCATTATCTCTAAAATTAATTCCAAACGCTTTGGCAATGAGCCTGGAGGATAATTCATAATTCAAATTGCGAATTGGAACGGTACAACCAAGGTAAAGTAAAGCTTCCATGGATATTTTCCGATGTTATAACAATATGACTGTTGATCGAATAAATGGCTTAAAAGATGACTACAACAAACTCTTATAATCTTCCGGATGTTCAACTATCGGAGGCAGTCCTAGTTTTGAGCGCTTTTCATTCTCAAATTCGCTGACTTCATATAGACGGCCGTGTTCTTTGAGAAGCCCTCTTTGAGCCATTAGTCCAGCTGGAGCGCATGCCTCAACAGACGCAAGGTTCTTGATCGCAAATATGAGTTCAGTGAAACGCACATCCTGAGGGCACACTTCTGAGCAACTATAGCAAGATGAACACAGCCATATGAAGTCGCTCTCCAAGAGTTCCTTTTTCATTCCAAGCAAAGCCATGCGAATGATTTTTCTTGGGTCGTAGCGTTTTACTGTTTTCTCAATAGGACATGCCGCAGTACAAGCCTTGCAGGCGTAACAGGCCTGAAGACCTTCTCCACCGCGAGTAGAGGCGACTGTAAACTTAAATGATGGATCTAGGTCATTGAGGTTTATTCTTGCCATTTAGCCTCTCTGTGCAGCTCGAAATTCTCGGACCCCAGATTTGCCCCTTTTACCTTTAAAGGTCCGATAGCTCTTGACTGATGCTCGAAATAGCTCTCATTAATACTTCTGGAGTATTTCCAGCAGTTTGAACGAAACGCAATACTTTGGCTTTAGCCTCTTGACATTGGAGCGTCGCCGCCCCAGCAGGAATTAACGATTTACCCGATTCGCCCACTGGATTTGATTCCAAGCCAGTAATGGCTTGATTTATAGATTGAATCCTGTTGTCACAAAGGATATTTCCATAGACTGACGCGCAATTACCTTTGAAGCATCCGCCTACTAGCACAGCAGACGCTTGTGAATTCAATGCGTCTAAAATTGTTTTCGTTTGGAGGGATCCTGCGCAATTTACTTCGAAAACAACAACATCGTCCTTGTAAATAAATTCTATGGATTTGAATGCTTGAGCTGCAGATCTAGAGCATAGAAACAGGACGATTTTACCTGCGCAATCCTCAAAGTTAAATTCTTTGACTATGTTGGACGTGTTTGCCCCAACTAATTGATTTATTTGGCTGTATGCAATGGCGCCCATGGGACATTCGGCGATACAAATTCCGCAGTTTTGACAGCTTGGAACGCTAATAATTGCGCTATCAGAAAAAGAGATTGCTCCATGGGGACACAATCTCACGCAGGTCAGACACACGGCGCATTTTGATTTGTCCACTACTGGCGCCAGACTTCTGGAGTCTTTAGAGTGATCAAGAATTTTCTTTACTTGGAATTCAACCGTCTCAATATCCTGAATTATTGATTGTCTATCGTAGATGCCGCGAGTTGGCCCAACTGCAAAAACGCCTGCTTTTGAGGTTAACACGCTGTTAAACCTTGGCGATTCGGTCTGCAGATAAGGCTCAGAGATTTCGAAGGGAACTAATTGACCAAAAGTTTCTTTCAGGTCTTCAGGGGGGCGCAACTCTTCATCAATTACAAGCAGATCAGGAGTAAGTTCAAAATCCTGTTTGAGAAGTGGTTCCTCGAACAGAATTCTGTATGAATCAGACTGAGTCTCGAAGGTCGGGAGATTATTATCAAACTTAAAAAAAATCACGCCATTTTCCCGCAACTTCCTGTAGCGATCTTCCAAATGCGGTCCTGCGACTTTGAGGTGACGGGTGAAAACATAGGCTTGCAACTTGTCTATTGATTTTAGCCTCTCTATGCAATCAACAAATTGGCTTAGGACTGTAGGTTCTGAATCACCTATTAGGTCATCAATGAAGGCGATATGGTACCATTCTCCCACTCGTTCAGGCAGAGGTTGTCCTTCATTGATTAACGCCAATAATTTCGAGACAGTTATTACTCTTTGGCTCTGTTTGAGTCCATATAAGTTGAATCGCTCTTTAGCTTTGGCCGGTTGGGCCGCTATCACAAATCCAAAGGGTTTTGAGGTATGATTGTCTGATTCAATGAAGGTCGCCTGGAATTGCCCGATTTGTCCATCGATAGGACCAGTCAATAAGGGCGCCGATTGATTCAGATCCGCGTCGGAGGTTGCGATAGCAGCTGATAATGTTACATCCAAACCTATTTTTTGGAGACGAGAAGCTATTTCTTCGCCTATCCAATCTCCTCCTACAACCAAGACTCTTTGTTCCTGGCTGTCCTCGGTTAACTTAGGTTTGGTAATGGTAATCGATTTTTTGATGTAGCTATTCAACTTCAACCCCACTTTGCTGTTTGTTAAGATAGAATTCTATCTGACTAGCTACATGAACCGAATCATCAATAGATTCCTGTATGGTTTTTGGTCCCAGGGCACACCCCGTTAAAAATGCGCCCTTGAAAGCTGGGTTATTAGGATTAAAGGAGTTTGAACCGTAAAAATCAGCCCTTGGCTCTATGGTCCCTAATATGCCAGCCAGGCTTGTCGTTGCAGGCCCCATCCCTACGCTCAAACTTACCAGATCAAATTCTTCCTGAATAACTTGGTCATTTACTCCGTAATATGTGATTTCGGGTTTTCCTGAAGGACCCGATCTGATCTCCGACGGGATGGCCCTAATTAAGTTAACTTCTTGAGACGCCTTGTCGATCCTGTTTTCAAAGTCTCTGTCAAAAGTCTGGATATCCATATAGAACATGGACACTTTTATTTCAGGAAATTTAAATTTGAGAAGTCTTGCCGATCGCATGGCGTAGCCGCAACAAACCCTTGAACAATAGTTTCTACCTATCTTGGAATCTCTGCTTCCGACGCACTGGATGAAAGCGATCGAAGATGGTCGATCATTTTCTTGTAAGTTTTCGAATCTGCCGTTGCGAAACATCTCTTCGAGGTCTAGTGCAGATAGCACTCCAGGGACCCGACCATAACCGAAACGAGGCTTTTGTGCGGGATCAAATGCTTCAAACCCTGTAGCAAGAGCCACAGCGTCTACCTCAAGATTTTCGTCGATAGGCTGGAGCTCAAGATTTATTGCCTGTTCCGGGCACACTTGTTCGCATGCCGAACATTGCATGTTCTGTGAGAGCAAGCATTCCGAATAGTTGATGAAAAAGGATCCTGTAAAAGGGTCTACAAGAATTGCTTTTGGCGCCGGGCAGACCTTTTTGCAGATGCCGCATTTAGAGCAAGATAGATGGTCAATAAAGGCAGGATTTTTATGGAGAAGCAATTCATATCCTTTTGCCGTTTGTCGGCTGTCCAGGATTTCGCAATTTAGTAGTAGTTCAACTCTATCGTTGCGACATATTTTGCTCACATAATCTTGAACCAGGCAGGCTCCACAACGCTGGCAAGAATCAGTAGCTTTACAGGAGAACCTTGCGGTATTTCCACCTGGTAGTGGTAGTGTCTCGATCAAAATAGAATTTACGCCCGCTTCACCCAACTCATGCGCAAGGCTTAAACCCGATATTCCCGATCCTATTACAGCAACTTTTTTCATGGGATTCTCATTGAGATGAATCTGAAAGTAAGGCCCTTTTTCGGACTACCCAAAGAGCCAAAACAATGACTGTTTCGGGGAGTCCATTTTAGGCCTCACACTAAAAAGCTAAATCGATGTTTCGGCAATTGTCCTAATCCCTGTAGAAACGATTACGATAATCAGTCCTTTCAATTCTGGCAGGGTGTTCATTGAGCCTGTGATCTCTCGGCGGAGTGAAGTTCTCCAGAATATCGAGTCTTGATTGGGCCTTGAGTCTCTCAATTATTTTTACCCAAGCGCAATCTCTGTCAGGACTAGTTTCACACTTACCATTTGTCGGACCACCACATGGTCCATTCAAAAGACTTTTTGCGCACATTGTTACCGGACATATACCGCCTGTTATTCCAAGGTAACACTGATTGCAGGATTTACACCGTTCGGACCAAACACCGGCGCCCTCGTTGACGCCTATGAAGCTAGTGTCAACTCCGGGAAAGACTGGTTTATCCGGATACATGTCGCTAAGAAACTGTATACCGGCTCCGCATGCTAAAGATACGACGGCCTGAGCTTGCGATACTGAGTCCTTGAACAATCTCAAGAATTCCCGGTCACACTGACGTTCTACTGTAGCGGCAAAAGTCTCAGATTCCGGGTTTTTCGTCTTGAGGGCCATTTCCAACTGAGTTGCCAGAATCCCAGCTTCTTTCTCGCCACCAGCCAAACAAACCGCTACACAAGTTCCACAGCCCGCCACCAGGACCTTCGAATAATTTTGGACCATACTGTATATCTCAGTAAAAGGCTTGGGTTTTGCTACTATCACCAGAACCTCCACTTTTTAGCGTCAAAGCTCTGTCAGCTGGTCATGACCAATTCTGAATTATAAAACAGGCGGTGAAAGTTTGCCTGACGCTTATTTCTTGAGCGCTTATTACAATATCCAAGCTATTCCACCCTGTCAACATATTGAATCTAGATATTGGTTTAGCAGAAGCTAAAAGGACTATTTGATAACATCGGTCGATATTGTGGTGTTGTCAGTAAAGCTTATCTTAATCGACAATCGGGTCTTGGGATCTGAAAGTAGGCCATTATCTGCAGCATAAAGATAAATGGTCTTTCTGCCCACAATTGGGACATTAAGAGGACCAGCCTTGGTGTCCACTAACTGATAAATTTTGGGATAGAGAGCTATCCCCAAAAACATCACTGGAGGCGTCGGGTCGGTAGACCATCTTACAGATCCATCTGGTCCCAACAGTTCTATTTTGCGTATTTTTTTGTCATCTACTTGCAACTTGGTTATGAATGTGCCGTCTAGGTATCCATCTTTACCAGGCTTTGTGGATGTGTTAACCAGATCCGCGATAAATCCTCGGAATTCGCAAGTGATTATTCCTTTTGCCCTATTTGAAGAATCGGTTTCCGGGATGACTGTAGAGGTAGTGGAGGGAGATTTATGTACGAACTGTTGATAAGAGGCTCCATCTGCCAAATGGACTATTATTCGGAGATGTTGGTTAGATTCAACGAGATCTCCCGGATCGGCGGCGTAAAGGTAAAATTGTACTCTACCTTCAATAGGAATTCGAACAGATCCGTCAGCTTTGTTTAACAGGGCCGTGGGCGCCGTTTGATAGGCAATGCCTAGTCCCCATGCCCCTGGTGTGGTCCCACCGGTTCCCCATTTTTTTGGTGGACCCGATATATTATTTATTTCTATGCCAGTAATGACATTCTTGGGATGAACATCTATATCGAGCCCGAAAACGGCATCAGCTTTTGAATCGGGTTTCATTTCCGAATACTGGCCTACGGCGTCCGTGGATACAAATCCTAACCATGTGCCTAAAAAACTAACCTTAGAAGAGGGGGCTGGAGCTTTGGAGACAGGCTCGTCCAGGTCAGGCTTTTTCGAAACTTGAGATCCAGCAGATTCCACTTGACACCAGGAAATCTCCCCGTCTTCAAAAGTTACCGCAACCCTATAATTGGTTTTTTGCTCAGCTATGGACCCGTTATCCGCAACATAGAGATTGAGTTCTACTTTGTCTTTCACCGGTATTCTTACAGATCCATCCCTATTATTTATCAATCGGGCAGGTTCTGCAGAATAGGCAACCCCAATAGGGTTATTTTCACTGCCGGCTATGGTATCCCAAGCTGCGGTTTTCCCGTCCATGTTTCTAATCTGGATTCCTGTAATTTCTCTGTTTTTGGTCTCAAGAACGACATTAAAGAGGCCATCAGCCTTGTCGTCCCCACTAATATTCTTGGATTCTCCGACTGCGTCATAATTGGAAATACCTTTAAGCTGTGCGGAAATCCTGACGGGAAACACTCCGCCTGCGGGTTGTGGAGAATCAGCAAGGGCCGCCGGGTCAACTTTCACGGCTCCAGACCAAGATGCGCCATCGGAAAATAATACCTTGACAGTGTATTTTCGTTCCTTGGAGCTGAATGAGCCGTCATCTGATGCAAAAAGGAGGTAACTTCTATCTTGGGTTGAGGCCAGATTAAGAGAGGTTAGTTTCTGGTTTAGAATTTCACCTGGATTCTTGGCAAGGGCCAACCCTAGAAAATTGGCATTAGCCTGTTTCCCCTTTGTGCTCCAAAAGCCATTTGGATTAGTGGATTTTATCTGAATCTCGTCAATAAATCCGGATTGTCGCGGAGCTAAATCGAGGGTGAAAACAGTATCGGGCGCGCCGTCGGCTTCAAAACTATGTTTCCCGACACGATCCGTTTTTTTTATTCCAATCAAAGCGCACGAATTTTTCCCTGGGGTTTCGGTCAAACCAATCTGGCTTTGGGTGATGATTAGTCCAACCCAAATTACAATGAAGACAAACCTGATTAGAACTTGAAGAGTCAGGATGATCGACCCTCCCAGAAAATTGGAAAAAAGCAAATTTCAAGCGCTTCAACAATTCTTAGAGCACAAGATGTTGTAATGTCAACCTTTAACTACGCAAAACGGAAGTATTTATTTACTTTTTTTGTTTTGAGCGATTCGGCGCAGAAGCTATTAGACTTTTATATAAAAGCGATATGGCAAAGATTGGGACTTCAGGAAGGATCTTGACTATGTCATTGGAGGACCCAATAAACTAGGCAGTCATAGTTAGGTCACAACTGGTTTTGTTAAGCATTTAATCAAAAATGGATATGACAAGCTAAATCAGTTTCTTCAAATTCAAAACGGAATGATCCTTTAAAACTAGGTTGGTTTGAGCAGCTCCAAATATAGGATTTTCAAATGATTCAACAAAGTATATACTGACGCCGGAACCTGCATGAAAAAATTGAATCTGATAAATATGACTTTTAGGAGATCGGTGTGGCTAGAATCGCTTTAATAGGGGGGTCGGGATTCGACGATCCAGGTATTCTTGAAGATATCAAGGAGATTAAAATAGGAACCCCATATGGTCCGTTGTCTTCTGATATATCACTTGGGAAAATCAATTCGGTTGAAATCGCTGTAATAAACAGACACGGGAAAAGACATCGAATTGCTCCTGCGCTTGTTAACTACAGGGCAAATATATGGGCATTGAAGGAGTTGGGTATCACGCACATTATTGCTACAACAGCCTGCGGTTCATTACGGGAGGAAATACAACCGGGTCACATTGTTTTCCCAGATCAATTTATCGATTGGACCAAATCCAGGAAAAGCTCTTTTTTTGAAGGGGATCAAGTAGCTCACATATCTATGGCTGAACCGTTTTGTAACAATTTGCGGCGCACTCTCATGCAAGTGGCATCGGAGCTTGGGATAGTCCATCATGGGAATGCCACTGTGATTACCATAGAAGGGCCAAGGTTTTCGACCAGGGCAGAGAGCAGGATGTTTAGGACTCTGGGCGCTGATATAGTTAACATGTCTACTGTTCCTGAAGTCGTATTAGCTCGTGAGGCAGGAATTTGTTATGCCAGCATAGCAATGAGCACGGATTATGACTCATGGCACGTGAGCGAGGCGCCTGTGACTTGGGACATGATCGTCAAGACGATGAATCAGAATGTTGAGAGTGTAAAAAAAATATTTTTTAGCTCTATTTCTAAAATCGGTGAAGAAAAGTGTGACTGTAGGACGGCCATCGAATCAGCATTGGTTTAAAGAAACTTTAACAGAGGAAGTAAGAAATGGAGTTGAGCCAAAGAATTTCTACTGCAATGGGAAACGAGCCTGTGGATTTGCTGCTCAAGAACGGTCAGATTGTCAATGTCTTTTCTGGAATTATTCATGAGGGGGATATCGCAATTAAGGACGGAATAATTTTGGGATTCGGGGAGTATGAAGCCAAGACTGTTGTAGATGTGAAAGGCAAGTTTATTTGTCCAGGATTCATAGACGGGCATATTCACCTAGAGTCAAGCATGCTGAGTGTTTCTGAGTTGAGTAGGAATCTTGTGCCTCTGGGAACAACGGCGGTTGTTACGGATCCGCATGAATTGGCAAACGTTTATGGAATCGAAGGAGTAAAATACATACTAGATTCGAGTGAATCTCTTCCTCTTAGTGTTTTTGTAATGTTTCCGTCATGTGTTCCGGCTACCCCGTTTGAAACGTCGGGTTCCAAAATTTCGGCTGAGGATATGAGGCCGTTTGTGGACCATCCCCGAGTGTTGGGGTTGGCTGAAATGATGAATTATCCAGGGGTAATTTTTTCCGATCCGGAAGTCTTAGCCAAAATTAAGATATTTGGGGATAAAGTTAAAGACGGTCATGCTCCAGGTCTTTCTGGAAAGGAACTAATTGCTTATGTAAACGCTGGGATTGGGTCAGATCACGAGTGCTCCAGTAGCGCTGAGGCAAACGAAAAATTAAGTCTTGGAATGCGCATAATGATAAGGGAAGGCTCAGCAGCCAAGAACATGGATGAACTTTTACCAATACTTAATGGACACAATTCTCGCAATCTTATGCTTGTCTCAGACGATTTGGACCCATTTGATATCGTTGAGAAAGGTCACCTCAACAAGCTTGTCCGGATGGCTATTTCAAAAGGTGTGAACCCTATTACGGCCCTTCAAATGGTTACAATAAATCCGGCGACATATTTTCGTATCAAAGACAGGGGAGCCATACTTCCGGGTTATCAGGCGGACATAGTTGTGCTTGAAGATCTTGAGACAATACAGGTTCATTCGGTTTACAAATCCGGTGTCTTGGCCGCAATTGAGGGAAAATTCATCTACGAAATGGATGAACGAAATAAAATTAGCACGCCACTAAGCTTCAATGTTGATTGGTCAAAAATTACTAACTTCGATATTCCAGCCAACAGTGAGCAGGTTAATGTTATCGAAATAGTGCCTAATCAGATTTTTACCAGAAGAGCTATTATGAAACCTGCGCAAAAGAATGGCAAACTTCAAAGCGATACAAGCCAAGATATTTTGAAAATGGCAGTCATCGAAAGACATCACGGCTCAGGATCTCATGCAACTGCATTCATAAAAGGTTTCGGACTTGGCTCAGGGGCTATAGCTTCTTCAGTCGCCCACGATTCCCACAACATTATTGTGGTGGGAGAAAATGATAAGGACATGATGGGGGCCGCCAAAAAAATCGCCGAAATGGGTGGCGGAATGGTGGTTGTAAGAGACGACACTGTAATGGCCAGTCTAGCTTTGCCTATTGGGGGGCTTATGTCTGACCGACCAATCACGGAAGTTCAGAGTGATTTGAAAAATCTGGGGGAATGCGCAAAACTTCTTGGGTGCAAACTAGAAGCCCCATTTGCGACTCTATCATTTATGGCGCTAACACCAATTCCTGAAATAAAGCTGACTGACAAAGGGCTGTTTGATTCACTGAATTTTCGATTTTTATCTTTGTTTGAGACTACCTCTTAAGGTCTGTCTGAGGGCGTAGCCTGATTCATAGACGGTCGAATCATCTGCTTTGTGATGATTGAATGAAAGTGGGAAGTCTTGACAGGCCTCGTATTGAGGATTATTAATTGATAATAGTTACTATTAACAAAGAGGCTTCCCTTGAATCGAAAATTAAGAGCGACAGAGCAAAGAAAAATAATTGTCGACGAACTCAAGAAATTGAGGACACATCCTACAGCAAGTGAACTGTATGAGATAGTCCGCGCAAGATTGCCGCGAATCAGTTTAGGCACTGTCTACAGGAACCTCGAAATACTATCAAAGACTGGAAAAATCAAAAAATTGGAAATGGCCGGTAGTCAGCGTCGTTTCGATGGTTTTACGGACAATCATTTCCACGTCAAGTGCATCAAGTGCGAGCGCGTATCAGATGTAGATGCGCCGGATATAGAATTTCTTTTAGGCGCATTAAAAACCTTGAACGGGTACAAGGTTGTTTCAAGCCATGTGGAATTTTCAGGACTCTGTCCAGAGTGTCAGAAGAACGATGAGAATGCTCAGGAAGAGATCATGCTCAATGATGTTATTAACCAATAAGGGTCTGAAGTGGTCGATCGTTACGAAGCCGAGTCAGGATTTTTGACAAATGGTCAAACAGCAGGTTAGGGGTTTTGGGGAAGATCACATAAGACTTTTTCAAGGGCTAATAGAATATTTCAAATGAAAGACGCAATTCCAGTTTTGCAATGAGTTGGAGTGCGTGGAATCTAAAAAATTTTAATTCGTAAAAGGAGATGAAAATGGCTTCTATCAAGGGCTCAGAAACCGAGAAAAATCTGTTGATATCTTTTGCGGGGGAGTCTCAGGCGAGAAATCGCTACACCTACTTTTCTTCTGTAGCTAAGAAGGAGGGTTTAGTTCAGATCGCCATGATTTTTGAAGAGACCGCCAATCAGGAAAAGGAGCACGCTAAGAGGTTTTTTAAGCAGCTTGAGGGTGGGGATGTTTTGGTTCAGGCAGCGTTTCCTGCGGGAATAATATCGGGAACGGCGGAAAACCTTAAAGCAGCAGCCGCTGGAGAACATCACGAATGGAGTGAGATGTATCCGGGATTTGCAAAAGTTGCTCGATCAGAAGGATTCGAAGCAGCGGCGCGAATTTGGGAGGCTGTAAGTGTTGCAGAAAAACAGCACGAAAAAAGATATCTGGATTTACTTCGAAATATAGAGCAGGGCAAGGTTTTCAAGAGGGAACAGCCTGTTGTTTGGAGATGTCTGAACTGCGGTTATCTCCATGAGGGTGTTGAAGCTCCCGATCTGTGTCCCGCGTGCGCTCATCCAAGAGCCTATTTTGAGCTTTTAGGCGAGAATTGGTAGGTTGGAACTTCTGATTTTAGTGTGTTATTCAAAATAGCTGTAGGTGGGCTTATTAGCTCAGGGTATTTTTTAAAAAATTCCTTAAAAACAAGGACAAACTAATTTGATTACGGAGGGAAATAAACAATGAGACTGTCCATGAAGGTGTTTAAGTGCAATGTATGTGGCAATATCGTAGAAATGTTGCACGACAAGGCGGGTCAGTTAGTATGCTGCGGACAACCAATGAAGAATATGGTTGAGAACACTGTAGACGCAGCGAAGGAAAAACATGTTCCTGTAAAAGAAGCTGCAGACGGCGGCCTCAAGGTCAAGGTTGGCAGTGTGCCTCATCCAATGGATGAGTCTCATTTTATAGAATGGATCGAAATCATTTCCGATGGGAAGATTTATCGTCAATATTTAAATCCTGGAGACAGTCCGGAGGCCTTCTTCCCGGTATCTGGCGAATGGACAGCTCGGGAATACTGTAATCTTCACGGTCTTTGGAAGTCCTAAAGAATCATTTACTGGCTTATAAAGAAATTTTAGGTGGCGCCATTGGGCGCCCCTGAAATTTTTGAATACTCACATTAGCAATTGTCAGGTCAGCTTTTTATGCTCATTTTTTTTGATCAGATAGAAAGTGTTTTGATTCATCGTTTTTGTTCCTTTCTCGGGATTAAGATAATTTTTTGGATGTAAGAATTACTTAGCAAAAGTTTCCAGGTGAAGGTATTATCGAGAAAAAACAAATAATGATTTGTTTGAAAGAACCTTATGTCTATCATGACTGATTGAACTGGGTTTATATTTTTGGAGATGAAAAATGTCAAAAATAGAAGATATGTTTCGATGTCAAACTGTTAATTGTGGCTATGTGTATGATCCCGATAGGGGTGATCGGAAGGGTAAGATACCCAAAGGAACTGCGTTCAGTGAACTTCCGGAAGATTGGAAATGCCCTGTTTGTGGAGCGGGCAAAAAAATGTTCGTTTGTTGCTCAAATTGAGAGGATTGTTGAGTCCGAAGAAGGATTACAAAGAAATGAATAGAAAGCTGATGGTCCTCGTTTTCATATTTGTTCAGAGCCTGAGTATTTTTGGGTTATGCATGGCTCAAGAATACAAGATTGACGCAAAGGCTCTTCTTGAAACGAAGTTTTCGGTCCCAGAGGAAATTGCGGACCAAAAGTATTTGGGGATCGCTGAGAAAGCTGAATTCAGTTTGGGTCAGATCAAAGCTGATCTGATTTTTCTTGAGATTTTCAGCATGTATTGTCCGGTGTGTCAGAAAGACGCTCCTATAGTCAATCAGCTATTTCATATGTTTGAATCTGATCCTAATCTTAAAGGGAAAGTCAAGTTCATAGGAATAGGAACAGGAAACACCCCATATGAGGTAGGGGTTTTCAAGAAAAAGTTTAACATTAAATTTCCTCTTTTGCCTGATGACGATTTTAAGGTTCAGAAATTAATCTCTCAGGAGGTTAGAACTCCAACATTCGTACTAGCCCGAGTAAAATCTCCGACTCAGGTCGAGGTCTTGAAAATCAAAGTCGGTGAAATCAAGGATGCCCAGGAATTTTTCGACTCGGTCAAATCAGTGTTGAATAAAGGCGCTTAAATAAAATGAAAACCCGAATTTCTTGTTCGAAAATTATCAATTTTTTATTTGTTCTTCTACTAAGTTTTCAAGTGAGTTCTGCTCAATCAGAGGACTTGAAGGATAGCCTCTATCATCCGGGCATTTTGAAATCGACTGACAGTTCGCTTCTTATTAAGGTCGGAGACGCTGCGCCTGATTTCAGCCTTCCTGATCTAAAGGGAGGAAAGGTTTCTCTTGGTGATTTCAAGGGCAAACAAAACGTCGTGCTTTCATTTGTGCCTGCTGCGTGGACTCCGGTCTGTTCTCAACAATGGCCCGGCTACAATCTCGTTAAAGACATTTTCGATGAAAATAACGCAACTCTTATTGGTATAACGGTTGATAACATTCCCACGTTGCATGCCTGGACACGTCAAATGGGAAATCTTTGGTTTCATGTTGCGTCGGATTTTTGGCCTCATGGAGAGGTGGCCAGAAAATACGGAATCCTGAGATCAGACGGTGTGTCGGAGCGAGCCACTGTCTTGATAGATAAAAATGGCGTGGTAAGTTACGTAGAGGTTCATGACATAAACGCTATCCCAAGGTTGGAAGACCTTGTAAAGGAATTGAGCAAGTTGCCGAAATAAACGGGTAGGTCATCATGAGATTATATCAAAAGGACAATAGGGCATCTCACTGGGTTAACAGGATGTTGGCAGCGGCTCTTATGAATTTGATAATGCTGATTTCGGTTCCCATGTTGATGCCAGCAGATGGCTGGTGCGATTCGCCTATCAGCGATGCCAGTCAGGAATGCCTTGCCTGTCATGTTACGGCCACACCTACAATTGTTGAAGATTGGAAAAAGAGCAGGCACGCCGCTACGACACCATCACAAGGAATGTCTAAGCAGGCGTTGGAGAGTCGGGTTTCCGCCACAAAGGTTCCTGAGGATCTGTTAAACGTAGTCGTAGGGTGCGCCGAATGCCACACTCTGAATACAAGCCAACACAAGGATGTTTTTGTTCACAACGAAAAAAAGACTCACCTAACAGTTACTCCTAGGGATTGTTCTACATGTCATCCGACGGAGGCTGAGCAGTACGAAAAGAATCTCATGGCATTTGCGCATACTAACCTTGCGGGGAACAAACTTTACGGTCAGTTAATGACGGCTATTAACGGCACAGTGAGGTTTGACGGACAAAAGACCTCTATTACTCCTCCAAATGAAAAGACTGAATCAGAATCCTGCTTTTCGTGTCATGGGACAAAGCTCGAGATTAAAGGATTAAAGAAACGTGATACAGATTATGGGGAAATGGAATTTGTTGAAATGTCGGGCTACCCAAATCAGGGTGTTGGGCGAATAAATCCTGATGGAAGTAGGGGGTCATGCTCCTCTTGTCATAGTCGGCATCAATTCTCCATAAAGTTGGCTAGGCAGCCTTATACTTGTTCGCAATGTCACAAGGGGCCAGATGTCCCGGCTTATAAAATTTATTCTGTAAGTAAACACGGCAACATTTTCTCGTCCATGTCGAAGGAATGGAATCTGGACACCGTGCCATGGACTGCTGGCAAGGATTTTACATCGCCAACATGCGCTACTTGCCATGTAAGCCTGGTAGTTGATTCAGAAGGAAAGGTCATATCGAAGCGAACACACCAGATGTCGGATCGACTACCGTGGCGTCTGCTCGGACTTATATATGCTCATGCTCACCCTAAGTCGCCTGATACTTCTATAATTCAAGGCAAAGACGGCCTGCCTCTCCCCACCACTCTCGACGGTAAGCCACTCAGTGAATTCCTGATATCAAGCGATGAGCAGAAGACTAGGAAAATAGCTATGCAGGGGGTTTGTCGAACCTGCCATTCTGAGGGATGGGTGAATGGTCATTGGGAGAGATTAGAAAACACCATCAAGACGTCGAACGAGATGACGTTGACTTCGACCGAGATGCTTTCGAAGGCATGGAAGGAAAAGCTTGCCAACCCCGACAACATCTTTGATGAAGGCATAGAGAAACAGTGGATAGAACAATGGTTGTTTTTTGCTAATTCCACTAGACTTGCTTCGGCAATGATGGGAACTGATTACGGGGTTTTTGACAATGGTCGTTGGGCCATGACCAAGAACATTCAGGATATGTTAGACCGAATTAATTTCTTGAGATCAGTCCAAAAAAAGGAAAAATGATTTACCGCACGAAAATAAAGGAGGAATAATAAATGGATAAGATAACATGGAAATGCCCTAAATGCGGATACACATTTGAACAAGAGGCGTCCGTCGCTCCACCTGAAACCTGCGTAATGTGCAAAGAAAAATGTCAGTTTGTTAACGTGACTTGCTATGTTCCCGAATGTGGATTCCAGGGGCAAGACCCGAGGCTAGGATGAAAGGCCTCCAAGATAGCTTAGGATTGAGGAATATTTCAAAATAATCAGCTTATTGGACGGTTAATATGAACAAAGTAGTTTTGGTAGCCTTCAATGGTGAATTGGTATGTTTTGCCCATGTCCTTCTCAATGCTCTGGATATGCGTTCAAAGGGCTTTGACGTGAAGATAGTGATTGAGGGAACCGCCACCAAGCTTGTTCCGGAATTGCAGCGAGAGGACAGTCCATTCAGGGGCTTGTTTAAAGAGGCCCTAGAACTTGATCTCGTGGATGGGGCCTGCAAGGCGTGTTCAGCTCAAATGAAAGTTTTGGATTTGATTGAAAGAGCTGGATTGAATCTGCTTGGTGACATGAAGGGACATCCCTCAATTGGGGGCTACATTCAGGAAGGTTATTCAGTCATTACTTTTTGAAAATTCGAGGAATTTAGACAAATGAGAGTTTTGGGGATCTATGGAAGCCCAAGAAAAGGTGGCAACAGTGATCTTTTGCTTGAAGAGGCGCTAAAGGGCGCTGAGGAGGCAGGAGCTGAATGTTCGACTCTTCGTCCGTTCAAGATGGACATTTCAGGCTGTATGGAATGCGGAGCTTGTGACAAAACGGGAATTTGCATCATCAAAGACGACATGCAGGCTATTTATCCTCAGTTAGAAGAGGCCTCAATAATTTTTGTGGCCACTCCCATGTTCTTCTATGGAATGCCGTCTGATTTGAAAGCTCTTATTGACCGTTGCCAAGCTCTTTGGAGCAAGCGAATGATTACCAAATCACCCGAGAGAAGAAAAACTTATGACAGTGGAAGTGGATACATGTTGGCCGTAGGGGCGACCAAGGGAGCCAATCTTTTCGAGGGAGCCCACTTGGTGGCGAGGTATTTCTTTGATGCCCTGGACATGAGTTACGACGGAAGCGTATGTGTAAACAAAGTTGAGGGCAAGGGTGACATACTTAAGCGGCCTGACGACTTGAAGGCGGCTTTTGATCTTGCCACTCAAGCGGTTCAAAAGAAAAGGACATAGTTATAGCCGCTGGCAATCCTGTTTTAGTGAAAGTGGACTTCAAGTTTCACTAATCAGACAGGATTTTCAAGAGCGTGAAGTTCTTAGAAATTGATAAGGAGAACACAAGATGGCTAAGGCGTTAATAGTTTACGCGACCAGGTCGGGTCAGACTCAAAGTATAGCGGATCTCATAGCCGAAGGTATTCGATTCACAGGAGCAGACGCTACTGTAGTAAACGCCACGAGCATCACAAAGGTTCAGGATTTAGAAGGTTATGACGCCTATGTCTTTGGTTCGGCCACGTACCACGGTGAGATGATGCAATCAATGAAAACGGTCCTTTTCCTGGTTGCTAAATTAGACATGGAAGGTAAGGCTGGGGGTTCTTTTGGAGCTTTTGGTTGGAGCGGAGAGGCTCCAGATCGAATTTACGAAACCATGGAAAACATATTCAAAATGGACATGGTTGGAACGCCTTTAAGACTCAAGTCAGCGTCCTTGCAGGGGGGGCTGCAGATGGCTCAGGATTATGGACGAGCCATAGGGAAGAAGGTCACCGGTAAGTAATCCAAATACAGAAAGTTTTCTTGCCGCATGGCTGGAAATCTGGAGAAGTTGATTCAGCATAAGCCTCGGTTCGAGGAAAAGTTTTAAGAGAGGAGACAGTTCATGGAAAAGTATGTATGCCAAGTATGTGGTTATGTTTATGATCCTGCAGTAGGAGATCCTGACAACGGTGTTGCAGCAGGGACAGCTTTTGCTGATGTGCCTGCTGATTGGGTGTGTCCTGTTTGCGGCGCGGACAAAGATTCATTTTCCCCTGAGTAGTAATAATCTGCTCTGGAAAATTTAAGCCTGTATAGCGCATGGTGATGTGAGCGAGATTTGATCTTGCATCCAAAAGTGTTTTTTCAGATTTTCCGGAGCAGATGCCGCCCTTCCTACGAGGAAAGCAATTAATGGAGGACTGAGTTGCGAATACCAACTGATATTAAGGATGGAATAAAATGGGTTGGCGCTATCGATTGGGCTGTCAGGGACTTTCACGGATACTCAACATACAAAGGCACAACCTATAATTCTTTTCTTGCTCTTGACGATAAGGTAGCTCTTTTTGATGCGGTAAAAAAGCCGTTTAAAATGGATCTACTTCATAATATTCACAAAGTAATCGATCCCTCCAAGATAGACTATTTAATAGTAAATCATGTTGAGCCCGATCATTCCGGATCAATTCCTGAGCTGATGGAGGTGATAAAGCCGGAAAAGGTTTTTTGTTCAGGCCGAGGGAAAAAGGCTCTCTTGGATCACTATCACAGGGAAGATTGGCCATATGAGGTGGTTGAGAGTGGTCAGGAACTGAAGCTAGGAAAAAAGACAGTTCAATTCCTTGAAACAAGAATGTTGCATTGGCCGGACAGCATGATGTCCTACATCAAGGAAGACGCTTTGCTTATATCCAGTGATGGATTTGGTCAACACTGGGCGACAAGCGAACGTTTCAATGATGAAGTGGACAACGCAGAGCTTATGGCTCATGCGGCCAAGTATTACGCCAACATCTTGTTGCCTTATTCTAACTTGGTGAAAAAATTAGTTGAAGATGTCCAGAAAATGGATCTCAAGATTGACATGATTGCGCCTGATCACGGTCTGATATGGCGAAAAGATCCACTACAGATTGTTCAAGCCTATTACAAATGGAGTCAACAAGAGACTATAGATAAGGCCTTAATAATCTATGACACCATGTGGCATAGCACTGAGATGATGGGCAAGGCGATTGCTGACGGACTTATTGAAAAAGGCGTCTCCGTGAAGATAATGGATTTAGCGGCAGAGCACAGAAGCGACATAATTACTCAGATGCTTGACTCTAAGGCATTAGTTTTGGGTTCATCTACTCTAAATAACGGCATGTTACCTCGAATGGCCGATTTGCTTTGTTATATGAAGGGGTTGAAGCCCGTCAACAAAATCGGCGCTGCTTTTGGTTCTTATGGCTGGAGTGGTGAAGCTCCAAAATTGATCAACAAATCTCTTGAAGAAATGAAGTTCAAGACCTTTGAGTCTATTAGCTGTCAATTTGCGCCCAATCACGAAGTCCTTAAGAAATGCGTGGACTTAGGTCGAGAAATTGGTTCCGCCATTAAACAGGGCTAGTAAAACGACTAGCTATTTTTGAGAGCGGAATAAATGTGATGAGCATGCCTGACGCTTCTGGAGGAAGAAACCTCAAACGCATGATTCAGGATGTTTTGCGAAGCGAACGTCTTGATGATTGCGTCGAGAAATTGATAACACTTCCAGGACGTCAGGTCATTAATCCCCTGATTTCGTTGCTGTTGAACAAGGACCCAATTGTTCGTTGGCGATCTGTGATGGTGATTGGTGAGGTTCTGAGCAGTTTGGCTCTACATGATTTGGAGGGCGCCAGGATCATCATGAGACGCTTTATGTGGAGTCTTAATGATGAATCTGGAGGAATAGGCTGGGGAGCTCCGGAATCTATGTGTGTCACTATTTCAAAGAGTGACATCCTTGGACGCGAGTATGGATCAATAGTGATCTCATATCTGGATCCGGTCGGTAATTTTTTGGAGTATGAACCACTTCAGAGAGGTTTGCTATGGGGAATTTGCTATTTAGCCAAAACCAGACCCGATCTGGTGGTTAATGCAAAGCCTCATTTGGGAAAATATCTAGAATCAGCAGATCCTCATGTTAGAGGTCTTGCGACCATTGCTGTAAAATTGCTTCAAATGAGGGGATCGTTGGACAAATTATTAACGCTGGTTTCAGATAAGAATGAATTTTTAATTTACGAGCATGATAGCTTTAGAGCCTCAACTGTTGGCGCGAGCGCCGATGAAGCTATAAAAAGCCTTAAACTAAATTAACACTTTCATGTTTAGTTGCTATACCAAAATTGAAATTAGTTGAGCTGCATTTAATAAAAAAATAACGAAAGGGGGCAGCCACAAATGGACGCGATCTTTTTATCAAGATTGCAGTTTGCCGTCGCTACACTATTTCACTTTATTTTTGTGCCTCTTACATTGGGTCTGTCAATTCTGGTTGCAATAATGGAGACTCAGTATGTTCGGACAGGAAATGAAGAGTACAAAAAGATGGCGAAATTTTGGGGCCATCTGTTTTTAATAAACTTTGCCGTGGGAGTGGTTACTGGAATCACGCTGGAATTTCAGTTTGGGACAAATTGGGCCGGATATTCCAAATACGTTGGCGATGTTTTTGGTTCCCTTTTGGCGATAGAAGCCACTGTGGCTTTCTTCCTTGAGTCCACTTTTATAGCGATCTGGTTTTTCGGCTGGGATAGGCTATCAGCCAAGGCTCATGCGGCCTGTATATGGCTTGTGGCGATAGCGTCTAACCTGTCGGCTTATTGGATTATAGCTGCGAATGCGTGGATGCAGCATCCCGTTGGTTATGAAATACGAAACGGCCGAGCAGAACTGACTGATTTCTTGGCTGTCGTCACACAACCATACGCTATAACAAACTATTTGCACACCGTTGTAGCAGGTTTTGTCGTGGCGGGTTTTTTTGTCATGGGCATAAGCGCCTATCACCTGGTTCGTAAGAATCAAATTCAATTTTTCACCAAGTCTTTCAAGATGGCCGTCACGTTCGCTTTAATCTTTTCTGTTGCGGTAGTTGGTTTGGGTGATTTGAATGGCAAGGAAATGGCTAGGTTGCAACCTGAAAAAACTGCAGCAGCTGAGGCGCTTTGGGAGACCACAAAGGGCGCAGACTTCATTATGTTTGCAATTCCGGATGAGAAGAATGAACGAAACCTCGTTGAATTTATCAGGATTCCAAAATTCATGAGTAAACTTGTCATGGGAGATTGGGACGCGGAAATGAGGGGATTGAAATCCTGGCCGCTCGAGGACAGGCCTCCGGTGGCGATGGTTTACTGGTCCTTCAGAATTATGGTTGGTATTGGATTCCTGTTAATCCTACTGAGTGCTTATGGCTGGTTAAAAAGAAACAATCTACAATCCAGCCCATCATATCTCAAGGTCATGACACTGGCTATTCCCTTACCGTATATAGCGGGTCTGTTAGGGTGGATAGTTACCGAGGTTGGACGTCAGCCTTGGATCGTTTACCATGTTCTTAGAACTTCGGAAGCCCATTCTCCAATAGTTGCTTCACAAGTTGGGATATCATTGGTTGCCTTCATAGTTCTTTATTCTTTGCTCGGTTTTGCTGCGATTTTCCTGATGGCGCGGCACGCCAAGCGCGGCCCTGTGGCGCATTGATATGTTTCTAAGAATGAAAAGAATCATTAACTTATCATAAATTAGCCTATTAAGTGGAAAGGCAGGTAGGTCATGCTCGAAACAATTTGGTTCATGCTTTGGGGACTGATTTGGGCCATCTATTTCATGCTTGACGGATTTGATTTCGGATTGGGAACATTGATGCCGTTCATATCGGAGAGTGACAATGATCGACGGGTTATTTACAACTCTATGGGCCCTGTTTGGGATGGGAACGAAGTATGGCTCATAACAGCAGGCGGTGTCACCTTTGCGGCTTTCCCGACCACTTACGCTGTCATGTTCAGCACATTGTACACTCCTTTGTTGCTCATTCTTTTTGCCTTGATTATTCGCGGCGTATCCTTTGAGTTCAGGGGCAAGATTGATAATCCCGCCTGGAAGAAGCTCTGGGACACATGTTTGTTCCTCGGTAGTTTTTTACCGGCTCTGCTTTTCGGGGTGGCATTTGCAAACATTTTTCAGGGGATTCCGTTTGACAAGGACGGTATTTTTCAAGGCAGCCTGATTACTTTGTTAAATCCATATGGAATAGCAGGGGGAGTATTCTTCGTTGTCACGTTTTTGACTCACGGAGCAATCTGGTTATGTATTAAATCAGAGGGCAAGTTACATGCTAGAGCGGCCAGGGCTGCGGCAGGTTTATGGATTCTTTGGCTAATCACCGCGGTAGGATTCCTGGCTTTCAGCTATGTCGCGACGCCATTGTACAAGAATTACTTCAACAATCCTGTGCTCTTCATAGTGCCACTGATAGCGGTAGTGGGATTGCTCGCGACAAGGTTCTTCATTGGTTCACAAGCTTATTGGAAGGCCTGGTTTGCGTCATCTGTAACTATAGTGGCGGCAGTGTTGTTCGGAGTGATAGGTCTTTTCCCAAATCTATATCCTTCCAGCATTGATCCGGCGCTAAATTTGACTGCGTTCAACTCTTCGTCCAGTCCGTTGACCCTCAAAATAATGCTTGGGGTCGCTTTAGTGATGGTTCCAATCGTAATAGCATATCAGAGTTATGCCTATCATCTGTTCAGGGGGAAGGTTAATGCTGCTATGCTGGCGTCAGAGGAATCATACTAATTCAAGAACATCGGTGTCATTGATTATAGCGACATCATGAGCTTTATGAACTAGAAGAATATGAAATGAAAGGAATTTAGGATGATTGAGAGAGCAGGGCTCGTAACTTTGAAAGGCAATCCTTTTACTCTGTTAGGTCCTGAATTGAAGGTTGGCGACGTGGCGCCTGATTTTCAGGTCACCGCCAATGACCTTTCGACGGTCAAGTTGTCAGATTACAAAGGTAAAATTTGTGTAATTTCTTCTGTTCCTTCGTTGGATACACCTGTGTGTGATACCTCTACCCGTAGATTTAACCAGGAAGCCACCGATCTGGGGCCTAATGTAGTAGTATTGACTGTCAGCATGGACCTGCCATTTGCCCAAGCTCGTTGGTGTGGGGCGGCTGATGTCAAGAATGTTCAGACACTCTCTGACCATCGGGAAGCGTCGTTTGGACTAAATTATGGTTTGCTGATCAAAGAGCTGAGGCTGTTAGCCAGAGCAGTGTTAGTTGTCGACAAAGATGGCAAAATCCAATATATTGAATTAGTGAAAGAAATTGCTGAAGAACCAAACTACGATGCGGTAATCTCAGCGATCAAGAATCTGAAATAGAGGTTTTGTTGGCTCTTATTTCATGTAAGGGAGGTTTTTGCATGAATCAGTGGAAAAGCGTGGATGAAATCCTTGACTTTGCGATAAGCAACGAAGAGCAGGCGGCTCAATTTTACACCGATTTAGCCAGTTCGATGGATCGCCCCTGGATGAAGGACATTTTTCTAAATTTCGCCAAAGAGGAAGTTGGTCATAAAAAGAAACTCATGGACATAAAGTCAGGGAAGAAATTTCCACCATCCAACCAGAAGGTATTAGATCTCAAAATCGGAGATTACTTAGTAGACGTAGAGGCTTCAGGCAAGTTGGATTATCAGCAGGCTTTAGTTTTGGCGATGAAAAAAGAGAAAAAGGCTTTCAAGTTATACACTGATCTTGCAGCCTCGGCCGGTGACGAAGCCCTCGAACAGATCTTTCTGTCTTTGGCTCAGGAAGAGGCAAAACATAAGTTACGGTTCGAGATTGAGTACGACGATTATATCATGACCGAGAATTAAGTATCCTATCAAGCCGATGACATGATTCAAGTTGATAGAGGGCCTAGTAACGCATAGGCCCTCGTGTTTTTAGTTAGTCCATGAAGATTTACAAAAAAGTTCCTTAATGGGGAAAAGATGTCCAGCTACAAGCTCATTGTCGCAGCAGTCTCAGCTATAGGTCTGGTTTTAGTTCTGATCTGGATGCAAGGTGGTTTCCATAGCAAGGTTCCGGGAGGAATGACTAATCCACCAACTAAAGAGGCCAATTTTAAAACGTTCAAGGCCGAAACAAGTTCCTCCGCTGGTGATGTCACAGTCTCCGGAACTGTTGTATCTAAAGAAACTGCTCGAATAGCCTCACGTGTCTCAGGAAACGTACTGGAATTAAATGTTGAGGCGGGATCCAAAGTAAGAAAAGGCGATGCGCTACTTAAATTGGAGGCAAAGGAACTTGTGGAGAGAGAAGCGCAGGCTCAGGCAGCCTTAGAAAGCGCTCAGGCTGACTTAGTCAAGGCTGAAAACGATTTTGCTCGTTACAAGGCTTTGTTTGAAAAGGAATCGATTGCCAAGAAGGAATACGACGAAGCTAAAGCAAGGTTCGATATGGCTCAGGCCTCGGAGCAGAGAGCCAAGGCGTCTTTAGATGAGGCCAAAACCATGCTTTCATATACAACAGTCACAGCTCCCTTTGACGGGATTGTAGCAGAACGAAATGTCAACCTTGGTGACTTGGCCACGGTCGGTAAGCAGCTCTTTACAATTTATGCCCCGGACACTCTTGAACTAGTAGCCCCAGTGGGAGAACAATACGCTTCTTTTCTGTCTGTTGGAGGTGAAGTAACAGTCTCGATACCTTCAATAGGAATAAAAGAGATCAGTCAAATAAGAGAGATTGTGCCCCAAAGGGATGAAAAAACCCGCACGATAACAGTGAAAGCACAGCTCAAAGAGGCTCCTGGTCTTGGCCCTGGCCTATACGGGACCCTGACATTCAATACATCTAGTAGTGAGGTTATAGTAATTCCATCGACTGCTGTAAATGTGGTAGGTCAACTTGAAAGCGTAAGAGTTCTGGAAAACGGTTCAGCCAGGATTAGGCACATTAAGACAGGGCGAAAGCTTGGCGATGGGAATGTAGAAGTTCTTTCCGGGCTTAACGCGGGAGAAGATGTCATTGTTGAATAGGTAGTTTATAAAGATTAGGACGATTGTTCCCATAGGCTTATTCTTTCGCTTGTATAGGATCATAGTCGTTGCAGGCTTGCCAATTCTTTGGGTTGTCTGATATTCAAATCGCCAAATTTTCTTCGTTCTTTACTCACATTCGATGACCTATGGTATCATGCTAACTTAATATTGGCATGGTTTTTGCTCCTTATTTTTCATAGTGGGATGACTTGGGGAAGTCGAATAAGTAACATCGCTATAATTTCCTCAAAACTGGCTTGGAAAAAACAATCAGGACTTACTAAATCAGGTCTGTTGATCTCGATTATCAGACTTTCGGAATCCCTGTAGATCCTTGAAATTTCTCACATCCACTCAGTCAAGGGGGCCGAAAATGGAAAATAATCAATTACTTCAATCTATTCTTAACAGCATCTCAGAAGGTGTGATGACTGTGGACAAAGATTGGAAAATTGCTTCATGGAACAGGGCTGCGGAGAAAATTAGCGGATTTCATAGGGAGGAGGTCGTTGGCTCAGAATGCTCGAAGATTTTCAGAAGTCCGCTTTGCAAGGAAAACTGTCCGGTGGACAAGGCTCTTTACTGTGGTCATCCTTATCAGGATGTTGCCGTATCGATTAGAAATAAGCGCAACGAAATAGTTCATCTTTTAGTAAACGCTGCGCCATTGTACGATGAAAAAGGTCACATAATCGGTGGAATAGAGACATTTCGTGACGTTTCGAAAAACATGTGGATGCAGGAAGAGCTTCAGCGTCAATATGGATATACAACGATTGTGGGACAAAGCCAGGCTATGAAGAAAGTTTACGAGACTCTCGGAGCTCTTGTGAATACCGATACCACAGTCCTGATTCAAGGGGACTCGGGAACAGGTAAGGAACTCATAGCTCGAGCGCTCCACTTCTACGGTCAGAGAAAAGACAAATCGTTTGTAGCCTTAAATTGCTCTGCCTTGCCCGAAGGGGTGCTGGAGACGGAGCTATTCGGTCATGCGAAGGGCGCTTTTACAGGAGCCATTAGAGATCACGTAGGAAAATTTGAGATGGCCAACGGTGGCACTCTTTTTCTTGATGAAATCGGAGAAATAAGCCCTGCGGTGCAGGTCAAACTGTTGCGCGTATTAGAAGAGCGAGAATTTCAAAGAATTGGAGATAACAGGAGCATAAAAGTCGATATACGATTGATAACGGCCACAAATAAGGATCTTTACAGGATGGTCCTAGACGGGTCTTTTCGAGATGATTTGTTTTACAGACTTAGTGTTTTCCCACTTCATCTTCCACCTCTGAGAGAACGGTTGGAAGACATACCATTGCTCATTAGCCATTTCATAAGAAAATTCAACAAGCAAATGGGCAAGAATATTCAGGGCATATCCGATAAGGTGCTTGATATAATGGAAGCGTATTCGTGGCCAGGAAATGTTCGTGAGTTAGCCAACGCCCTGGAACACGCGTTTGTCCACGCGAAAGGCGCATTAATTTATCCATCTGATCTGCCAAGTCGCTTGGTAAACTCAAATGATTCACAAATTAAACGCCAAACCGCACATCCTCAACAGAAGCTGGATATTGTAGAAAGGCAATTAATAGTCAGAGAACTCGAAGCTGCGAACTGGCGTAAAGCAGTTGCAGCAAAGAAGCTAGGGATGAGTCGTGCAACTTTATGGAGAAAAATGGAAAAGTACGGAATTGAGGGATAGAAACGGGAGTGAGCAGCGTTTCATTGTTGAAACGTTTAATAGCATTTTGAAATTATGATTCTTTTTGAAACAGTTCGAATTTTCGTTTCAAACCTGAAACATCACCTACTGACCCTGCTAAGCTATTGTTGGGATTTTGTTTTTGAAATGCGAGCCACATTAGACCTGCCTGAGTAAATATTCTAAACAAAACAATTAGATAAAACATTTACATATTAAAACAAGTTACATCCCGATATTTGGCATGAATTTTGCCTTAGACTTGTTCAAGCCAGAAATCACAACGGTGAACGGGCGGAAAGTCACAACATGTTCACTATCCATAAGCCGGCTTGAGACAAGGAGGGACCGGTCATGCCAAAAAAGATTCTAATCATTGATGACGAACCCGACACACTGGTTTTCCTTGGCACACTGCTAAAGAAAAACGGCTACCAGGTCACAGAGGCCTGCGACGGAGTTGAGGGTATGAAGAAGGTGCTAAGTGAACAACCTGACCTGGTATGCCTTGATTTGTTGATGCCGGAAAAAACTGGGATCAGAATGTATCGGGAAATGAGAAAGGACGAAGCCCTCAAAAACATTCCCGTAATCATGGTGACAGGATTCTCGACTTCTGCTCTTGGCTACATGGATTTTAAAAAATTTATACACCAGAGATCCATTCCGGCGCCTGAGGGTTACATAGAAAAACCTATAGACAAGGATGAATTCCTGAAAGCCGTCAAGGAAGTGGTCGGAGAGTAATATCTGAAACCTGAGAGATCGGGACTAATGTTGTATCAACAAAAGGTAAATGTCCATGTTGAATCGACTTCCGAAAAAATGGGTCAACCCGACTCGGAGTCTAGGTTTCAAAGTCGCCTTCATAGTGGGCCTCATACTCTTTTGCTCATATGCGGTTTTTATTTACTTAATTGTCGATGTTCAACAAGAGTTCTATTTTTCGCAACTTCTCCGAGAAGCCTCGAGATTCAGTTCAGCGGTTATGAACGCGGTTTATAACAGCATGCTACACGACGACGCTAAGGCTACCATGACATTCATTGGTGACATAAGCAAACAGGAGGAAATATCGAGTATTCGGATCTACAACCACGATGGGTTGGTGAAATTTGCCACGGACCCATCTGAGGCTGGTAGGCAAGTCGATAAGCATGCAGAAGCGTGCTACGTGTGCCACAGTGAGGACAAACCTTTCAATGAGGTTCATACGGACAAGAGATCTCGGATAAGTGAAGAAGGAGAGGTTCGTTCCTTAGGAATGATTACGCCCATTTACAACGAACCCAGTTGCTGGAACGCAAAATGCCATTTTCATTCGCAGGGCCAGAAAGTTTTAGGCGTTCTGGATCTTAAGTTGTCTTTGAAAAATTTCGATCGTCACATCCTAACGCTGATAGAGAACATAATTTTCTTGGGTTTGGGTACTTTTTTCGCGGTCCTGGGAACTATCGTCGCCTACTTATTCTTCAGAGTACACGTTCCGGTTGAAAAATTGAAGCTTGCGATTCAGCAAATGGCGGCGGGAAACCTTAATTATAGGGCTCCGGTGCAGAGTAATGACCAATTGGGAGAATTGTCACAAGCATTTAATAAGATGGGGCAGGAAATTCGGGAACGGACTCAGGAGCTTATCAGAAGCCGATGGGAATACAAGAACCTTTTTGAACAAGTTCCCTGTTTCATTTGTGTCATCAACGAAGACTTTCAGATTGTCAGGCAGAATTCCTACATGTCCGATCTTTTTAAGGGCAGTGTGGGAATGAAATGTTATGAAGTGTTTAAGAAAAGGAATGTTCGTTGCGAGGATTGCCATGCGGTAAAGACACTGATTGATGGGGCGACTTCCCAGAAACAGCATTGTGGACTTACGGTTTCTGGGGAGGAAGCTAATTATGTTAGCTATACTACGCCAATTTTTGATCAAAACGGAAAAGTCATCTATGCCATGGTCATAGCCATGGACATCGGGGACAAAGTTAAATTGCAGAAAGAACTCCAGGTTTCAAAGGACTTCCAGACAAACCTAATTGAAAACTCCATCCACGGGATTATCGCTACGGACGAGACTTGGAGAATAGCAATCTATAACAATGCCGCCCAAAATTTACTCCAGTATAAAATTGAGGAAGTAATTGGTGATACTGATCTTCAAAAATATTTTCCCCAACCCTTCATAGAAATGATTTTGGCCTCTCAGAGGGATTGGGCGGCGCCAGAAACCAGGTTGGTAACGCGAGAAGTTACATTGAAATCCGCTGAAGGCGAATTGATACCGGTCAGTTTTAGCGGCTTCATGCTTTTCGATAATGATAAGCCCTCTGGCGCCGTAGGATTCTTTCAGGATCTTAGGACATTTAAGCGTCTGGAAAGAGAAAAGCAGGCGTCTGATCGATTGGCTGTAGTTGGGCAGACGGTGGCTGGCCTGGCCCACGGTATCAAGAACATAATTCAAGGTCTTGAGGGAGGGCTATTCGTAGTTGAATCCGCCATGGAAGACAACGACAAGAAATTGTTAGATCGTGGATGGCGCATGGTTCAAAACAATATCGTGAGGATATCCAACTTAGTAAAAGACTTACTGAATTACTCCAAAGAGCGTAACCCCGAATACCAGCCAGTCGACCCGAATCAACTAGCCGAAGAGGTTTGCAATCTTTTCGAAATAAAAGCTAGGGAAAAAGGCATCACAATAGTTCGAGATTTCGATTCCAGGCTTGGGACTGTAGTGCAGGTTTTCCTTGATCAGAGAGGTATACACACCTGCCTATCCAACCTGGTTTCAAACGCCATAGACGCATGTGAGTCAGATTCCTCAAAAGAAAAACACTCCATCATAGTTAAGACTTCTGAGGATGCGGAAGACGGACTGATTCTTGAAGTTTCTGACGATGGAATGGGGATGACTGATGAGACCAAGAGGAAACTATTCTCTAGTTTTTATTCTACTAAGGGCAGTAGAGGCACCGGCCTGGGGTTGCTTGTGACGAGTAAGATTGTTTCGGAACACGGGGGTCAGATGTTTTTTGAGAGCGAACTCGGTAAGGGTTCACGCTTCATAATCAAATTGCCATCAAAGTCCTCCAGCCAGATATCTGGTGAAAAAAGAGCTTTCATTTCAAAGGGGTCTGGCTTTGTCAACTAGTTGACAAAAGATGTGAGGGATAGTCGACCAAACGTTTATCAAAATATAGTTAGCGCCGGCAGATTTTTGTAGAGAAAGTTGGCAAGAGTCTCTACTGATCGGAGGGACAAATGACTGAGATTTTGAAAAATTTGTCGAATTCCTGGGATTGGGAAACCCCGACAAAGAACATTACCGACATCAACCAATGGATTTCGAGGTTCCTTGAGGTCCAGGAATTGGTAGCAAGTCCTGATGGTGAGCGAATCGCAGCTATAGTTCAGGATGATGATGAATCCTTTACGGTTTGCGAGAACGGGGAGACTTGGTCATCGACTTTTGAGAAAGCCTGGTCTCTGAGATTTGGTCCGGATGGTAAGCTGTATGTCCTCGGGATGAATGACGATGAATGGAGTGTTAATGAAGAGGACAAGCCGTGGGACGAAAGTTTTGAATACGTGTGGAATCTTGGCTTTAGCTCAAACGGCAACGCTGCAGGAGTTAACGTGAGGAACTCGGAAGGATACGCTGTTAGCCTTAATGGATCTACTTGGGATGAAAAGTTTTTCCAGATCAGGAGCCTTCAAATTAGCAATGATGGTCAACATTCGGCCGGAAACATACAAACAGAACCACTTTCTGAAGGAGATATTTTCACCTTCAAGAAAGGACTGTGGAGCCTGGCTGTCGATGGGCGCCCTTGGGAACAGCGTTTCTTAAATGTATGGGGGTGTTCATTTAGTGATGACGGTTCAAGAGTGGCAGCTGAAGTTCGGCTCAAAACCGGTAGACAGACGATAGCGGTTGATGGAGTGCGCTGGGATCAAGAATTTAAGGCTGTATGGCAGCCCATATTTATACCAGGCACACATGAGGTTATAGCTCCAGGATTGACTACTAGCGGCTGGAAACTTCATGTAAACGGAACCCCTCTTTGGAACAGGTCCTTTAATCAGGTCTGGAGACAAAAATTCGCGCCTGACGGTAAACGACTTGCCGCTGTTGTTTCCCCTGAATTTGGTAGATGGACTATAGCCGTTGATGGCAATCAATGGAAGACCACCTTTAGCGATGTAGTCCTTGATCCAATTTTCAGCGAGGACTCTAAACATGTTTGTGCTGCTGTGAAGGACAAGAGCTCTTGGACAATCGCTGTTGACGGGGCGCCATGGAACCAGGCCTTTGACATGGTTTGGGATCCGGTTTTCAGCCCGGACGGCGTCTCAGTCATGGCAACGGCGGCCATGGGAATAAATCATTTCCTGGCATTAGATGGAAAAATTGTTCTGGGTCCATTCGAAGCCATGTGGGAACCGATTTTCAATGAGAATGGGGATAAAGTCCTGATTAAGTGTGTCGAGAATGGTCAATTTCTCAGAAGAGTCGTTCCGGTAAAAGACCTTTCAAGAAAATAGAGGAGATTCACCATGTACAACTTCGTGAGTGGACCACTAGTCTGGATAGCATTCATTATTTTCTTTGCCGGCATGATCTACCAATTTCTGAGGATGTTGAAATCAGCCCAAAAAGACAAGGTTATTTATCCATACATGAGCTTAAAATACAGCCTTCGTTCTCTTTTTCACTGGATAATTCCATTTGCGTCAAAAAACATGAGAGCGAGGTATGAAGTTACCATTGTAACTTTTATATTTCACCTTTCATTAATACTACTTCCAATTTTTCTGGCGGCTCATGTTGTGATGTTCACTTTTTCCTGGGGGCCTACCTGGAGTGTGGTTTCGGAAAGCACTGCTACCTTCCTGACAGTATTGGTAATTCTCGCATGCCTGTTTTTCCTGATTCGGAGACTGATGTTGCCCGAAATACGTTTTGTAACCGAACCGTCTGATTATCTCTTGTTGTTGATTGCCGCAGCCCCATTTTTGAGCGGATTTATAGCCAATCGACAATGGTTTGATTACGAAACGGTTCTGATAATTCACATGATTTCAGGAGCAATAATGTTGATGGCCATACCTTTCACCAGATTGAGCCACATGTTGTTTTTCCCGTTTACCAGGGCTTACATGGGCTCAGAATTCGGCGCTGTACGCCGCGCCAAGGATTGGTAACCGACAATTTTGCTGGAGGACATACAATGGGATTAGCTGCGCTTCCAATAGTAAACGATCCGGGGCTGGACATACCGATCCAGGAGCTCACGCCTGAACGGATAGCAGAGGTTTTCAATCGCGTCGTAGATCAGGAAACCGCTGCCCGCTTCAAAGTGTATTTGAATACCTGTGTCCATTGTGGCTTGTGTTCAGACGCATGTCATTGGTTTTTGTCCAACGATCGGGACCCACGATTTTCTCCAGTCGGTAAGGTAAAACAAACCCTGTGGGAATTAATTAAAAAAAGGGGCCGAGTCCAACCGGCATTCATAAAAGAATGTTCGCGTATTGCTCACACGGAATGCAATGTTTGCCGAAGATGCAGCATGTATTGTCCGTTTGGCATTGATATTGCCTATCTTTTGCTAACGGTAAGAAGAATATGTAGTGAACTCGGAGTGGTTCCTCAGTTTCTACAGGACACTGTTAATAGTCACGCTGTGACTCTCAACCAGATGTGGGTTAAGCAGGACGAGTGGATTGATACTCTTCAATGGCAAGAAGAAGACGCTAGGGCTGAGGTAAAGACGGGGCGCATTCCCTTGGATAAAGAAGGCGCTGATGTTTTCTATTCGGTGATAGCTCCTGAACCGAAGATACTTGCCCAACTCATCGGTAACATCGCTCAGATTATGGCCGTGGCTAAAGTAGATTGGACGATGCCATCGTTTGATGGGTGGGACAATAGCAACATGGCCATGTATTCCGGAGATTTCGAGATAATGGGGAGAGTAGAAAGGGCTCATCACGACGCTGCGCTAAGGCTAAAGTCGAGGCGGATCGTAATGGGCGAATGTGGTCACGCATTTAGAGGGGCTGTTTACGATGGACCCAAATGGTTAGGCTGGAGGGAGCCCCCCATCCCCTTGATTCACGCTGTCGAATTTTACCACGAACTAATATTCAGCGGACGATTAAAAATCTCTCACAAGTTTGAAACCCCGGTAACCGTTCAAGAGCCTTGTAACATAATACGAGGTCGCGGGTTGGGACCTAAGCTCAGAGAAATTATTCAAGCCACATGCGCTGACTTCAGGGAACCTGAGCCTGCCTTTGAGCATAACTATTGTTGTGGCGCTGGTGGGGGGACCATCAACTGTGGTCCACCGTGGAAAACTTCACGTGTGAAAGGCAATTCCGTGAAGGCCGAACAACTAGCCGCCACAGGGGCTCATGTCATCATAACTCCATGCCATAACTGCCACAGCGGAATCGAGGACATTGTAGGCGCCTACAAACTTGGTATGCATGTGAAATTTTTCAGTGAAATCCTGATGGAAGTAATGGAAATACCTGAAGAACTTAAAGCTTAGAAAATCTAGATAAAACAGCAGAAGAATGAGGAGGAGTGGATCAATGATACAGATCAATCGGAAGCTCAACGTTATTGCGCTGGGATTGAGTTGCGTCCTCGTTCTGGGTGTCGTAGGCCTGGTCCACTCAGACGCTCTTCAAACGAGTAACCAAAAGAGTGATGCAGGCCTTGTGTTGATGATTGATCATCCTGGAAACTCTAAGAGTCTCCAAAGGCCGGCTGTCGCTTTTGACCATGACATGCACACAAAATCGTTAAAATCGAAGACCAACCAGGACTGTGGAGCATGTCACCTGGTCAAAAAAGATAATCCATTCGGATCAAACCAAAAACTAGACATCTATTTGTTTCCCAAAGAGGAATTTGATCGGTCAGACATTTCTCAGATCATGGTGAAGTATCACAACGCATGCGGAAGTTGTCACAAGACAATGGCCAAGGAGGGTAAAAAAACGGGACCTCAAATTGGAATGTGCGGAAAATGTCATGTTAGGACAGGTACAATCAAGCACGCAGAATGGAATTGGAGTCCAATTTTCAACTATGTCGAACATGCCAGCCACATAGAAAAAATTAGCAAAAACGACAAAATCAAAGAATTTAATATAGCGGGTAAGGTTGAAATAAGAGGTGAGCTGAGGGAAGCAAATTCAAACTGTCATCTTTGTCACCATTCATACGATGAGAAGACCAAGAAGCTCTATTATACCAAAGACACGGAGAATTCTTGTGGGGCATGTCATAAATCGAAGGATGAAAAAAATGTTCGCTCGCTTCGAAATGTTGTTCACGCCGCCTGTATAGGTTGTCATACGAAGGCCAACGAAGGCTTGAAGAAAAATGTTCAAGTCGTTTCTCTGGCAGGCCCCAAGGATCTAGCGCCCATCGAATGCAAGGGATGTCACAAGGATCGCAAAGCCCCCAAAGCCAGCGAAATTGCCCAAAGGCCACGTTTGATGCGGGGTCAGAAAGACTTCATGGCGCTTTCATACAAAGAACCTGGAGCGAATAATGTGCCGGCTGCGTCCAAGGCTCGTATGAAATCGGTTTACTTCAACCACAAGTCTCATGAACCCAGGGCTCAATTCTGCAATTCTTGCCATCATCATTCTCTTGAGGCCTGCGGAAATTGTCACACGATGTCTGGAGACAGAAAGAAAGGTGGGGGAGTCAGTTACGAAAGGGCTTTTCATACTGTTACATCGCAGAAGGCATGCATTGGTTGTCACGAAGGCGCTAAATCGGTCTCCAAATGCGCTGGATGTCATTCATCAATGCCCAATAGGTGGTTATCCGAATCTACCTGCGCAGTGTGTCATACAGGCCAAATCGAGGGCAAACCGACTGAGCAGCCCGATCTTCCTCTAACATTTGACAAAGAACGTGTCCCAGAAAAAATATTGATAAAGACCTTGGAAAAGGAATTCAAACCCGCAGAATTTGCGCACGCCAAGATAGTGACAAACTTAACCAAAGTCTCCAATCAAAGTTCTTTAGCAAAAGCTTTTCATGCGACAAAAGGAGAGAATGCCATTTGCGCTGGCTGCCATCACAGAACCGAGCCGTCGGCGGCACAGACAAAGAAAGTTCCCGCATGTATTTCGTGTCATACTCGTAGCTTTGATCCTTCGGATCTGGGGAGACCAGGAATACTTGCGGCCTACCACAGGCAATGCATGGGCTGCCACGAAGCCATGAACCAAAAACCTTTGTCTTTAGAATGCGCAAAGTGCCATCAGCCAAAAGATAACGCTCAACAAACTGCAAAACAACTATTGAACGCCGCACGCAGCGTTTCAAGGTAACGGTTTTTAATTCATTGAAAGGGGCGCAGATCATGCCGAATATACTTCACGAATTCTACACGTTAACCAAGGGCATGGAATATCTCGTGGTGATAATCTACCTTTTCACATTCATTTCATTCTGGCGATTCCTGACATATCGTGAAAAAGACTGAAATAATAGATAGATAAGTAAGGTGGCCTAATAATTCGGGCCCAAGAAGGAGAGGGTCAAACATGGATGCAAATAGAAGAACCTTCTTAAAGACATTAGCAAGTGTAGGAATTACAACAAGCTTGTTTGGGGCCCGTTCGGCCGGAGCCGATATTACTAGCCTGCCAGGTTATCCTAACCAATATGGTGTGCTAGTTGACACGACAGTCTGCATAGGATGCAGACGATGCGAGTGGGCCTGTAAGGAGTGGAATAAATTACCAAACCAGCTATCATTGAGCGAGTACGAAAAGGACAAGGCTGTGTTTGATAAAATCAGACGAACAAATGAAAATACTTATACTGTTGTTAATCGATTTGAAAATCCCCTGGATAAATCAAAGCCGATCTATGTCAAGAAACAGTGCATGCATTGTATTGAGCCGGGATGCGCTTCCTCCTGTTTTGTCAAGGCCTTCACAAAGAGACCCGAAGGAGCTGTGACGTACGACGCCTCTTTGTGCGTCGGGTGTCGGTACTGTATGGCGGCTTGCCCGTTCGATATCCCTGCATACCAGTATTATGATCCATGGACTCCTGAGGTTACGAAATGTACGTTTTGCTTTGATAGAATCGTGAAGGAGGGTGGAGTCCCGGCTTGTGTTTCGATATGCCCGGTAGAAACAATGACCTTTGGCAAGCGCTCGGATCTTGTTGAGTTAGCCCATAAAAAGATAGTCGATAATCCCGGTAGATACGTTAACCATATTTACGGGGAGAAGGAAGTAGGTGGAGTGAGCTGGATGTATCTGTCTGCTGTTCCGTTTGACAGGATAGGATTCAGAACAGATTTAGGCACAACAGCAATCCCGTCACTAAGCAAGCCATTCTTGTCTTTAGTTTCGCCAGTGTTCATTGTTATTCCGGCCTTGGCTATGGGACTATACAGCTTTAAGCATCGCAGGGACGTGCTAGAGCAACAGGCCTGCAAGCAAGCGCTTGAACATAAGGAGGGCAAATAATGGGTACGACGGCTCAATCTGAATTCAAGCCTACATGGGTTCAGGAGAACATCTTTCTGGGTATGACATTCAAGGATTACCTGAAAAGTAACATCACACCCTTCAACGGTGTGGTGGCTGTAATACTTGCTATTGGCATACCTGTGATAATTTACAGGTTAGTGTACGGCCTTGGCCCTTCGACCAATCTCAATGACAACAATCCATGGGGAATATGGATTGGGTTTGACATGTTATGCGGTGTGGCCTTGGCTGCCGGGGGATTTGTAATAGGTTCGGCGGTTCATCTATTTGGGATGCGGGAATATGCCTTCTTGTTCAGGCCTGCTGTTTTAACTGGATTTCTCGGATACCTGTTTGCAATTATAGCCCTGACCTTCGATTTGGGCAGGTATTACAGGATTCCATACCCGATGTTTGTGTCTTGGGGGGTTAATTCTGTCCTGTTCCTTGTTGCATGGCACGTAGCTCTGTATTTGAGTTGCCAATTTGTAGAATGGTGTCCTGCAATATTTGAATGGCTGAACATGAAAAAGGCCAGGAGGATTTTTATCAAGGCTACACTAGGGGCGACAATTTTTGGAGTTTGTTTGTCAATGCTGCATCAGTCGGCCTTGGGTTCCATTTTTCTCCTCATGCCTGAAAAACTCCATCCACTCTGGTATTCAGAGTATATACCGCTGTGGTTTTTCATGTCGGCTGTAGTTGGTGGTATAGTGATGACAATAGTTGAGAGCGCCGCTTCGCATAAAATTTTTGCCAAGCAAATCAAGGATCATGACCCGAAACATCTTGACCGGGTGACAATAGGGTTAGGCAAGGCGGCGTCGGTAGGCTTATTTGCATATTTCTTCATGAAGGTGATTGGGCTTGCGCATGGTCACAACTGGGGATATCTCAATACGCCGTATGGGTATCTTTTCCTGGTTGAAATTATCGGATTTGTGCTTATACCTGCTATACTTTTCATGTATGCTGTGCAAAACGAATTGGTAGGCCTGATTAGGTCCATGGCAATTGTTACCGTCATTGGTATAATATTCAACAGACTCAATCATTCCATCATTGCTTTTAACTGGCATCTTCCATTCGAGGAGAGGTATTTTCCTCATTGGATGGAGGTGGTTCTCACGGTCACCATAGTTACAATCGGTATACTGACTTTTCAGTGGATTATGAATAGAATGCCGATTCTCTACGATCATCCTGGCTTTGAGCCTGAGAAGCACTAGTAGAATCGTTTGAGGGAGGCCAATAATGCCAAAGAAAATCCTAGTTGTCGATGATGATCCATCGGTGGTCAAATACCTGACGGCTTTTTTAGAAGATTCCGGCTACGAAACTATCACCGCCTCCAACGGAGAGGAGGCCTTCGAGATATTAAAGAGTGAACGGGCAGACCTAGTTACTCTGGATCTACAAATGCCAAATGAGACTGGGACTCGTTTTTATAGGAACGTAACGAAGGACAAGAATTTGAAAGATATCCCAATAATTGTAATTAGCGGCCTTGCGGGGAGACATCTAGCGGTAACAAAGCCTGTGGCTGTCTTTGACAAGCCGGTAGATAGAAACGCCCTGCTTAAGGTCGTTCGCGAAACGATAGGATAATTTTTCATCAGGCCCGTGGCGAGATGTCTCCATCAGATCTGGAGTAATCTCATTTCATTTATTACCTCTCATCTAAACCGAGTCGGGTAGGATTCCGCCATGTCAACACTCAGGAATGAAGACTTCAAGCGCCTGCTCGACTCAATACCCTGCTATATCACCCTCCAAGATAAAGATTTAAAGATACTCTGGAGCAATGAGTTTCACAGAAGGGATTTCGGTGAACCCGAAGGCTACACGTGCAGAGATTTTTACAACATTGATTCTTCCAAATGTGAGATCTGTCCAGTCCACAATACATTTTTGGATGGAAACATTCACAGCAAAGAAATGACCTTGATCACTAAGAAGGGCAAGAGAATCAATGTGATAATATACTCATCGCCTCTAAGGGATGAGAATGGAATTATAGAGGGGGTTTTGGAGACTGCGGTCAATATCAGTCCCGTTAAAGAGATCCAGAAGCAATTGATAATGCTGGGTCAGACGGTCGCAGGCATGGCTCACAGCATCAAAAACATCATGATGGGTCTTGACGGAGGCATTTATATAGTCAACCGTGGATTGGAGGACAAAAACCAAAAGGAAGTTAGAGAGGGCTGGGAAATTGTCCTGCTGAACTTCGAAAAGATATCACAGATAGTCAAGGACATCTTATATTGTTCAAAAGAGCGAGAGCCGAATTTTGCCGTGGTTAGTCCAAACAAAATAGTCTCTGATATTTATCATTTATTTAAAGACACAGCGGCTCGTTACGCCATCGAATTTAAACTTGAGCTTGATGAGACTATCGAGTCGGCGGTTCTGGATCCTGATGGGCTTACAAATGTCCTTTCAAACCTCGTCAGTAACGCGATGGACGCCTGCAAAATGGATATTATGAAAGACAAGCACTTAATAGAGTTGAGAACCAAAAAAGGGGTTGATGGGGCGACTGTATTTGAGGTTGCGGATAACGGTGTCGGAATTGACAAAGAGTTGAAAGATCAGGTTTTCGAAGAGTTTTTTTCATCAAAGGGTGACAAAGGAACAGGCCTTGGTTTGATGGTGGTCCAAAAAATAATGAGGGAGCATGGGGGACGAGTAACCTTTAGGTCTCGGCCCAGACAAGGAACTACATTTGTCGCAACTTTTCCAAAAAGGGAAATGCCTCAACCCGCTGAATAATCACATTGCCTTATTGGCAGCAGTTTCTCCAACGATCGTGTCATGATGGGTAATTTTCGCTATTTCCGAAAGGAGCGCTTTGAGCAAGTCTTTCTCGCCATAGCTGCCTATTTTAAGACCTTTTTTGAACAATATGCCTTTACCTTTTCCCCCTGCTATACCGATATCGGCTTCACGAGCCTCTCCCGGGCCGTTTACAATACACCCCATTACTGCGACCTTAAGTGGTTCCTTGATACTGGCAGTGGCCTTTTCAACTTTTCTTGCAAGGCCTATGAGATCTATCTCAGTTCTGGAACAGGTTGGACACGAAATTATCTCGACCCCAATATTGCGAATTTCGAGGCATCTGAGGATGGAAAAGGCCGCAGTAATTTCTTTTTCCGGCGGAGCGGTCAAAGAAACCCTTATAGTGTCTCCAATTCCTTCAGCCAAAACCAGGCCAATTCCAAGGGCTGATTTGATTGCCCCCGGCAGTAATGTTCCTGCTTCGGTTACTCCCACATGAAGTGGGTAATCCACTTTTCGGGAAAGTAACCTGTATGATTCAACGGTCCTGTGAACGTCTGATGCTTTTAATGATATTTTGATGTCCGAGAAATTTTCTTTTTCCAGCAATGCCACATGGCCCAGAGCGCTCTCTACCATGGCTTCTGGCGTGGGAGATCCGAATTTCCTCAACAAATCTCTTTCCAATGAGCCCGCGTTTACCCCGATGCGAATAGGGATTCCTCGTTCCGAGGCAGCTTTGACAACTTCACGGACTTTCACCGATGATCCAATATTCCCCGGATTAATCCTCAAACCATCAATTCCCTGTTTGATCGATTCCAGAGCGAGTTTGTAATCAAAATGGATATCAGCGACCAGTGGGATTCGAGTCTTTTGTTTAATGGGGCCAAGCGCTTTAGCTGCAACACTATCTGGCACACCGCAGCGGACTATCTCGCAGCCGAAACGTTCGAGGCGTCTTATCTGTCGGACTGTGGCGGCCACGTCTCTGGTGTCAGAATTTGTCATGGACTGAACTGATACAGGAGCCTTATCTCCTACAGGAACAGACCCCAAGTAAATTCTTCTTGTGTATTTTCGCTCTATTGGCATTGCTTTCTTCGATGTGGTTCCGGAATGAGCAGGACTTATCTCTCGCCGTACCACGTATCGTAGTACTTGAGATACTCTCCTGTCTTGATGCGTTCCCACCAGGCCTGGTTTTCAAGGTACCAATTGATAGTCTGCTCAATTCCATCAGGGAAACTGATTTCGGGACTCCATCCGAGCTCGCTGGTCAGTTTGTCGGCATTCATACAGTATCGTCTGTCGTGGCCGGGACGGTCTTTTACAAATTTGATGAGAGATTCTGATTTGCCCAGCTTGTTAACTATAAGCTTCACGATATCAATGTTGTAATACTCACAACGTCCACCGATATTGTACACTTGTCCGGCAACTCCATGCCTCATGACCGTGTTGACAGCCTTGCAATGGTCAAGGACATGTATCCAGTCCCTGACATTGAGGCCGTCGCCGTAAACAGGTAAATCCTTGTCCTCAAGGGCATTGGTGATCATTAAGGGTATTAATTTTTCCGGGAATTGGTAGGGGCCGTAATTGTTGGAACACCTGGTTATTACTACATTCAGGTTGAAAGTTTTGAAATAAGCGTGAACCAACAAGTCAGCGGATGCTTTAGAAGCGGAATACGGGCTGTTGGGTTCCAAGGGGTTCGTTTCCGAAAAGGAGCCTTCTGGACCTAATGACCCATAAACTTCATCGGTTGATATTTGAACGAATCTTGGAATTCCAAACTCTCTACAGGCGTCGAGCAACACCTGCACTCCGAGGATATTAGTTTTAATGAAGGCTGACGGATCAATTATTGATCTATCGACATGAGATTCTGCAGCAAAGTTGACTATGACATCTGGTTTCTCTGAAGCCAATAGTCTCACAATATCTCGGTCGGTTATGTCGCCTTTAACAAACCGATATCGTGTTGACTGTTCGACGGATTTTAGGTTTTCAAGATTTCCGGCATAAGTTAAAAGGTCTATGTTGACTATTTCAACATCCGTATAAGTTTCTAGCATATAGATAATGAAATTGCTGCCAATAAATCCGCATCCACCTGTAACAAGGATCTTCATAAAAACCCCTAATGGTTCATTGACTGGTTTTTTAAGTTTTTAATGACTTCATTGCAAAGACTGATGGCAAAAAAAGAAGTCTGTCATGAATTCAGAAACACACGAGCCTTTAACATTATTACCCGTCTTTTCGACTCCAATCGTAAGGAATCTCTCCCGAATGCGGATCTACTCTGAATTCGTCAGGACTTTCTCTATTGTAAGGTTCTGATGGAATATTGATGACGTACGCCTCATACTCACTTACACATTTCCAGCCATGAAACACTCCTGCAGGTATGACTATGAGCGCTGGATTATATTCCCCGACGTAGAATACATTCAATGATCCTCGAGTTGGTGATCCGTCCCTGTCGTCGTACAATACCGCCTTAACCATACCTCGAACACACGTGAAACGATCATCCTGAAGGTTATGATAATGCCATGCCTTAACGACTCCTGGATAAACTGTTGAAAGATAAACCTGACCAAATCCGGTGAAAAACGTGTCATCACGACGCATTATCTCCATCAACCGTCCTCGTTCATCAGGAACGACTTTCAGGGACTGTAAAATAACACCGTCGATCCGTTTGTTGTCGGGTTCCTTAAATTTCACCTTGCCTATTTCAGAATTCAAATCTTGTTAGCGCCTCCCTGCGCAACCAGGTTGGAAGCCTTCAATAAGGAATCAAAAGTTCCTGCGTCAGTCCACCAACCGTCTAGCATGGACCACGTCATTGTGCCCTGTTTTATGTATAGATTGTTGACGTCCGTAATTTCCAGTTCTCCACGTTGTGAAGGGGTTAGACCTTTTATAAAATCGAAAACCTGAGAGTCATACATATAAATACCTGTCACTGCGTAATTAGAGGTTGGTTTCTCAGGTTTTTCCTCTATGTAGAGCACCTTATCGCCATCAAGCGCCGGAACACCGAATCTTTTGGGGTCATGCACTTCCTTCAATAATATTTTGGCGCCAGATCCCTGAGCCTTGTAAGAATTGACAGCGGATTTGATGTTTTTCTCGATAATGTTGTCCCCGAGCACCACGCAAATTGGGCCTCTGTTAGCATGGGCTTCTGCTAGAGATAGGGCATCCGCGATACCGCCTTCACCTTCCTGATAGGCGTAATTAATATGGTCTACGCCATATTCCTTTCCATTTCCCAACAGTCGAAGGAAGTCACCAGGATTGTTTCCCCCGGTTACGATAAGTATATCTGTAACGCCTGCGTTAACCAGACATTCAACGGGATATGTTATCATCGGTCTGTTGTAAACGGGCAACAGATGCTTATTGGTAATTTTTGTCAGAGGATAAAGGCGCGTTCCCAAGCCCCCAGCCAGCACCACTCCCTTCATTTGAAACCTCCTTAATACCGCCTGATTAAAGCAAAGAAAGGGCCCCTGAAAGATAGTGGGCCTCTCATTATTATCTATTAGAGGCGTGCGTAGAAACCATACGCGAAACTATCACCCCAGTAAGTGTCATGGCTAAATATAAAACCAGCAGGACGGCAAAAACTGCAAGAAACCTTAAAACTAAAGTCCCCAATATCCAAGTCCAATTATCTTTTAATATTACAATTTTTATTTGTCCGTTTTCAAGTTTAGAAATGGAAACCGAATGCCAATCGCGATTGCTATGATCCTCAATATAAGTCTGAGAGCCACGATCCGTAATTTTTACATGTTCTGAATTCTTGAACAGTTCGCGGTAATATCCCACTGCCTCATCGTAAGTAGTATTGACATTAAATTCTAATCGCTGATTGTCCTGATGAATAATTGTCGCTCCAGGAATAAGAGTAACCCCTAGAAAGGCATCCGATGGATAGGCCAATGTTGTAATGGCTATAAATAGCAGAGTTATTACGCAAACTTTTCTCATGTGAGAATCCTCCAGCCGGGACATCAGTTAAACATGGCAATAAACATTCCAGCTGCAGCGGCGGATCCAATGACCCCAGCCAAGTTAGGGCCTATCGCATGCATAAGCAGGTAGTTTTTTCGGTCTGCCTGCAATCCGATAGCCTGGGAAACTCGAGCGGACATTGGGACAGCCGAAACTCCTGCGGAACCAATCAGAGGATTGATCTTCTCCTTTAAGAAAAGGTTCATTATTTTAACAGTCAGGATACCTCCCATGGTGCAGACTGCAAAATCAAGAAGACCAAGAGTAAATATAAAAAGTGGCTTGGCGCTAAGGAATTTCTCGGCTTCCATAGTAGCTCCAACTGAGACCCCAAGAAATATTGTGACAATGTTCATTAAAGCGTTTTCAGCCGTATCCGATAGACGTTTTACAACACCACTCTCCTTCATGAGGTTGCCTAGCATGAACATGCCCATCAAAGGGATGACAGCAGGAACGAGTATTGCGATGACTCCACAAGCTACAATTGGATAAAGAATCTTTTCGGCTTGAGACACTACACGTAACTGTTTCATTCTTATTTTGCGTTCGGAATCGGAAGTCATGAGCCTCATTATGGGAGGCTGAATCAAGGGGACCATTGCCATGTATGAGTAGGCCGCTAGCGCGTTAGCTCCCAGGAGATGAGGAGCCAATGCCTGGGTCAAGTAGATGGTGGTTGGACCATCAGCTCCACCGATAATCCCGACGGAGGCGGCCTCCCTTAATGTGAATCCCGCCAAGACGCAACCCGTAAAGGTTACAAAGACACCGAGCTGAGCTCCAGCGCCCACCAGAAGCATTTTAGGGTTGGCGATGAGCGGACCAAAGTCTGTCATGGCTCCTAAGCCCAAAAAAATGATGCAGGGTATGAGCTCCCATTCCAGACCGTAGCTGTAAAAAACTTGAAGTAAATGAGGTTTCCCGTCTGAAAAACCCATTAAAGGAACGAGGGGAAAATTGACCAAAAAAATTCCAAAGCCTATAGGAAGTAATAATAACGGCTCATATTTCCTTGCGATGGCCAGATAAAGAAAGAAGCCGCTAATTGCCCACATTACCGCCATTTTCCAAGTGAGACTAAACAAACCAGTGGTCTGCAATATGCCCTCAATCATGAAAACGACTTCCTGGAATGTCATTAGATCTTTACTCCACTAGGTACAAGCTAAAAATGTCCTATTGATTTAGTTGGTTATAAACGATCCAAATAGCTATAAGAAGTTTACCAAAAATTCGGGTTAATGAAAACCAGCCTAAAAAATCAAGATCCTGCAATAAGACGGACAATTTTTTATCACGAATTTGTTGTGGTTGACTTAGGATGTTAAGTGAGATATTTGAAAATTAATTGAACTACGGTTTTTGAAGCATTTAGAAACTTTGATATTGATCCCTCAGTGATTCTTGATTACAAGCGCAGCCTTATACCCGAGACGCCGTTTTGTTTGTAACAAAAATTTTGGAAATAACTATATAGCTTATTAATATAATTGAGGATAGACCAATTTCTTTCGATCTTGAAAAACATAAAATGCTACATTTTAACTCGCAGGAATTTGTAGATAAAATACCGGAACCGTGCGCCCTCATTTCATCAGATTATGAAATAGTCGCGATAAACAAGAAACTCGAAATCAATATCAAGGACTCTTTGAGTGATAAGTGTTTCAAGAGGTTGGCGGGCTTAAACGACCCATGTCCTAGCTGTAAGCTTCAAGAAATGTTGGGACAGAGGATCTTAAACGAATCAGACTTCGAACAGATTCGTTATGGGATGTCGTGCCTCGTTAGCGTTGTTTTTATTGGAGATTATGATGGGAGTAGCTTGATTTTAGAGACTGTTCGGCCTTTGTCAGATTATGAAGACAATTGTCGAAAGGCTCTAACGCAATCCCAAGAAACACTCTCAAACATGTTCGGTAAGCTGTCAGGTCTGGTTTCCGTGAGTAGGGCGTTGATGCAAAAGGCGCCCATAGGCTTGAAGGTGCGTCAGGCTCTAAACCAGATCCAAATTTCGTTGGGAACCGACTCAGGACTCAAAATATGGATAGAGCTGGACGGGGAAATTTTTGGAGAAACTCCACAAAATTTAGAGGGGATTATCACCGTCCAGGAGATCCGTGTAGATAATGCTGCCAAGGGAAGAATATGCGCAAACTTTCCAATTGACTGCAAAATACTGCCTGAAGACAGGTTTTTTCTTCAGGAAGCAGCCGATCTTATCGGCAGACAACTCGAAATATCTGAACTTGAAAATATGTTGAGGGAGTCTGAGGAGCGTTACAAAAAGCTTGCATCAAACCTTGCCAAGGAAATGTGGAGCCGCACAGAAGCCCTGTCTCAAGAGAGGAGTTACCTTGAAGGCGTTTTAATGTCTTCTGCCGACATTATAATAACTACCGATCTTGATGGACGAATCGTGGAATTCAATCCGGCTGCTGAGAACCTTCTGGGCTACAGCGCTGAAGAGCTTCAAGGTCATAAAATAACCGAAATATGGGTTGACGCTGAAGAAAGGGACCGTGTCTTACAGGACGTTACGCTTACTGGAGGAATTGTCAATTACCAGACCCAGCTTAGACATAAATCAGGTAAGATTGTCGAAATATCGCTCACCTTATCTCTTCTAAAAGATAGTGAAGGCAGAATCCTCGGCACTGTGGGCATCAGCAAAGATGTCGGGCGAGAAAAAGCCATAATGAGGGAGTTGGAGCGGTTAAATCAAAATTATATGGAAGCGATACATTTCATTAACCACGAAATGAAAAATTCGCTGATGGTAATAGGGGGGTTTATCAGGAGGCTCTTGAATTCAGAAGAAGATCCGTTACGGAGGGATCAACTCGAAATAGTTTATCATCACTCAAAATTTCTTGAAGCCATGAGTCGAGACTTTTTGACTATGGCGGATCTGGAGCAGGGTGAGTTTCAGCTAACAAAAGAGACTATTGATAACTTTTACGAACAGGTTATTTTACCTGCGATGATCGGATTGAAAGAGAGATACCCGAATTCCTTTGAAAGTTATGATGAGAGCATGGGGGGTGTCGGGAGAATACGTGTTAATGCGGACCCTAGACTTTTACAGGTTGTTTATCGCAACCTTTTCGGTAATGCTCTGAAATATGGCAAGCCAAATGGGAAGATTGCATATGGAGTTTCGGCTCGAGGAGCTGAGTATATCTTCAATGTTTGGAACGAAGGCCCCGGTGTTGAACCTGAAGAAGCGGAAAAGATATTCAACAAATTTTATAGGGTCAAGAACGAGATGACCAAGGGTAAACGTGGGACTGGTCTAGGACTTTACAATATTAAAAAGATCATCGAAGCTCATGGGGGGAGAATCTGGTGCGAATCAATCCCTGGTCAATGGGTTAACTTTCTGTTTACCCTTCCTAGATAACACCTGCCGATTAGCCTGAGAAAATTTTTAAGCGGATGACACGTAAAATATTAATTATACATGTCACCCGCTACGGCCTACCCTGAAAATTGTATGTTTAATTTTTTGCGACAGATTCCAATCTGGGGGCGGATGCCCTTTTTCTTTCAATGATATCTTTGAGAGCCTTCCTGTAAACGAGCCTCGTGTCATTGAAATGATTGGGGCTACCTAAGACAACGATTAATAGATCCTTTTTGTCAGGAGAGAACTGTGAGGCCAGACAATGGCCAGCTCTGACCGTAAATCCGGTCTTGCCACCGACTACCGGCAAATTGTCTCTGAGGAGTTTGTTAGTATTTCTGATTGGATATCCGTCTTTAACAACAGAGCTTTTCATGACGTAGCTCTTTTTCTGAACTATTGAGCGAATTGTTTTGTCCTGAAATGCTATTCTGGCAATATTTGCAATCTCTTTAGCCGTTGAAGCATTGGCGTCGATTTCGTCTTCACTGATTTTATCAGGTGGACCGGCCGGCTTTCGGTCAAGTCCGCTAGGTGTAAAAAATTCGCTTTTCTTGGAACCAAGTTGTCTAGCCTTTTTGTTAAGCGCTGATACAAATTTATGTTTTCCTCCGGGGAAAGCGCATGCTAAAGTTTCAGCGCAGTCGTTCCCGGAATTTATCAACATGCCATGCAACAGATCATTTACAGTAAGTTCATCACCCGGTTTTAAACCAACCACTGATTTAGGAACCGATTTAATATGGTCTGGAACTTTGACTTTCTTGTCCAGAGGCATATTTTCCAACGCCACCATCGCAGAAACCAATTTTGTCAAACTTGCTATTGGGAGTTTAAGGTTCTCATTCCTGGCCATGAGAGTTTCATTGTTGGCCAGGTTTACGCAATAGACGGCTTTTGCCTGAATCGTGTTAGACGCCGGTTGGATAGTTCTCTTTTTGACAGGTCTGGGCTTGAATTTCTTGACTTGGGCCTTTTTTACCTGAGCTTTTTTTACAGTCTTATTGGGAACGTTTTTCTTAACGTCAGCAACGGTCTTTTTGGGCGCCACAGCTCTTTTGGCTTCGGCTCTTGTCTCAGCTATTCCAAAGAGAACTAAGGATAATACCAACAAAGCCAATAGGGTAAATCGCTTGAATGACACAAAGCCTCCTGTAATCATTCTAACGTTCAAAACAAATTTGTAGTAGACGACAGGCAATATTTATCCGCTCAATTAAATGTCCTAATAGAAACCCTTATAGCAGAAAAAGAGGTTTTTGAAAAGTGTTTTCAACTTTAGGAATATCGCGTGACCCCTTAATTTTACGCGAATATTGGTCGCAGTTATGTTTTTCAATTGAAGGGATGTCTTGAATTGTGTAGTGAATTACTGTTTAGTTTGAAGCTTGAAATCAGTCAGTTAGAAAAACAGGAGAGATATCGAGATGGTGAGATCTAGATTGTGGTTCAGATGCGCCGCCATGAGGGATCCTGTCCTTCCGAGGCTTCATCAGCCTGCTCAAATCGGATGGTTTGGTAAAAAAAGAAACATTGATTTAGTTATAGAGAGGGAGTTTACCGGAACGGAATTGCTCAAAAGGATGAAGGGCTGGATCACGGTAGATCCAATCAAAGCCATCGAAATACTTGAAAATAGGGGAAGGCTGAGGATATTTGATGACGGAGAGTTGATAGTCGAAACTGAGACGAACGAGGATATGGCGCTACTCCAGGATTCCATGAGAAAGGTTTTCGGGGATCAATGTGATTTGGAGATTATACCCAAAGATTGAAACAGGGTGGCGCTCTAAGCCACCCTGCCGGTCAAAGACAAACGGTTTAAGGTAAGGCTTGATTAACTGAAAATTTTTTCATCAAGAGCGTTTGATTCCTGAGCGTCAGCCTCAAAATCACGCGCAAGCTTGGCCTGTTTCTCCTTCAGAAATTCCTTGTACCATTCACTTGCGATGATCACGGACATTACTTCATTGGTTCCGGTCCAAATTGAGGCCAGGCGCAGATCTCTAAACATTCTCTCGACGGGGTAGACGTTGGTATATCCTATACCACCCATAATCTGCATTGCGTTGTGAGAAACCTTCTGGCAGGACTCTGTAACAAATTTCTTTGTTTCTGAAACCATTCGTCTGATCAGGTTCTGAGGACATCTAGAGTCGACAGATCGAGCGGTGGTGTAAACCAGGGATCGTGCCGCGTCCAACAACATTGCTGCCTCAGCCACTTGAAAGCTAACGCCTTGGAATTGATTGATAACCTGTCCAAAAGCTTTGCGTTTGGTGGTGTAGGAAGTGGCTACATCCAGAGCCGGTCTTGCAGCGCCGATCGTCATGGCCGCTGTGCCTAGTCTTTCCGGGATCATCATGGTGTTAAAAACGGCATAGGCTCCGTTTAGCTTGCCGATGATATTTTCCTTTGGGACTTTCACATCTCTGAAGACTACTCGTCCAGCGCCGCCGCCTCTGCAACCCATGAGACCATAGAGGTACTGGACATCCACTCCGTCTGTGCGGTCCACAATGAAGCAGCTCAGCGCTTTATGAGGTTCCGCCTCCATGTCTGTCTTTGCGTATACCAGAAAGAAATCAGCGCCTTCCGCTCCAACAATGAAACGCTTCTGCCCGTTGATGATGAAATGGTCGCCTCTGTCTTGCGCCGTAGTGGTTGTCCCAAAGAAATCCGATCCCCCGCGGGGCTCTGTAAGGCACTCTGCGGCAAAGACCTCTCCCCTCAATAACGGTTTGACATATTTTTGTTTTTGTTCTTCAGTTCCGTGGAGCATGATAGCGTCACAAACGAGTTCGGCTCCAATCCCAAAAGTGCATGCGAATATGTATCCAAGTGTCCCAATCTCTTCCATAAGCATACACGTTGTCACCCAGTCCATATTGCGTCCACCATACTCAGCCGGATATCGAACTCCGAGCAAGTTCCTTCGACCGGCTTCCCGGAGGAAATCGGTAGGGAACTTGATTTTGTCTGAATCCATATCAAGGATCATTTTACGAGGAACCCATTTAACAAGATCCTGAGCTTCACGCTTTATCTCTAGCTGTTTTTCCGTCAGCAAAAAGTCGAACATCAATTTCTCCTAAAACATATTATTTGTATTGATCTCTTAACTGGTATTTCATGACCTTGCCGGTAGGGGTGTGAGGCAGAGCGTCTACGATGTGAAATACGCGAGGTATTTTGTATTTTGCCAGCTTGTCGGAGAGGTAACCCTTTATGAAGTCGGCATCCACCTTCTTGTCCTTAGCAGGAACTACAACGGCAGCGACCGTCTCGCCCCATTCGGGGTTGGGCACGCCGATTACTGCGGCTTCAACTATATCCGGGCAGCTCACGAGAACATCTTCGACCTCTTTGGAATATACATTCTCGCCGCCAGTGACTATCATGTCCTTGGTCCTATCGACTATGTAAAGATACCCATCCTTGTCTATCCTGGCCATGTCGCCGGTTTTGTACCAATCTCCATGAAAAGCCTCGGCGGTTGCCTCCTGGTTCTTGAAATAGCCTTTCATCATACTGTCAGCCTGAAGCCATATTTCGCCTACTTCACTTCTTTGCGCCTGGTTTCCATCGTCCTTCATCACTACCAGATCTGCTCCAGGTAAAGCCTTGCTGCCAATGGAGCCCGCTTTGGCGACCTGCTCGTAAGGCATGAGAACTGTTCCTGTAGGACCTGATTCAGTCATTCCGTAGACCTGATAGAAATTGTCGGACTTATACTTTGTCATGACCATTCTTGCCGTGTCTTCGGCCATTGGGCCTCCACCATAGATCCAACAGCGCATGGAACTCAGATCGAATTCTCCAAACTGCGGTATCATCTGCAATGGCAGGATGTAAGAAATGGGGGCGCCAAAATAAACCGTGCACCTTTCACTCTGAATGGCCTGAAGGAAATGCAAGGGATGATATTCCCTTATGAGCACAACTGTTCCGCCGACATATTGTGTCCCCATGAACCAGTTGTTGAGAGGGGAGGAATGCCAAATCGGCATGGCCATCAAGGTAACATCCTGTTCACCGATTTTTACCGCCAAGGCTCCTGTAATTCCAGCCATTATAACACTTCTGTGCGTATGGAGGCACCCCTTGGGCTTGCCGGTCGTCCCGCTCGTGTACAAGATCTCAGCAAAGTCATCATCATGTATCTCAACTTTTTTCATCTCAGGGGGTGTCCGAAGAAGATCCTCAAATTGTTCATATCCCTCAACGGAGCTGTCCAGCGACACTTTACGTATTTTGGAGTTCAGTTTTGATATGACGGGTTCTAGTGACGCGTCGAAGAAGAGGAGTTTGGCTTCACTATGTTCGAGTATGTATTCAACCTCAGGCGCCATGAGCTTGTGATTTACCGGGACTACAACAGCGCCAGCCTTCACAATTCCAAAAAAGGCCGCTACGAAGTCAGGTGTGTTCTGACTCATGATGGCTACTTTATCGCCTTTAATTACTCCCCAACCTTGTAAAAGGCCAGTAGCTTTCTCAGACCTCTCTTTCAATTCTCCGAATGTAATTCCATTCCCGTTGTAACGAAGGCTTACCTTATCAGGGTACTTTCTTGCGTTCAGGTCCATCATTTGCGCCAGATTCATGTCTCTCTCCCTTCCTGAGCTCTTTTAATCTTTTCAAAAGTTTTTCCCTTACCATCAGTATATCTTGCTCCAGAAACTGAAGTTCACCGATTCTCTCCCGGATTTCCCTTAGCTTTTTTTCTCCATACTCCAACGATGTCTCAATCTGGTTGACTTCATTGAGCTCCGCGTTAGTCATCCCGATCATCTCAGCTATTTCATCGAGAGAGTATCCAAATCGTTTTCCTCTCAAAATGAGTTTCAATCTAGCTCGATCACGTCTGCTGTAAATTCTTTGATTACCCCGAGTTCGCTTTGGAGCAATGAGACCTTTTTCTTCATAAAATCTTATAGATCTGGGGCTGATTTCGAACTCAGACGCCAGTTCCGAAATAGTGTAGGATTTTTCTTTTTGGGAAGGTTTAGTCATGGCGTAGCCAGATATCGTTTACGTTAACGTTAAGTATATCCGGCGGGGTTTGATATTGTCAATTGGTTTCGATGAACAAATACTGTTAGATGTGGTTTGAAAAATAAGACATGTCCTGGTTCTCCCAAGCATATGACAATTATCCACAATCACAATATCTTCTCATATTGGATTCTTAAGGCGTCCAGATCAGCAGTCTAACTGAATGATTGGCCGATGAGCGCCTGGAAAGACTGCCCCTCTTTCTTTTGAAGCCAAAAACGTTTTTATAGGAAAGACGTTCTTTTTAAGTAGGCGTCTAATTATTTGATCGTGAAAAACTGCTGCCTCTGAAAACAGGCGCATTCATGATGGTAAGTTCTGGGAGGTATCATCTGGGGGAGCATGAGAATAGAAAACAGACATTGCCATATTTGATCTGGTGATGTTTGCTCCAAATGGATTGCCGGGTGCAGGGTATGTTAAAAAACTGTGAAGCCTTAAAAGTTTTCCATATTATTGAATGACTTTTCCACTGGAAATGAACGAAATACCTTGTCCTGATTTAGTCCCCGCAGTGACAACCTCTATTATCGGTTCGTTAACTTTGGTCTCGGCTGACCACTTCACGAGGAAAAAGGCTCCAAATCCTCCTGCAGTGTCTGATTCACTGATGAAGTATTGAGTGGATCCGAGGGGAGAAATTTTTACAGGGGCTTCTATCAGGTTTCTTAGAAATTTTCCCGACGAGTCATGGTATCCCACTGATTCTAGCTTGATAGTCGCCGACGGGTTCGTATTTCTAACACTGAGGGTTGCGGCTAGCTGAAATTCTTGTCCGTAAGCTCCTACGTAAACATGTGAATAGACTGGAGCGTATACGGTCTGACCCGACGATTTTGATAAATGCTCCGAGGCTGATGAAATTGAAGAAGACACAAAAATGATAATAAGCCCTACGAGGAGAGACCTAAGAGACGATGTTCCATACATTTTGAGCCTCCTTAAAACGATTGCTCATTACAGAAACTTCTTTTGATTATAGCAAACAATTGGCAATGATCAGCAATTCAAGATAGAATTCGTCGCATAATTAATTCAGGATCCATCAAAATCATAACCGTCACAAAAATTATAGAGCTATCAAGACGAGGTTCTGCCAATGTCTGCGCAAGAAAACATTAAGAGGAAACTTACAGCGGTCTTACACGCCGATGTCAAGAGCTACAGCAAGATTATGAGCGCGGATGAAGAATCTACGGTAAGGACGCTGACATCTTACAAAAAGGATTTGTATAGGTTAACCGAGGGTTTTAACGGTAGGGTCGTGGACACTGCAGGCGATGGCTTTCTTCTTGAATTTGCAAGCGTTGTGGACGCTTTGAACTGTGCGATAGAACTTCAGGAAACTTTCAAGTTTAAGAATTTAGAGTTGCCCGAGGACCGCCGTCTGGAATTCCGTATGGGCATAAACATAGGGGACGTGATAGAGCAGGATGGGTTACTTTTCGGAAGCGGTGTGAACATAGCCGCTCGTCTGGAAGGGTTGGCTGATCCGGGGGGAATATGTGTCTCCGGAGAGGCTTATGATCAGTTGAAGGGAAAGGTTGACCGTCAATTCGTGTCAATGGGGTCTCATTCAGTCAAGAACATTCCCGAGCCGGTTCGGGTTTACAAGGTCATGTTGGATCAGGCGTCCTCCTCAGTCGTTCCTTCCCTGCCCAAGCAAACCAAATCAGTTCGTCACGTTGTAATATTGCTCCTGGGTTTGATGATGGCGGCTATTTCAGCCTATTTTGTTTATTGGTTTCACGGCAATACATCCCGGACAGCGACGGTCACTCAACAGGATAAAAAGATAGTCGAGACGCCTCATTCTCTACCCTCCGCTCCCTCAATCGCCGTATTGCCCTTTGCGAACATGAGTGGTGATCCCGAACAGGATTATATAGGAGAAGGGATTACTGAAGAGATAATCACGAGTCTCGCCAAGATACCGGATTTGTTTGTGATAGCCAGGAATTCTACCTTTGCGTACAAAGGCAAGTCGGTAAACATTCCGGAGATAGGAAAGTCCTTGGGTGTTAATTATGTCCTGGAAGGTAGTGTGAAAAAATCTCAGGACAGAATGAGGGTGACCGCCCAGTTGATAGACGCGAGGACAGGGGGACATGTCTGGGCTGAACGCTATGATACGGATTTCAAGAATTTGTTTGACCTCGAAGACGATATCACCAGGAAAATTACTTCCTCTCTTAAGGTCAAACTAGCCACAAAATCTGGTGAGTCTGCAGACGCCGACAAGAAACTGGAAACTAACCCTGAAGTTTTGGATCATGTTATGAGAGCGAGCCACATGATGGCTTCTGAAGGTAAAGAATCAAACAAACGGGCTAGAAAACTCTTTGAACAGGCTCTTGAGGCTAACCCCAATTCTCCAAGGGCTTTAGCTGGTATGGCCAGAACCTATCTTTCAGATCTGCAAGCCGGATGGAGTTCGGCCAGGAAAGATGATTTAGAAAAGGCTGAACAATATTTGAAAAGGTCGCTCGAGATAAATCCTTCATCAGATACTTCCCTGCTTATGCTCAGTCGTGTTTATGTGGCAAAAAGGGACTATGAAGGGGCTCTTGAATCCGCCAAGGCCGCTTTAGATTCCAATTCCAACAATGCTGATGGCTTAGCGTTAATAGGTCGAATTCAGACTTTTCTGGGGAAACCTCAGGAGGCAATCCAAAGCATTAACAAAGCAATTCGACTAAATCCCATGGCGCCGTCATGGTACTACACGTCGCTTGGATTGGCTCATATAGGGGATGAAAAATATGAAGAAGCTTTAGCTGATTTCACCAAAGCAAAACAGATCAGTCAGCGAGACATATTTGCAAACATAGGTCTGATAGCCTCATTGGAATTGACCGGAGAAACAAGCAAGGCAAAAAACGCCCTGGATGACTTCCTGATTAGTCATCCGAGATTCGCCATTGATGAGATCCCCAGACGCTTGCCATACAAGAATCAACGCGATCTAGAGCGCATAATGAAAGCGTTAAAAGCTGCGGGGTTGTCTTAGGGCAGCTGGTGCGCCAGCCCCGCCGGATGTTCCGGTAAAATGTGTGAATTTCTCTTAGGTTAGGGCCAGGGATGGATGAAGTGATGTTTAAAATCGGAAATATGAATCCAACAGCAATTCTTTTTGTCTTACGTCTGGATAAATTCAAACCCCAGGCGATTCAGATAAATCCACGCTACCCTAGCGTTAAATCGTAGGTTTTGTAACTCTTTTATTCCACCTTGAAAATCAAAATCCGTCAACACGGGATTTAGTTCCATCAGTTTGGTCTTTATAAGCTGGGAGACTTCCGGAGAATTGATGTCAGATGGAAAAATAAGAAATTCGAGACTGACAACGTCACCGGGATTAAGAGAATGTGAATGTATCAAGTCGAAATGTTCTATACCGCTGCCGCTCATGCTTACATCCAGCAAATCCGCGACACATTCACCATCTGAAGAGACAATGCGCAGAGCGTTAGGGACTCGCATCCTGAACCTGGGATACGATCTTTTTTCATCAAAATTGTGATCGGTTTGTTTCATCGAGTGGAATATCCCTGCGCATTTGTAATAATGTCGTTTTTCAGGCTGATTCTATAGCGTCTTTCATTGCTGACAGCAATAGTGTAACATTTTCCCGTCTACTATTAAAGCCCATCAAACCAATTCGCCAAACTTTTCCTGCTAATGGTCCAAAGGCCCCGGCTATCTCAATATTGTAGTTCTCCAAAAGATAGGAGCAGACAGACTTTGGGTCTATGCCATCCGGCACATAGGCGGTTGTAAGGCTCGGAAGCCGGAATTCTCGTTCAACAAGACACTCAATTCCTATGTCCATCAGACCGTCCCAAAGAAGTTGCGCATTTTGGGAGTGTCTTTCCCACCTTTTCTCAAGCCCTTCTTCGGCGATTATCGCCAGCGCTTCCCTGAGCGCGTAATTCATGTTAATTGGCGCAGTATGATGGTAGGTGCGCTCCTTGCCCCAGTACTTGCCTACCATGGTCATGTCAAGATACCAGTTGGGGATGATGGACTTTCTTCTATTGATCTTTTCCCACGCCCGCGGTCCGATTGTAAGAGGCGATATACCGGGAGGGCAGCTCAAGCATTTCTGGCTACCACTGTAAGCTATATCCACATGCCATCTATCGAGGAAGACTGGCACGCCTCCTAGGGTGGTGACAGTGTCGAGAAGCAACAAGCAATTGAATTCGCGACATATCTTTCCTATTCCATCCATCGGTTGAAGAGCTCCGGTAGAAGTCTCACCATGGACTAAACCAAGTATGGAAGGTCGATGCGCGTCAAGAGCCTCAGCTATATCAGCCTCGTCAAAAACTTCACCCCAAGGCTTTTCGATGCGCCTGACATCAGCCCCGTAACGACTTGCCATATCGCACAGTCTCTCCCCAAAATAACCGTTACACCCAATCAAGGCGACATCCTGCGGTTCAACAATATTAGCGATGGCGGCCTCCATTGCCGCGCTACCTGTTCCACTAACTGGTATTGTAAAAGGATTATTTGTCTGCCAGACGTAGCGGAGCAGTTCCTGATTCTCGTTCATCAGTTCGATGAATGAAGGATCCAGGTGTCCGACTTCATTCATTGCCAGCGCCAAACTAACCCGCGGGTGGTAATTGGAGGGTCCTGGGCCAAATAGCATACGTGGGGGCATGTTTAATCGGTTTACGTCTATACGATGCGTATCGTCGGCAGGCGGAAATCGAAAATCCATTTTGGTTTTTCCTCTGTTAGATTGATTCCTACTTTATGGTTGTTGACGTATTGGTTTAAACGGCTATTTCCATGAAACACCGGGAGTTTTCCTGGAGGGGATTCGCTTGTACTGGTATTTTGGATAACCTATCATGAGCGCTCCAAAACTCTGGTTTCCATCCGGTAGTTCAAGGGCGTCCTTCATGGGCTGAAATAGCGTGGCAGCCGCGTTGAAATAACCCGCCCAGCATGCTCCGAGGCCAAGGGAACAGGCATAAAGTTCCATATATGTCAGAGCGATAACGCATGCCGCCTGCGAGGGCGCAACGTCGGCAGGCGCATGAGCGATTACGAGATTCGGGGCGCCACGAAGTATTCTATCTTTACCATGCTCCCATGCCGATATCACAAGATCAAAGTGCATCATCGATGCCACTTGAGGAGCGTTTTTAACCATGTAACGCATCCAGTCTACAGTTATTGAAGCAAGCCTGTCCAGTTCCGACCTGGTTTCGTAAATTCGCCAGTTAACCGGCTGAGAATTATGTCCCGATGGAGCGTATCGCGCTAGGTCAACGAGTTTTTCCAGTGTATCTCTATCGACAGGTTTTTCCTTGTAAGTCCTTACTGATCGGCGAGACTTCATTATCAGTTCGAGCTGACCGGCGGAGGGTAATTCCGTTCGGATTATTTCCTGACAATCAGAGGGGGTCAAAAAGTTTAAAGACAGCGCTCCATGAGGACAGACGGCAACACAATGACCACATTTTATACAAAGGTTTTCAGCCCCGTCTATAGGGTGCGGGAACGATTCCGGCGTCTTCATTTCAATTAAACAGGCCGGACACTCAGAAACGCATATTGCGTCTTTCTTGCATTTTGACTCATCTACTGAGAAAAGCGCCATAATGATACTCCTGTAAAAAGATTAACAACAAATTTCAGCTTCCAGCAACAATTTAACAAGATTGGCCGAGGAATACTCACCACCGGTTATAGCGTCAAAAACGCTTTCCCCGCCAAATAATTCAACGACTATCTGTTTAGTTTCCATACCTTGCGCTCCAAGTTCTTTTGCCTTGCACGATAGGTTCTCGTATTTTCTGACGAATTGGCTCAATGTTTTTCGTCCATCCCTTCGTATTGTTCGCAGAGACGTCAACAGGGTGAATTCGCTATTTGTTGTTGAGAGAAGATTTTTCATGGAACTGAGCATATCTGTCAGGTTATTTTCAGGACCTGCAACCGCAAGATTATTGCCGATGAAGAGATCTCCGGAGAACACCCACCCGCGTCTTTTTTCCACAAGGCTTATATGACCGGGGCAATGCCCAGGCGTTTCAACGACTTCAAATAAAAATCGATCAGTCTCAATGACGTCAGGACAAACTACGGCATTGGAGCCTTCCGGCGATCCCCATACCTTTTCTCTGTAATGAGGAACTTTGGGAGGCTTTTTTATAAATTCCAACGATGATTCGTGCGCAAAGGTTAGAACATTTCGTCTGTGTTCCAGCAATCTGTTAGCGCCAACATGATCTTCATGATAATGTGTGTTGATGACTCGTGAAATTTTCTTGTCACTTAAAAAACCCAGCAATTCTTCTGCCGTGTGTACACAGCCGGAATCTATGAGTATGTCATCAACCAGGTACGCTGAAACCCAGAACAAAGACTGGCCGTTTATTTCACGACTTAACTTTATCTGAGTAATCTCTTCAAAATCGGTTATTTCTATCATCCGTGATTTTTTCCAAGTTTTTGATATATTAAAATGTCAGGACAGAAAAGGATTTTTGATAACGAACAAACCAAACTTTTAATTTATACTCAAGATCGCTAAAATGTCGATAGACTCTTTATGATTAATAACACATTATTAACTATCTTCGGGGAGGATAAGAAATTAGATTGGACGTTGCAACCATAACGGTTCTAAAAAATTAGTATGATTGAAATCCTTATCATTCTGGGCCTAATAGTGTTGAACGGCCTTTTTGCCATGGCTGAGATTGCAATAGTCTCATCAAGAAAGTCCAGGCTTAGGCAAAGAGTCGAATCCGGAAGCAAAAGAGCAGCCATAGCCATGAGTTTGGCTGATGACCCTGGAAAGTTCCTGTCGACAATACAGGTGGGGATTACTTCAATCGGCATACTAAACGGCGCATTTGGCGAAACCGCCATAGCCGAACGACTTTCCAGCCTATTAACTGAGATACCCCTCCTGGCTCCATACTCGAAGGCAATTTCCGTAATGATAATGGTAGTAGGGATCACCTATTTTACCGTGGTTGTTGGCGAGCTTGTGCCTAAGAGGATAGCCTTGTACAGGCCCGAAGCCATTGCTATTTTGGTGGCCAGGCCCATGCGGTTCCTGTCACGCCTGGCTTATCCGATTGTTCGTTTTCTCAGTTTCTCGAGTGACATCATATTAAAAATCCTCGGATCAAAAACCTCTACTGAGCCACCAACATCTGAGGAAGAAATCCGTGTCCTGATGAAAGTGGGAGCTGAGGCGGGTATTTTTGAAAAGGTGGAACGTGATTTTGTAGAAAACATTTTCAAGATGGACGATGTAAACATTCTAACGATAATGACTCCCCGCAAAGACATTGTTTTTTGGGATACGGTAGATCCTGTGGAAACCAATATGGCGAAAATCGTCAAAAGCCCGCACAATGTCGTTCCTGTTTGTAACGGAGGCATGGACCATCCTCGAGGGATGTTGCGGATCAAGGATCTACTGGTTGAAAAGTGTCTTCGGAACACATATGAAATCAAATCTCTTATGAAGCCGATATTGTACGTGCCTGAATCCATATCGCCGATGAGACTTCTTGAAAATTTCAAGAATTCCAAAAATAGCGTAGCGCTGGTTATAGACGAGTATGGATCTGTCCAGGGACTTGTTACGCTTTATGACGTATTGGAGGAAGTTGTGGGTGACATTCCCTGGCTTGAATCACATCATGAAGCTGATGCTGTTGAGAGGGAAGACGGTTCGTGGCTGGTAGACGGAGCGTGCGGAATCGAAAAGTTTAAGGAGATCCTAGGGTTAAGTCATATTCCCGGAGAAGAAAGCCATGACTTTCACACAGTCGCGGGATTGGTAATGGTGGAGGCCGGAAAAATTCCTGTTGTTTCAGATTCATTTGAATGGAATGGATTCAGAATTGAAGTGGTCGACATGGACGCTAATCGAATAGACAAGATTTTGGTGTCAAGGATTGACAATTCGTGATGAGAAGCATCACCGTCAATACCTTTGGCATGAAGGCGCTGCGACTTTATTAAAATTTCTGCATCTCTAAAAATTGAAACAAAATTTATGGAAAGACTTCAAGTGTTAATCCTAGAACGAAACCGAAACCATTAGGAGTATGCGAAATGGCGAAACTTAAATTAGGAGACAAGGCTCCGGAGTTTAATCTTCTTGACCAAAATGGAAACAGTGTGAAGTTGTCAGACTATATTGGGAAGAAGGTCCTGGTTTATTTTTATCCGAAAGCTGACACGTCCGGATGCGCCAAACAGGCATGCAGCATCAGAGACGCTGAACCTGACCTGAGCCAGGCGGGGGTTGAGGCTATAGGTATAAGTCCCGATAAGCCAGATAAACAGAAGAAATTCGATGACAAATACAATCTTGGTTTTCCATTGCTATCCGATTCTGATCATGTTGTCGCAGGCTTATACGGGGCGTGGGGGGAGAAAAAGATGTATGGCAAAACCTATGAAGGGGTTATCAGGTCCTCGTTTCTCGTAGACGAAAAAGGAGAATTGATTGGGGTCTGGTACAAGGTCAGTCCGGCGGACACGGTTCCGAATGCCCAGAAGGTCCTCAACCCTTAGAGCTGATGACCCCATTGCGTTAAATGTATGAGTTCCCGAGACTCATGGCTGAAAACAGAATTCTTATTATCAGCCCTTGAAGATTATCTTGCACTCCAATGGGGCACTGGGAAAATGTAAGGTTTGGTAGCGACATTTTTGGGCCAAACCGTCTCTAGAGTTCCTTTTTGCCACTGCACCAGGAACGAGGGCAGAGCGTTCTGCTGCTTTTTCTTGCCATAATTGACGAATTTAACAGGCCCAAATGCGGTCATCAGATCAGTTTTAGCCAAGGCCTCCCTGATGTTGGTAGTGCTTGTGTCAGGCGCTCTCTTTAAAGCGTCCGCCATCACCTGAATGGATGCATAAGCCTCTGCCCCGTGATAGCTGGCGAATTTACCAAATCTCTTGTGGTAATTGTCGAAGTATTCCTTGGCCCCAGGATACGGCAAATTTGGTGACCAGAGATCGGCGGAAAAAACAAATTCCGCAGCTGAACCGGCTCTTCGGGCAAAATCGGGAATGGCAAAACCCGCTGCGCTCCCGACAAACAGCATCGCGTTGAAATCCAATTCTTTTGACTGTTTCATTAGAAGCGCCGCGTCTACAACGTAGGACGCCATATACACAAAATCCGGTTTTGCAGATTTGACCTTTATCAGTAAAGGTTTAAAATCCGTCGCTCCTGCCTCATATCCCTCTTTGACAAGGATCTTCAGCCCTACTTTTTCGGATTGCTCGGAAAATTCTTTGGCGCTGGATTGCCCGAAGAGGGTGTTCTCGTAAAGTATGGCCACGGAGGTTGGTCTAACGATTTCTGATAGAAATGAATTTAGCGCTTTGGTATAGTCGCTGACCGGAGGGTTTATTCTGAATACGTAGTCCCAACCTTGTTCAGTGATCTTGTCAGCAGCAGCCGTGCTAACCAGGAAAGGGATCTTTAACTGTTGAGCCACCGCGCACATGGCATAGGTGACGGTAGACGAATAACCTCCTGTAAGCGCCACTACTCCTTCCTGATGGACTAGTTTCTCCACCGCCGCTCTGCCAAGTTCTGACTTGCCACCGTCATCTTCAATTATCAGCTCAATTAATCGACCGTTTATGCCCCCAGTGTTGTTAATCTTTTCCAGCGCCATAAGGAAGGAATTGCGTTCCATCTGCCCAAATTCCGACTGATCCCCAGTCAGTGGAAGAATAACTCCTATTTTGATTGTCGGTTCCCCTGAAAACGAAAAGCCTGCACATATCAATAACAGGATCAGAATTGTCACAGTAAATAGCGACCCTTTTCTCATGGTTGACTCCTTACGATAAATATTTCAGAGGGCCGAAAATTGAAAAATTATAAACTATTTAGTAACTTCATGTACTTTTGGTGTCAAGAATAATAACTTCAGATTTCCTGTATGGTTTCATTGTTCTGATTGACTTTAAGCCCATGTTGTAATGTTTGCTCACTCGGATATAATATCACTAATGATGCAGTAGTATCGAAAGGACGTGGCGATCATGTTTTTCAGGGCGCCGGCCGGGGCAGTAATAATTTTGATTGTGTCTTTGAGTTTTTGCGCCTTCAGCCATGCAAATAACTCTGAACTCGAAAGTCGGCTAAGCGAAAGCGCCCTGGTGATAACGGAAATGATGGAAGCTCCGGATGCGAGCATACCTCAGGATCTGTTGAAACGCTCCAAAGCCATAGTGATTTTCCCTTCGGTGATCAAGGTTGGACTTGGCTTTGGTGGTCAGTATGGAAAAGGGGTTGCTCTTCGGAAGAACAATTCCAGTTCAAAATGGGGGCCTCCAGTGTTTTTCAGTCTGTTCGGGGCAAGTGTGGGTTGGCAGATGGGCGTTCAAGCGACTGATCTCATTTTGCTCGTCATGAGTGAGGTTAGTTTGAAAGGCCTGTTTAAGGACAAGTTCACTCTTGGGGTGGACGCCTCAGTGGCAGCCGGTCCCTTGGGTAGAGACGCCTCGGCAGCGACAGACATAGAACTGACTGCAAGCATATTTTCCTACTCGAGGGCTAAGGGACTGTTCATGGGCGTAGCGATTACAGGCGCCATCATAAAGCTCGATTGGGAATCCAATGAAATATATTATGGTTCCAATGTGTCCATAATAGACACTTTTTTTGGTGGCGAAGGACAGCTATCTCCTGCAGGCGTAAAACTCGTGAATGCGCTTAACAGGATTCCTAAATCGAAATGACACTTGGCCTTTGTCGCTTCCTTAATCACATTTGAGATGTCATAACCAAAGTCAAAAATTCATTGCCATGAGCTGTTTTACGCACATGTGGGGCGTGCCATGCCGGGACGGCTATCCATACGAAATCCATCGAAAAAAGTTACAAGCTCCCTTCATGATATTGAAAATATGGACATTCATTCAAATTTAATTAAAGCCTTAGTAATCAGTGACGGTTAGTGTTGACAGCAACAGGGCGCTGTGTTACGAAATAGGACAGTACGTGTGTTCATTCACGTGAATCCCTTTTTTCTCAAGACACAATCAAGCTAATTCTATAGACCTCAGATGTCACAAAAGGCCTTTTTGCAGGGTATTGCCCATGGACATGAAGAGAGGCTACTACGAAGATATAGAACTATTCAGGACTAAAACGTCGCTGTTTGGGGTTCTATTTCTAATTGGACTATTCGTCCTAACGCCATTTTTGGTCGGCGATTACAACCTTTACCTTATAAATTTAATTGCCATTAATTCTATAGTCGCCATAGGACTGAACATATTGGTAGGCTACACTGGACAGATATCGCTAGGGCATGCGGGTTTTTTTGCGCTTGGAGCCTATGCGTGTGTATTGTCTATGGTCAAACTGGGCTTGCCATTTGTTATAGCTCTACCACTGGCAGGCTTTTTTGCCGCTGGATTTGGTTTTTTTCTGGGTTTACCCTCGTTGAGGCTTGAGGGGCCTTATTTGGCTATAGCGACACTTGGGTTTGGAATGGCTGTGACTCAGATCATTAGTCATTCTGAGTTTACAGGTGGCCACATGGGCATTGAAGCGCCCAAGATGGCGCTTGGTCCTTTTGAAGCCAACACAAGCGCACAGCAATACGCCGTAATAATAACCGTAACATTCATAATGACCATTGCGGCTATTAACATGATGAAAACGAGGGTAGGCAGAGCTTTCAGAGCAATCAGGGATAGTGAGATAGCCGCCGAAGCCATGGGGATAAATGTTCTCAAGTACAAGACGCTGGCTTTTGCCGTTAGCGCATTCTATGCAGGTATAGCCGGAGCCTTGATGGCTTTTGCTCTGGAGCACGTTAGCGCAGGAAGCTTCAACCTGATTCTGTCAATAACCTTTCTGGCCATGATAATAGTCGGTGGTCTCGGATCCATTATGGGTTCCATCCTTGGCGCAGCGTTGCTCACTTATTTGCAGATAAAGCTTCAGGTCATTCAGGAGGCTCCGGTTATTGGTCCATTTCTATTAGATATTTCAAAAAGTTATTTTACTCCTGAAGGGCTTCCCAACATCCAGAGCATAATAATAGGCGGGATCATGATCGCCATTGTTATCTTTGAGCCATACGGAGTTAACGGCATTTATCTCAGGATAAAGCGTTATTGGAAGATGTGGCCTTTCTAAAAAGGTGTCCATATGAATCTTTTTTTCGATCTTTTCGTTGGCGGGATATCAATTGGGGCTTGTTATGCTTTGGTTGCCCTGTCCATGGTCATAATTTACAAGACCTCCGAAGTGCCCAATTTTGCTCAGGGCGAAATGGCGATGATATCCACCTTTGTGGCCTACACGATAATGGAGAGTTATGGAGCTGGATTTTGGGTTTCAGCGGGTCTAACGCTGGTGTTCGCATTTTTACTCGGTATGGTTCTGGAACTTTCATTTTTACGCCCGGCCGACAACCCGGGGATACTAGGATCAATAGTGATAACCCTAGGGGCGGAAATGATACTCTATGGTCTGGCGGGATGGAAATGGGGGGCAAACCAGAATCCGTTTCCGATTCCTTTTTCCGAATATAGCGGTTTCACTTTCGGACCAATCAGGATAACCGAGGTCAATCTCTGGACGATAGTCGCCAGTCTGCTGATAATGTTTCTTCTGTTCGCCTTTTTCAGATACACCAAGATGGGAACAGCCATGAAGGCTGTTCAACAAAATGCTTTCGCCGCTAAAGCTATGGGAATCCCTACAAGGCGCATACTTACCCTCACCTGGGGATTGAGTTCCGCTACCGGCGCAGTCGCTGGAATGCTTATAGCGCCTATTGCCACGTTAGATCCCAACATGATGCTCGATCCCATGCTCAAAGGATTTGCAGGAGCGGTTCTTGGGGGTATGACAAGTCTTCCCGGAGCAGCACTGGGCGCATATATGCTGGGTCTTATTGAGAACTATTTCGGAGGGTATGTATCCCTCGAATTCAAGTCGGTAGTAGCGTTTGCAGTTATCGTAGTGATACTTTGCGTCAGACCTTCGGGATTATTTGTCAAACATTACGAGAAAAAAGTCTAGGTTCCGAGGATTCCAACCAATTGAGAAGATATCTCAAATTCAGCTCGACCATTTCGATGATAGTTCTGTTGGTGATCTTTGTCGGCTGCGCCTCAAGTCACGGGGACGAAGCGGATCCAGAGATCGCTTCAATAATGAAAGGAGCGACAGAATACTTCGAGGCTGAACGTTCGGGAGACTGTGAGGCTGTCTGGAAAGCGTTAGCGCCTTCTTCAGTCTTCAAAAGGGATTATAGCTATGAGAATTATCTCGAAATACTTTCCAAAAACGAATTGAAAGTCCAGGAATATGTGATCGAAGGAGTGTCCGAGATTTTCGACAACAATGACCGGAAGGCTCTTCCGGAAGTTGAGAAGCTTGCGACTGTAAAGGTGAAGGTCAAGCTAAGATCGAAGAGTGGAAAAGAAACCGAGCACAATAACATTTTCATGTTTCTTAAAGAGAACGGTAAATGGTACAAGGGGTGAACAAGCCGTTTGAGTAGAATTTCACCTCTGGACGCCTGCTCAAAAAAGGCCTGGCGCCACACATAAAATTTGTTCAACCAATCAATCAAAACCGCCGGTAAGCCGGCCTTAATCTATTTTGGGAGGTTGTCGAATGAGAAGGCTATTTCCAGTATTTGGAATTCTGCTTGTGGGTCTTTTCCTTTTAGGTTCGCCTGTTTCTTCACTGGCTGCTGACCCGGTAAGAGGGGTAACCGACACAGAGATTCGAATTGGTCAATGGGGACCTCAGACTGGTCCGGCTGCCCTGTGGGGAGCGGTAGCCAGAGGAACAGGAGTATATTTTGATCTGGTCAACGAAGAGGGTGGAATCCACGGACGAAAAATCAAGTACTTCCTGCGGGACGACGCCTATCAGCCGGCTAAAACCAAGGCTATAGCCAAGGAATTTGTGGAAAGTATCGGAGTTTTCGCTGTAGCCTGCGGAGTTGGAACCTCGACAGGAATGGCAGTGCGTGATTATCTGATGGAAAACAAGGTTCCCTGGGTGGGCCCGGCCACAGGCTCCAAACACTGGTCACAGCCCTTACAGAAATATTTGTTTGCTGTTTATCCACTCTATTCGAATGAAGCGTTTCTGCTCACAAAATATGTTGTTGAAAAGATGGACAAGAAGAAAATCGCTGTCTTCTATCAAAATGATGATTACGGCAAAGAAGGAATTGAAGGAGTAAAAGAGTATATGGGTAAGGCAGGAATGAAGCTGGTGGCTGAAATCCCTGTCGAAGTTACGGATTCCGACCTCAAGTCTCACGCTCTAAAGCTCAAGGAAAGCGGAGCTGATGCCGTAGTACTTTGGGTTCTTCCTAAACACGCCGCCATGATCCTTGGCCAGGCAAAAGCCATTGGTTATGAACCGCAGTGGGTAGCAAGCTCCACATTGTCCGATTCGTCTCTCATGTTCAAAATCACAAAAGGAATCTGGAATGGAGTCGTTTACGCCAACTTCCTGAGCACTGAAAGTCCTTTGGCAGCGAAGTATCTTGAGGCTCAGAAAAAATTCGCCCCAAACGAGCAGTATACGGGAATATTCTTCCTGGCTGGTTTTGTCTTTGTCGAGCCGATGGTAGAAGGCTTGAGGAGAGCAGGGAAGGATTTGAACCCGGATTCGTTCGTGAAGGCGATGGAAACGATCAAGAACTGGAATGACTGGCTTGGTTATGATTGCACGTTCACACCTGAAGATCATCAGGGAATGAAATCTGTTTACCTGGCCAAATGTGGTCCCGATGGGAATGCAATCAGAATCTCGGATTGGCTAACATACACAGGGAAATAAGGGCTTAAGTTCATAGTATGTCTCTTCTTTCAATAAAAGATTTGTGGATATCATTCGGTGGTCTTGTCGCCCTGCATGGGGTTTCTTTTGACGTGGAAGAAGGTCGGATCTTTTCGATAATCGGCCCCAACGGAGCAGGCAAGACCACCATATTCAACTGTATTAGCAGCATCTACAAACCTGACAAAGGATCAGTTGTTTTTGACGGTAAAAACATTACCGGTCAAAAAGCAAGTAAGGCCGCTGCACTTGGAATTGCCAGAACATTCCAGAATATTGAGCTGTTCAGTCACCTGTCAACCATGGACAATCTGTTGCTTGGTCGACATATCCACATGAAAAGTGGCGTGTTTTCAGGCTCTTTTTTCTTCTCCAAACACTTTCCTGCGGCCAGAGAAGAGATAGCTCATCGCGAGAAAGTGGAGCAGATCATTGAATTCCTTGAGATTGAGGCTTATCGGGACACCCCCGTGGTGGCGCTGCCTTACGGAATAAGAAAGCTTGTTGAACTTGGTAGGGCGCTGGCCACGGAGCCAAAGCTCCTGTTGCTTGACGAGCCGACTGCCGGGATGAATCAGGAAGAGAAAAGGGACATGATGTTCTGGATACGGGATATTCGGGACGATCTGAAAATAACCATCATGATGGTGGAGCATGACATGAATCTTGTGATGGATGTCTCGGATGAAATCATGGCGCTCAATTTCGGAGTGAAGCTTATTCAGGGCAAGCCCGAAGAGGTCCGCACGGATCCTCAGGTTTTGGAGGCTTATCTCGGAAGAGATTAAGCGAAGAATCAAATCAGCCAACCAGGAACGGCGAGGGATATTTTTAGTCCCATGAGTATGCTTGAAACAAGAAATATAGAAATTTATTACGGCAAAATCATGGTTGTCCGGGGTCTGTCCCTATCTGTCGAAGAAGGACAGATAAGGGCCATACTCGGCGCTAATGGAGCAGGGAAATCAGCCACTCTCAAGACAATAATGGGTTATCTCGATGACCAGCCCGATAAAGGAACCATCTGGTTCAAGGGCCAACGCATAGACGGCATGCGCACGGAAAAAATTGTTCCCCTGGGGATAGCGTTTGTCCCTGAGGGAAGAGAAGTGTTTCCTGAACTCACCGTTAAGGAAAACCTCATGATGGGCGCCTACATAAGGCGAGACAAAGGTATTTCCGATGACCTCGACAAAGCGTTCAAGTATTTTCCTTTGCTGAAAGACAGGTTGAAGCAACAGGCCGGAACACTCTCGGGTGGCGAACAGCAAATGCTAGCCATAGCCAGAGCGCTCATGTCAAAACCCTCCTTGTTGATTCTTGATGAGCCTTCCCTTGGTCTGTCACCTCTGCTGGTCAGCGAAATATTCGGAATAATTGAAGCGATCAACCGTGATGGAGCCACAATTCTTCTGGTGGAACAGAATGCGCGAAAGGCTTTGAGTGTAGCTCATCACGCTTTCATAATGGAATCCGGGAGAATTGTTCTGGAGGGGCCGCCGGAAAAGCTGCTTGAGAACGAGGATGTCCAGGAATTCTATCTTGGAATGGCCACCGAGACCTCGGTCAAGGGTTATCAGAGATATAAACGTAAGAAACGCTGGAGATAATACAATATCCTGAAGTGGCCGCCAGATCGGTTCGGCAGAAAAGTAAACGAAAATTTATTTGAGGCAATTAGCCGATGAATGAAGAGCTACTGACAGTTCCCAAGATGTTTGTCAACAGGGCAATGGCCGACAAGGACCGGGTCGGTTTGAGATACAAGTACCTCGGAATATGGAGAGATATTACATGGGGTGAATATCTGACCAATGTGAGGCGTTGTTGCCTCGGACTGGTTTCTTTGGGACTCGAACGAGGGGACAAGGTAGCGGTCATAGGCGAAAACAGGGCGGAATGGCTTTTTTCAGATATTGCCACTATGTCCGCCGGAGCCGTTACGGTAGGTATTTACACGACAAGCTCACCACAACAATGTGAATATGTCAGTGTCCACTCCGAAGCAAAGTTCTTCATAGCCGAAGATGAAGAACAAATGGATAAAGCCCTGTTTTTCAGAGATAGAGCCCCTCATCTGAAAAAAATAATAGTTATGGATCCCAAAGGGTTGACCCATTTCTCCGATCCGATGGTATGCACTTTTGATGAGTTGCTCGCATTAGGCGCCGAGCTTGAGCAAAAACAGCCGGAGCTTTTCAATAAACTCGTCGAAGAAACCCGCCCCGAAGATATGGCGCTCATAATTTACACTTCCGGAACCACAGGGCCTCCTAAAGGCGCCATGTTGTCTCATTCAAACATAGTGTGGACTACCTGGTCTATCGGAGAATCATTGAAGATCTATTCCGATGATCAACTGGTCTCCTTCTTGCCGCTAAGCCACATCGCCGAAAGGATGTTCAGTGTCTTTCTACCTATTAGATTTGGATATACGGTCAATTTCACTGAAAGTCCCGATACGGTAATGGCTAATTTCCGGGAGGTTTCTCCCACAGTCATATTTGCGGTCCCCAGAATTTGGGAAAAATATTATTCCAGTATCAGGATTAAAATGGCTAACGCCACCTGGTTCAAGAGACTGAGCTACGCCACTGCCGAAAAAGTAAGCCTTGAATATGGAAAACAGCGTTTCAGCGGAAAAAGGATATCGCTGTATCTTAGAATACTCAGATCTATCTTTAACGCAGTTGTTTTATATAAGCTGCGGGAGAGGCTCGGTTTTGAAAGAGTCCGTCTGGCGGTCTCCGGAGCTGCGCCCATTTCTCCTGATGTTCTGAGGTATTTCCACGGCATCGGAGTTCCACTAAGGGAGGTTTACGGTCAAACGGAAGGATCAGGCCCGACCTGTATTCATCAGGGTGACCAGATAGAACTGGGAAATGTTGGCCCACCATTGCCCGGCGTCCAGGTAAAAATAGATGAGGATGGTGAAATCCTCGTAAAAGGCGGCAATGTTTTTATGGGATACTTCAAGAATCCCGAATCCACCCAGGAAACATTAACCGACGGCTGGTTGCGCTCCGGAGATGTTGGAGTCCTCGACGAAAAGGGCTTCCTGAAAATTACCGACAGGAAGAAGGATCTCATCATTACCGCCGGTGGGAAAAACATCGCCCCGCAGAACATCGAAAACCAGCTCAAGTTCAGCCCATACATCAATGACGCTATCGTTATCGGCGACCGCTTGAAGTTTGTATCAGCCCTCATAGTAATTGACGAAGAAAATGTCGTTCAATTCGCTCAGGATAACAAAATACCTTTCACTACCTATGAAAGTCTCACCAAAGCTCCCGAAGTCATCGAACTCATTGACAGGGAAGTGCAAGAGGTCAACAAGACCCTCTCTCATGTTGAAACCATCAAGAAGTTCACAATTGTGCCCAAAAAACTCTATGAAGAAGACGGCGAAGTAACACCCACCATGAAAGTCAAACGAAAACACATCAACGAAAACTTTGCCGATCTCATAAAGGCCATGTACAAGGGCGGAAAATGATATGTGAATTCCAAAAGCAATGAAA
>CALGLN010000087.1 GCA_937930835.1 uncultured Desulfomonile sp.
TTTATGTTCGAACCTCAAGGTTCAAAAGTTATTTACATATCGGACGATATTTAATTTGTTTCATTCAGCCACACCAATTCATCAATTTAATCAACAATTAGAATTCCTCTAATCCGTTTCTCACGATGTTGTTCCAAGAATGATTGTGTTAGAGACCGCCATTTAGATCAAATTCGATCAAAGACGAAGCTTTGCCGTATTCAGATCTATGGATGTCTCCGATCCGAAGGAGGAGTTACAAATGGGAAACGGACTGCAAGTCAATAATATTTTGTCAACGCGATCGATGGCTACGAACGGTGTATCCAGTTCGCCAGAAGTAAACCAGAAGACCGGAAATACTCCAGATCCAAGAACATTCATATCTGGAGAATTCAACTTCGATCAAGAAAATTCAGTTAGCCACACCAATCCTGAGCGAAAAAACCAATTGAGATTTATAGCCAAAGAATCTGACACGATCAGTAGATCAGACGAAAATCAGGGGTTGCCGACCATAATTAACAATGTCGCAGTAGCTTATAGACACATGGGATTATATGAGGAAGCGCGAAGTCTACTTGAATATGGAGTAAAGTCATTTTACAGGTTTTGTCCCACCAATAGAATTGAATTGGCTACTTTGATGGATAATTTAGCCGCTGTCTATTCAGATTTGGACATGTGTAATCAAGCGGAGAAAATTGCAAAGAGATCGCTGAATATTCGAGAGATGGAGTTAGATCCAAAAAGCGCCGAAATAGCAATTTCCTACGATAATCTCGGGCTAATATACTCTCAGCAAGGAAAATTCAAAGAAGCAAAGAAGTTGTATCACAAGGCTCTCGAAATTTTTGAGAGCAGCAGACATCCCCACAGTATTGATGTTGCCACCTGCCTTAACAATCTTGCCACACTCCTTTTTAACAATGGAGAAATTCAGGGGGCTAAAAGGCATTATCTAAGAGCCATAGCCATCGGAAGAAAAATCACCACAGGAATCGTCCCAGAACTCGGTATATATTTCAACAACCTAGCAGAGGTGCACCGTAAAGAAGGCGATCTACAAACAGCCCAACATCTGTTTGATCTAAGCTTGTCCGTCTTGAAGGAATGCTACGGATCTGATCATCCGGACACCGTCTTGGTAAAGGAAAATTTGGAAGGATTGGGCGTCAACAAAGACTATCTATAATGATTCTTCTGTCTAGTGGATTTCTCAATTACATCTATTTCATCATGGGGAGAAACTATCACATGGCTGACTTCAGTCTTAGCACGGGTATGCTTCAGGATATTCTTGTTCACGCAAAACCTTTTGGTCACTATGAAGAGACTCGAGGCCTCAATTTGGGTTTTGGTTTTATATATTACGGGGTTGTGAGGGCTCTTAGGCCTAAACACACGTTGGTCATTGGCTCTGGGTACGGATTCAGTGTTGTATGTCTTGCCCTTGGTATCAAGGACAATGACATGGGGTTTTTATCATTCGTAGACCCTTCGTACTCTCTGCTCAAAGATGGTCCCTTGAAAACAATAGGGGGTAGAGGCTCCTGGAGTGATGCGACCGGGGTGAAAGAGCATTTTGAAAGATTTGGAATCTCAAGCATTGTAAGTCATTACAAAATGCGCAGCGATGAATTTTTTCCTCAATTTGATTCATTGAGACTTCCAGAGATAGATCTTGCTTTCATAGATGGAAGCCATGCTTTCAAGGATGTTCGATACGATTTTATTGAAACCCTGGGCAGGTCTCGAAAGAATACTTACGTCTTTCTGCATGACACCCACATATACGTCAGGGAGTTATTAAGACACTCTGGTGTGAAACGATGGCTAAGAGTCCTGAAAAAGGAAGAACACGCTTTTGAAATAATTAATTTTCCGTTTTCTTCGGGTGTGGCCCTGGTGCGTATTCTGGATCCGAGTGTATGGCGGCAAGAAAATTGACAATACTAATTCTACTATGTTGCGGGTCTGTGCTCTGTCTTTTTCTATTTTGGAGACATATCTGGTTTTTTCGAAACCCCGAGAGGCATGCTCCTACAGGACAAAACCTCGTGAGTCCCGCTGATGGACATGTTGTCTACGTTAAACGTTTGAAACCTTATGAAGACATCATTGTAATAAAACAAGGGGTTAGCGCTTCTGTAGAAGATATAGTACGAGAAGATGTTCAAGAAGAAAAAATCCTCATCGGGATTTTCATGAGCCCCTTTGACGTTCATTACAATCGTTCCCCATTAGCCGGCAAGATTGATTTCATTAAACACCATCCTCCTGAATGCAAGAACTTACACATGGGATTAATGCATTTGAGGACGGTTTTGGGCTGGGCCCCATTTTATAAAGAGAGTCTGCATATAATTAAAAATGAACGAAAAGTGACAAGAATTTCCGGGCTATTCAGAGGACAGGAAATCTCTGTGTATGTAGTCCAAATCGCAGCAAAAAATGTCAACGGCATAGATTCGTACAAGTCTGAAGACGATGTTCTTGAAAAGGGAGATATTTTCGGGATGATAAGAATTGGCTCACAGGTAGACCTGATCGTTCCAGCTTTTGAATCGATGACGGTAAAAGTTGAACCGGGAGACAGAGTTCGAGCAGGAGAGACAATATTAATTGACTAATATTCAAGCGCTTGATGCCAACGAATAGGTGGGAAAGAAGCTGATGAAAATAGATCTTCATGTTCATTCAAAATTTTCCAAAAGACCCTCAGAGTGGATTTTAAAGAAAATCGGTTGTCCCGAGAGTTTTACCGAACCTTCGGACGTTTATAAGATTGCCAAAAGACGGGGCATGTCTATGGTGACGATAACGGACCACAACACAATAGATGGTTGTTTGGAAATTGCTCACAAACCGGATGTCTTTATTAGTGAGGAAGTTACCACTTATAACCCGGAGGACGGATGCAAGTTCCATGTGCTGGTATACGACATCGATGAAAAAATTCATTCAGACATTCAAAAAGCCAGGTCAAACATTTTTGAACTTGTGCAGTACATCAGAGAAAAAGAGATCGTTCATTCATTGGCTCATCCATTATATTCTGTGAACGGTAAACTTAATCTGGAGCACATGGAACGTTGCCTTGTAATGTTTAAGAATTTTGAGCAAAACGGAGCTCGCGAATCAATACAGAATCAACGACTTAGAATCATAGTTAATAGCCTGAACTGGGAAAAAATGCATGAGTGGGCTTCACACCATGGATTAGAAAAATTTGTCACGAATGACTTAGCTAAGAATTTTACCGGAGGGTCGGATGATCACAGTTCATTAACCATAGCTCGTTGTTATACGCGTGTGGATGGAGCGGTATTCAAAAATGATTTTTTTCATGGTTTGACAATAGGTAGGGCTAAGGTTTTCGGTCAAAGTTCCAAACCTGAAACTTTGGCTCAGAACATTTACAGTATAGGATATCAGTTCTATGGCAGAAAGTTTGGGCTGTCCAAATATGTCAAGCACGAACCATTGTTCAGATTTCTGGACAAGTTCTTACTGGAAAGGATAGAAAGGGAACCTCGGATTCTTGAGCGGTTTAATTTGTACTGGAGGAGCCGATTCGGAGGCGGTGACCACACTGAGAATGGCAAGGTGATCCAGTTGTTAAGGCAAGAAGCACACAGGCTGATGAAGGATGATCCGTGCCTGTTCCAAAATATAAGTTCAGTCACAAAAAATCCTCAAGAACCTGAAGCAAAATGGTTCAAATTCCTTAACAGCGTCTCTAACAAGCTTCTAAAAAATCTCGCAACCCACATCATCGACAGCATAGCATCTGCCGATCTTTTTAATATTTTTCAGTCACTCGGTTCTACGGGAGCTCTTTATTCTTTACTGGCCCCGTACTTTGTTTCATATTCAATTTTCTCTCAAGACCGTCAATTGAGTTTGAAAGCGCTTGAACATTTTCAGCAAAATTCTATAACCAAAGATGTTAGCCATAAAAAGCTAAGAGTAGTCCATTTCACCGATACCTTTTTCGAAATCAACGGAGTAACTGGAACACTTAGAAATCAGATCGATGAGGCGCGAACAAAGAACAGGCATTATACTGTCATAACTTGTGACCGAGTGGGTACCGAATCGAATGAATGGATAAAAACATTTGTCTCAATAGGAGCTTATGAACTTGAGGTTTATCCAGAGCAAAAATTATTTTTTCCGCCATTTTTAGAAATACTGTCTTATTGTTACGAGAGGGAATTCAATCAGATCCATGCAGCGACCCCCGGTCCCCTAGGACTAGCAGCTTTGGCTATATCGAAAATTCTTAAAATCCCGATCATCGGAACTTACCATACTGCGTTACCACAATATGCCCAACATCTCACCGATGACAATTCAATGGCCGAAATGGTCTGGAGATATGTGATATGGTTTTACGACCAAATGGAGGCTGTTTTTGTTCCATCTAAAGCTACGCTAAAAGAACTGGTGGATCATGGCATATCAGAGTCGAAAATATTCATGATGCCGCGCGGTGTTGATTCCCAAAAATTTCATCCAGGTAATCGGAGTGAGGAGTTTCTTGAAAGAGAATTTTCGATTCCAAAAGGCCTGAAATTGCTCTACGTCGGCCGTGTTTCTAAAGAAAAAAATTTGGCGCTCCTGGAGAATACATTCAAATCTGTTCTAGAATCTGGAATTCATGCGCAGCTCCTGATTGTTGGTGATGGTCCATATCTAAGTGAGATGCGACAAAACCTACGCAATTACCCTGCTTATTTTACAGGATATCTCAATGGTCAGAAGTTACTAAAAACTTTCGCCTCATGCGATCTGTTCGTTTTCCCGAGTCTCACTGACACATTTGGAAATGTTGTTCTGGAAGCTCAGGCCTCTGGCTTACCAGTCATAGTCACTGATCAAGGTGGACCATGCGAGAATATGATTGATGGCCAAACCGGATTAGTCGCCAAAGGGTCAAATCAGGAGACATTATCAAACTGTATCTTGAGACTGATTGCAGATAGTGAAACACTTAAGAAAATGGGATTCGCAGCAAGAGAATATGCTGAAAAAAG
>CALGLN010000088.1 GCA_937930835.1 uncultured Desulfomonile sp.
GTCCGGAGGTCCCGGCCGAGGAACTCATCTGGCAAGACCCTGTGCCCGCCGTCGACCATGCACTCATCGACGGGCAGGACATCACAGACCTCAAGGCCAAGATTCTCGCTTCGGGCCTGTCGGTCCCCCAGCTGGTTTCAACCGCCTGGGCGTCGGCGTCCACGTTCCGCGGCTCCGACAAGCGCGGCGGTGCTAACGGGGCGCGTATCCGTCTTGCGCCGCAAAAGGATTGGGAAGTCAATCAGCCGGCCCAGCTGAAGACAGTGCTCCAGACCCTCGAGGGCATCCAAAAGGATTTCAACAGCGCTCAGTCCGGCGGTAAGAAGGTGTCCCTCGCCGACCTGATTGTCCTGGGTGGATGCGCAGGGGTCGAGCAGGCCGCCAGGAAGGCGGGCCATGATGTAACCGTTCCCTTCACGCCGGGACGCACGGATGCGTCAGAGGAACAAACCGACGTGGTGTCATTCGCAGTACTCGAGCCGGCCGCAGACGGGTTCCGCAACTACCAGAAGGCCAAATTCGCCGTATCGGCAGAGGAGCTGCTGATCGATCGGGCGCAACTGCTGACTCTGACCGCTCCTGAAATGACGGTTCTCGTTGGTGGTATGCGCGCCTTGAATGCCAACTTTGGACAGTCCCAGCACGGCGTCTTCACCAAGCAGCCCGAGACCCTCACCAATGACTTCTTCGTGAATCTGCTCGACATGCGCACGGTGTGGAAGGCAACCTCGGAAGGCCAAGACGTGTTCGAAGGTCGTGATCGCGCAACGGGCGAGCTCAAGTGGACCGGCACCCGAGTCGACCTCGTCTTCGGCTCCAATTCCCAGCTCCGGGCTGCCGCGGAAGTCTACGCATGTGAGGACTCCCAGGAGAAATTCGTGAATGACTTTGTAGCGGCGTGGACCAAGGTTATGAACCTTGATCGTTTCGACCTCGCCTGATCCTCGTAGGGACGTCTTCGAGGGCTCCTGACAGGGCGACGAAGAAACGATCAGCCAGAACCGGTTCCAGCGGACGGCTTACGGCCGCCGCGGAACCGGAGCCTTCACGTTTTCCTGATCGTTGCTGGTGATAGCTTTTTGTAGAGTTGAAATCAGGTAAACCAAAATAGTCATGAAAAAAAGCCGATCTCCGCGAGCATAGTTCAGAATTAGGCTGGAGGCCAATCTAGTTGACAATTTCCCACCTCCGATGATTTCAATAGAGAATTATACGCGAGAATTGCCTTGCCTTTCTCCTTTTAGGGACTAGAATTCCAAATTAATAAATCAGCGTGGTTCGGTATTTTTGAGTTACCTCCGGAATCGATCTTTTGCCTCACAGTGAAGCGGTTCAGATGTTACTCCGAAGTAACGTAACCGCAAAAGAGCTCACAGTGAAAGAATAGGATTGAAAAATGGCTGAAGGTCGAGTGAAATGGTTTAATGACGGTAAAGGGTATGGCTTTATAGAAACTGATGCAGGGCATGATGTTTTTGTTCATTTCAGCGCAATTGATGACAATGGTTTCAAGTCTCTAAGCGAAGGTGATAGAGTTTCTTTCGATGAGGAACGAGGAGCTAAAGGACTTCAAGCTGCCAGAGTGAAAAAGCTCTAACCCAATAGCAGCAAAATTCGACAAATTTACGAAGGAAAAAGCCGGAGTAATCTCCGGCTTTTTTAGCATTTATCACCGAAGTGACTTCTACCTTATGCAATTTTACATTCATTTTAAAATACTCTAGGACTCTAGAGTAAATAGGATACGATGATGGCGCAAAAACCCAGCTTCCAGAAAGCTGAGAAAGAGCGAAAGCGGCAGGAGAAACAGAAGGAAAAGGAAGCTCGGCGTGCAGAAGCAAAACTCCTCAAATCCAATCGAGCTGAGACTGTTTCTGGCGAAGATCCGGATATTGCCGGTATTCGACCTGGTCCACAACCCTTGCCAGAGCAATGGGAATATTGAGCAAGTTGGAGCTAAAGAATAATTCCGTAGATATTCAAGGGCTGATCGTAGGGTTTAAACACGGCGGATGAGCTTTTGCTCATCAGAGAGGGAAGGGTTATTTTATGGGAGAACCCATAAAAATAGACCTAGAACGCAGCACCTACATATGGGATGGCAATAGATGGTATCATTCAAAGACCTTTGTGACGCCACCCAGAGTAGATATTCTCAAACTTGATTCCCTTCTGTTGAAAGCCATTGAAGAGCAAGATCGCTCCATCTCGAACATTGATGATCTCCTTGACCGAGCACGCCAAGCCGGGGAGGCTCTTCAGTTCCACCGGGTAGGTCAGATCGCATTGCGGATCCTGAAACTTGAGCCAGGCCATGGCGCTGCGGCGACACTCCTTTGCTCCGCTCTGCGGGCACAGAATCGTCCCTCCCAAGCACTCAAGGCAACGCAGTCGTTGAAAGACAGTGACTATGGTCCCCTGCTGGTATCGAGGGCGGCGGCCCTCTGCGACCTGGAGCGATGGCAAGAAGCCTTGGAGGAAGTCACACGAGCCCGGGCTGTTGGAGCCGGTAAGTTGGCCACCCAGGTGGTGAGGAGAATCAAGATCAAGACTCGTAAGCCCATGGAGGGTGTGGTTGGATGAGCGTCGGCCCCCCTGGGACTATTTGGCTTCCACAGACAAGCGGTCCGTAACGCAGCCTTCCACAAGGAATTGACCAATGGAAACCATGCCAAGCGCCTTAGTAAAGGACCTGCTATCCACTGGCTATTTCTATGCGGAATTGAGAAGTTATGGACATTCCAAGGAGATAGATCTCGCGACTTATATCAGGGATTACACCATTCCATTCTTAACCAAAACATCAGACAAATATAAAATATCCGGACAAGTCGATAGATATGAGATTTTCAATCTAGCGATTAAATGTCTAGCGGATGTTCACGATGATGCGCTAGGGGAATCGATCCTCGGACTCAAGAAAATGACCGCAGAAGAAATAGACTCCAATGAAAAAGGCCTTCATCGAGTCAATCAAGATGATCAATCGCGTCGAGCTTGCCATCGGAAGTCGCAATCCGCACAGACATTAGCAAAACTGCTGGTGAGTATCATCAAGATGTTTAAACTGGTTGAAAGCGTTACCAAGCGGAATCCACAACAGGCAGTCAACGACCCGGTGAATGATCTTCAGGAACTGGCCATCCCCGCCAAGTAACCGAGGACTGCTCGCAACCCACCTAAGGAGCAACCTACGAATATGTCATTTGCGACCCTCGGTCTCTCGACCGATCTCCTCCGTGCCATTTCCGAACAAGGCTATATCAAACCGACGCCCATTCAAAGTCAGGCGATTCCCGTCATCCTGGAAGGAAAGGACGTCATGGCAGGCGCACAGACCGGCACGGGGAAAACAGCGGGTTTTACGCTGCCCCTGCTGCAACGGTTGAGCGGGCTCTCTCGAGTAAGGCGCAGGAATAGCGTGCGCGCGCTTATCCTTACGCCAACCCGTGAGCTTGCCGCCCAAGTCGAAGAATGCGTGGCGAGTTACGGGAAACATCTTCCGTTGAAGTCAGCCGTTATTTTCGGAGGTGTCGGTATCAACCCCC
>CALGLN010000089.1 GCA_937930835.1 uncultured Desulfomonile sp.
CAGTTACGACAATGGTATTCTTCCAGTTCTTCCAGGCATGGAACAGCCGCTCCGAGGTCCAGTCTATATTCAGCATGGGCCTAACAAATCCATTCCTGCTATATGCACTGATTGCCGCAACATTGGCGCAGTTTGCGCTTATATACGTTCCTTCTCTTCAGTGGTTCTTCAGAACTGAGCCTTTCTCCTTGCAGGATTGGGTTCCTATTATCGCGGTGTCAGCAACCGTAATCCTGGTGGTCGAAATAGACAAATGGATAAGAAATAAAATTGGGTCCGTCAGATCCAATCCCAGAGCTTTGACCGAATCTGGAGGCAAGTAAGCAGTAGCAATCGTTTTGACTAATAGTGTCCCAACTTTTGTTTGATGACATAATGCGTTTTTTACAATATCTAATCAGTATGTTAGTCAAACATCCTGTTACAACGTTGGACACTAATGTAACCAAATAGTAAATTCATTGAATAAGATCCCCCTTCAACTATAGATAACGGGAGTTATATTTTCAGTTTGTCGGGAGTGAATTTAGGCAAGGCTTATGGTAATCGAAAACTCATTTCAGGAAATTACAATCATTCTATTGGTGGCGGCGTTTGTGGGAGCTGTGGGAGCTAGGCTGAAGCAGCCCCTGATCGTGTCCTTTATAGCCGTGGGCATTCTTGTGGGGCCGTCAGGATTCAATGTTATTTCGAGCCACCAGGAAATAGAACTCCTCGCTCATATCGGAATAGCTATTCTGCTTTTCATTGTAGGCCTAAAACTTGACTTGACTCTTATCAGGACCATGGGAACGGTTGCTCTAGCTACAGGATTGGGTCAGGTAATTTTCACGTCTTTTTTTGGGTTCCTCATCGCTCTAGGTTTTGGGATGAGCTTAGTGGGAGCAGCATACACTGCCTTGGCTTTAACGTTTTCCAGCACCATAATTATTGTGAAACTTCTTTCAGATAAGAAAGAAATCGACTCATTGCATGGCAGAATAGCGGTAGGGTTTCTGATTGTTCAGGACATTTTGGTTGTACTGTCCATGATCGGTCTTTCGTCTTTTTCGGGTCCAGGAGGACAAGATTCATCTTTAGTGTTAGAAATTCTAAAAGCCCTAGGCAAGGGGGCATTATTTTCTGGTTTAATTCTTTTAATGATGAAAACAATTATTCCAAGATTGATGGATCAGCTTGCCCGTTCTCAGGAGCTACTCTTGCTGTTTTCAATATCGTGGGCGGTTTTTCTGGGAGCCGTAGGTGATATTTTAGGGTTGAGCACCGAAGTAGGAGCCTTTCTCGCAGGAATAAGTCTAGCATCCACTCCTTATCGGGAAGCAATTGGTTCACGCTTGGTAACTCTAAGGGATTTTCTGCTTCTTTTCTTTTTTATTGACTTAGGAAGTAGACTCGAAATCTCTATGTTGGGTGATCAGGCACTGAGTTCACTGGTTTTTTCGGTATTTGTACTGATTGGGAACCCATTGATTGTTATGATAATCATGGGAGTAATGGGTTATCGCAAACGCACCAGTTTCCTTGCTGGACTAGCCGTAGCTCAGATCAGTGAGTTCTCATTAATTTTAGCGTCGTTAGGATTGAGTTTAGGCCATTTGGACAAAGAAACTGTTGGGCTGATCACACTGGTGGGCATCATAACAATAGGTATTTCAACTTACATGATTCTTTACTCAAGCAACTTGTATCAATTTCTATCACCGTGGCTATCCGTCTTCGAACGAAAAGAAGCTGGGAAAGAAAGTTCTCAGGACAACACACATTCATTTGAGCGAGTGGATGTAATTCTTATGGGTTTGGGACAGTATGGCTCCAGTATTGCTAGAAGACTTCTAGAGAGAGGCAAGAGCGTGGTGGCGGTTGATTTTGACCCGGAAGTCTTGAAATGTTGGCGTCAGAGGGGCCTCAATGTCCTTTATGGGGATGCGACAGACCCTGAAATTTTGGAACATCTTCCTCTGAATCGCGCAAAATGGGTTGTCAGCACTATACCATCTCTTGAAACAAACATTTCTCTTCTGAAAGCCCTTAGAAACAACAATTTTAAGGCCAAAATTGTCGTTTCCTGTCGTAAACCCGAAGATGTCACTTTGCTGGAAAATCACGGCGCAGATATGGTACTGCGCCCCTTTGTCGATGCTGCTGAACAGGCGGTCGATTCTTTATCCGAAGCTATGCTTGAAGTATCCGAAAAGATTCATTGGCAAAGCGATATTGGCGAGGTTCGTCTACCACCAGGCTCCGTTCTTATTGGAAAACGTCTAGATCAAATACCCCTAAGGTCTGATCATAGTGTATCGGTTTTAGCTATAAGTCGCGCCGGAAAAAGTATCTTTGATCCCAGACCGGAATTCGTTCTCTTTCCGGGAGATAGGCTGGTCTTAATTGGGGAACCCGAAAATGTCGCGGAGGCAAGTAGGGTGATGAGGAAACAGGATGCAGATTTCTCCGACGATGTCACGGATGAATTTGTTGTAGGCTCTGTTGAGGTCTCTAAAGAATGCAGTTGGGCTAACAGATCCATTGAAAGCCTAAATTTTCGTAAGAAATTTGGAGCAACGATTATTGGAATTCAACGTAAGAATACTCGAATTATGTCACCCCAGCCAATCGAAATGATAATGCCTGGAGACATTCTGATTCTTGCCGGTGCTCGGGGTAATCTTGACAAACTGACTTCCATAGAAACCGGTAGACAAAGAGGACAAAACCATGAAATCTAGAATCTTAGTAACTATTTTGTCGTTCATTTTTGCGGTCAGTTTTT
>CALGLN010000090.1 GCA_937930835.1 uncultured Desulfomonile sp.
TATACATGAGCCTTTATTCATGAGCCTCGGAGGCCTGTTTTTGTATACATAAACTATACATGGAGTATACCTGGACCTATGCATTCAAACAGGTACGTCTGGATTGATCAAGAAAAATACCCCCGTACGACCACGTCTTTAATTTTTGGTGATGAATCATGTGCGGTATTTTGCAAAATTTGAAGGATAACTAAAAATTGCCGGACAGCACTTTAAGATATTATGAGCTAAACGCTAGGGGCACTTCTGAGCGATATGAAACAGCAAATCTGACTGAAATCCACGAATTGATTAGTTCTACTTTCAGGAAGGCTTGTTCAATACTGGAAATCGGGGGTGGATCAGGACGAGATGCAGCGTTTGTTCTAGATAACGGTCACGAGCTGGCTTTTTCGGATGCTTCTTTTCAAATGCTCAAGGAGGCTATTCGCATACATGGCGCACTGGCCGGCAGGGCGCTTGTTTACAGACTACCACAGCCTTTGCCATTTGCCGACGGAACATTCGACGGCATCCTTGCTATTGCCGTGTTGATGCATCTGCCCATTGCCGATATAGGCCCGGCTATAAATGAGATCAGCCGTGTTCTCAAACCGGAGGGTCGATGCCTAATATCGACACCCCGTGAACGCGATGATGTGTCAAATGAAAGTCGTGACAGTCACGACCGCCTCATGACATCAGTCAACCTTTCCAAAATCATAGGGCTGCAGTTTTCTGAGAAATTTGAGATACTCCGCGAATTAGATAATGCCGATGGGCTTGATCGTGGCGGAATCATTTGGCATACCTGCGTTTTGAGAAGGTTGTCATAAAACGCGAATACATTGGCTGACCTGTCCGCAAACCAAGCATTATGCCCAGCAAACTGCCCCTTGCGTACACCATTGATTGGGTTGATCCATGAAACATCAAAACTCAGATAGCGAAAAGGACCCAATACTTAGTTACTGGTATGGTCGACTATTGAAGGCTTGCTCAGAATCTGTGATTGCTGTCGATCAACATAGTTTTGATGCGGCCGTGGTTGAGTGCTTTAGGGGTTTAAGAGAGATATCTGTCCTCAAAGGGATATCCAGTTCTCTGTTTGAAAATCCGAACGCAAACCTCAAATGCGCGATTGGTGATGCGACTATAGACACGTTTCATGCGCCGACATTTGAGTCTGATTATCCCGCACCCGTGGTGCTTGTGACGGAGGACAGCACGCCGGATCTTTTGACAGTATTGAAATGTGAATTAAAAACCTCGGTGAGGGCCAATCTTATTTCCGCATTCGTATCTCGCCAAATGATCAATTTGCTGCTTGATCCATTTGCTGAATTTATTGGAGAGGGTGGGGAACTAAGGCTACTGACCTCAGTCATGAACGATTTTAACAATCCCGATGATCTCGTTCATCTCCAATCCGTCGTCCCAGGGTTACAACTGCGTGTGTATTATCCCTGTGAGGAGGACGGATATAGGGTCTTTGACACACCACCAAATCCATTCCATGTCAAATGCTACCTCTTTGAAAAAAAGGACGGAAAACATTCTGTGATCATTGGCTCATCCAACCTAACGACGGCGGGGTTGAACGGCAATTGCGAATGGAATTATTACTCTCGACTTGAAACGAATGCGCTCTTCGAAGGGAATCAAACAGCCTTTCAGAAGGGCAATGATGCTTTTGAAAAATACTAGTTACGTGAGTCTACCGACCTAAATGACTCGTTCCTGAGTGCGTATTCGCATCGGTGGCGTATAGCACAGCAGTTCCGTAAACAGGCCGTCAACGTTTTAACGCCACCTCCAGACGCCGTCCCGAAACCTCGCGCCGGCCAAGTTGAAGCACTTAAAAACCTTGCGGACAAACGAGCGCTGGGAGTCAACAAGACGGCAGTGATCGCCGCCACTGGCTTAGGCAAAACCTATTTGGCCGCATTTGATTTCGTTCAAAGCAAAATGTCGAATCTACTTTTCGTTGCGCATCGCGAGACCATTATCAGCAAGGCAGCCGAAGCATATCGCAAACTGCTACGGGACCAATCTTTCGGTCACATCCTCACAGGAAGCACAGGCCAAGAACAGTATGAACAAATGTTAGCTCCCGGGGCAAGCGTATTCGCCATGGTCCCAAGCATGGTATCCGGATCTAAATATATGCAATTTGCGAGGAACCATTTTGATTACATAGTGGTAGACGAATTTCATCACAGCGCAGCCAATTCATACCAGAAACTCCTCGATTGGTTCAGGCCCAAGTTCTTACTGGGCCTGACCGCCACGCCCGAACGGATGGATGGCCGGGACGTTCTGGCTAACTGCGACTATGACGTGTCTTATGAGATCAGGCTGTTTGACGCCATTGACAGACAGTTGCTCGTCCCCTTCCAGTATTTTGCGATTTTCGATCCGACCGATTATAAAAGCATACGGTGGACCGGTTTTGGATATGATGAGGCCGAATTAGATCAGGCTCTGATCGATGACACCAGGGCCGAGTTGATCATCAACAACTTGCGGAAGTTTCTACCATCGACTGGAAAAATCAAAGCCCTGGCATTCTGCTCATCTCGAGCGCACGCTAAATACATGGCCAAGAAGTTAAAAGCCGCCGCCTTTGAATCTGTTAGTTTGCTTGGTGATGACGACGATGCCACACGCAAGAGGGCCATTGACGATTTACAGGACGAGAACCATCCATTAGAGGTCATATGCTCTGTTGATATATTTGGCGAGGGCGTTGATATACCTGCCGTCTCGCATGTTCTGTTACTGCGGCCGACCCTGTCTTTGACTGTTTTCCTACAACAGCTCGGGCGAGGACTTCGTCTGACTCCCGACAAGCAATTCCTGGTATGCCTGGACTTTGTCGGTAATTTCAGAAATTCATACTTGGTCCCATTATTTTTTCAAGGCCTTCACAGCCCGGCGGATTACAAGTCTTCCAAGAAACCGTTAACTGAATTCAGTCCACCACGGGGTTGCTACATCAGCGCTTCGACTGAGGTCCAACGCGTCTGGGATAACGAGATCCGCCGTGTGCTGAGACCAGCCAATAGGAAAGAGACCCTAGGCTTACTATACGACGAAATGCGCTCGGAGCTGCAGCGGTCACCGGCAATCATGGATTTTTTTGCGAATCCAACGGCTCATGACCCTTATGTATTCATCAAGGAATTCGATGGATGGTTAAGGGCCAAAGAGAATTTTAACGATCTTACGGCCTATGAGAAAGATTTGCTGGATACGCCCGGAGAGTTGTTCCTGAAGCACCTGGAGAAAGATCTGCATCCCACAAGATCCTATAAGATGGTAGTGCTGAACATATTGCTGAACACTCCATCTGATCAGTATGAGTGGCATGTCAATGACATCGCTGCCAACTTCAAGGACTATTATCTTGCAAATCGCCAATATCTGCATGACTACCAGGAGATGGCTGCGCATCCCGATCCGGCATCATTCCCGATTGAAAAAGTTGTACGTAAGTTATTGGATATGCCGTTGAATTATTTGAGCAATAAGAAAGATGATTTTTTTACACTGGATAGGCTCGCAGGCACATTCACCCTAACGAGCGTCGTGCGGCCGTTTTGGTCCCAACCAAGCTATCGAAGCCTGCTCATGGACAGAATTCTTTTCGGTATCAAAAGGTATTTTTTCAAATCTAAAACCCAAAGGGGTAAACGCATTAAGTATTTTTAAAAACACAACTCCATTTCCGGTTCATCATTGGCTACACTTTTTGCGGGGACGCTGCTTAATATTTTTTAAGAGCCTGAGACATCAGGGCTGTATCAGCATCGTATTCGGCTAAACGGGCACAGAGTCTTCTATCTCGTGTAATCCGCTTGGGAGCGAAACTGACATTAACAGCGCACGCGCCAACCCAACGTTCTGAAATCAGCTCCCGCAAGCTCGATCTTTCAATCCAGGTGTAAGCCCTTCCATCCAAATGATTTGACTCGTAAGCGCATGCCTTTTCGAAGAGGGTCGGATGGTACCGACTCAGCGCCACATATTCACAGGGCTTTTGGAAAAAGCAGAAATAGCATCCCGAGCGGCTTCGCCATTTGTAGTAGTCCGGCATACCGATGCCGGATTCTTCGAGTATGCGGATTACGTCAGCACGTGTTATGCCGTCTTTGATGAAGGGATACTCAGTGATGATGTTTTGTTTTAAACCACCATAACCTTTTCGATCCTCATCTGCCCTTATAGCCACGTAACTAAAGCATTTGCTTGAGCCCAAATACTTTTCATAGGGCCGAATTTTAAGTTCGCGTGTGCACCATCTGTTGTTTGGCGAGGGCAAACAACCATTAAATATCCGTAACCAAAAATCGAAATCTCTCTTCGGTTTGATCACGGTAACCTTTATACCTAATATGGCTCTCATTCTATGAAGAAAGTCATAGGTTTCAGGTAATTCCTGGCCTGTATCCAAAAACACGTATTCGAGATTGGGGACCTTATCCTTAAGGTATACGGCCAGCGCTGCGCTGTCCTTACCCCCGGAAAGCGCGAGTATGTGTCTGCAATCGTCCGACTTTCTATTCATGGTTCATATCATACCTATTTCTTGAAAAAACCGATATCTCCTAGTGCGGTTTTGGATCGTCGGGTACCTGATTGTTGTATAAGGGCTGAGCCAGGTTTCGGAAATTATTCGTACGGTCTAGCGAAACCAACGGCGAATGAAAAAGTTGTGCGCTCGATTTTTAATTGCCCCTCCTTCGGTTGCGTCCTCTAAATCTGTGCTATTCACGGCTGAATTACAGAATCGCGGCGGTCCATTGATGATGCTGTCTGGGGAGGTGGTGCATTTCCTGAATTATTTGAGAAAGGCTCCCAATTGTGACAAGAAACGCGTTCAATAGGGCCGTCAGGCCCGCCACACAGGGGTGATAACATCGGGGTAGTCAGTGTAATTCCAGATAATTAATTACGGGAATTTCATTGCTTTTGGAATTCACATATCATTTTCCGCCCTTGTACATGGCCTTTAT
>CALGLN010000091.1 GCA_937930835.1 uncultured Desulfomonile sp.
TTGGTAGTCCCAAGGGGAATCGAACCCCTGTCTCCGCCGTGAGAGGGCGATGTCCTAGGCCGCTAGACGATGGGACCAATCCTTGTACAATTACCAAGATTGTTTGATTATTGTCAAGATCTTTGCGCTCTGTTCAGGACAGATGGAGGCAGCTCGAATAGCTCTATGGCATTTTTTGTCGTGATTTGACAAGTTTGCTCAAGTGTGATTCTCCGAGCTTCTGATACTTTCCTGGCGGTATTAACAATGAATGACGGTTCATTGTCTTTACCACGAAGAGGCTCTGGCGATAAAAACGGACAATCTGTTTCCAACAAAATCCTATCTTCCGGTATCTTGCTGACAATAGAACGTAGTTGGTCGTTTTTCTTGTAGGTGACTGTGCCTGGAATAGAAATATAGAAACCAAGCCTCAAAGCGCGTTCAGCGTCTTCTTGAGTCCCTGAGAAACAGTGAATTACTCCTGAATCAGGGAACGGCGCTGCCTTCTCCAGCATCGTTAAGCCTTCGTTATAGGCATCCCTAAGGTGTATTACCACTGGCTTATTCAATTTCTGCGCTATCTTGATCTGTTCGTCAAATATTCTGATTTGAACGTCCTTGGGAGATCGATTCCTGAAAAAATCCAGCCCTATCTCACCATAACCAACAACTTTAGGATCAACCGCCATATCTTCAATAGTCTGAAGATCTTTATCGCCTGCAAATTGCGCATTGTGTGGATGGAACCCTATACTGACAAAGACATCGTCGAATTCGTGCGATATTTCTATGGCTTTGCGAGAATCTTCTATATCAATCCCAACAGTGATTATGGCTACCAGACCGGCTTTTCTGGCTCTGTCTACAACATTATGAGTATCGTTAACGAGCGGTTCAAGTTCCAAGTGAGCGTGCGAATCAATGAGAGGAAATGGTTTTGATAGTTCTTCATTCATGTTTGTACTCTTAAATATTTTGCGCAAATGAGTTACATTCAAAAAACACTATCACTTCTGATATGAACTTGCCATAGAATTAGGATAGTGATAACGCCGTGCGATTCTATATTCTCAGGCCTTGCATTGTTGAATGATTATTCGGGTTTTTCATTTTAGGCCTTTGATTTTCTGAAAAGAGAGACACTCATGCCGTTGATAGATATTCACCTCCATGCTGCCAGCGCTAGTCAATGGAACCCTTGGGTCAACGAGTATTTCGAAACAACAAACCTTGAATTTCTGGAATGTTATGCCGAAGTGATTACCCCGGATGATTTTGACGATTATCTGGTTTCCCAAGGTGTTGACTACGGCGTTTGCCTCGCAGAATACGCTCCAAAGGCTACGGGAGTGGTTACCAATGAATGGTTATCAGACTTTTGCAAAAACCACGAAAGACTAGTGCCATTCGGCTCAATTTGCATGTATGAAGGTCCGGAGCCGGCTGATCAGGTAGAAAAATGCATAAAAGAACTCGGGTGTAAGGGACTCAAACTATTACCCTCTTATTCGCACTTCTGGCCCGATGATCCGCGCATATTACCAGCCTACGAAACCGCTCAAGATCTCGGGATTCCCGTAATGTTCCACACCGGTACTTCAATTTTCAAAGGAACGAGAATAAAGTATGCGGACCCACTCCTACTGGACGATATAGCAGATGATTTTCCACACCTGAAAATTGTAATGTGTCACGGTGGGCGCCCCTTCTGGTACTCTCAGGCCGAATGGATGTTGCGTCGTCATAAGAACGTGTTTATAGATTTGTCAGGCATACCTCTAAGGAAAATTGCCGAAATATTTCCCCACATCGAAAAATTGAGAGACAAGTTCATATTCGGAAGTGACTGGCCGACTGTGCCTTCGATCTCAGGACAAGTTCAGATACTCAAAGCTCTACCATTATCTCAAGAGTTACTAGAGTCCATATTGTGGAAAAATGCAGCAAGACTAATTGGACTACAACTATAATTGCATGAAGCCTATTCAAAAAAAATTATAGCGTCAGGAATTCCTGACTAACGCTATTACTCACTTTGAGCTAGATTGAATGCTTTTGTAATTGCCTCCATACGGCGACGGTTCACCCCAAAGTCGTAATAGCCAACCCTGGAAGCTGAACGGAAATTTATCAATTTTTTAGAGTCGTCCAGGGCAAATTCTACATCATCCACAAAACCGAAAACTGATGAGGTAAATGTTGTGATGAGCCTTCCGGGCCTACTTTTCAATATCTTGGCCCCGGGCATTGAGGTTATGATTGACTCGAGCGTTTTCTGAGCGTCATCAACTGACCCCTTGAAAGCAATCGGTTCCATCCTGGAACGCTCTGAGGAACTCGTAGTAGACACACAGTTCGGTCGATCGGGACATTCTTTCAACAAGTCTCTATTATCCGCCAACGATAACTCCCCGTAAGTCAGCAATATTAACAAAACAATCAAAAACTTTTTCATTCGTGATGTCCTGACATTTAGCGGAGCCTTGAAACAAAATCTAATATTTTGATTCATTTAACTCTCAAAAAATGAAAACCTTATACTGTTATCTCAAAAATTAATTATCCGAGATTAAAACACAACATCATAGCGACCTGACACCAAATTTTTCCTGAATAACCAAAAATCATTATGAAAAATTCTTCCAAGCCCTTACAATCAATGTAGTCGTCTGTCCCCACTATGGTTTGGAACAACTTTGACATGTGGATTTTCTCTATGCACGGCTTTTGCAATTACGAGGAAACTTCATGTTAGGCAACAGAACAAGTCGTACTTCTGAGACCGAGAACTCCGGATCGCACTCCCCTACACCCAATGGAGCCTCGCATCATATCAAGAATGATGCGTTCATTGATTACTATGTAAAACTGTGGCCTTACAGGTGGATAGAGAAAACTCTTTCTAGGGCCCCTAAAGCTGTCACTTCAAAAATCAAATCTTTATACTCATTCAAAAACAGACTCTTACTATCGACTCTTTTCGTAGTTTCAGGAGTCTTGATTGTAATTGGGATCGTCTTGCAGCTTCTTGTATTTCCTCTTGAAAGCCTTGATTCGAGGGTCATCCAGAACATAAAAGCCATTCATCTTGTGTCCAGCATAGTGGTGATAGTCCTTGGGTGGCTGTTCATAGACCGATTGTGCAAACTCATAACTTTGCCTCTACACGAACTTACAAAAAAAGCCGATGAAGTCAGCAGAGAGAAATCAGCCGGCATCCTGGACGAACTGGATGGACAAGCAGCGTCAGGCTCTTTTGATTCGCCTATTGGAACTGAACCATTCTCCTCAACCGATGAAATATATCGATTGACAGCATCGTTTAACAGGATGCTGACAAGCCTGAAGGCTTCAGAAGACAGAATAAGGGATTCAGAGTCCCGTTACAGATTTCTTTTTGATCACGGTCCCTCCCCAATATTTGTAATCGATAACCGTGATTCCAGAATTCTGGATGTAAACGCAAGAGCCATAGAGGAATATCAGTTCTCCAGAAATGAGCTATTGTCGATGCGTTTTTCAGACCTGGCTGTAGAAGGCGATCGTGATCAAATTGGAGACGCCCTTCAAACATCTTTTTCATCATCTGAAGGTTTTCCGCCCGTAATTCAGCACAAAAGAAAAGACGGCTCAGTCTTCACAGTCAATTTCCAGGCGACTCAAGGAACGTATCAAGGTCGTTCCGCGGTCATTGCAGCCGTTTGGGACACCACAGAAAGACTCGAGAAACAAGCAAGACTCATCCATTCCAGCAAGATGTCCACTTTGGGAGAAATGGCCACAGGAATAGCGCATGAGCTTAACCAGCCATTGTATATCATAAGACTGGGCTGTGATTATCTGGCCAAGAAGATCAAATCGGGAAAAACCCTAACCAACGATGATCTTGAAAAAATACTCATGGAACTGAGAAACGGTGTAGAAAGGTCGACCAGGATAATAAACCGGTTACGCGAATTCGGTCGGAAATCTGATGAAACAATGTCTCTGGTAGATGTAAACAAGACCATAATCGATGCGGTAAGCCTTATGGACAAGCAGTTGGAATCCAGGTTAATAGTGTGCGAGTTAATATTGGATGAATCTCTTCCGAAAATATTGGGCAACTCCAACAGACTGGAACAGGTATTTGTAAACCTCCTGGTGAACGCTCGAGATGCGATTTTGAGCAAGGAAGACGTTTGCGATCCTCAACAGTCGCGTGATAAGAAAGAAAAGATCAAAATAGAAAGCGCCACCGACGGCAGGAATGTTATCATAGATTTTTCTGATTCAGGACCCGGAATTATGGATAATTACAGGTCAAAAATATTCGAGCCTTTTTTCACGACGAAGCGATCCGGGGAAGGCACCGGACTTGGATTGGCTATCAGCTACCAGATAGTTAGAGATCACAAGGGTACAATCGACGTTTCAAATATCAATCAAGGCGGAGCTAGGTTCAGGCTAACTTTCCCTGTTTTTACCTCCGGAGATCAAACATGACAAAAATACTTTTGGTCGATGATGAAGCCGGGATTCGCCAGTTGTTACGCATGACACTGGAAATGGACGGTTATGAAGTTCTGGAAGCCGCAGACGGACCGGAGGCTCTAGACATTTTTGAAAAACAACTCCCTGAAATAGCGCTTGTAGACGTAAAATTACCTGGCATGAGTGGTATAGAAGTCCTCGATCGTATTCGAAAAATTAATCCCGACGTAGAAGTGATTGTCATTACCGGACATGGTGACATGGAAATGGCGATCGAATGCCTAAGAAGGGAAGCCTCAAATTTTCTTGTCAAACCGGTGAGTGATGAACTGATTTCATTGTCGATAGAAAGAGCGCTCGAAAAATTAAACCTCAAAAAGAAACTCAGGCAATACACGTATAATCTCGAAACCCTCGTTAGGGAAGCAAACATTGAACTGGAAAGAGCCTATACCTTCAGGGAAAACATAATTGAAAACTCCCCGGATGCGCTTGTCTGCATCCGAAAAGGTGGTGAGATCATTCTCTTCAATTCTGCAGCAGAAAAGCTCCTGGGACATTCGAAAAAGGATGTCATAGGAAAAATGAATATCATCAATTTATATCCGCCCGGAGTAGCCAGACAAATAATGAAGGATTTGAGATCGAAGGATTTTGGCGGCAAGGGTTTCCTGCAGAAAAGAGAAATTCAAATTCTCCACAAGAGTGGAAAAACAATTCCGGTATACATATCAGCGGCGCTGCTCTATGAGGGTGGCCAAGAAACAGGCTCCGTAGGAATCTTTACTGATCTAACGGAAAAAAAGAGAATGGAAAAACAGCTACTGAGGTCCGAAAAACTCTCGTCCCTCGGTAAATTGGCTGAAAGCATTGCCCATGAAATGAAAGAGCCTCTAGGTCAAATCCTCGAATCTGCCAACCTTCTTAGAAACAAGTTCCAGGAGGATGCTGAAACCTGTGAAAAGCTATTGACAATAGTCAGGCAAACAAATATCGCCAAAGGAATCGTTCAGACGGTTCTGGATTTCTCCCATGAAACACCTCCGATAAAATCGCTTCAAATGCTTCCTGATATCGTTCAGAACGCGATGAAGGGGCTTGACCTTCAAAACAGATATCCAGGAATCAATCTGAACACTAAATTCGACCCAAATTTAGCCGAAATAAATGTCGACAAAAGTCAGTTGCTAAAAGTTATTACTAATTTAATGGTTAATTCTATTGAACGAATGGATGGTGTTGGCAACCTAAACATTGATGTGAGAAGTTCGGACGATTTCGTCGAAATACAATTCGAGGATTTTGGGCCTGCAATCTCTGAAGAGACGATAGAAAACGTGTTTGATCCATTTTTTACCGTAAGGCAATCACACCAGGAACTTATCTTGGGTCTAGGCCTGGCCATCAGCTATGCCATAGTCAAAAACCATGGTGGCGACATTTGTGTCAAACCGAAATCAGCCTCAGGCGCCACTTTCACTGTAAAGTTGCCCAAAGAACATGTATAAGTTTTGGTGTAAAAATCTGAGATATGAATCTAAACCTCCACCTGAAGAATTGAATCATGAAAGAGAATGTAACTATAAAATGCGCTGACTCAGTGACCCTTGAGGGAGTCCTGGAAATTCCAGAATCCACAGGCCCTCAAATGCCCGCCGCCTTGGTTTGCCACCCGCATCCATTGTATGGTGGGAACATGTCTAACAACGTTGTATCGGCTCTTTGTGAAAGCTTTGTATCCAGTGGCGTCGCTGCCTTAAGATTCAATTTTCGGGGTGTGGGGGAAAGCGCCGGAAAGCACGGCGAAGGAATCTCAGAGACGATCGACGTCACGGCCTGCCTGGATCTATTGTGTTCTGATAGCCGTTTTGACCGATCAAAATTGGTTTTGAGCGGCTACTCCTTCGGCAGTTGGGTCGCCATGAAAACAGCTGCCTCTGATGAAAGACCATCACGTTTAATCATGATATCGCCTCCGGTTGATATGTATGATTTCAGCTTTCTAAGCTCTGAGAAACGCCCTAAACTGATGATCGCAGGCGACAATGATTTCGTTTGCTCTATACAGAAATATAATGAACTCATAAAGATTTGCCCAGATCCTTGTATCTCTGTGCTTCTGAAAGGTCACGATCATTTTCATTGGGGATCAGAGGCTGACATCAAGAAAAATGTCCGAGATTTTATGCAGCTTCATCCATTCTAGCTCGATTGGTGATGACCCGTAATCCGATGAGGATGGTATGAACTGCATCTTAGTGTGAAAGTTTTTGACAAAAACAAATTTTTCCTGAAATTCTCACTGGGCGTTACATAACGAATTTATCTATGACGCCCTAAAAAAACTAGGGGTGTCCCGAACATGGGTTTTTTTTCAAGATCAACATCTATGATGAGATACAAAACAAAGGGAGAAATGAATGTTTCTTTCTGGGAAGCCGTCGACTCCGGTATAAAATCAGGTTCGTTCAGGGAAATTGATAGTCCTGGAGAACTTATCGGAGTGGGTTGGACCTCAATAGAAGATTTTTCAGAATACGAATTCACCGGAGCCTCATATCTATACGGTAATTACGTGGCGCTTTCCCTGAGAGTGGACACCGTAAGAATTCCGCCTCGTATCCTCGAAATTCACCTGAAAAAAGAGACTAGAAAACTGCTAAAAGAAACAGGCCAGAGAAGACTATCCTCAAACCAAAGAAAGGAACTCAAAGAAACTGTAAAAGAAGTTCTGAAAAAACAGGTGCTTCCATCAATACAGGTTTTTGATTTCGTCTGGGATACCTCAAAATCGATTGTCTATTTCACAAGCCTTTCGATAAAAGCTCGCGAACGATTTGAGGATCATTTCAAGAAAAGTTTCGGGTTGAGCTTGATCCCTCTCATACCCTATCTAAAAGCAGAAGAGGTCTTGGCAAGCCAAATGGACAAATCCAAGCTCGAAAAACTCAAGGCTTCTGATTTTACTCCTCGACAAAATAGTCAACATGAATTCTGAGGTAATTAAATGGATTTTCTTGATATACTTAGAGAAAAAGCGTTTTTGGGAAGAGAGTTCTTAACATGGCTGTGGTTCAAGTCTGATCAAACGGGTGGAATTATTGAAATCCCGGGTAAAAAACCTATTCAGGTAATATTTCTCGATCGAATGACCCTGGACCTCTCAGATGTGGAAACTCCGCAGACGGTTTCAATAAAAGGCGAATATTCGGAGCTTAGAGAAGGTTTAGCCGCATTAAGGGAAGGCAAAAAGATTGAAGAGGCCAGAATATCCCTCAAAGGCGATGAAAACGAGTTCACAATGGTCTTGAAAGGAACCTGGCTGTCATTCGGTTCATTCAAAACTCCTGCCATCCTGCCTTCTGACGAAAGAGACGCTGATTTGGAAGCGGAGGGAAACTTTCTGGAAAAAATTTCTTTAGTAGAGGAAGGCATGAGCCTGGTGGATGATCTGTTCGAATACTTCGTTAAATCAAGAATATCCGAGGCATGGGAATTGGCGGAGGTTCCATCCATGAAAAAATGGGCCGCTGAATAAATATTTTTTCATCTCTCAAGCGTGCTAAAAGAACCGAAATTAATCTTTAATAAACGAAATACCTCTGTAAAATACGCATTCTGACAAATTACGCCAAAAACTTTTTTGGAACCAAGTATATTTCAGAATTGACAAACAAGGAATTTTTGGACAAAATAACTGGATAATTGACAAACGGCATTTATTGGCGCCGTATCTAAACACATGTTCCCCGATAGCTCAATCGGCAGAGCGGATGGCTGTTAACCATTAGGTTGTAGGTTCGAGTCCTACTCGGGGAGCCAACACCATCCTCCCAGACATATTCATCGATTTTCCAGTTCAAAACTAAATAGCCTGAGATTCTAATCGATTGTGAAGAAGTTTCTCTTAATTATTGCTAAGGAGAATAGTAATTGTTCAATCATTGTTCTGCGTTTCAATTAAGTATTTGTTAAATCTACCTCCGAAATAAGTAAAAATATGTTGCCAATAGTCTTTTGGTGGTTTATATCTTATAGAATATAGGTTTGATAATTTGTTAGTATCAAATACCTAAATAGTAATAATACGTATTCATGAATTTGTCTTGCGAACAGAATTTACTGATGTGAACCTGGCCATTGCTTGTACATGCATGGCGTAATATTAGAAAGGGGGAAATTTCGGAATGAAATTTTTTAGGATCTTGTTTTCTCTGACGTTGGTGGCCCTGTTGTCCGTAGGGATAACGGTTTTTGCCGCTGACCCGAAGCCTACTCCAGCAGCTAAAGAGCCTGTCGATGAGTGTGTCGAACCGGCCGCCGGTCCAATAGGCCAAAACCAGTCCGCTTCTGGAACCCTAAAGGCTGAAACGGTAAATGCTCCTCAAAGTCCGGTAATGGCACGAGTAGGTTCTCCTGCTCCGGATTTTCAGGCGCCAGCATATCAGGATGGTGGTTTTAAGAATATTAAACTGTCCGATTTCAAGGGTAAATGGGTTGTCTTATGTTTCTATCCGGGAGACTTTACCTTTGTCTGACCTACCGAAATAGCGTCAGTTGGCGCAAAATATGACGAAATTTCAAAATTGGATGCTCAAGTGCTAGCAATGAGCGTTGATAGTCGTTTCTCTCACAAGATTTGGGACCAGACTGAACTCTCAAAGATGATTCCTAAAGGACTGCCTTTCCCATTGCTCAGCGACGCGGGGGGAAACATAGGCAAAATATACGGTGTTTACGATGCCAAGGGTGGTGTCGACATCCGCGGCAGATTTATAATTGATCCGGATGGAGTTATACAGGCTGTTGAGATTTTGGCTCCGCCTGTCGGCCGAAATTTTTCGGAACTGGTAAGACAGCTTCAGGCTTTTCAACACAACAGAGCCACAGGAGAAGTGATACCGGCCGGTTGGACCCCTGGTCAACCGACTTTAAAGCCTAGGCCTGAACTCGTCGGAAATGTCTGGAAAGAGTGGAAGGTCAAAGAAAAATAGTAAAATCATTTACTTGAATATGTTCAACACTTCTTTGTAGGATCGTACTTCCATCGCTTCCTTATGAGATTTTTTACAAGAACATAGCCGATCAAATTAAGGCGCCACCCTGGCGCCTTTTTTGTTTATTTTCTTTCTCATTTAATACTAGGATTACAGCCATATTTTTTATGAGAGGAATACGATGGCACAAAATTTCGCTAGCCTTGAAAACATACAGTTTCTTCTTCACGAAGTCTTTAAAACGGAATCTTTAACAAAATTCCCGTACTTTTCCGAACATTCGAGAGAGACTTTCGATTTGATCACCAAGACAGCTGATAAAATAGCTACTGAGTCTCTTCTTCCATCACTATCTGAAATGGACAAAAATCCACCTTCCTATCAAAATTCTACTGTTTCAGTTCATGAACTCGTAAGATCATTCATGAAGGAATGTGGTGAAGGTGGATGGATATCGGCCAACGCTCCATTCGAACTCGGCGGCCAACAGCTGCCTTTCACCATAACAACCGCATGCGGTTTTCTGTTTTCCGCGGCAAATTATTCTGCGTCGGTTTACCCTCTTTTAACCACAGGAGCTGCTCATTTGATTGAATCCTTCGGCTCAGACTTTCTAAAGGATTCTTTCATTCCTAAAATGTTCTCGGGCGAATGGCAAGGAACCATGGCGCTAACCGAACCACAGGCCGGAAGTTCCCTGGCGGACATAACAACGAAAGCAGTTCAAATCGATTCGAGTGTTTATAAAATCAAGGGCCAGAAGGTATTTATCTCCGCTGGTGAACATGATGGTGTCGAAAACATAGTTCACCTTCTACTTGCTAGAATTGAAGGTTCTCCAGCTGGGACAAAAGGAATTTCATTGTTCGTCGTTCCTAAAAAGAGACTGGACGGCACAGGCAAATTGATTGCTAACGACGTCCTGTGCACCGGCGTATATCATAAACTTGGATATAAAGGGGCCCCTATCACCCATCTAATTTTTGGAGACAATGATGATTGCCTTGGCTACCTGGTGGGCGAGCCTAATAAGGGATTGAGTTATATGTTTCAGATGATGAATGAGGCTCGACTTGAGGTGGGAGTTGGAGCGGCCGCCATCGCCTCGGCAGCATATTACGCTTCTTTGGAATATGCTCGACAGCGAGCCCAGGGACGAGATATTGCAAGCAAAGACCCTCTGAGTCCTCCGATCAGGATCATTGAACACGCTGATGTCAAACGTATGCTCTTGTTTCAGAAATCCATAGTTGAAGGCGCTCTGTCTCTAATATTGCAGTGCGCCTATTATAACGACATGAAACATTCCGAGTCTAATGAGTTAAGAAAAAGATCCGCATTATTGTTGGATTTGCTGACGCCCATAGCAAAGACATTCCCGTCCGAAATGGGGATTTGGTCAGTTAGCGCTGGATTGCAGGTGTTAGGTGGGTACGGCTATTGCGATGAATTTCCTCTGGAACAGTTTTACCGTGACTCACGAATTCACCCCATCCATGAGGGTACCACCGGCATACAAGGCCTCGATTTGTTGGGACGAAAAGTCGTTCACAATAACGGAGCTGCGCTCAAATTGTTCATAGAGGAAGTAAACCTGACCATAGAGAAAGCCGCAGAATATGAAGAACTTAAACCATATCACGAAAAAATGAAATCACTGCTGGACAAGCTTCAAACTGTTACCGTCAAGCTTGCTTCATTAGCTCTGAGCGGTAAAATCAAGCATTTCCTGGCCGACGCTACATTGTATCTCGAATTATTTGGAATAGTTGCCATCAGTTGGCAGTGGCTGTTGCAAGGTTTGGCCGCCTCAACAGCACTAGCGTCCGAAAAAGTCCAAACGGAGACTTTTTACAGATCCAAGATTCACACAATGAAATATTTCTTCCATTACGAAGCTCGAAAAATAAACGGATTGTTTGAGCGGCTTATGGATGATGAGGACCTCACTGTTGAGGTTTCCGAAGATTTGTTTGTTTAGAGGATTTTTTCATTTCAACTGAAACTCCATGAGTTTATACTGTATTTCTTTGCAGTGGATGATTCAAAGCATTGCAATCGCTTCATCGGAAATATTCGTTAGATTACATCTAGCCAAAAAAATTTTAGGTGGCCTTTAAATCATGTCGAAATATGTCGTTTCACTTGGAAAATATGTCAAACCCATTGAGTCGGTTCGTAATTTAATTGAGAGTTGCAACGGTCTTGAGAGGTTGAAAAGTTCTGACCACGTTTTCATCAAACCAAACATAGTCTTTTGGAGCAAAGCGGTAACCTTTCCCAAGTTCGGGGTAATCACTACCTCAAGGATTGTTGAAGACATAGTGATTATTTTGAAGGAACAGGGAGTTTCCAAGATCACAATAGGGGAAGGAACGGTAGTTTTTGACCCTAAGGACAAGATTACGCAGTTTGATGCGTTTGAAAAACTTGGCTATGAAAACTTAAGGAAAAAATACGGCGTAAGTCTATTAAACGTATTTGAGGGATCATTTGAAAAAATCCAGATCTGTGACGGAATCAGCCTGAATTTCAGCTCGGCTATTTTAAACAGCGACTTTGTCGTCAACCTGCCGGTATTAAAAACTCACGCCCAGACCGTGGTCAGCTTAGGCATCAAAAACATTAAGGGCACGATTGACATCAATTCCCGTAAACGATGCCATAACTCCGATGGCAGAACCGATCTGAATTTCATGGTTTCGATGCTCGCAGACAGAATACCACCGGGCTTGACGTTAATCGACGGGATTTTCACCAATGAGCGTGGTCCAGGTTTTGATGGAAAAGCTCATCGTAGTGACATCATCGTTGCTTCCTCAGATGTTTTTTCTGCTGATCTAGTTGGAGCCAAACTATTGGGCTATTCAGGAGAGAAAGTCCCACATTTGGTTCATGCCGCAAAAAAACGGAATCGACCCCTTGACCTGTCAGACATAAAAATTTTGGGAGAAGACGTAGAAAAACTGGCTAAACTTCATGAATATACCTTCCCTTACAATGAAGACGACTCACTGCCTTTACCCATGGTGAAAATGGGAATCAACGGAATATCCTATCCAAAATACGATTTGAGCTTGTGCACATATTGTTCCGTGCTGACAGGCGCTGTCCTGACATCTATTGCGATGGCATGGAAGGGAAAGAAGTGGGACGATGTCGAAGTGCTTACCGGAAAGATTATGAAACCTACACCTGGTAAAAAAAGTCTCCTAATTGGCAAGTGCCTTTATGAGGCCCACAAGAATCACCCGCATAAGGACAATCTTACCTTCGTGAAAACGTGCCCTCCGCAACCCAAAGCCATATTGGAGGCGATGAGCCAACTCGGGATAGACCTACCACCAGATTTGCTCATGAATCTTGACCAGGTCCCTGCCCTGTTCATGAAAAAATATGCTGGCAAACAGGAATTTGATAACTCATTTTTTAAAATAGACTGATTTGCCATCATAATAATTTCTTCACAACCAATTTACTACTGGGAATGATTCATCAAGGCAAATCTTTCTATATTCTTGACTGTTTTTTAATAAATTGGTTGACACACAAGTCAATGAAGGTAGGATTATATCCAAGAACGTGTGCCAATAGCATCTGGTCTAAATCGATCAACAGCGAACACCTGTGATCCTTCATCAAGACGAATATCAAAAAGCACTGAGGAGATTTTGAATGGAGAAAGTAACAAGGACTATCACCAGAACCCCGTCGGCTTATTCATACCCCTTGTTGATAAAGCAGATTCTTACAACCCCTCTTCTTTACGCGCCAGACCAGGAAATTGTCTACAGAGACAAATTGCGACTAACTTATCGAGATCTTTACAAAAGAATTAACAAGCTTGCAAACACCTTAAACTCACTCGGCGTTGACTCAGATGATACTGTCGCCGTCCTGGATTGGGACTCACACCGCTACCTTGAATGCTTCTTCACAGTGCCAATGTTAGGAGCAACTCTACACACCGTTAACGTCAGACTGTCTCCGGAACAAATAATCTTTACCATCAATCATGCTGAAGACACCGTGTTGTTAGTTAATGAAGAGTTTATTCCGTTAGTTGAATCGATTCGACCTAATTTGACAACCGTCAAAAAAATTATCCTCATGCAGGAGAGTGAAACTGCCCCCAAGACCTCATTGGACCTGGCGGGAGAGTATGAGGCTTTGTTGGCTAATGCCTCAGATGTTTACGAATTCCCCGAATTCGACGAAAACACAAGAGCCACTCTTTTTTACACCACAGGAACTACGGGTGATCCTAAAGGCGTTTACTATAGCCATCGTCAACTAGTCCTCCATACTTTCGGTTTGGCCATGGCCCTGGCATCCTTTTCCTCGCCAGTAAGATTTCAGTCAGCCGATGTGTACATGCCTATTACACCTATGTTTCATGTTCACGCCTGGGGTATTCCTTATCTAGCCACAATGATGGGCTGCAAACAGGTCTATCCAGGACGTTATGAACCTGCCATGCTCTTGAAATTATTGCTTTCAGAAAAAGTCACTTTCTCCCACTGCGTGCCTACAATCTTGCACATGCTGGTTTCTTCACCGGTGGCCAAACAGGTTGACCTGAGCAACTGGAAGGTAGTCATAGGCGGTTCCGCTCTTCCCAAAGGACTTGCCAAAGCTTCAATGGCTTTAGGAATTCAAATACTCTCAGCTTATGGTATGTCAGAAACTTGTCCTCTATTAACAGCGGCAAACCTCAAACCGAAAATGTTTGACTTACCTGAAGATGATCGTGTTGAAATACTCACCAAGACAGGCCTGCCGGTTCCTCTAGTTAATCTCAAAATAGTGGATGCTGATTTAAACGAAGTTCCCCATGACGGATCAACAACCGGTGAAGTAATTGTAAGAGCTCCCTGGCTCACTCAAGGCTACTTCAAAAGCGACGAAAAGTCTGAAGAACTCTGGAAAGGTGGTTGGTTACATACCGGAGACGTGGCCAATATGGATCCGGAAGGATATGTAAAAATTACGGATCGCTTTAAAGATGTCATCAAGACTGGTGGTGAATGGATATCATCACTCGAACTCGAAAGCCTCATCAGTCAGCATGAATCCGTGTCTGAAGTAGCGGTTATTGGAGTTCCTCACGAAAAATGGGGTGAAAGACCTGTAGCCATGGTCGTGCCGAAGGCAGGTTTTGAGGATTCTTACTCCGAGGATAATCTAAAAGCCTTTATGTCGGAATTCGCCGACAAAGGCGCCATATCAAAATGGGCAATTCCTGATAGATTTTTTAAGGTTGCTGAGATACCAAAAACGAGCGTTGGAAAAATCAATAAGAAGCTGATCCGAGTCAAGGTGGCTGAAGGTGATGTGAGTTGACACCCAGGCCTTAAGTAATTAAGCTCACGAAGTGTCGATGATCCCGACACGCCGTTACAACATGTTTTATAAAGCGCTTTTTACATTTTTATTGTAAAAGCGCTTTTTTTTCTTGCATTTCAGGAAAACCTCTGCAAATAGTGACCTCATACTTATTTATAGTGTTGTTAATTCTGAATAAATTAGTTTTCCAGGTATGGAGTGGATCGAGAAATGTCTAGATTTCAGTCTGAGAGATCCGTAATTTCGAAAATATTAATTACAGCGTCTTTAATAGCGCTTAATTGTTTTGCTCTATTGGCGCTAATCAATATTGCTATCTGGGGTTATTACAAAATCAGTGATTCATTTGCCAACGAAAATAAATTTGAAAAAGCCCCTATGCGCTACAAGAAAAGTAACGAAGCGCTTGAAAAACTATTTCCTCAACTATCCCGATCGGACATTGATCAGTTAATTCATGACTGCAGGCGTATCATTCAGGAATACGACACTTACACTCAGTTCAAAGAAGCCCCGTACAAAACAAGATTTGTAAACGTGGATGTCAATGGATTCAGACATTCTCGGAATCAAGGACCTTGGCCTCCAAACAAAAACGATTTCGTCATCTTCTTCTTTGGAGGATCTACAAGCTTTGGCTATGGCGTGCCTGACAATGAGACTGTAGCCTCACACCTTCAGGAAATTTTGACCCGAAAACTTGGATTACCAGTCAGAATCTATAATTTCGGCAGGGCCACATACTTTTCGTCTCAGGAACGAATTCTGTTTGAGAAGCTTTTGCTAGATGGTCATGTCCCGAACATGGCATTTTTTATGGATGGGATCAACGAATTCATAATTTTTGATGGGGAGCCCGGATACACAAAACAATTCAAAAAATTCATGCAAGAATCCGATATCCCTCTTTCTCGAAGAATACTCAATGAACTGCCGGTTTATAAGCTGATAAACGGTTTATACAAGCCTATGGATTCAAAGGTTTCCCAAGGCCTACCCAAGGACGGTGGTAATTCGAATTTATCAGGACCGGAGCTGCTTAGGAACGTAATTCAACGGTATCACTCAAACAAACGAATAATCGAGGCCATCTCCAGAGATTATGGTATAACTAGCGTCTTCGTCTGGCAACCTATGCCTTTATACGGATATGATGTCAGTCATCACATTTTTCGGGATTTTGATTATGACAGTTTTTCACCTCATTTGAAAGGTGGTTATGAGTTTGTTTCAGCCATTCCTGACTATCGAAATTTGGGACAAAACTTCATCTGGCTTGCAGATATGCAGAGAAACGCAAATCAGACACTCTACGTTTCCGCCTTTCATTACAGTCCCGCTATGTCCAAAACTGTCGCTAGCTCAATAGCCGAGGCAGTTATTACTAGGAATCTCGTTCCCGCCCACTCCACAATAACTCCAGGTGTAGTATCAATGAGTGGATCGGAACAGCCTACGGTATCAGAGGCTCAAACACGAAACTAATTCTCTTAAAATGTTAAAACCTTGAGCAAAGGGAAGCATTCCAAGATCTTGATCTTTACATCCCTGGTTACAACTATGCCCTTAACTGGACATCTTCACCATTCAGCCCTTTTCCATCTCTCCTCAGAATCTAAGATGAGTCAAGCAACGTTTTTTAACCTTGCAATACTTTTTTGAGGTATTCTTAATCATGGGGGTAACCTGAATGGCGACCTGTCTATACCTAAAACGGCAATATCGGTTCGATTAAACGGCTATTTTCGAAAAATTGCGATCCATTTATTCAGGCTGTCCGGATTGAGGATCCATGAAAGTAACAATTCTAGGTAGTGGCACAGCAACCCCACAGCTTCTCAGAAATGCCTCCGGAATTTTGCTTGAAACCTCCGAGGTAAATGTACTGGTTGATGTGGGGCCCGGAATATTAAGACGTTTGTGTGAGGCTCGCTTCGATTACAAGAAAATTGATGTCATTTTGACAACCCATTTCCACCCCGACCATGTCTCTGATCTCGTTTCTTTGCTTTTTGCCCATAATTACGCCTACGGAGTAATGAGAACTGAACCTTTTTACCTGGTTGGCCCGCGTGGATTGGAACAACTTTATGATGGGTTGGTCAACATATATGGATCATGGATTGTCCCTACAGGCAATAGATTGATCTTAAAAGAATTACACGACGAACAAAGCGATCATTTTCACCTGAAAGCCATGGAACTAATTGCTATACCCGCAAAGCATTCTCATCCATCCATCTCTGTCCGAATAAATGATCGGAACAAAAGTGTAACCATTTCAGGTGACACGGCTTATTCTGAAGATCTTGCCATGTTGGCCAGAAATACAGATGTTTTTATTTGTGAATGTTCGATGCCGGAGGATTTTCAAATGCCAGGCCATTCATCTCCATCAGACGCTGGCAAAATGGCCACCTCGGCAAATGCAAGAAAGCTAGTTCTCACCCATTTCTATCCACCATGTGATGAAGTGGACGTTGTTAGCCAGGCGTCTAATTTTTATTCAGGCGCTATTGTTAAATCAGAAGATTTGTTAAAAATAGAAGTATGAGCTATGTTCTGGAAAATATGTCGTTCAGGATCTACGGTTCTTGTGTCACAAAAACAGGAATTATCGATTTTGAGGAATATCGTTAGGAACATATGATGGTAAAAACCATACACCGTGTCTTGACTAAAGGTGTCTTCACGGTCTTTTTTATAATTCCATTAGTGATCATCATTCAAATCCCGATTTTTTTATTGGGAGCAACTTTAGGCGCGTATTTATCAATTTCCAATCAACTCCCTGAAATCCCTGAACTTGTTTCCTACAAACCCAAGACGGTCTCAACTTTCTTCTCCGACGATGGATCTGTCATCGGCATTTTTTACAAACAGAAAAGGTTCGTAGTAGACTTGGATCAGATTCCTCAGAACGTAATCAACGCATTTCTGGCGGCTGAGGATTCAAGGTTTTTCCAACATGACGGCGTAGATTATTACGGCATACTCCGGGCTATTGCGAGAAACATTGCTGCAGGAAGAATTGCTCAGGGTGGCAGTACCATTACCATGCAGGTAACACGAAATTTTCTCTTGAGCAGAGAAAGAACCTTTTCTCGTAAGTTTAAAGAAATGATTCTGGCCTCTCGCCTTGAAAAAGTGTGGGGTAAGGAGAAGATCCTATACGTATATTTGAATGAAATCTACCTTGGCGAGGGTTGTTACGGCGTTGAGGCGGCTGCCAGGGGTTATTTTGACAAGCCAGTAGAACATTTGACGACCGCTCAGGCCGCTCTGCTAGCGGGCCTGGTGGCAAGCCCAGCAAGATTCAATCCCTTTAAAAGTGAAGAACTGGCGCGCCAGAGACAACTAACTGTCTTGGGCAGAATGCAACGTGCCGGATTTATTAATGAAGCAGAATTTGAACAGGCCAAATCTGAACAACTGATCTTCCGAAAGGCAATCGTCAGACCTTTTGACCTGGCCCCGGATTTCACCGAAGTCGTTCGCAGATACATCATTAGGAAATATGGTGAAGAGAAGCTTTACAACGATGGCCTAAAAGTTTTTACAACTTGCAAGCTGGACTTTCAGAGAAGAGCGCTTGAAGCTATGGAAAGAGGGCTTGATGAGATCAAGACCAGGCAAAAGCATCTGGCCATTCTAAGAACCATACCGCAAAACGAAATCTCTGATCTGCTGGAAAGACGCATTACGCCAACTTTAACAGAAGACAAGATATATCAGGGCGTAGTCACAAGAGTCACTCCCCAGAAATCCGGTGAGGTATTCCTTGATGTAGCCATTAGCAAAAAGCTCAAAGGGAGAGTGAGAGTCCAAAAATCATCTGCCTCTGTCTACAAAGTCGGGCAGGTCCTCGCCCTGAAATTCAACAAGTTTGTAGATGATGTTGCGGAATTTCTATTAGACGACAACCCACGACTGCAGGGGGCTCTGGTCTGCATAGAAAACAAGAACGGAAATGTTAGGGCGTTGGTTGGAGGCTCAACCGGTGAACACTTTCAGTTCAACAGGGCAGTGCAGGCAAAACGTCAACCTGGAAGTGTTTTCAAACCGATAATTTACTCCCTTGCGTTTGAGCAAAAAAGCTACAGCCCTGCGACAGTAATAGTGGATGAACCCATAGTCGTCGACCTAGAAGGCGATGACGAGGAATGGGAACCTAAGAACTCTGGCGGAAATTTCATGGGACCCATTAGCGTCAGACGCGCTCTGGAGCTGTCCCGTAACATATGCACCATCAAGATTTTAATGGACGTCGGACTAGGTCCGGTGCTCGATCTGGCCAAGAAAATGGGTATCTCGTCACCTTTGGGCCGCAACCTCTCTCTGAGCCTGGGGACATCGGAACTCACCCTGATGGAATTGACCAGCGCTTATACCGTCTTTCCTAACAGTGGCATACATGTGGAACCAATTCTCGTAAAGCGTGTTGAAGACAGGTTCGGTAATGTCCTTGAAGACAACGCTGAAACCCCTGTGTTAGACGAAGCTGAAATTCCATCTCCTACCCCGAGGGATGAATTTAAGGAACAGTTCCTGAAAACTGCCCTCCGCCTTTCTCAAAATAGAAAACCAACGGTCAGGCAGGCAGCGGCAGTTCAAACCCCCTTCACGTCAGCCTTGTCATCCCAAACTAAAGGGCTGTCTCAAGCTGATTGGGAAGAGGATGATCTTCTTGCTGAGCCGTCTCGAGCTAAGGCTGCTCTTTCACCTCAAACTGCATACATAATGACCTCTTTGCTTCAAGGTGGTGTTCGTCAGGGAACCGGAGCTCGATTGTCCCAATACCTGAAACGAAAAGATCTTGCGGGTAAAACAGGAACTACAAATAATGCGGAGGACGCCTGGTTTATCGGATTCAATCCTGATTTCACCACCGGAGTATGGGTTGGTTTTGATGAAAAAAGACCCTTGGGAAGAAGGGAGGAAGGCGCCAGGGCAGCTCTTCCTGTTTGGGCTTATTTCATGAAGGACGTGCTTCAAAACAGGCCCGAGCGTGAATTCACAATACCCCCTCAGATAACTTTCAAGGAAATGCTCACTTATCCTGCGGACCAAAAAGACATTAATATTCCGAGAATTGTCCGAGAACCTATTTACACCCCATTTGATGGTTTGACTCTCGTCATGGCTCCAATGGACTTACCTGAATCCTTAGCATCCAGCCCATCAGGTCCAGCTCAGGCCTTGTTACAAAACCAGTCTGTCTTTGGTGGACCAGTTTTCGGATTCTTCCCAAACACTTCGAGTTCCTCACTCAACCCTTTAAATCAAAACCCAATGGGACCCAGTGGCCAGGAACAACAGCATGTTAGACCACCTCAAGCCCCGCCCAGGCCTGAAACCAGAAATAATTCCCCTGCGCCAGGTCAACTGATCAAGCCAGTTTTGGCCCCACATTCAGGGCCAGTCTCAAATCCAACTGGTCAACCACCTAACAAACAGCCAGGATCCGATTCAAAAATGGATGTCAGATCTAGATAGCTTGTCAGGATCTAACCCTTCACCGTCAGGGAGAAACATGCGAATTGGCGTCGCAATTAGCGGTGGCATGGATAGCGCAGCTTCTGGACTTCTGCTGAAAGAAGAAGGCCATGAATTGATAGCTTTGCACATGAGACTTTTTGAAGATTCAGAAGCATCTATAACCAAAGCCCAGCGAGTGGCCAACCTCATTAAAGCGCCTCTTCATGTGATCGACCTGGAAAATGACTTTCAGAAAACAATATTGGATCATTTTGCCTATGAATACAGCTTGGGCCGTACCCCCTCTCCATGCCCTCGTTGTAATAGGCTTATAAAGATGACACTGTTGGCTGATCATGCGCGGAGTTTGGGCTGTCAAAAATTGGCCACTGGACATTACGCAAACATTGTCCATCAACAGGATATCGTAACTCTTACTAAAGGCCACGATGCCGTCAAAGATCAATCATATTTCCTCTTCATGCTCACCCCGGAACAACTCGAATTCACCTGCTTCCCCTTGGGGTCGTGGAAAAAATCGCAAATGAGGGCATTTCTAAGCTCTATTGACCGGGAATTATCTGAAAGTGAAGAATCACAAGAGTTGTGTTTCATTAAAAATGACGACTACGTAAGTTTTCTGAAACAAATGGGAATTCAATCTGAACCAGGACCAATCCTCGACACGCAGGGCAATATTCTCGGACATCATAATGGAATAATAAATTACACGGTGGGTCAGAGAAAGGGACTTGGCGTGTGCGGACCCGCCCCGCGTTACGTTATACGTATTGATTCGCAAACTAATTCTGTGATCATTGGAACCAGGGACGAAACCTTCTCAAACGGAGCTTTGGTCACCGACCTTAATATAATAAGACGAGACTTGGCTTTCTCAAACAAATGTTTCCAAGTTAAAATAAGATCCACGTCTCGGCCCACCAATTGTAAAATAACTAGAATGGACCAGACCAGCCTTGAATTTGTTTTTGCTGAACCACAGTCCTCAGTAGCCCCCGGACAGGCTGCAGTATTTTATTTCGAAGACATAGTGGTCATGGGAGGATGGATTGATGCCCCTAAGTGATCGGAATAATCATTTGAGCGATGCTCCTGAGTCCTTGAAATGGCCTGAAAAGAATAAATTACTCTCAAATATCATTGCTGAGTCTGCCCAAAAGGCTCAGATCATATATGTGGCGTTTTCAGGGGGAGTAGATTCCAGTTATCTGTTACTTAAAACCGCTGAGATATGTGGCAGCCAAAAGGTTGTGGCAATAACGGTTAAAACGCCGACCGACCGTGTTGAGGACATTCAACACTCTGAAGAATTCACCCGAAATTTAGGAATCAAACATGAAATCATCAGCGCTCCGGAATTTGATGACCCACTGTACAGGCGGAACGATCCTCTAAGATGCTATTACTGCAAGCTTTCCAGGTATAGAGCTATTGCCATACTGGCTGAAAAACAGTCGAAAATACTAATTTTTGACGGAACTCAAGCGGATGACAACCCCGATGAACGACCCGGCTCCAAGGCAGTTGAACAACTCGGCGTCATGACACCCCTGGCGCAAGCAGGAATCAACAAAACAGAAATTAGACAAGAACTTGCCTGTCGAGGTTTTGAAGATCTTTCACGAAAAAATGCGGAGCCTTGTTTCTCCACCAGAATTCCATTTGGAAGACCGATAATAGAAGCCGAACTAGAGCAAGTAATGACTGCGGAAAGGTTCCTCAAGGAAAATGGTATCAAATTACTCAGAGTGCGACATCATGGAAACTTGGCCCGAATAGTCACAAACGATTTCGGACAACGCCTTCTAATCAACGACGTCTGTCTAAAACAGCAAGTGTCAAAATATTTCCAAGACCTTGGTTTTCAGCATGTGACAGTGGATCTTCAAGAATACGGGCATGGAGCCTAACCCTTGCGTGATATCTCGTCGGTCCTCCCAAAATGTCCTTAAATTAACCAAATTTGACCTGCTTCACACTGAGTAAGTCGTAAAAAACAAAAACCCGGCATCAGCCAGGTTTTTGAGCTTGCGGTAACATAAATCAATTAGAATGAGTTAAGAGCTACTTTTCCCAAGCCAGCGCCTCTTCCGGCGTTAGGTCCACCAAATCCCCTCTTGCCACATCCACCGAAACCAAAACCGCCAGGGCCCATTTTTTCCTTCTGCTCAGGGGTCAACAACGATCTAAACTTTGTGCCCATCGCCCTACCTTCTGCTCTCATCTTGTCCTGAACAGCCCATATCTCTTCTCTCTTCTTCTGCAGAGCTGACTCATCCAAAGGCTTTTTGGAGGCTAATTCCAGCATTTCAATTCTCTTTTGGGCCTTTTCTGATCTGAGGGCCTCCTGTTTCTTGAGAAACTCCATCCGCAGAGCATTAATTTGATCTTTTTGTTCTGCAGTTAACCCTAGTTTATCAATTGCTGGACACGCGCCCTGGCCAAATCCACAGCCGCCCATGCCGCAGCCGCCAGAACCACCACCCGGCCCCCAGGCAAATACCGTAGTAGCTCCCACCAGCGTCATCACCGCAACCACGCTAACGATCGTCTTGGAAAAACTCATTTGTATGTCTCCTTTTGTTTACTGGACTACTCGTCCTTTATAGTCTCTGATATGTATTACCCACAGACTCGAAAAAACTCGCGCTAAATTTCTTATTTGCTGAAAAATGTTATTGATATAAAGACTTCGAGGAAGGAAACAACAGCGGATTTAAGTACTTAGAAAGCTTTTACTACCTATTGAGCTTTTGGGGCATTGCCTTGCTCAACGTCTTGATCAAACGCGCGACCCTTTCCCATACGGCCTTTGAAGCGCATTCCAGGCCCCATACAGGATCTGTTTTTGACATATTGAACTAGAGCTCCTCTTTTGTCCTCCGGTAATTGAATGAGCGCGTTACTTAACCGGCCCAAGACTTCTCTCTCCAACTTTTCCCGAAGAACCATTAGCTCCCTTATCTTTTCTTCGGCCTGAGAAATATCACCAGGTGTTTCAGCTATCTGATCAATCAGTTCAGCCTGTTTGTCCCTTAACAGTCTTCGCGTTTCTCTGATTCTGGATCTGGATTGATCATTCCACGTCTGAGAGATTTTCTTGTAATCAGCCTCATCAAGCATCGGGCAATCCGCTACCGAGGCGACCACCCTAGGCCTATCAATCCAGTAGTACCAGCCAACAATAGATGCTACCGTCAAATTCAACAGCAAAGAAAAAACAAACAATCCAATTAACAAAACTCGTTTCATTGAGCTTGCCCTTCCTGTCCAATATCTACAAAGATATCAGATAAATATTCCGTACCATTGGGTATCATGAGCTCCAGAGCGGATTCCGAATTCTGATAGAGCAGGCTATGCACAAGTGTTTTGCCGGCCAGATTGCCTACTCCAACTGCAAGCAATGCGACCAGAGCGTATACCGGAACACTCCTCCAGAACATAGGTCTGCTTTCGGTCATGGAACCCTTGGTCTTATTGGCAATCTTTTCTTTCACCCTCTGTGCAAGAGCAGTGTTTGGGGCCATCAGTATAGCTGAGTTCAGAACATGATTTATGTCTTTGGATCTTTCATAGAATTCCGAGCAGTCTGCGCAACTCAGGAGGTGTCTGTGTAGCGCGTCCATAGAATCAGCAGACAATTCCTTATCAATTAATTTTGATATTCTTTTTTGGAAGTCTTCACATTTCATGGCCTTTCCCTCCTAATTTATATACATCCGTACACCCGAAAACTCGCGAAAATGTTTCACTTTTCCAATAATTCAATTAACTTTTTCCGGCCCCTAAAAATCAAGGATTCTACCGAGGATACGGATACTGACATCACATTTGCTATCTCTTCGTAACTCATGTTTTCCTGTGTTTTCAGAATTAAGGCCGTTTTTTGCCGCTCAGGAATCTTCTTTAAAGCTCCCTCTAATTGATAGAACCTTTGCTTCAAAGACATGAGTGTCTCCGCGTCCTGGGCTTCGGAAGACATCGGATTGAAGCTGAAATCCGGTTCCGGATCATCATCCTCACGATCACCAAAAAATTGAAGAGCTTTGCGCTTAATGGACGCAAGGGTATTTATACTCTGATTGCGAGCAATAGTTAGAGCCCATGTCTTGAAATTAGCCTTGTCCGAGGAAAATTTGTTGAGGTTCTTAAAAATTTTGAGAAACGTTTCTTGAACCACATCTTCGGCCTCTGAGTGGGAATTTGTAATTCCTCGAGCCAGACGGTATATCTGAGGCGTGTACCGCTCCACCAAAACATCAAAATGCGCCTCCGATCCTTTTAAGGCTTCTTCAATCAGCTGCTCATCGGACAATGTTGCAAGTCTTGACATGAAAAATCTAACTCAAACTTATTTGTAATCGCTTCAAGGATAAATTTTTACTCAAAGTGACAACTTTGGAGATTGCTCCTCAGACACGTAAGAACGTCACTGGTTCTTCCCTCAGGCTTCCATGAAAAACCTCAGGCAGCTAAACTATGTGTCTCCAGGATCGTTATGATTACCTTTTTTATCCAGACGTTCCTTGATAGTTCTTTCGAAACCTCTATCAGTAGGAAAATAGAACTTTTTCCCGACCAACTGATCAGGTAGGTGTTGCTGTTCTACCTCAGCCTCCGGATAGTCATGAGCATATTTGTAACCTTTTCCATAACCAATTTGTCTCATGAATTCTGTTGGGGCGTTTCTTATGCACATCGGAACCGGTAATGGGCCTGATTTCCTGATTTCATCTTTCAGAGACAGGTAGGCGGCTTCGAGACTGTTTGATTTAGGTGAACAGGCAAGATAGACCACCGTCTGAGCCAAGGCTAGCGCGCATTCCGGCATGCCAATGTACTGACATGCCTGAAAGGCGGCCACGGCCATGTTCAAGCCTTGCGGAGCAGCCAGGCCGACATCCTCACTGGCAAATCTAACCAGACGCCTGGCTATATATAAAGGATCTTCACCTCCTTCCAACATTCTGGCCATCCAATAAAGACCCGCATCAGGATCGCTGTCCCTTAATGATTTATGAAGGGCGCTGATCAAATTGAAGTGTTCTTCTCCAGCCTTGTCATAACGAATGTTGGTTGATTGGGCTGATTCCTGGACGGTCTTGAGGTCTATGATCTTACGCCCCTGCGCCTTTGTATGAGCAGCAGAAACGTCAAGAATGTTCAATGCCATGCGTGCGTCACCATGACTCGTTGAAACGATGAAATTCGCCGCATCTTCATCCAATGAAAGTTCCAGCTTTCCAAGACCTTGTGCCCTATCCCGAATGGCTTTTTCCAATATCTTGAACAAGTCTTCATGGCTCAGGGGCGCAAGTATGAAAACTCTCAACCTGGACAACAACGCCGAATTTACCTCAAAACTAGGATTTTCAGTAGTGGCCCCAATCAAGATGATTGTTCCGTTTTCTACATGAGGAAGAAGATAGTCCTGTTGAGCCTTGTTAAATCGGTGAATTTCATCCAGAAACAGGATTGTTCTGGTTCCTCGCGAAGATAATTCATACGAAGCCTTAGAGGCCGCTTCCCGAATTTCCTTGACCCCCACACTGACCGCTGAAAATGACAGAAAATTGGAATTTGAGGCTTTAGCTATTATCTGGGCAAGTGTAGTCTTTCCCGAACCAGGAGGCCCCCAAAAAAGCATGGAAAAGAGGTGATCCTTTTCTATGGCTATCCTTAAAGGTTTACCCTCACCTACAATTTCTTCCTGCCCTACAAACGAGTCGAGTGTTTGAGGCCTCATCCTATCCGCTAAAGGTTTGCTAGGATCCATGTTTAAGAAATTTTGAAAAAGGTCCATATATTGTCTTTTCAGCATTGATTTCGCAATAATAAGCCTACATCAATAGAAAATATCCAGCAAGTCCGTTTGTCAGACAACATCAGATAGCAGCTAAAATTGATGGATTTTGTGGTTAATTCATGGTACTTCAAACATCAATTCATCGCTATTCAATATGGAGCCTCCATGCAGAGTGTCGGACTCATAATTAAGCGTAGCGCTGATCAAGCTTTGGACCTTGCAGAAAAGATTTGTAGATTTCTTAGAAAGCGAGGAACAAACATTGTATTTGAGAAATCATGCTCTGACCTGGCCTCCGTATGGGCAGCGCAATCCTCAGAAAATTTGGCCGACAAAGTTGATCTCATCATCTCACTCGGTGGAGATGGCACCCTTTTGCAGGCTGCGGCCCAGTTAAATTCCAGACCTGTTCCAGTGCTTGGAGTCAACCTTGGTAGAGTAGGCTTCATGGCAGAGATAGCCCCGGATGAGGCGCTTGACGAAATTGAGCTCGCCCTCGTCGGAAAATCATCCCTCGGCAAGAGGATGATGCTCGCCGTGACCGCTCCAGATGGTAGACAACGAAAATCCCTCAATGAAGTCGTAATTCATTGGACCGGAATAGCCCGTATAATAGACCTCGGAATAAGGGTTGGCTGCTGTAGAGACTTTGAACTAAGAGCCGATGGATTGATAATTTCAACTCCTATAGGATCAAGCGCCTATTCCTACGCGGCCGGTGGCCCACTCGTGCATCCAGACGTGGAAGGAATTCTGCTAACACCCATTTGTCCATACTCAGGACTAAAACGTCCTCTATTGGTTCCACCCGATTTTCCCATTCAACTCACGCTCAGCAAGGGTGAAAATTTCACTATGACCATCGATGGCCACACACACATCTCAATGGCTCAAGGATCGTCCGTCATCGTAGAGAAAGCGCCATTTCCTTTTGTCATAGTTAAATCTCGCAAACGAGACTACTTTGACGTGCTAGACGCAAAATTGGGCTTGGTGCGATAACCTCTTCAGAGTTTCAACCTGCCAAGCTTTTCCAAACATGAAAAATTTGTTATATAAGATGATATACTAAATATTCTTTGAAGTTTTCATGCTTAGATATTTAAAAATCTCCAATTTTGCTATTATCGATAATGTTGAGATAGAATTTCGGGATGGATTCAATGCCCTTACCGGTGAAACAGGAGCCGGCAAATCAATACTCATAGGGGCTTTAAGCATATTATTGGGAGCCAAAACCTCAGCAGATGTCGTCAGAACTGGAGCAGATGAAGCAAAGGTAGAAGGATTATTCGAAGCTCATTTTGGCTCTGACAATTTAGACAATTTAGCGACAAACTTGTCTGAAGAGTCTGAGATAATTATCACGCGCAAAATTAATAGCTCAGGCCGGTCCAGATGCTCAATAAACGGTGAACTAACCCCCCTGAGTTCGCTTCAAAAATTGGCCCCACATCTGGTCAATATTTTTGGCCAGCATGAAAGCCATGTCCTACTCAATCCAGATGAACACACAGATATCCTGGATCGATGTCAAGGCCTGTCCTCAAGCGTTAAAATGGTGATTGAGTGTTTTAAGAAATTTAAGGAATCTCAATCAGAATATATCAAACTGGAAAAGAGCTTTCTTGAAACCCAACGTAGATGCCAAGACGACGTTGAAACAATCGAAGAATTGACAGCTGCCCAGTTAAAGCCATCCGAAGAAGATGATCTGATTTCCGAAAGGGATTTGCAAAAAAAAGCCGTTCAAATAAGAGAGCGCTCTTACGAGTCATATCACTTGTTGTACGGCAAATCAGGAAGCGTATTGGAAGCTCTATCCGACATTAAAAAAACTATTGAGTTCCTGACTTCTACCAATCCAAAACTACAGGAACTCAAAAATAATTTTGACGAAGCTATATATAGACTGGAAGACGTCGCGCATGAATTGCGGAACATTTCAGAAAATTTCCGCAGCGATCCAATCCGTCTTGATTGGATCGAAGATAGGTTGAGCGCCATTAGAAAATTGAAAAAAAAATATTCTACTGACGTGCCTGGACTTCTGAACATGCTCGATGAACTTTCCAAAGACGCTGGAGATATTTTTGACCTTGAAAGAGAACTCAAGAAAAAGAAAAATGAGCTTGATAGTAATCTCAACTCATATATGACAGAAGCTCAAAATCTCTCAAAACTCAGGGAAGAGGCTGCTAAAAGGCTTGAGAAGTCTATGAACTCTGAACTCAAAGCTCTCTCCATGTCTGAAGCCAAATTCCAAGTAGTTTTCCATGACTTCAATTCAGAGCAAATGAGCCCTTCGGGTCTGGAAAGAGTAGAATTCTACCTTCAGTCTAACCCTGGCGAAACAGCCAAACCACTATCTAAAATAGCGTCAGGCGGAGAACTATCCCGATTAATGTTGGCCCTAAAAACTCTCGAAATCGAGCAAAATAATTATTCAACCTTAATTTTCGATGAAGTAGACGCGGGGATCGGTGGACACACAGCAGTGGCGGTCGCTCAGCGACTCGCCAAAATCGCAAGGAATCAGCAAACCATTTGCATTACCCATCTTCATCAGATTGCGGCTCAGGCTGATCACCATCTGGCAGTGCGAAAATCTGTAAAGGATGGTAGAACATTTCTCGAAGTAAGGGAATTAACTCGTGAAGGAAGAGTTGATGAACTTACCCGCATGCTTGGCGCCTCACCAGATACCAAACCAGCTCGTGAGCATGTCGAAAGAATGATTACACAGCGTCAAGATGGAGTTTAACATATTGATTCGCAAAGCCAAATTAGAAGATGTAAAAACAATACACAAAATAATAGGGGAGCAGGCGCGTTTTGGTCATGTATTGGCTAGAGCCATGACCGATTTGTATTCCCAAATCCGAGATTTTACAGTCTGCGTTAACGATGAATCTGGAGAAATTGTTGGCTGTGGAGCGCTGAAAATTGTATGGGAAGACCTTGCTGAAATACGCTCTGTCGCCGTTCAATCATCTTTTCAGAATGCCGGCTTGGGTAGCAAATTAATTGAGGCCTTGATCGATGAAGCTGACTCAATGGGTATCAATCGTGTATTCGTGCTGACTTACCGGGTCCGCCTATTCGAAAGATTAGGCTTTGAACAGATGGATAAAAGCTTGCTTCCACATAAAATATGGGCGGACTGTATCAACTGCCCCAAATTCCCTGAATGCGACGAAATTGCCTTAGTGAGGAATCGGAATTGAAAAAAGGTGGTGAAAACAAACAAGCTTCTCAAACTCTTTGGAAACAGATCAGATTATTGGCGCCAAAGAAGACGAGTTGTTCAGGATGCGCCCTTGCGCTGTTGATAACAACAGTGTTTGCTGTCGCCCTAGCAGGCTGCGGAATCATAAATCCGGGCAAATGGAAAGGTATAGAAACCACTGCAAGAGATGAAAATTACTATTTGGTCAAGGATATTTTCCTTACACCAGGTTCCTCAGCCGCAGCAAAAGACACCTTCGACCATAATGTGAATGAAACCGTCAACCTGTTTTTCATCCCTAGAAATGAAACCAACAAATACACGGCAGAATCAATATGGTATGACCCTTCTGACCAAGAATTCCGTACCATAAGAACTACTTATGATACACAAAGTGAGGGCAAAAAGGGAATCGAAAGAAAATCTTCAGGAACTACTCGAATTCATTCAATGCCGACAGCGGTTCTCTACAATCACAAGCCCGGACTATGGAAAGTCGAACTTTTGCTAGATGGCAAGTTGGCTAGAAGATTAACTTTCTCAGTCAGGTAGACCTAAAAATATTATTGAAGGTCCGTATTAAAGGTGGGGAGGTAATTCCTTCTTTTTCTATCCGGAATATGGAGTTTAACACTCTCTTGCGAAGTTAATTTATAATTGATAAAATATAAAATAGCTCAAATACTTGGAGGGTTAGTGAAAACCTCTAATTTTAAACTGAAGTTTTTTCTGTCTCTTGTCCTACTTACTTTCACCATATCATCAGCTTTGGCCGACAAATTGTATGCTCCGGAATACTTGTGGCAGAAAAAAATAGCTGAGCAATCGACTCCCGTTGACATAGCGGATACTCACGTGGGTATACCGTACCGGGATGACGGGGCTCTTGATGATAAAGGCATTTTCACCACTTTTGACAATACCAATAGGCGTTTCGACACACCAGGGCTAAACTGTAGTGGATTAGTGGTATCCGTCTCCCGATTCCTGTACAACAAGAACTGGTCCTTGACCGACGTCACGCGTGACCGTCAAAACAACAGTGGTCCCGGATCTTTATTGGGTAAGGACTGGGACTTTGGCTATGACCTTATACTTAATCTTACCGATGCATACAATCCTAAGGTCATTATGCCGGACAACCGCTCCCATGACCTGAAAAATAACGATGGCGTTTCTCTTCGCGGTTTTGAACTCGATGACTCGAAAGCATGGCGTCAAGTCATCAGCAAAATGAAACCAGGCAAGATTTACTTCGGTAGTATCAGCAAGTCCACAGCGCAAAGAGGCTACAAGTTACTTCACTACCATGTTGTCCTGATGATTCCTGATGAAAAGGGAGCTATCTGGCTTTACCATGCTACTAGACGAAGTAATGTCCACAAGATGAACATAAATTCAGCCCAGGGGCTGAATCGGTTCTTAAGCCAATTCAAGGGCCCTAGAGATGATGACAAGCACATACTCGTCATCGAGGCCGATCTACCAGATTTTGACATTCCCGTTCAATCAGCCACTGACACAACTGACAAAGCGTCGGTTCAAAACCAACCGCAAACCAATGCCGATGTTGCCCCGAGAAATGATCAAAAGAGTAATCTGCCCTCGTCAGGAATCCCGGCGAACAAACAGACAACCTTTCAAGACCAACAGACAAACCAGGCTCAGAAGCCTTTGGCGCCTAAGGGGCCTGACCTAGAAATCACTCATCTAGCAGGAAAAGTATTCAAATCGTTCCCGGAACTAAAATCTCATATACCGAAATTCGTCGATGACAACAAAAATGCAATAAAATTCTGGTTCCAAAATCAAGGGAACTCACCCAGAAACTTGGAGGTAAGACTTCAAGGGCCTCAGATCAATGTCAACAAGTCCTTTTCGATCTCGCCTCAAGGTTCAGACTTGGAAATCAAATTCCCGATGGATTTTGAATCGACAAGACTTGGTTCGCTACCCGAGGGTGAATATTTGATTGAAACCAAGATTGATGGGGCTGACTGGACAGCTAACCTATTTGAAATTGCTAAACCACGCGAAGCATCGCCTAAGATTCTAAGTGTCAAGATGCCGTCCGAGGTCCAGTCGGGAAAGACTTTCACGGTAACTATTCAGGCTCAAAATCAGGGAGCCGAGTCAGATTACGGCGGCATAACGGTTTCCACTCCAGATCCGTCAGGACTAAAACTTGTCTCAGCTAAACCTGGTAGAATTTACGCTCCAGGGAGCACCGTCCTATCTGTCCTGTCTGACAAGATTAAGACCAAAGTCCCAATGGCTGAACTCTGGATAGATCTTTGGGCTGAACAAAAGACCTACGAGATGCAAGTTCAGGTTGCAGCAGGGCGTCCCGGAACTTACCCCCTCTATGTTAGATGCGCCCTCAGGGGAGTTAATGTTAAAAGCAGTGTGATCCTTATGGATCCACCGGAAAGCAGCGCAGTTGACCAGCAGGGATTCCCGGTCACAGTCTATATGGTTAATGTTAGATAATTTTTGGACATCAGTTATTCAATGACTATTTTTTGAAAAGAAATCTTGAGAATATAGCCACCGGAGGTTTTTGATGAGCCTGGCTTTAACTATAACAAGAACTTTCCTCGCATTTATAATATTATTACCGATTGTTTCGTACGCCGCAGTTAAAGAGGAGCCATGGTCAGAAATAGAGGCGCGAACCAAGTTTCTGCGGACAAAGCATTATATTGAAGTGGTAAGGGTTCATTCGAACGTTTACAAGAGCGCCCGAGCCAAGGGTGGTCAGAACGTCCAGGGGCCTTTTCCGGTCCATGTGATCTTACCTGAAAATTATGAAACTGATGTAAATCGTCGTTACGGAGTAGTCTATCTTCTTGGAGGCAAGTCCGGCTGGGACAACGGGCCGGAACTCGGTGGAGCGACCTATTGGTCGGTTTGGTGCAAGACTCCTTTGGCTATGGACAACTTGAAGTCGGGAAACCTCACTCCAGCTAGTTTTCAAGAAAATGTCAACGATCAAGAACTCAGGATGTTCAATCAATGGCTACGAGAAAGTCCTTACGAAGATGTAATAGCAGTGTCCCTCTGGAATCCCGGAGGTGGAGCCACAGCGCAGTATGAAAAATATTTAATTGACGAAGTAATTCCCTTTATTGACGCGCATTACAGAACTGTGCCTGATCGACGATTCAGAGGAATCGACGGAGCCTGCGCCGGAGCCGCCCAAGCCATCATGATTTCGGCTAGACGCCCCGAAATTTTCGGATATTGCGGCGGACAGCAAACAGACCTTGGAAGCTATCCCATGGTTCCAGAAGTTTGGAATAGCAATGTTGGCAGAATCAAAAAGGCCGGAGGTATCGTCTACAATATCAATACCAATAAGAGAGATGGCTGTAACACTTACAGCAACAGAGGCCGATTGTATGAGCTAGTCCAGGACATGAAAGCCGCCGGTTTTCCAGTGACAGTTAGCGTGTTCGAAAGTTGTGGGCACGGCTACTGCGCTTATAGATATCCTAACGGACACCAGGCGCTCTATTGGTTCTCCCGGCAATTCTCCAACAACATGAAAGCTCTTGGCATAAACCAGAATCTTTCATCCTCGGCTACTTCAAACATCCCAAATGATGACTCAACTCAGGGGCAGAAGGCTAGTTCAGCCCAGAAGGCCTCTGATTTCAAAACACCATGGTAGCCAAAAACTATTAGTCAAGTGAAAATCACCTTGAGTTTCAAGAACGTGATTAAACAAAAAACCGGTCAGAAATGATAACGACAGCTTTCAGCCATATTGTAATTTCACTTGCGCTGTTATGCGTAATTTGTTCTGTAGGCTGCTCTGATTCCTCTGATAGGAAACTTCCTCATTCGAAAAATTTTCCAGAAGCCTCTATGCAGGATCAACATGCTTCTCAGGAGGAAGAGCGAACCGGCGCTTTTCCAAAAGAACCCCAAGCCCCTCAAATCACTTCCAATGAGGGAACCCAGGACGTTATCATAGAAAGAATCGGTAACTTCCTGGTCCCTACTGAATATTTTTCCATCAAATCTAAGCATTTTCCTGAGGCCATTTGCGCTGTGAGCCTCCCAAAGGATTATCACGAAAACCCCAACAGCTATCCCATGGTGTTGGCTTTTGGTGGCGCCGGTGAATGCGCAAAGAGCCCTAGGCAGGGAGCTTTAGCCTGGATTTCATACTACAAAGCGGACGAAGCCGCTCACTCGTTAGCGTTAAACAACCTTAAATCTTCTGACTTCAGAGAATTGGTAACTCCTGAGCAGTTGAAGAAGTTCAATCAGAATCTTCACCGGACTCCATACAAAGGGGTCATCCTGGTTTGTCCATATTCCCCGCTTCTTGGCGCAAATCCGGGTTTTGAAAACTCCAATTACGAGAAGTACATTATGGAAGAACTAATTCCGGCGCTAAAGAAACATTACAGAATAGACGTCTCACGCATAGGGGTTGATGGTGTTTCTATGGGGGGAGCTAGGTCGATGTATTACGGATTCAAATACCCTGAGGTCTTTTCCCGCATCGGGTCCGTTCAGGCAGCCGTCGGACCATTCATGGAACTATATTCGCAACTGATCAGGGCAAACGGAGAAAAAATTCGAAAAAACCCTATCCAGATTGTCTCTAGCGACGCTGACATATTTCTGAAATCAGTCGAAAACTTTTCTTCTATGCTAAATACCCGGAAAATAAATCACAATCTTTTAATACTCAAGGGCCCACATGATTACATCTTTAACCAAGGCCCAGGATCTATTGCTCTTTTGGCTTTTCACGCTTCACCCGCCCTAATTCAGGCCAAAGGGCCTGTTCGCTAGATTTTCCCGATCATGATTTCATTCTGTCAGCCACCTCTCAAGGACTGTATATGGATACTTCCCCAATAATTGAAATCATCAATCAAGCCGCTGATGAGGACATCTTCACCGCTGCCGCCCTTATTGTTCTCAAAGAACGTAAAACAATTGTAGAAGAATATTTCGGACAGACAGGAATTTCGAACCCGGCGCCTGTAAATGAGGACACCTTATTCGACTTGGCATCTTTGACAAAAGTTCTAGCAACAACCCCGTGCTGGATTAAGCATCTTGAAAAACATCCCGAAAGCCTGGATTATCCTATAGAAGCCTGGATTGGAGACCTTCCTGAGGATAAACTCAAGATTACACCTCGCCTTCTTCTAGCTCATAGCTCCGGATTGCCCGCATGGAAACCTTACTATTTGTTTGCACGAAATTCCGAACATAAAAAGTTTGTTATAGATCGCATCGTCAAAGAAAACCTCGATTATCCGGTTGGCTCTGGAAGCATTTATTCTGATCTTGGCTTCATTCTTTTAGGGCGCCTTCTGGAGGTAATCTCAGGGAAGGATTTAGTTGCGACATGTAATGACTGGATTTACGAACCTCTAAATCTAACCGACAGATTGTTGTTTCGGCCTGACATTAGATCCCGTCAAATTACTCAAACAAGACAAGAAGACACCTCAGGAGAGGTTAATGATCTGAACGCAAGAGCATTGGGCGGAGTCTCAGGTCATGCAGGTCTTTTTGGAACCGCCCGGGGCGTCGCGGAACTCGCCGCTGAATTCTTGAGGAGTCTGAAAACCGATAGTGGCTTCTTTAATCGAAAGATATTAGAAGTTTTTGTAAAACCATGCGGATATGGTTCCGACAGTTCACGAGCGCTTGGATTTGATACAAATACACAAATCGGCTCATCGTGCGGTTCTTTGTTTGGTAAATCCAGTTTTGGGCATACTGGATTCACCGGAACATCTCTCTGGATTGATCCAGACAGAGATTTGGCGGTTGTTTTTCTTACCAATCGAGTATTGATGGGAGAACCGGACATGAGAATAAAGAAATTAAGGCCCGAACTTCATGACTCAATCATAAGATCTCTTTATTGAGTTGCGGATTAGACAAAGAGTCCTGTTCCATACGGTCGCATAAAGAGTCCTCAGAAAAGGACGGCAATTAATAAACCATGACAAAATATATTATTGGAGCAATAAGTATCCTGTAATAAGCGTATGGGGCCAAAGACCATCTCTGGACGAGACCAATAAAGGTCTTGATAGCAAGAGCGGCTGAGACGAATGACACTAAAAAACCTACGGCAAAAAAAACCAGATCCTGAGCTTCGAGAAGCTTCCATGATTTAAGAAGATCATAGCTGGTCGCTGCCACCATTACAGGCACAGCAGCCAGAAAAGAATACTCGGTGGCGGTTTTTCTATCCAATCCACTGAAAAGCCCACCTATTATTGTTGACGCGGACCTGGACATTCCAGGCCACAAGGACAGGCACTGAAAACATCCTATCATAAAAGCTTGCCCGTAATTCATCTGATCAAGTTCAAGAACCTTCGCCTGAGGTTTATATTTTTCTGCTAAAAGAATGCCGACCCCTCCTACCGCTAGCGCAAGCGCAACCGTTCCAGGCCTGAAGAGATAAGCCTTAATCGCGTGATGAGCTAGAAAACCAGAGACTAGAGCCGGTAGGGTGGTCAATCCCAATAGAACAATTCCCCTAATACCTGAGAACCCTTTCATGGAATCATGTTTTCCTGTTGGGATCAAGTTGACAAATCGCTTCCAATACAAAACCAGCACCGCCAAAATAGCCCCTAGCTGAATAAAAACATCGAAACATGATGCCTTGTTTCCAGTAAAATCCAAAAGATCCCCAGCTATTATAAGGTGACCAGTTGAAGAGACTGGCAAAAACTCCGTCAGGCCTTCCACGATGCCCATCACTACGGCGACCCATAAATCAGTCATTGCTTCTCCACGTGTAACGCCAGCACAGGCTTAAAAGCTCGTCACCATTTGACTCGCCAGAGTTTAAGCCGGTCTCTGAAAAAAGCGATTGCCGTTCAACAGCAAGTATTCTTGTGCGCAAATGAATAATAGACATATGACTGTAGCGCTTATAACAGAAAACCTTAGGTCTAACCGTAAGTCTTTATATCACTGACGATTAGCCATTGTAATTTTACATGTAGTCTTCTCTATTTTGCGCTAATCAACTCTATGTCGAAAACCAGGGTAGCATTGGGGGGAATTACCCCTCCTGCGCCCGTCGGACCATACCCGAGATGAGGCGGTATTGTAACTTTGGCTCGGCTGCCAATAGGAAGTAGCGACACTGCTTCGTCCCACCCCCTGATAACTTCACCGGCGTTTAAGGTAAAAGTGAACGGTTGGTTTCGGTCTCGAGAACTATCGAATTTCTTTCCAGTCATCAACGTTCCGGTGTAATGAACCGTAACCTTCTGGCCAGATTTTGGATTAGGCCCTTTGCCCTCCTGGATGAATTCTATCTTGAGGCCTGATGGTGTAGTGAGCTCCTTACCGGCTTCCACTGAAACAGTAAGGAAAAATGTTGCGACAGCGCAAGCGATGAGTGTTACAAGAAACAAATTGTTTAATGACATAGGCTCCCTCTATATGGTTAAAGTTTTCTCCTTTTATCAGGAGTTTGGCAGAGTGTCCAGTTTTTGAAACGTCTCGGATCCGGATCATCCGGCTACTCTAATCTTTCATTGATCTTTTGGGGTTACAAGATATTCCGCATCGGACAAATGTGATATACTTTTTAAGTCGAAATAGAAAGTAAGATCAGGACTTGTTGTAAAATTTTCAGATGATAAATCCAACGATGAAAGAAGACATCCACTTAATTTTGGCCTCAGGATCTCCTCGAAGGAAAGATCTCCTGGAAAGCCTTGGAATTAGATTCGAAGTCGTTCCAGCAGATGTGGACGAATCATTTTTGCCATCCGAGGCGCCAGCAGACGTGGTCAGACGCCTCGCACTGGAAAAAGCGCGCGAAGTTTCTAAGATGTTTGAAAAACATTGGATATTAGGCGCTGATACTATAGTTGTAATAGATGGCCAGATACTTGGAAAACCAGTCGATAAAAGTGAAGCCAAGACCATGCTAGGTAAACTGGCAGGCAGAACTCATGAAGTTTTTACGGGTTACGCATTGGTAAACTTTAATGGAGCTGAACGGGTAGTCTCTGATTTTTGTCGAAGTGAGGTCTTTATACGGGATCTTAGCGAACAGGAAATTGAAGAATATATCGAGACAGGCGAGCCCCTGGATAAAGCTGGAGCATATGCCATTCAGGGAATTGGAGCCGCTATAGTTCAAGGAGTTAACGGCTCCTACACAAACGTAGTAGGGCTACCATTGTGCGAAGTGGCTCGCGAATTAAAAAAACTCAAAGTGTATGATTTTCTTAAGGCTGGAAGGCCATGATCGCTGACAATGTCTCAGAAATAAAATCCAGAATTCAGATAGCCGCTTTACATGTTGGAAGAAACCCGAGTGAAGTAAAACTCGTCGCCGCTGTAAAAGGTCAAGGCGTTGAAAAAATCGAAGAAGCTGTTAGGGTCGGAATAAGGCTTATCGGACATAATTACATTCAGGAGGCTGCGGCTCAAAAACCGTCTTATTGTCCCAGCGACGTGAAATTTCACATGATTGGACACGTTCAACGCAACAAGGCAAGAAAGGCCTGCGAACTTTTCGATGTTATAGAAACCATTGATGATGCACGCATCCTGAAACCATTAGACTCCGCTTGTTCCGAAATAAAAAAGAAAATTGATCTAATGATTCAGGTTAATTTGGCCGGAGAAGTTCAAAAATCGGGGGTTCCAAAAGAGGAAGCGCTTCCACTCATCACGGCCATCAAGCAGTTCGATAACTTACGTGTAATTGGCTTGATGACAATGCCACCTTTTTTCGATGACCCCGAAAAAGCCAGGCCTTTCTTTTCTGAACTTAGAGATCTCCGAAATCAATTAATGAACGAAGTACAGTTTGATGTCGAGAACCCTGAGCTTTCAATGGGCATGACCGGAGATTTCGAGGCTGCCATAGAGGAAGGAGCAACCATTGTCCGAATTGGAACAGCATTGTTTGGACCTAGGTTAAAGACTTGGTAATGTTCTTCCAACTAACCCGCTGTGACTTTTTAAACCCTTTTTCAGCTCTCTAAAAATACTTTATGAATAAAACCCGTTATCACATAGAGCTTCATGGAATTCTTCAAGGGATTGGCTGTCGCCCGACAGTTCATCGTCTGGCATGCTCATTTAATCTTGCAGGTTGGGTAATCAACACTTCAGACTCAGTAACTATTGAAATAGAGGGGCCTGACGAATCATGCAAACGCTTCGTGGAGAAGCTACAGAAAAGTATTCCAGCCCCAGGAAGATTGGACAGCATATCTGTCTTGATCTCCAGCCCATTAGGTGAGAAACAATTTCTTATAAAAAACAGCTCACAGGGAAGAAGAGAAACAACTCCGATTCCACCGGATGTGGCCATTTGCGACGAATGTGTCAAGGAATTGTTTGATCCTACTAATCGCCGTTTTTTATTCCCGTTTACCACGTGCACACTTTGTGGACCTAGATTTACAGTTGTCAGATCCTTTCCCTACGATAGGGAACGAACAAGCATGGCCGATTTTCCAATGTGCCACCAATGCCTGCAAGAATTTCAAACACCTGCCGATAGAAGGTTCCACTCTCAGACTAATTCCTGTTCAGCATGTGGCCCCAAACTCTCTTTGTTTAATTACGACGGCTCCGTCATTGATGGGGATCCCATAATCAGAACCATCGAGCTGATAAATGATGGAAAAATTCTAGCGATCAAAGGTATCGGCGGTTTTCACCTCGCGTGTGATGCCCTGAACGAAAAAGTGGTTAAAGAATTAAGAGACAGGAAAGGAAGGGCTCAAAAACCTTTCGCCATCATGATGCCAGCCGTTGATCAAATATCTAATTATTGCTGTGTCTCTGAAGAAGAGAAATCCGCTTTGCGATCCATGGCTTCCCCAATTGTATTGTTGAAAGCTCACGGTTCTAAATTGGCGCCTAGTGTAGCGCCGGGCATGGGAACCATCGGTGTCATGCTGCCTTATGCGCCTCTGCATCACCTTTTGTTCAAACACCCTTTTTTCAAGAACGATGAACTACCCAAAGCATTGGTCATGACTTCCGGGAATAAGTCTGAAGAACCGATATGCAGAGACAACCAGGAGGCTCTTGACCGGTTAAAGAATTTGGCGGATGCCTTTCTTGTCCATAATCGAGAAATTGTATTGAGAGCCGATGACTCGATCGTGCGAGTAATAGCGGGCAAACAGGTCGTGTTTAGAAGGTCACGAGGTTTCGTGCCGGCAGCTTTCAATCTTAACCCAGAAGATGAGACATGCGGCAAAAAAGACTTTGAAGAACCTTTTTCTGGAGCGGTTATAGGGTCCGGAGGAGACCTGAAAAATGCCCCAGCTATCTTGAAAGGAAATCAAATAGTTCCTGGACCACACGTTGGCGATCTTGAGACCCCAGTCGCCCAGGATTATTTTTCCAAAGCTATTTGCGTGCTTCAAGATTATCTGGAAGTAAAACCAGACTACTTGGCTTTTGATCCCCATCCCGAATATTTTAGCAGTCAGTTGGCCAGATCAACTCATTTACTCGCCACACCTGTCTATCATCACCATGCCCATGCAGTCAGCCTACTAATTGAAAAAAGTATGAAAGCGCCTGCCCTGTTTGCGGTGTTTGATGGAACCGGTTACGGAACAGATGGAACTATTTGGGGCGGAGAGTTTTTAATCGCAGATCGAAGATCTTTCCAAAGAATCGCTCATTTTACCACTTTTCCATTGCCAGGATCCCAAGCTGCAATCAAAGAGCCCTCCAGAATACTGACCGGGCTGCTGTGGTTGGCAAACGGCAATCAAATTCCAGATAATATGATGAACCTTATCGGCGAAGATCCCAAAAAGATCATGCTTTGGATAGAGATCATCAAAAGAGGATTTAACTCTCCCATGACATCTTCCGCCGGTAGACTCTTTGACGCTGCTGCCGTCCTTGCAGGCTTTAGAGGACCGGTGACTTTTGAAAGCCAGGCTTCTATGTGGTTTGAAGGTATTGCGCAACGTAATGAAACCGAAAAATATGATATTAAAATTACCGATAACGAAATTCTGGAAATCGATTCCCCTTCTTTAATCGATGCCATGGCTAAAGACGCATCTCTAGGGCTTACGCCATCTGTGATGTCGTCTAAATTCCATAACTCCATGGCGAACATCGTTGCTGAAGTCTTGGAAATTGCATCAAAGAGAACCGGCATTCGTGTGGTGGGGTTGACAGGTGGCTGCTTTCAAAATAGTTTGTTGACAGAGAGATCTATCGAATATCTTGGAAAAAAAGGTCTAGAGATACTAACTCATTCCTCGGTTCCTCCTAATGATGGAGGAATAGCTATCGGACAGGTAGCTACCGCTTTCGAAAAGTCGCGTTCTTGATAATATTTGATAGCCTTTTCTAAGTATTTTCATAACCTTGAGGTCTTCAGAGATGTGCTTAGCCGTTCCCATGAAACTGATTGAAATAACAGGTGAAGGTGTTGGTAAAGTTGACGCCGGAGGTGTCAAGGCCGATGTAAGCCTCATAATGACTCCAGATGTGAAAGTAGGAGATTATTTAATCATCCACGCGGGTTTCGCAATAGAGGCCCTGGATGATGAAGAAGCTAAAATCAGACTGGATTTGTTCAGAGAATTAGCCGAGGCTACCAAAGACGAGGACTACAATTGAATATCGATAATCAGGCAATAGCCGCAAAAAAACTGGTTCAGGAAATCAGGGACATTTCATCTTCTGCTTCAGCGCCCATGAAATTCATGGAAGTTTGCGGCACTCACACGATGGCAATTCACGAGACGGGCCTTAAGAGCCTTTTGAGTCCGGCCGTAACATTAGTTTCCGGCCCAGGATGCCCCGTGTGTGTCACGGAAAAACAGTTCATAGACCACGCCGTCTTGATCGGAAAGAAATTTGACGCATGCCTGGTAACATTTGGAGACCTCATTAGGGTTCCCGGATCTTTCGGGTCTCTTGCCCAATTCCGTTCGGAAGGTGGCTCCGTCAGAGTAGTCTACTCTCCAATGGATTGCATTGAAATTTCAAAAAAAGAGTCTTCGAAACCCGTAGTTTTTTTAGGCGTAGGATTTGAAACTACATCGCCAACCATAGCAGCTACCCTGAGAATGGCCTTGTCAGAAAATCTGGCGAATTTCTTCGTGTTGCCGGCCTTCAAAACCATACACCCGGCTCTGAACATTCTAGCGCCAAAACCGGATTTGTCAGGCTTTCTATTACCAGGCCATGTATCAGCCATAATAGGTTCAGACTCATATCAATACCTGGCTGACAAATATAATAAGCCCGGAGTAGTAGCAGGATTCGAAGCCCTCGACATTCTCATCGCTGTGCGTGACCTAGTGAAGCTTGCTTCAAGAAAAGAAGCCAAAATATTAAATGATTACAAGAGAGTGGTCAGAAACTCCGGCAACGTGGCAGCCCAAAATCTTATCAATGAAGTGTTTGAACCTTGTGATACTCAGTGGCGAGGATTGGGAATCATTCCTGGAAGTGGCTTAACTTTTAGGGAGCCTTATCAAGGATTCAACGCCGCTACGAAGCTTGTCGTGGATGTCCCTCCAGCCAAGGATGATCCGAGATGTAGATGCGCAAATATAATCACCGGAAGCCTTCAACCTGACAAATGTGGGTTGTTCGGAAAAGAATGCACACCAGAAGATCCCGTTGGACCTTGCATGGTGTCTTCTGAAGGAACTTGCGCAGCTTATTACAAATACGGAACGGTTAAATAAATGTCTAATGATAAGGACTTGAGGGTCTTGCTAGGTCACGGCGGCGGCGGCAAGATGAGTAGCCGTTTGGTCAAGAATACTATCTTGCCCAGACTAAATAGAGGTAAACTAAGTCTCCTTCCAGACTCCATAGTTCTGGATGGGTTAGGAGATCGAATAGCCTATACAACCGACTCTTACACCGTCTCCCCAATTTTCTTTCCTGGGGGAAATATCGGCTCCCTTGCCATTCATGGCACATGTAACGATTTGGCTTGTTCCGGGGCCAGACCGACATTTGTCTCTGTCGGACTTATTCTGGAAGAAGGTCTGGCTATAACCGAACTTGATCAAATTCTAGAAGAGATGTCAAAAGCTGCCGATGAGGCTGGCGTCGAAGTAGTCACTGGCGACACCAAAGTTGTTCCAAAAGGAAGCGCTGACAAGATTTTCATAAATACATCAGGTATTGGAAGGATTGATCACGAATTAAACCTTGGCCCCGATGCAATCGAAGTTGGGGATGAGATTATAGTTAGTGGTCCCGTCGGCAATCATGGGATGGCCATAATGCTAAGTCGAGCCGAGTTTTCATTCGATTTCGATATTCAATCCGACTCTGCCTCAATATGGCCAATTGTGGAACAATTACTGGAACTGGGGCCACATTTAAAGTTCTTGCGTGATCCAACTCGTGGCGGACTGGCCGCAACCCTCAATGAAATAGCTGCAGGTTCTTCAGTTGAAGTGCAAATTGATGAAACTTCCGTCCCGATTGACGAACAAGTCAAAGCAGCGTCTGAGATTCTTGGAATCGACCCCCTTGTCGCAGCCAACGAAGGCAAACTGGTGGCAGTCGTAGGAAAGGGAATGGCGCAAAAAGCCCTCGACCTTATGTCCAGGCGCCAGATATCTTCGAATGCAAAAATGATAGGGACTATTACATCTGACCTGGCCACAAGAGTTATCATAAATACTCGAATAGGCGGGTCCCGGATCCTTGCTGAGCCAAGCGGAGAGCTTTTACCTAGAATTTGCTGATCAGTCTAGCTTGAATTGGAAACCAAATTTAGGGCTTCCGCTTCACAAAGGGCCTGGTATGCCTCGCCAGCAGATTGCGCATTGGTCAGGCTTTGGACCAAATGTCTGTTTTTGAGCGCTCTGCTAATTCCGCCTAGCAAAGTCACCTGTTCAACTGGTTGTTCTTCGGATGTCAAGATCATAAATACCAGTTTTACGGGCTCGGCAGTTAATGAGTCAGTGACACCGTGCTTTGCAATCCCTAATGAAATCAGTGGTTCTGATAGCCCTGTAAGACGGGCATGCGGAAAAGCCACTCCTTCATTCAAAAATGTTGATGAAGCCTGTTCTCGGTTCATTAACTTGCCCCGCAGCAATTCAGAATCGATGGTTGCGCCACTGATTGTAACCAAAGCTAAATCACCCAATACCTTTTCTTTTGTGACTGGATAGTCCCAAAAAACAATTCGATCATCAGTCAAATATTGGCTAAAAGAAAATCCCCCAAGGGCCGACGGTGTTTTGAACTCCGGTTCTTTTACTGGCGCCATTTTTTGACTGTCCTCGTCTGAGGCTAAACCATATCCTCGAGTGTCCACAACCACTATTGTCAGACCGCGTGCGTTCTCTATGAGATTTCCGACGAGATCTTTGGTCCCAGCTAGCCTCTTCCACCAAGAGGCCTTTCCCGGGCTCCCTATCACAACATGCCCCACCCTGTATTCTCTGGCGAACCTCAAAACAGTTTCCACTACATCTTCTCCCTTGTAAGTGAACACCAAGGCGCCTAGCTCTTTAGCAAGGGTAAGGGTTCCCGACAATGCTTGCTGAGTAACGGTATCAATGAGGTTTGGAGCTTCAGAAGGAGTCTGAACATAAACAGCATACCAATTACGGTTTAGCCGGCCTGCCAATCGCGACGCATATCGCAAGAGCATCTCACTATTAGGTCCCCGTGAACTCAAACACACCATAACCTGGTCAGGGGACACATTTTCTGTTTCTTCGACATGCTCCCTCCGCTTCAAGTCTATTTGCGCCGCCAACTCCCGAAGAGTTAGTTCCCGAAGAGTCTCAAGATTACTTGCTTTAAAGAAATTTTCCAGCGCAGCCTCTATTCGACTGAAAGGGTATATCTTTCCCTCTTTCAGGCGTTTTCGCAAATCCTCAGGAGTTAGATCAACATTAACGATCTCGTCAGCATCGAACAAAACTGAATCAGGTAGCCTCTCCCTGACTTTGACGCCAACTTCGCGCTCAACTGTATTGTATAGGCTTTCAAGATGTTGAATGTTGAGTGTAGTCACCACGTGAATACCTTTTTCCAATATGTCCTCAACATCTTCGTACCGTTTGGCGTTATTGCTCCCAGGCGCGTTTGAGTGCGCAAGCTCATCTATCAAGACAACTTGAGGCTTGCGATCGATTATCGCTTCAGTGTCCATTTCTTCCAAATTGATTCCCCTATAATCCTGAGTTCGGCGGGGAATCATTTCCAACCCTTCGGACAATTTTTCGATATCAACCCTCCCGTGAGATTCAAGCAATCCAATAGCGACATCAATTCCTTCAGCCTTTAGTCTATGTCCCTCCAAAAGCATTTGATACGTCTTGCCAACTCCGGCGCCGTATCCAAGAAAGATTTTCAAACGTCCACGATTGGCACGACGAATCAAACGTAGAAATGAATCAGTCCTGTCTATTGAAAACGGTTTTAGTACCAACTTTGCCCATCCAGAATCAGATTTAATTTGAGCACATTTAGATGGCCCGTTCCTAAAAACCCCAAGAATGGAGATTCCAACTGTTGCCTGATCAATCTGGCTATTTCTTCATCAGACATAGACCGATTTTGTGCAACCCGCCTGGCTTGAATTAGTGCATTTTCAAGGCTGATATGAGGATCAAGGCCGCTGGATGAGGCCGTGACAGCATCAGCTGGCACAAGCGCTTCAGGATCAAGACCATTTTCCATCCGATAACTCGCTACACGGTCAGACACAACATCAATCAATCTTTTTGAAGTTGGTCCCAAATTGCTGCCCGAAGATTTTGATGCGTCATAACCGTCTCCCGCTTGCGAAGGACGAGGACGAAAGTATTTGGGATCACTAAAATCCTGAGCGATTAGCGCAGATCCTACAGGTTGACCATTTATAATGATTAGCGATCCATTGGCATGCTTCCCGAAAAGAAGCTGACTTATTCCGTATACAATGGCAGGATAAAATCCACACGTTAATATTCCTAATAATATTGTCACCATAACTGAAATTCTTAACTGGACAATGAGATTCTTCATGGTATTTTACCTTTTTCAAAAAAGACCACAGCTCGTTAATATAATGTCAATCAACTTAATTCCCACGAATGGAGCCACCACGCCAGTTAGACCATAGAGCAACAAGTTTCGTCGCAACAAACTGGATGCGCTCAGTGGTCTAAATCGTACTCCTTTGAGCGCAAGGGGAATCAAGGTAACAATTATTAATGCATTGAATATTACTGCGCTCAAGATTGCGCTGTGCTCAGACTGTAGCCCCATAATATTTAGTGGCGCTACTACCGGAAAAACCCCAATTAATAAAGCAGGTATAATAGCAAAATATTTGGCGACATCATTAGCAATGCTGAATGTGGTCAACGCTCCCCTGGTCATCAACATTTGCTTACCTATCTCAACTATTTCAATCAATTTCGTTGGGTTCGAATCCAGATCTACCATGTTGGAAGCTTCTTTTGCAGCTTGAGTTCCCGTGTTCATGGCTACTCCGACATCGGCTTGGGCCAGGGCCGGAGCATCGTTAGTTCCATCGCCAGTCATAGCCACAAATAAACCTTGCCCTTGTTGTTCACGTATCAAATTCAGTTTATCCTCAGGTCTGGCCTCCGCTAGCCAAAAGTCAATCCCCGCTTCCTTAGCGATTGCTTCCGCCGTAACTGGATTATCGCCAGTAACCATGTATACCTTGATCCCCATTATCTTGAGTCTTTCGAAGCGGTCCTTTAACCCCCCTTTAACAATATCCTTAAGATAGACAACTCCAATCACTCTGGTGTCGTCGATCACTACAATAGGAGTTCCTCCTTGGCCGGAAATTCTGTCAACGGTAGCCTGAACCTCTGCGGAAAATGCCCCGCCCACCGAACGCTTAATTGCATCGACCGCTCCCTTCCGGATACACCGGCCATCTATGTCTACTCCGCTCATACGAGTCTGCGCCGAGAACGGAACGAATTTGGCGTCTACCCTTTCCGACAAGGATCGACTACGGACACCGAATTTTTTCGCAAGAACAACAATGCTCCTTCCTTCAGGGGTTTCATCTGCCAGGGAAGCCCATTGCGCAGTGTCAGCCAGTTCATACTCGCTTATTCCCGGGGCTGGAATAAATTCGGTAGCTTGCCGATTTCCCAAGGTTATTGTCCCCGTTTTGTCCAAAAGCAAAACATCCACATCCCCAGCCGCCTCCACCGCCCTACCACTTGTAGCCAGCACGTTTCTCTCTAAGAGTCTGTCTATCCCGGCTATACCTACTGCGTTTATCAATCCTCCAATCGTGGTAGGAACAAGACATACCAATAACGCCACTAGCACCGGTGTCGAAAAAGATATTCCCGAATACAAACCAAAAAACTTCAGAGACATTACTACGACGAGAAAAATTAGGGTTAGGGCCGCCAACAGGATTGTCAGAGCAATCTCATTTGGGGTTTTCTGACGCTTGGCGCCTTCGACAATGCTTATCATGTGGTCTAGAAAACTTTCACCCGGGTTGGTCGTAACCTGCACTATTATTCTATCGGACAATACCCGTGTGCCACCAGTGACTCCACTCCGATCGCCACCCGCCTCGCGAATCACAGGGGCAGATTCGCCTGTAATTGCTGATTCATCAACAGAGGCCACACCCTCTATGACCTCCCCATCAGCAGGAATAATTTCTCCAGCGCAAACCACTACCCTATCATCTCTACGCAACTGATCCGCTGGAAGGGGTTGAACCGAAACACCGTCTGGACTCAGTCTGTTGGCTACAACTTGCGTTCGGGAACTCCTAAGAGCATTTGCCTGAGCCTTTCCCTTTCCCTCAGCCAAAGCCTCGGCAAAGTTGGCGAAAAGCACCGTGAGCCACAACCATATTGCTATTTGCAGTTCAAACAACTTTGAGCCATGCGCCGGAGCAAAAATCACGCTGGCGATTGTCGCCAAGGCCCCGATCTCTGTGACAAAAATCACGGGGTTCTTTGCAAGGCTCAGCGGATTTAGTTTTGACAATGCTCCCAATATGCTCTGTCTGAGAATTTTTGAATCTAGAATACTTATTTCTTTGCGAGCCATGGCAGTCCTCGAAACCTAAAAAGAATCAAAGCCACTGGTCAAAATGAAATGCTCTAGTATCGGTCCAAGTGATAAGGAGGGGAAAAATGTTAGCGCCCCCACAATGAACACTGTGGCCGTCACTAGAACAGTGAATGTCACACCAGAAACCGGAAACGCCCCTGGTCCCACAGGAATTAGCTTCTTTTTGGCCATATTACCCGCTAAAGCCATTACAGGCACAATCATCAAGAAACGCCCAAACAACATCGCTATTCCTAACAACGTATTGTATTCAGGAGAATTGCTATTCAAGCCTGCAAATGCGCTTCCATTATTCCCTGAGGCCGATGTATAGGCATAAAGAATTTCCGTTAAACCGTGTGGTCCATGATTAGTAAGAGCTTCGACACCCCACCCGGTCACAATTGTGAAGGCTGTGAAACCGAGAATGCTTATTATGGGAACCATTATGAATAGCATTGCCATCTTGACATCATATGTCTCAATTTTTTTCCCCAGATATTCGGGTGTCCGACCAATCATTAGACCCGCTAAGAATACTGTCAGGACCACAAAAACCAGCATGCCGTACAGCCCTGAACCGACTCCCCCAAATATCACTTCACCTAGTTGAATGTTTAATAACGGGATCATGCCACCAATTGGCATAAATGAGTCATGCATGGAATTTACAGCTCCGCATGAGGCAGCGGAGGTTACTACAGCGAACATCGAGGAACTGAATGTTCCAAATCTCACCTCTTTGCCTTCCATGTTTCCTTGGCCCGGATCAACACCGATACCGCAAAACCTTGGATTTCCTGCTGACTCTGCCCACACACAAAAAAATACGCCCACCAGGAAAAGGATCAACATGGCGCTCCAGATAGACCAACCATGCCATTGGTTTTTGACCATGCCGCCTAAATAGTAAGTCAAGCCGCTGGGTATGAGAAAAATGATAAGCATCTGAATAAAATTAGATAACGGGGTTGGGTTTTCATAAGGATGCGAGGCGTTTGCGTTCATGAAGCCCCCCCCATTTGTTCCCAGCAGTTTTATGGCTACTTGTGATGCCATAGGGCCTTGAGCAATTGTCTGGGTTTTTATTTCATTACCAGGCGCTGGAGTCTCAATTTGGCCTGATGGTTCAAGATCGGCGCCAGATCTCACTTGATTTCGTACGCTTGACTGCTGATCTACTGTTTGCGCGACAACATAAGAGTTGAAATTCTGAATCATCCCCTGAGAAACCATAAATAGCGCTATCAAAAAGCTCAGGGGAATCAGTAGATACAAGTTCACACGAATTACATCCACCCAAAAATTCCCCACGGTCTTTGCCTTCCGTCTGGCAATACCCCTAACAAGAGCCGCTGCCACACTAATCCCTACAGCCGCCGATATAAAGTTGTGGAAGGTTAGTCCTACCATCTGTGAAAAATAAGATAGGTAACTCTCTCCTGAATAGCTTTGCCAATTGGTGTTCGTAGCAAAACTAACAGCGGTATTGAAACTTAAGTGTTCAGCAACAGGACCAAATTTTTCTGGGTTCAAAGGCAAGATATGCTGCAATCGTAACGCTATGTAGGTCGCCACCGTGCTGACGAGACTTAAAAAAATTAAAGATACGCTATATTGCTTCCAATCCTGCTCCTGGCGGGGATCGATTCCGAGCATCCTATAAATAAGACGCTCTAATGGCTGAACACAAAAGTCCATAAACGTCTTGCCATTTGCGTCAAGAACCCTATGTATGTATAACCCCATCGGTTTGGTAAGAACAAAAAGCGCCACTAAAAACAAAATCAACTGGAGGATTTCATATTCTTTCATTTTAGTTTGTCTCGTTTTTCATCAAAATTTGTCAGGTCGTATAATTACAGCCAGCAGATAAACCACCAGTATTAATCCTGTTAACATTAAGATGTAATTGAACATTTCTTAAATCCTGTCGCAGCCATTAACGTAGAAAAGGCATAGAAAAAAGAAAATTACTATCAAGAACATGTAGACTAGATCGTCCATGGCTTCACCCCTAAACCAGGATATTCTTTAGATCTAACAAGTGAAAAGCTGAACTTGCTTCCGCTACCCTCCACGCTTTCGACACTTATGGTTCCCCCATGAGCGGATACTATCTCTTGAACAATCGATAGGCCTAAACCTATGCCAGTAACCCCGCTTTGGCCAGGAACTCTAAAAAACTGTTGCATTATCTTCTGCAGATACTGTTCTGGAATACCCTTTCCAGTATCGCTAATATGAAAATTAACGAAGGATTCATCGTATTCAGCAGATATCGTAATTGAACCACCAGGGGTTGTATATTTTAGAGAATTCGATAATAAATTTGCAAAAACCTGACTGATCAACACTGAATCGGCGTAAACTGACGGCAAATCATCCATTAATTGAACATTTAACGTTATTCCCAAATCCAACGCCTTTCGCTGGAATGGTTCAACTGAATTAAATACTAGCTCATGAGAACTAATTACCGGCTTGTCTAGATTAGCTTTCCCGAATTCGATCCTGCCCATCATCAGTAATTTTTCCAATATCAAGTGAAGCCTGTCGCTATCTTCGCGAGCTGCAAAGGTCAGATCCAATTGCTTGTCAGTAAGTGGACCAATTTTTTCTTCCAGCAAAAGATGCAAAGCCATTCTTATCGAGGTCAGGGGAGTTCTCAATTGGTGGGCCACAATAGCCACCAAACCTTTTTTCAGTTCATTCTGAAAGTGTTGTTGCGTCACATCGGACAAGACCAGAATTAGTCCTGTCGGAATATTTCTTGAGTCAAGAACGGCTGTTGCCCTTGGGCGATAAAACTTCTCCTCTCCATCAATAAACCTTTGAATTAGGGGAGCCTCATCTTTTGACTGAGCGCCCATTTCGCTAACTCTGAGAGCTTCTCGACAAATTTCATCCAAACCGTGGAAAGGTAAATCCGAAAGAGATTGTCCTTGTTTGAGCCCGAAAAGATTTGAGGCCACTGTGTTGACCAGCTCTATAACTCCCTCATTGTTCAAAACTGCAATAGCGTCGGGAAGAGCGTTAAAAGCCAACTCAGTCGATTGTCTTATTCTCAAGAGATTATCCCTGTCAGAACGTCTGAACTCCCTGATTCTAGCCGTCATTTCATCCAATACCTGAGAAAGTTCACCTATTTCGTCCTTCGACTGCTTATGTATTACAACTTCCAGGTTGCCTTGTTTTATGTCCTGAGCCGCTCTTGTCATTGCAGCAATTGGGCGCAATATCCACTTGCCAATCAAGATCATGAATCCAACCGTTAATAACCCCCCTATTCCGATTAACATGATCATGGTCCGTCTAGATTCTGTAGCTTTGTCCCTGGCTTCGTTACTCGTTCGATTCATGTTCAGCTGGTTCATCTGCAAGATTTCATCGGCGGTAATCCGTATGGATTTAACCAGATCAGGCCCCTTGGCCAAATATATTTGCGACATGGAGTGGTCACTTGAATTGACGTGTGTGACTTCGTCGATTAAGGTTTTATATTCACTAAAGAGACTATCAAGTTGAATGACTTTTTCTTTTTCTCCCGGTAAAGTTATATTATTTTGCTCAACTTGCAGAGCCTTATCAAAATTTGAGAGATTCTCCTGTATCAAGGCGAGGCCATCTTCCTTGTAGCCCGAGAAGAAATACAACGCCCCTCTTTCTACACCCTCCAAAGAGTCCTTTATGTCGTAACAAGCTATAATGCTTCGGTAGTTTTCTCGGAGGATCAATTCTATAGATCCCCCGAGCTGATCCAGCAACATTACACTCTGAATACCCACAATCATGATGATTGCCAGCAAGCCAAGTAATCCCAAAGATAGCTTAGTCCTTATTCCTAGCATCGGTGCTCCTTAATCTTGTGGTTTAGCAAAAAGCGCTCCAGGTTGTAACCGACATAGGAACTTGAATTATTTACTTATTTGGAATCATTAGCTGTCATGTGTCTTGCAAATTGCGATTTTTAGATTTTATGTCCATTGCATTTTGCAAGATCATTCTGCCTGATGAAAAGAATTCTCTTTGAGGTAGGTTGTGTCTCTTGTTCAAAGCCGGTACTGCTTGCGCCGTCTCCACAGGGTAGCTTGATCAATCCCGAGAATATCCGCTGCCTCCTGAAGAGATTTTGTTGAGGCCAATACGCGCCGTATGTGTTCCTCTTCGATAACTGCCAGAGCCACAGGATCGCCCAATTTTGGAGCAGACTCAACCTGATCATCACCACCAGGAATGTGCTCCGGGCCGATTATGTCCGATGTTCCAAGAATAGCGGCACGTTCTATAACGTTTCCTAATTCCCTAATATTTCCAGGCCACAAATAGTTACGCAAGGCTTTCTGAGCTTCTGCGCTGAAGCCGTGGAACCGACGGTGATATTTATCACCGAAATATCCCAGGAGCATTTCCGCTAATAAAACGATGTCCTCTGGACGACTACGTAATGGAGGTATCTCGATCTGGATCACATTGAGCCTATAATGCAAATCCATCCTGAATTTTCCCTCATCCACTGCTTTTTCTAAATCAACATTGGTTGCTGCTATTAAACGCACATCAGAGGTTCTCGTTTTGCTATCCCCCACTCGTTCATAAGAACGATCCTGTAAAAACCTAAGAAGCTTAGATTGGATCGCTAAAGGTAGTTCTCCAATTTCATCCAACAGCAGTGTTCCCCCTTCACAACTTGCAATGCGTCCAATGTTGTCCCGAATGGCTCCAGTAAATGCTCCCTTGACATGACCAAATAACTCGCTCTCCAGCAGATCGTGATTAAGCGACGGGCAAGAAATAACGGCTAAAGGCTTATCGCGTCTTTTGCTCAAATAATGAATTTTCTTGGCCAGAACCGTTTTTCCAGTTCCGCTCTCTCCCACTAACAAAACAGTGGCATCAGTCGGAGCGATTTGTCTGGCGGTAAAAATAGCCTTTTGCATTAAAGAGTTCACACTTTGGAAAGTCCAATCGGGTTCTCTGTCACCAAGTTCCCGGCGTAAATGAGTGATCCGGTCTTCCAATGACATGACCTTGGTAACTTTCTCCAAGGCTATTTTGATTTGAGCAGGTGTAAATGGTTTGGGAATGTAGTCTGCGCAACCTTTACGTATAGCTTCTACTGCCGTTTCAATTGATGAGTAGGCCGTGATAACAATTACTTTTGTCCATGGGCTTAACGATAACAATACTGGAATTAGCTCCATTCCATCGTCAGTCCCGAGTCTCAGATCAATAAATGCTATGTCAAAAGATGACCTCGAAATCTCAGAGCGAGCGTCACGAGCATTGCTAACACAGACAACCTCGTGTCCCTCAGATTCAAGACACAGGCTTAGTGTCTTACGAATGTTGGCTTCGTCGTCAACAACCAGTATCCTTGTTCCCCGTACGTTTGACGCCACAGAAGACTCCCGTTTAGCCTGACTTGATTCGTTGATTCATTTTCACCAGCCATCGGTGAATTGATCTCATGTCTCTGAACTTTTCAAAACAAAAATCCACTAGAACTGAAGAATTAATTTCCGCAGGGATGGGCATTTCGCATGAAGCCGTCAAGCCTGAAAACAAGAGTAGATCCTTGTTCTGATGATTTCGATCGAACCCTCTCGGGACCTGCTTGTATTTCTTTATCCCTATTTCATAGTCACCCTTTGACGTAACTTCTTCGATAGCTTTTCGTAATGCTTTGCCATTAACGGGATCCGCAACAGATTCCCTATATAGCGTCAGCAGATCCTTTGAGAAGCAGTGATTTCCGACCCCAAGCATCAATGTTGGCGGCTCAAGATGGAAATAAAACCCTGGACAATCCATCTTTGCCAGGCGCCCCTCCCAAAAGAAAATGCCCAAGTGAGTCTTGTACGGAGTTTTATCATGGCTAAACCTGGTATCCCTGAAAGGTCTAAATATAGATCTATTTATCCTGGGGTCTGCGACTATATGTGGAGAAATCTTTTTCAAAGCAATTCCCATATCACACACAAAAAGTCGCGCTGGGGCCATCACGTTTTTGTCAAATTCTTGACGATGTTCTTCAAACCATGTTTTCCTGTTATTAATACGCAGTTGCTCATAAAAATTGATACACTCCGGTGGAAAACCCTCGAATACATTTTCCGGCATCTCCGACCTCACCAACCAAGAAAAGGACATTATATCTTACAGGAATAACTATAATAAATACATATTGTTGGGCGTAAACATCTATCTTTTTTCATCTAGAATGTCTCGGATTTTTATCAGAATATGGTTTATATCAAATGGCTTGGTAATGAAACCCTTGGCTCCCGTATTGAGAATATTCTTGGCCTTTCCATTGGCCGAGAAGCCACTTGAGACCAACACCTTAACCGACGGATCCATATTCAATAACTTGTCGAGGCATTCAGATCCATCCATCTCAGGCATGATCAGGTCCAGTACTATTGCGGAAATTCGATCCTTATGTCTGACAAACTCCTCTATCGCTTCTCTGCCGTTTCTTGCCACTAAAACTTCATAACCGGAATTGCGAAGTGCTTTGGAAAGAAGGTCAAGGATCTGATCTTCATCGTCCACAACCATAATGGTCTCTGATCCTCCGCTAGGCATTGGTTTGGGATCTTCAACATCTATTTGTTGCTGAGAAACGAGGGCAGGGAAATAAATTTTGCACGTAGTTCCATAGCCTGGATTACTGTAATATCTTATAAAACCTCCATGTTGCTGAACAATTCCGAAAACCACTGAAAGTCCAAGACCTGTTCCTTGCCCAAGTTCTTTCGTTGTAAAGAAAGGTTCGAATATTCTCGACGCGGTTTGTTCATCCATACCAATCCCGGTATCTGTAATCATTAGCAACACATACTGCCCTGGGGCCACATGCAGATGAGTATTGGCGTACTCTTCGTCAAGAACCACGTTGGAGGTCTCAATGGTGAGAATCCCGCCATCTCGCATTGCATCCCGAGCATTTACCACAACATTCATAATTACTTGGTCCATCTGAATTGGGTCAGCATTGATCATTGCAAGATTCTCCGACAGGATAAGATCAATTTTTATGTTCTTGGGAATGGTCCTGGCGAGCATCTTCTTCATTTCGTTAATACGTTGATTCAAATTAAGTATTATGGGTCTGGCATCTGTCTTTCTGCTGAATGTCAGCAGCCTTTTGGCTAAATCTGCCCCTTTTCGCGCAGCTTCAAAAATGTTTCGCGCATCATCCTTCAAATTTTTTGATAACCTTTGGTCTTCAATCAATAACTCAGAGTATCCCAGGCACACCTGTAGAATGTTGTTGAAATCATGAGCTATCCCTCCGGTCAGGGTTCCTATGGCTTCCATTTTCTGCGCTTGGAATAGCTGAGCAGTTAGCGAAAGATACTCCGTCACATCCCTCTTGACCGCCACGAAATTGATGATATTCCCAGAACCGTCTCTAACAGGCGATATCGTAGCATCCTCAAAATAAATAGATCCATCCTTTCGACGGTTTGTGAATCTCCCTGACCAGATTTTACCTGCTTTAACAGTTTTCCATAAATCCTGATAAAACGATTGCGGATGTTGACCACTTTGGAAAATACTCGGTGTTTTCCCAAGAAGCTCTCTAGAACTAAAGCCTGATGATCGTTCTAAGGCAGGATTGACGTATTGTATTATTCCCTGTACGTCTGTTATCAGGATGGCTTCCGCTGCCTGAGTTATAGCAGTGGCTAAACGTCTTTGAACCTCTTCGGCTTTCTTTATTGCCCCTATATCCCTAACAGCGGTAAGCCTGGACGGTAGCCCTTCATAAGGCATTATCTTAGCGCTTATCTGAACCGGTATTCTGGTCCCATCCTTTCGGAGTATCACGGATTCATAAGGCTCTTGACTATTTGTTCTCAAATGCTCCTGAGCGATCTCCCGTAATTCTGGAACCACTAGATTCTGTACATCGCTCCCTACAAGTTCATCAAGCCGGTAACCTGTCATCCTGCTAAAAACTTCATTGAAATCCAAAAACTTTCCGTCCCTACTAATTACAACCCCCTCAAAGGCGCCCTCTGCCAGTATACGGAACCGCTCTTCACTATCATAAAGCGCTTTCTCAAATTTCTTGCGCTCGGTGATGTCGAAAAATGTTGTCAAAAAACCTTCGCCAAGGACTACTCCTGAAATAAGCATGATTCGAACTTCGCCATTTTTGCATCTCACATGACTTTCAATTTGAGGAATGTCAGTTTTTTGATAAATTGCCTTTTCCAAAGCCTCCTGCCAAGTTTTGGCTATGTAATTACGGTAATTTTCATCAGGGTATGCAAGCTCCCTCCAGGCAGACAGCGTTTTTACTTCTTCCCGATTATAACCAAAAACTTTTACGAACCTTTCATTTACCTCAGTATAGGATCCATCAATACCCACGTATGAAATGGGAATGGGCGCCGCATCGAACAAAACCCTGAAACGACGTTCGCTCTCAATTTTCGATGTCTCCGATAACTCCCGCGCAGCTATCGCTTCCGTCAGCCTGGAGCGGACTTCTTCGATTTCAGTGATAAGAGGATTGGACGACTCTGGCAAAGGACTCGCCGATAGAGCAGCAACAGAGCGGGAAAGCCCTCGACCTGCCATGCGGCCGCCAAAGATTCCTACGCAAAGAGCCGCCAAAACGGCAAAAGAAAGGAAAAGCGTCGATGAAATTATATTGTCACTGTAATAATTAAAGGGGACTTCCAGCAAAACACTCCATTTAGAGAACTCCGATTTGACCTCAAATAGGCCGTCCTTTTGGCCTTCTTCTATTTGTGGAAGAGTAATTTTTCCTCCACGACTCGCTATGACTGCGCCAGTGCCATCTACCAGACTCAGTGACCATTGATCAGGAAGAACAACTCTATCTATCAACTTCTGGAAATGCGACGTCTCAACGGCATAAAGAAGCAAAAACCTGATCTCTTTGTAACGAATGACTGGAACAACTAATGCAACAAGAGGCTCATTCGCGATCGGATCGTAAAACGTGTCACCCACTGCCGGTTGACCAGTTTCCAAAGCGTGGGGAGCAGCCGCAAAACCCTTTGGAGTCGGTAGCTTTGGCAGACCTACACCAAACGATGTTCGAGTATTCATAAGCATCCGCATAGAGCTATCGACCAAAATCATATGATGGCCAAAAAGTTCATGAAAAGCTCTTGCGCGATTATAGAAAGCTGCGTAATTCTCTGGACTGTCGAGAAAAGGAGAGGACGCAAGCGCCCGCAAGGAAGTTATTTGGTTGGACAAGTCTTGATCAACCATGTTGGCTACATTTTGCGCCAGATCGATAGCCAGTGCGTCGCTTTGATGTTTTAGAGCCCACGTATGGTTTATGACAAGATAAATTGTGAGAAGAACAAGCGGCGCCACACACAACCAGATCAAACGGGTAAGGAAAGCTCTGAGCGATACAGTCTTGAGACTGCTCTTTTGGCTAGACCCCCTCTCCTCGGATGGTATCGTTTCCTCCATGGATACCTCCTGGACCGCACTAAACTAACTGCGCCGATCATGTTATTCAATTCTGGTGTTTATGGCAAATACTTAATGATCTAAGGACCCTGCGTTTGTGGGCTCAGAATTCCTAAATCCAAGTTTCGAGAACCGCTACAAACAGATTAGGAATAGTTAGAATTTTAAAGAATAGCTTAATTGTAATCATATTGTTTTTGATAAAAAAAAGGACACCGGCCAAAAAGCCCGCATCCTTTTATTTATTCATAAAATCAAGCTCTATGGACACTCAGTTTTGCTTCCCACAATCCCTCCACTATTTTCGCAATCCGCCCTGGTTAAATCAACACATTCACCAGAAGACTTTTTGCATTTGAACAGCTCACACTCGTAGGAAGGATAAGCCACTTCCTTGCCACCAGAAGATGCGCAAGCCGATCGAGTTGTCCGAGTGGACACGCCATCCTTACAACAATTTATCTTTACGCACTCTGAAGCGCAGTCGCTAACTTTGGTTCCACCAGCGGCTGAACATTCCGACGCGGTCTTTTTCTCACAAACACCATCAATACAACAATCAATCTTCATTAATTGTTCAAGTTGAGAGTTTAATGTATTAATATTATTATTGTATTCTCCAAGCAATACCGATTTCTCTTCAGCAAATTTCCGGTTCTCTTCGTCAATTTGTAATCGCAACCTTACCATCGCTGCCTCAACGGAAGCCTTTTGCCTCAACATTTGGCTTAAAGACTGAATCAACGAATTCTTTTGTTGCTCCGCAGCTGACGCTATCTGTTCATCCAACCTGGTTATCTGAGAATCAATGTTGGCTATCTGGCTCTGCCAGTTCTTCATTTGACCCTCGAGCGCTTGCAGACTTTGGCTCTTATTTTTATCAACCTCCTCAGAAGCTAGGCTGACAAGACTCCTGAGACGCTCTATCTGAGCCTGCAGCGCGGCTATTTCCCCTGCTGTGTCCTGGGCAAATACAACATGGTCTACGGCGGCATAGAGCGATAGGATTGCGAAAATAATGAACAGTTTTCTCATAATGTAGCTCCTTTCCACTTTCCTAGATGAACTGATTCCGTAAAGTGGCAATTGTCCTCGAAAATGATCAAGGCTAATTCATGGGCGCGCTATTGCGGCCGATGGAGCTGACATACCATTTTTTAACTAAATGTCAATAAGATATGAACTAATAATAATATAATACCTTAAATATAGGACAAAACCTAAAGACTTGTCATTATATAATCAATTAAAATTATTCCATTTACGCGCCGTAAATTCTAAAGCTGTTCCTTCCGGCGCATTTCGCAGCATATAACGCCTCATCTGCGCATCTTATTAAATCATTTATGTTTGAAGCATTATCCGGAAATATTGCCACCCCAATTGAAATAGATACTCTTAAGGAATTCTTCTCCGATTCGTCTTCAAAAACCAAGGCGCTAGTTTCAGCCATTATTCTCTCGCATAGACTCACAGCCACCCCTCTGTCAGTCTCAGGGAAAATTATGGCAAATTCATCTCCACCATAGCGCGTTATGATGTCATAACCTCTGCACACCGATTTAAAAACTCGCCCAATGCTTGAAAGAACTTCATCACCTTTGAGATGCCCATACAGGTCATTGAATTCCTTGAAATTATCTACATCTATCATCAACAAGGCGAAGCTGTTGCGAAGACGTGACGCCTTAATTACTTCTATTTTTAGCGCTTCATCAAAAAATCGCCTATTGTATACACCTGTAAGAGGATCTTCATAGGACATCTCGAGGTACATTTCTCTTTCATTGGCGAGTCGTTTTAGTTCACGATGACGAAACACCTTTACCATGGCCACTTGAATCTGCTCGATAGTAAATGGTTTTATCAGATAATCGAAAGCCCCAGCATTTATGGAATCCAGCGCGTTAGCCACCGAACCATAACCGGTGACTACGATTACATCCGTGTCGTGTGGGCTTTGACGGATATTTTTGAGCATGGTCAAGCCGTCCATCCCCGGCATCTTCATATCGGTAATTACAACATCGTAAGGATCCTTCTTGTTTGCCTCAAGCGCCACCTCAGGCTCAGTGAATACATCACAATGATATCCCAGCCTCGAAACAGATTCCTGAATAAATCTCGCCACGAACGGATCATCATCCACAACAAGAACCCGCTTTGGTCTCTCAATCTCCACCATCTGGGTTTCCACTGCTATCTCCTTAAAAATACCTAAAAACTCGCCTAGCGCTCAGAAAATCCAAAGTCTCTCCTGATCAAATAAATGCTGTATTAAATCAACCAATAAATTATAGACGTTACGATCGTCACAATCAAAGATGCCCAAAATGCAGACCAGAAATCATCCACTTGCAAGCCTAACTCTAGCTTCCCCACGACATAAAATAGAGCCGCGTTAATCACTAGCACGAACAAACCAAGGGTGAGAAAAGTGAGAGGAAAAGTGAGAAAGACCAGAATCGGCTTTATAAAAGCATTGAGTATGCCAAGAACTGCGGCGGCGACTATCGCTCCGCCGAGGCCCTGAATCCTGACACCGGAAACGAAAGTCGGCACTATCAACACCGACACCGTAAGGATGATCCACGCTACTATTACGCGCATTTTAAAGCTCCATTTCCTTGACTGGAATTAGTGACAACCAACCCTGTCTTAATACATCATCATGTTAGAGACGCCTGTAAATTTTTGTCCTATTTATCCATTTTTTCCAAAATCCAACAATCAAAAATCAACTCACTTGATTTACGGAGACGTCTTTGCTCAAAATATCATTGTTTAAAAAACTCGGGGAAAATGTGTTCTTGTAAAGTGGAATTTGTTTTACACATTTAATATAAGTCAATTCCCATTCTGGCAATCTTCGAATTGTTAACGACACTCAAAAGGGATTCGACATTCAAAGCTGCGCAGAGTTTCAAAAACAAAAAGCAGCTTCATCTAAATGAAGCTGCAAAATTTTGAAAACAAACTGACTCCTAGCGGCGCCAATTACATGAAATGAACAGCCAGCCTTATATGATCCAAAAAATACCTCAGGTTCCCATTTCCCATGATGATAGATACTTCTCCTGTTCAGCGGTCAATGTGTCGATTTTTATTCCCATGGATTCAAGCTTGAGTCTTGCAATCTCGTTATCGACCTCATCTGGAAGTTTTGTGACTTCTTTGCCCATTCCCTTGCCGTACTTAACCAAATGCTCGCTAGCCAGCGCCTGATTTGCAAAACTCATGTCCATAACCGAAGACGGATGTCCTTCGGCGGCCGCTAAATTTATCAAACGACCTTCTCCTAGCAACACGATTCTTCTTCCGTCACTCATTGTATATTCATCTACGAAAGGACGAATGGCACGCTTGGAAACAGCTAATTCCTCCAAGGAGCTAATATCTATTTCCACATTGAAATGTCCAGAATTGGCTACTATTGCTCCATCTTTCATTTTCTCGAAATGTTCTTTGCGAATTACACTGGTGTCACCCGTGACGGTGCAAAAGAAATCCCCGATGGGCGCAGCTTGAGCCATCGGCATTACGTGGTATCCGTCCATGGCTGCTTCTAAAGCCCTTAATGGGTCTATTTCTGTTACTATGACTCGAGCGCCCATACCCGACGCGCGTGTCGCCAAGCCACGACCACACCAACCATAACCACTTACAACAAAACAACTACCTGCCATCAAACGGTTGGTGGCTCGCAAAATACCATCGATGGTGCTCTGCCCCGTTCCATAACGATTGTCAAAGAAGTGCTTGGTGTTTGAATCATTTACCGCTATGACTGGAAACAGGAGCACCCCCTTTTGAGCCATGCTTTTGAGCCGAATCACGCCTGTCGTAGTTTCCTCGGTCCCGCCCAAAATATTTTCCACTAGATTTTGCCGTTGGGAATGTATCGTGCTCACCAAATCAGCTCCATCATCCATGGTTATATGTGGGCATGGATCCAGACATGCGTTGATATGCTTATAGTAGGTTTCAGTATCTTCGCCTTTTATGGAATAAACATGATAACCCTCGCTCACCAGAGCAGCCGCAACATCGTCTTGCGTAGATAAAGGGTTTGACGCGCATAGGTAGACATCAGCCCCACCAGCAGCCAATGTTCTCACCAAAGCTGCCGTTTCAGTAGTCACGTGCAAACACGCGGCAAGCTTTATTCCAGCCAAAGGACGCTCCTTGGCAAATCTGTCACGTATCATTTTTAGGACTGGCATACTGCGCTCAGCCCACTCTATCCTTAGCTTCCCAGCTTCAGCCAGAGACATGTCCTTAACGTCGTAATTCATCGAATCTCCTTCAAAATAAATCATCACTGCCTATCAGGCCTTTTATGATAACTGTCAAAGTTGATGGCGCCTCTTTTTCAATCGCCTAAAGACCAGCGGCCTGTTTAAGGTCATCCGCTCTATGAACGCTTTCCCAGGTAAAATCTGGGTCATTCCGACCAAAATGACCATTAGCCGCCGTCTTTTTGTAAATTGGCCTCAACAGATCAAGGTAAGATATGATCTGAGCGGGTTTAAAGCTAAATAGCTCATTAACGATTTGGGAAAGTTTCATATCGTCAATCCTACCCGTGCCATAAGTATCTACCATCAATGACACAGGTTCTGGATATCCAATTGCGTATGCGACCTGAACAATACATTTCTCCGCCAAACCTGCTGCGCAAACATTTTTCGCCACGTGTCTGGCCATGTAACATGCGGATCTGTCAACCTTCGAAGGGTCTTTGCCCGAGAACGCTCCACCACCATGAGCGCCATATCCCCCATAAGTATCGACAATGATCTTGCGGCCTGTAAGACCACAGTCCCCCAGTGGACCACCTACAACAAACCGACCGGTGGCGTTGATCAGATATTTTGTATCATTTGTAAGAAATTCATTGGGTATGGCTTTTTTTACAACCTCTTCAATGATTCCCTCTTTGATCTGGGCATAGGTTACGTCAGGCTCGTGTTGAGCAGCTATAACAACCGTATGAACCTCTTTGGGCCTGCCATCTTCGTAACGAATAGTGACCTGAGATTTTCCATCTGGTCTAAGAAAACCCAAATCACCTTTCTTACGGGCTTCAGCTAAGCGGGATGTAAGTTTATGCGCGAAACTAATTGCCATCGGCATGTATTCAGGTGTTTCATTACATGCAAAACCAAACATTAACCCCTGGTCACCGGCGCCTTGCTCTGTAAAAAGCCCCTCACCAGCCGTAACTCCCATAGAAATGTCAGGAGATTGCTTATCTAATGTCACCATGACAGCGCACGTGTCACAATCGAATCCCATCGCGCCATCGGTGTAACCAATGTCTCGAACGGCATTTCTTGCTATATTAGGAATGTCAACAATGGCCTTCGAAGTAACTTCGCCGGCTACTAAAACAACTCCCGTCGTTACAAGGGTTTCACAAGCAACCCTCGACTTCGGGTCTTGCTCTAGCATAGCATCCAAAATTGAATCGGAAATTCTATCTGCGACTTTGTCGGGATGGCCTTCCGTTACGGATTCGGAAGAGAACAGATAGTTTCGAAGCCCCATCGTGATTCCTCCTTTGGGCATTAATAAAAGTAAAACCTATAAACAGAAAAACATAGTCATATTTCCGGGCTTACGTCAAGAAAGAAATTTACGTAATTTTTCGGCCCCGTAAAATCCAAACCAGCCAACGGCATCTTGAGCTACTCGCGAACCCCAATCATAACATTGTCTTATTCTAAACTGTTCGACCGCAATTCAACCAATTATCTTGATGCTTTTCCAATGTCCTGATCTGAAACGGAAATGAAAAATTCCAGCCATTATTACAATATATATCACCAACCAGATCCAGGCCGCGTAGAGTCCTAGACCGTAATAAATGATCATAAAGTAAACTGGTGGAACAAAAAATATCCAGGCCAAAACAACCTGGGCCCACATGGCAAATTTTGTATCACCTGCACCCTTGAGCGCTCCAGTATAAACAATGAAGATCGTGTCAAAAACTGTGTAGAGACCTATCAGACGGACCACAAAGCATCCTCGAGTGAAAAATTCCTCACAGGCCAGCCCAGCAGTAGATTCACTAATAAATAATCTGAGGAGCTGTTCGGGAATTACCCAAAACAATACCGAAAGTATACCGGAATAAGTTATTGAAAGAATAAGCGCAGTATTAACGCTCTTTTGAGCAATATCAAGCCGTCTTTGTCCTATATACTCCCCTACCAGGGTCGCAGTGGCTATTGATATGCCAACCATCGGTAAAAAGCTGAGCGATTCAATGCTCAAGGCAATGTTTGTAATAGCTAGATCAGTAACACCAAGTTTGCCGACAATAAGCACAAATGCAGTAAAAGATCCTATATCAAGAATAAATTGAGCGCCTGAAGGAATACCAAATTTCATCAATGTTAAAAATAGCTTCTTGTCCCACACAATATGTTTACGGGTTTTATAGGGAATTTGATAACGGTTCGATAAAAACAGAAAGGACCAGATGGCTAACGGAATCAAATTGGACAATGATGTCGCTATGGCAGCCCCTTGAATTCCAAGCTCCGGAAAACCGAACTTCCCGAATATTAAAATGTAGTCCATCACTATGTTGAATATATTGCCGCCAACATTACCCAAAAGAACTATGAATGTTTGACCGCGCCCCGAAAAAAAAGATGAAAAAGAGGCGCCTAAAGGCAAGGTAAGACCACCAAGCATCAATATGAAAAAATAGTCTTTCTCTAATTCTAGAATGGCCGGCTCGTGCCCAGTCAAATCCAATACTAGTGTCCCCAACGGTATGCAGGCCAACATGACAGGAATGGACAAAATGGAGAAAATCACCCCTTGCCAGACAGATCTACTGACCATCAACCATTTTCGTGCGCCATGTGACTGAGCTACAAGGGTGTTAACATATTGTGCCACTCCTTGAAAGAAACAACATATAGTGAAATAGGTGATCCCACCTGGAGTAACAGCGGCTACCGCTTCTACACTCTGCCAGGATAAGAAAAGTCGATCCATGAACAGTGTCAGGGTCAAAGAGGATGTGGAAAGAACCAGCGGTGTGGCTACCCTCAGAGTCTCTATAAATCCACCAGGCTTACCTTCACGAAACATTTTTGTGATCTTGTTCAGCAAATGCTTTGACTAATCCAAAAAATTAAGGCCCAAACCGGGGCCTTTTCACCAAGCCAAAAATAGCATGATGCTCTAAGTTGTACCACAAAAATGACCCCAGGAACAAGGTTCACTACAATAAATCAAACTAAACAGCCGCCCCATGAAAAATCAGGAGCGGCTATCAAATCTTGAAAACTATATGATTGCGGTATCGAAAGTATTACGAAGAGGGATTTACGGACTTCTTTAGGACCGGGGAATATTTCCAGGTTATGACTTTTCTTGCATCAAGCATCAGTTCGTTGCCCGTTTGAGGATTTCGACCGCGCCGTGAGTGTTTTCCCTTTATTGTCCACTTGCCAAAACCAGAAATCATCACGTCTTCACCTTCGATCAAGCTCCTCTTAACAATATCAAGCAGCTTCTCTACGATCTCTGTGGCTTCACCTTTCATAAAGCCACAATCGTCGGCAATTTTTTTCGCAATATCCGCTTTTGTTAGAGTCATATATACCCTCCCTAAGTAAATACAAAATTAAATGTGGATGCGACAGAATAAACCAATGATAATCAAAAATGCAAGATATTTTTGAATTTTTTCGTCTGAGGAACTTTCGTCCTAGGCCAACTCTTTAAAAACTACCAGAAAGCATCAATCTGTTCCGACCATAAATCTCCGTAATAACAGATATATATGCTAACACCTTGAAATCTTGATATATAAAACGTTGATCAACATCATTTGGTTTTGTTAGGCGCCCGAAGAATGTTCAAGTGAGCGCCGGTCGAATATGTCCCTGTCTCTTGAGAGCCTCCCGGATCATTTTGGCGGTATCAGGAGGCTTAAAAATGAAGCGTATCCCAGTTTTAATTCCAATGACATTTCCGAAACGCATATATTTCCAATAAGGACGAGGTTTTCTAAATAGTCTGCAAAAAACGGCTATCGCTTTTGAAAAAGACAACATCCTTTCATCAAATCCAAGATATATCTCCGGGCATTTTGCAGCAACTCCGAAGATTTGCTTGACAGCTTGATCCAGATTTAATTGATCGCTTACATACCATACCGGACAAGTTGGGTCAGTCATAACGTTGACAAAACCCTCATTGAGCGCTATTTGCCAGAGCCTCGTTCCAGGGTAAATTCTTACGCCAAAGAAGAAATGAGCCACATTAGTTACAGCACGTCCATTCTTTTTCAGATATTTCACAGTAAAATCCAGGGATTCTTGCACCGTATCGTTGGTCTCACCGGGACCGCCTATCATGAAAAACCACCATGCGGCAAAACTGGTTCTGTTTATCGCCTCAGCAGCCTTTATGATGTCGTCCTTCAAAAAGGATTTCCTGTAATTTTTCAGCATGACATCCGAAACTGATTCTGGAGTTATCATGAACGACCTGAAACCAGCCCTCCACATCAAATTGAGATATTCATCGTCAATGCCTTTCGGATGAACCCCCATGGCTGTGAATTCTGCCTTCCATGACCTGCTTATTATCTCCTCAAGGATGGCCTTCGAATGATCAATCGGATCATTAAATACCGAGTCAACAAATTCAAAGCTTTTCGGTTTGTATCTATAGTATGTCTCCTCTAGCTCATCCACTACTTCGACGGGTGGTCTAAGTCTAAGTTTGTTACCTTCCAAGGATTGATTGTAAGTACAATAAATACAGCTTTGCCTACATCCTCTTTTTGTCTGTACATTGTAGGCGCTGCCTATCTGCTGATAGGGCAAGGTGTCAATCCACCGACCTATGTCAGGGCTCGGAGATCTGAAATCCACAAGCTTTGGTTTTGTGATATGAAATTTGCTGTCTTCAAGGTACCCCACTCCAGGAATATTGCTTGGCTTAACACCCTTACCTATGCAGTCAAGCAATAAACAGAAGCTCTCTTCTCCGTCAGAAACAACAATATAGTCAGCGCCCACAGATCTTAAAACACTTTCAGGCATCAGACTAGCCCCGGAGCCTCCCAACACTACAGGAACATGAGCCAGTTTCCTGATGTTTTTCATGAGTTCTATCACTTCGGGCAGGTATGAGACCGAATGAAACATATTGGTGTTATCTATGTTTCTGATAGATATCCCTATCACTTCGGGTCTAAAAGAGTTGATGATATTTTTTAAATCCGAATGAACGTTCTTTCCTGCAAAACAAAGGTCAAGAACCTTTACATCATGGCCTGCCTCTTCCGCAGCTGTAGCCACGTAGCACAAGCCTATAGGCGGAGCGGCTAGCATGTCCTCTTTGCGATTGCTGTTTATTAATAAGACTCGCAATTTGATTAAATTTTGAACCATCTCATTTTGACATCTTGCGCAAACATTAATAAACCGCCAGCTTCATCCATGGCTCTGGCGTTCCAGGAAACGCCTTTTTCATCCTCACTGTTGCGCCTGGCTTCTATGGTTATACGTTCTGTCGGCCTGCAATTACGAATTAGAGTCAATTCACCAATCCCAAAAGGAATTAGTGGCTGGGTTTTGGAAGGATCACGTAGCGCTCCATAGAAATTCATTACGTGCATAATAGCTTCAAACAAATATGGCGAATAAACATACTCAGCTGAGTGATACCCATGGAAATCGTTTACATCCGGATAAACCATTTGTCCTCGAATAGCCCCCTGAGCTGAACCCTCTATTAAATCAATCACACGATAACGCCCATGAAGATCTGACCTCTGGTCATACCAAGCCAGGACCTCATCATGGTTTAACGGTACGGTATCCAATTCTTTAGGATCAACAGGAAAACCATCCATCTGCAGATCCGGTACAACGCCTGAATCTAATATGATCATTGCCCTGTAATTTGGAAAGGCTTTATCTGATGACCGTGTAGAACCATGTGATCCGTTTTCAGTCATTGTCGCTTCAACTACAATTCGGTTATCCGATGATTCAAGACGTTTGCAATAGATTTCGGCAAGTTTTCTGTCGTTAGCTCCTACTTCAATGATGTCAAGAAACTTGGCGTCTCTTACTCCCCTAACCGTCATCCCGGGATAGAGGATCTGAGCTGACTCCATGAAAGTCTCCAAAGCCATAATTGCCGAAACCAAAGGCTTATCTAAAAATTTAAATGGTTTATGGTCGCTGATCCAAAGATCTTTACGTTGCTCAAAAACCCGTTGGGCCTCAAGTAGTCCGTTAGCCATGTCAATTTTCTTGACCCTGTCAATCAACGGAAAACTCTCTTGTTTGAACAAAACTGACCCGGCCATGAACATTTCATCACCTTCTTCAGGCATGCTTGTGTCCAAAGGAGCTGTGCTTAATACGGGCAAAGTCTTCATGAATAAAACCGTAGAATCTTGGCTAGATCCTAAGACCAACTCTCGCGTGAACATCCCTGATAGCTCTTCCAATGTAATATAGCTTGCGTTCATTCTCTTCATCAAAGCTCGGACTTCCTCATTTTCAGCCATGCCGACCCCTTCTACCGGAGGCAGTTCGAGTGACTTGAATTTGATTGAAGGACGTTTCTGATTCCAGTAATCCCCCAAAGCCGACATCATTCTATTCCCCGAGGAATAATTGACCTGGCCAGGATTTCCTTGTACCGCCGCCGCTGACGACAAGCTGAAAAAGAATTTTAGACTTGCCGAGTCCACTCCTCCAAAAAGGTTGAGCGCCCCCAGGTATTTTACATCTACAACGCCTTTGAAATCCTCATGCGTCATGAGCTTTATGAATGAATCTTTAAGATAACCCGCGCCGTGAACCATCCCCTTGATTGGTCCGTGATCCTTCACAATCTGTTCAAGGGTCACTTTTGTCTGGGTAGAATCCGTAACATCACAACTATAATAGTCTGCGACAATTCCTATTGATTGCAGACTGTTCAGAACCTTACGTGTGTCCAAGGCCTTTGGAGAGCTTTCATCATCAATATCCGTTCTGCCGACAAAAACAATCTTCGGCCCAAAAACACCCAAACCCTGAGCCAGGCAAGAAGTAATTCCCGAACATCCTCCCGAAATAACAACCACATCTTCTTTATCCAGAATCAGCCTTTCGTCAGACTCAAATGTAACCGGTTCAACAAATCCACACTCCGTCAATATTCCAGATTCATCGCTTATTAGGCGTAATGGCTTGTAGCTTCGATCCAAGGCCGCTCGAATTGCCGTCGTCAACTCATATCCCTGTTCAAGCGATAACGACCTGAATTGGACGGATGAAAATTCCAGCGCTCCGGTCAAAAAGACACCTAAAATGCCCTCTTCCAGTAACTCAGCAACTCCACCAGCGTTTCTAACCGTAAAGGCAAGTTTCTTAGACGAGGATTCAAGAAATTTTTTTAATACAATGAAATACCCTGTCAATACTTGAGTCAACTGATCCAATTCATTGAAAACTGATCTAAAATTATTATCTAACACCAACACTAATCCCGAAACGGCCTCTATCTTGCTCAATTTCTCGGCCATCACGTTGGCGCCATCGACAGTTCTAAGATCCGAACCTGCGTAAGAATCTGGGCTCGAGTTTTCCAGAAATCTCCAGTTCAGAATGTTTACCCCATAATCACGCCTGAAAACATCCCCAACCTTCTTGCTGAAATCCGACACAGTGGCAGATATAATCACCACTGAGTCTAAAGGACTTAACTCGACCGGCTGAACCTTGTCATTAGACAGGGGAGAGCGTCTGAAAATGACTCTCTTGAGTGTATCATCGGCAGGGTTTACCTCGCCCTCGCTCAAGATTTGAAAATCTTCAAAACCCTGCTGACTTGAATTGACCGATTTCTTGCTCAGATTTCTGTCCAGTACTAAAGATATTCGGTCGGCAAGGTCTTTGATAGATCTAACATCCATGAATTCTTCGAGCTCGACTTTAATACGGAATTGCCCCTCAACCGCGTCCATTATTACAGGTAGCCGGCTGGAACGTATCGAAAGGTCTTCCCTCAAATCCATTTCCGGTTCTATTTCTTCGCGCTCATAACCGGTAACTTCCATTATTATTTGTATTACCCTTTCAGTAACGTCGAGTTCAGTCTTCTGAGCGTTATCCGAAACAACTACAGCATCATCAGTCCCGATAATTTGTTTTTGGGGAATTCCCTCAACAGTTGGCAAATTAGGTAATGTGCCCCCGGGAATAACAGCCGGAATTTGAGATAAGTTGAACATCCTTGACAAAATTACGTCCAAATCCGCCTCGGAACACGATGGATCAACTTCTCTTCGTATAGACTCCATCAATGACGGTCTAATAAATCTGCCGAAGCTTTGATAAACAAATGAGCCGATTTCTCGATGTACAATTCTCTCGATAGGATTAGAGATGACCGTTTGGCTGGCTTTGGCCGATGAATTTTGCAACAACTGCTGTGTCTTTGGAGCCTGGTAGGTAACTCCAGGGCTTGCAAACACCTCGGGGGCATCCGCAGTCCCTAGGTTGAGATTTCCCTTTGCGTAAAGTTGACCGATAGCATTCCTGAAAATGACCGTCTCGGCTGATGGCAGACATGTTTGAACGCACTCGGCCTCATTTATGGTGTCAAGGATCAGGTTGCTCAGTATCTCTCTGGGGCCTACTTCCACAAACAATCGAATGCCGTAATCATTCCAAAGCGTTTTTACATTTGGCATCCAGTTAACGCATGATTCGAGATGAGCCATGACGGTTTTTCTGATTTCGTCGGGATTGTCCGTAAAGGGCTCCATGGTCGTATTGGAAATGACTGGAATTTGAGGAGGGTGGAATTCTATTCCATCCACGAATTCTTCCAATTCATCATGAATACATGCCATGATGGGTGAATGAAAAGCCATGCTAACCCGGAGCAAAGTCGAACGATGGCCCATTTCTTTGAGTTTGGCGCCTACCTCTTTAACCTGATCGGTATCGCCCCCAATGACTATCTGATTCGGCGAATTGATGTTTGTAATGTAGACTTTATCCTTGTTCTTCCGTAAATCATTGATCACTTCCATGGGAGCGTCACAAGCCATCATCACTCCCGGATCCATGTTTATGGAACAAGCCTTATCCATGCATATCGCCCGTTTATTTACAAGCCTAAACCCATCTTCGAATGAATACACACCCGCCAAACATAACGCCGTCAATTCCCCAAGGCTATGCCCAGCCATGGCAGTGGGTTTAACACCCAAAGACGTCAAGTATTGGACCATTGCGTATTCCAAAGTAAAAAGAGCCGGTTGCTGCCATCGCGTTTTTTGAAGATCTTCTTCTTTGTCGTAAAAAAGTCGTTTGAGGATATCAAATTCGGCTACATCTGCCGCTCGATTCATCCAATGCCTTATCACAGGAAAAGTGTTGTATAGTTCCAGCCCCATTCCGGCGTAATGCGATCCCTGACCGGGAAAAACAAAAGCCAAAGGAGGAGACGTATCGGACATATCTCCTAAAAAGATACCTTGCTTAGCTAAAGCCTTTAGTCTCTTGTGGGTAAAGTTGTTTCCGTTAGAAAAAATCTCATTTTGAACCAACGCCTTTTGCGCTTTCTCCTTAGACTCCGCTACCACGGCAATCCGATATTTCTTACCTGAAATATCGGTTTCATAAGCCACTACACCATTAACTTCTGGCAGATCAGTCCGTTTTACTGATGAGTTAGTCACTCCAAAAACACTCTTTTTGATCTGCTGAGCTTCTTCCTGAAGGTTTTGTTCAAGCTGCACCACGTAATTAGATCCCCCAAAACCAAATGCGTTAACCTGGAAACGGCGCGGCCTTCCGTTAGTATCCGGCCACTGTTCAGGATTCGACGCTATTTTGAATGACGAGTTGTCTAGTTCCATTTCAAGATCCGGCTTTTCGTAATTTAGAGTTGGGGGAATGACCCCGCTGTTCATGGCCATAATCCCTCTGATTAGGCTGTTGACCCCGGAAGCCCCTAAGGTATGACCAATCTGGGATTTAAAAGAACCTAGCCAAACAGGATGATCCGAACCGAAAACAGATTTTAGGGCTTGAACCTCCTCTATGTCTCCTTGCTTGGTGCTAGTAGCATGACACTCAACAAACTGAACCGTGTCCGGACCATAACCGGCGCTGTTGAATGAAGCCCTAATAGCAGGGATTTGAGTTATTCTTGAAGACTCGATCATACCCCTATTGTTATTTCCGGCTCCCATACCCGTAATGAAACCATGAATCCTGGCCCCTCGTTTGACGGCCACCGATTCCCGCTCAATTACAAGCATGCCTCCACCTTCTCCTAGAACCATCCCATCACGATCTGCGTCAAAGGGCCTGCTGACCTCGGACGCCCTCCGATTAGAGCCTGACAAACCTGCCAAGGCGCCCAAAGCCGAAAATTCCAGGAAATGCATCGGAGTCAGCAATTCTTCTGCCCCTCCAATTATCGCCGCGTCAATTATCCCATTCCGGATTAGTTGAAAAGCCGTGTAAAGAGCAACCAGGGCTGTAGCGCAGGCAGCGGAAACCGAGAAGCTCGGCCCCATAAAACCATATTTGTTACATATGAATCCGCCCGCGGAGCAGTTCAATCTTCCTAACAATGTCGTATCGTCTACTGCAAGCCTGCCGGACTTGATCTGATTTTCAACAGCAACCTCCTGTTCTGGAGTTAAGTGAATTGCCCGTTTCACATCTCTGAGAATTTTATTAACAGAGGCTCTAACTATCATTTCCTCCAGTGTCGATGCTGCTTCACCAGCATTCTGCGAGATCAGAACGCTAATCCTTTCGCGCGGGATGTCACAATTGAGTATTCCCGATTCTTCTATAGCCTTATGAGCCAGCCACATCGTCACCTTAGTAGCCGCAGCCATAGTCCTGAAATCCTGAGGTGGAATTCCCAACTCCTTTCTCGATACTTCCAGATTTTGGAATGCGCCGAATTTACAATAGGTTTTCTCAGAAACTCGAGGTCGAGGGTTGTAGAATTCGCTGTGATCCCACTTCGTAAGTGGAACTTCGCTAATGCCACTGCGCATAGCAAGTGTGGAATTCCATATTTCTTCAGGAGAATTTCCCAGCGAGTTGACAACGCTCATTCCAGTTATAGCTATTCGCTCTTTGCCAGGATCACCAAAAAATTCACTCTGTCGGCTCCTAGTGAGCTGAGATTTTTTAAAATCCTGCGACCCCCTTGAGGATTTCAGATCCAACTCTCTCATCACAGGAAAATCTTCGGAAACCGAATCACCTGCAAGAATTCGATGTAATTGTTCAAGTGTCTGAGTCTTCTTTATAGCGCCAGCGCACGCCCCAGACATAAACTGACCTCTTTGAAGAACCTCACTGTCTGACAGCTTGACCCCACCAGGCCTGTCTAATGATTTGGCCGCCACAAATAGGCTGCCTGCGCTTAAGGCCTCTATTTCCCGCCGGAACGCTCCCTCATCTTGCTGTCCCGAAGAGTAACCACGCTCGAGATCGCATATTTGCTCTATCCGAGATGTTCTTATAGACCTTACCCTAAGGCCTACACCCTCACCAGTAACCACGGTGCTCCCCGGAGCCGCATCTATCACCACCCTCTGATAAAGCTCGGACAAGGCCCCACTCTCAACTATTTCCTTGCAACTAAGATAGCAAGTGCCCATCTGTATGGCGTCAGCTCCGACCATCGCAGCCATGAAAGCGGTTCTGCGGTCGAATATCCCTCCAGCAAGGATGATTCTAGCCTTCGAAAACAATTTGGCATACTTGTCTCTAAGGCTTAAACACGTTTGGGCCAAGGTCATCGTAGAATGAATCCCTACGTGGCCTCCTGATTCCGACCCTTCAAGAATGATGTACTGGATTCCTAACTCAAGAGCCAGTTTAAGTAAGTCTTCACTAGGAGCAATATAAATAGGCTCGATTCCTTTACTTTTCAACTGTGAAGCATGCGACGGCTCACCGGCCGCTACAACCGCAAATCGGGGCCGAATAGATTCTATCCAGGCTAATTGGCCCTCACGATGGGGATTTTCCGACAGGGTTATTACATTCACCGCAAAAGGCCTACCGTTCATGCGTTCAGGCAATGATCCCAGTTTTGTATCGAGCGTGCCCCTGTCCATTAAACCCAACGCTATCGTAGGCAAAGCGCCCGATTGAGCTACCCTGCTCGCAAAATCCGGATCATCCGTTATCCACGACATTGCGCCCTGTATAAACGGATAAGTTGTTCCCATCTCCTTGGCTACTTCGCTATTTATGAACTTTTTTGAAACCAATCCTGATTCGGAAAGAAATCTAGCAATCTTTTGCGCAAATGCGCCTATGGCTTTTTCCGATGAATCCCCAAACTCTCTTGCAAAATCAGCCGCAAAAACCGCCTCGACCCCCACTGGAATCAACTCCTCGCGGCCAAAGTTACTTTCTAGAGCATCCGTCCACTGATTCCGAATACGTTCTGCAAAAAAGTCCTTTTGCTCCTGGCCTATTTCGGCGCCGCAAAGAGAACCAGCATAATGCCTTAAATCCTTAACAGATTTCGAATTGCCCTTGTTATAAAGCCTACAATAGACGCCTAGGTTACCACCCACCAAGTCGGTATGATCCAGCTTCAAATTAGATATTTTTTGTTTGACATCCAGGCTACAATCCACCAAGTCCGTCAACCAGTGTATGCTCTCGAATACTATTCCATCAGCCCCAGCCGCCAGGAAAGCTGCCGCTAATTCCGGTCTCGAAACAGTTCCCCATATGTAAGTCTTAGGATTCAAACCATTGTCTTTAATTAAGGCTTTCAGGATCCCAAACAAATTGAACGCACTCTCTGAACCAACGAAACCAGATGCCTCAGCCCCTTTCAAACCTATGCTCTTTACTGAAGAATTACTGTGTAAGATTTTTGCGATATGCCCCGGATCACTCACTACAGGAATTATTTCACAACTTTGCGATAGATCAGAGATTTTTCCCAACACCCTGTCAACGTATCGTTCAGGCAAAAAACTCTGAATTTCTACCCAAACCCTATCCAGACCTGTTTCAATTATGAAATCTCTTGCTAAACCATTTTCAATATCTGCATGATTCAATTTTACATCGACGCAATCGCTCAAACCATCTGCAATCAATAGTGCTTCAGTCGCCTTCCCTAAAGGAACCGAATCCAAATCAAAAAGAGCTCTTACGCCATTATTCCGAGCTAGTTCGATGACTGCGGAAGTTATTTCCTTGGCTCTCCATACGAAAGTTAGGTACGCTTTGTGAGAATCAGGGATCATTTTCTTTACCTATTTCTAGAAAGTTTAATCCTATAATATAGCATAAAATGGACATCATTTTAGAAAAAATGTTTTCTCCACTAAGTTATGATATTGTATTGATTAAACATTAGGAGTAAAATCCTTTATTAATTCTTGAAAAGCTAGCTTTGATTCTTCAATGGGTATATTATAAGAAGTTTGGATAAGATCTATGATAACCAGTCCTGCAAACATCACCGAATCAATTTGTCATGCTGATTTACGAAATTTGGACTGAATACAAATTTAATTGAAGATTTTTTTGGAGGCTTCATGTCTGAAAAAATGACAGTTCTGCTAACGGGCGGAACTGGTTTTCTCGGAGAGTACCTTTTAGCCGAATTGTTGGAAAGGGACCATACAGTATGGACTCACTACAGAAGCGAATCCCGAAAACTCGATACAGTAAGGTTTCTCTCAAGTATGGGACTTCCTAGAAGCGCTGATAGCCTCAAATGGTTCAAGGGTGGTTTATTGGAAGCTGACGATCAATGGGAACAGTGGAAAAGCCAGTACGACGGAATAGATGATGTTGACACACTTATTCATAGCGCAGCTTCAACTCGTTTGCACATGGATGAAACTGGAGAGCCGCGGAAAACAAATATAGGAAGTACTCAAACTCTGAAAAGACTCGTAGAAAAGAAGCCTTTGCGGGTTCATTTGATTAGCACGGCTTATGTTTGTGGACTTGTTCAGGGTCAAAAAGTTTTCGAGGTCAATCATCCTCGTGGGGATTTTGTCAATGTCTACGAGGAAAGCAAATGGGAAGCCGAACAGATCTGGATGGGGAATGCGACACTCTTACGGCCTTCCATCATTGTTGGTCATTCAGAGACAGGGCGATGTACGTCTTTTTCAGGCTGGTACATTCTCTTCCAGGCCGCTCATCTGATGTCACGTTTGATGAACGACAGCTCAGGTCTTTCACGAACCAACCTAAACATTGATATCCCTGCAAACCCTGACGGGGTTTCAAATGTCATCCCTGTGGATTACGTGGCCAAAGCAGCCATCAGACTCATCGAGAATCCCAAGAATCACAATAAGATTTTCCATTTGACTCATCCAAATCCACCAACTCATCAGTGGACACTTGATCAAATTTGCAGGAGATTTGGTTTGGGAGGATTAAGGTTTGCCGGAGCAGGAGCTCCATTTACTCAGCCACGAAATCAGGCCGAAAGGATGGTCTGGAGACAAATGCAAACCATCTTGCTACACTTTGCAAATAATCCGATATTCGACAGAACCCAAATTGACAAGGCTTTGCCTGAAATTCAACCACCTGCTATTTCAAATGAATATGTTGACAAAATAATCGATTACGCCATCTCCTGTGATTGGGGCCAATCAGGAGTATGATCACATCCGATGTCTACTCTCAAAAAATATGCCATAATTAGATGATGAGCATTTTGGACTGAAGTTTAAATGGAATTTTATATTTTCAGTTCATTAAGAAATCTTCATCAAGTGGAGACAATTTGTACTAGAAGCAAAGATCAGAATTCCACATCAACTGGCTGAATCAATCCATTTGGAATATTTTATAGAAAGTCATTCAAGACATGTTACTTGAATACCGTGCTTTGACTAAACTTGCGCACGCCCCTGAGTTTTAATAAGGGAAAACAAACATTGAAGAGAATGAGTTCCGATTCTTTATTTGAATGTAGTCAGCTAATGATGTAGTTAATCAACATTGGATAGATTGCTTTGGAATTTCGGGTTTAGGGGAATGGATCAAGAGGATAAAAATTTAGATACAGGTAATATTTCTTCAAATTCTACTGAGGCTTACGGTGACGGCGTCAAAGCTGGAGAAACAGATACCACCAACACTAGAGTCCTTGATAGAAAAAAGGTCTATGTTGATCTGGGCGCCTACGATGCCAACAGGCACGACCGCAAAGGCTATGTAATTGACATCACTTCTAGAGGAGTGGGGCTGAAAAAAGTTCACGTCAACAGTGGTGACGTTATCCACTGGGTAATATGCGCTAATGAACATTTTCCGGTTGAACGATTTTCCTTTATTGCAAAATGCCGGTGGACTTCAGTTGATCAGTTCAACAACGACCCTCTCAGCGGTTTTCAGATAACCCGAATCTCTCCGGAGGATTCGGCCAGGCTCCGAAAATTCTTGTTATTTCTTGGGAGTCGTTATTTTAGGGATCTGACCAGTCATTTACGCGTTGAGGACGCTTTGAGGTCGGTAGAAGCACAATATAGGTCCATTGTGGACAGTCAAAATGAGCTCATAGTGCGATTCCTGCCTAACTCCGAAATTAGCTTTGCAAACCAGGCCTTTTGCAATTTGGTTCGCAAACATAAAGACGTTTTGGTTGGAAAAAATTTCTTCGACTGGGCTCTGGTTGAACCGGATCACGACCCCAAGGCATCCCTGTCACTTTTGACTATCGAAAACCCTTCATCAGTCACACAGTTTGCTCTGGTTGGCCCAACCGGTGATGTCAAATATTATGAGTGGAGCCAAAAGTGTTTTTTTGACGGCAAAGGAATACCTAACTTCTATCAGTTGGTTGGCCGGGAAATAACTGAACGAATACTGTTACCTGATAAGCGGCAAAAAAAAATTGGCGAATTCGCAGACCCCAAACCTCAGTTATCAGTACAATCTGCCTCTCCTGCATCACTATCCACAAAGAAATTGCAACACGGCGAGACTGCTGGCAAGCATCAGAACCACAAGTCCTTGGACGAGTTTTCTTCGTTAGTCTTGGAGGATTCTCCAAAACGCCAAGAAGAAATTCAGCAGGCCCTCAATCTGAAAATAGTTGCTGATAGGGCCAATTTTGGCCTGGCAATGGCAGACATGGATGAAAATGTCATCTATTCTAATAATTATTTTGCGTCCATTCACGGCTTTTCAGCTGAAGATGTTATAGGAAAAAAAATTTCTGTATTTCACACACCGGATCAAATGAGATCAGTCGATAAACTTAACAACGAGCTCAAGACTGATGGATGTGTGGCAGTTCAGGAAGTCTGGCATGTCCACCGATCAGGAAGAGAATTCCCCATGTTAATGAGCGGAGTCTTGATTCGTGACGAGCAAGATAATCCAGCATTGATGGCTATCTCCGCCATCGACGTCACGGAACTGAAACAGGTGCAAGAAGCCCTGGCGCATTCTCAAAAAATGGAAGCTCTTGGGACTCTGGCTGGTGGAATAGCTCACGACGTCAATAATGCTCTGTTTGTAATGACTGGCTATGCGGACCTTGCTTTGGAAGAGGTCGAACCAGATTCACGATTGGCCAATTACTTAAAAAGCGTGCTGAAATCTGGACAAAAAATCAAGAAAATGATCTCTCAAATCCTAACCTTTAGCAGAGGTTCGACTGATGACAAAAACTCCGTCCATGTAACCCCACTCTTGAAAGAGATAACAAAATACATGATCGGAGCAATGCCTCGGAACATTCGCTTAGAAGAACACATCAACTGCCCTAACGATAGGATTCTTGCAGATACTACCCAGTTGTATCAACTAATCACAAATCTTATCGTCAATGCGCGCGACGCAATGATAGACAAGGGCGGAACGCTGCGCATAGCCTTGGAAAATGTTGACACCAAAGATGCGCTGCCACAGGAGCCCAAACAAATGATCACAGGCAATTATGTCCTGATCACGATTTCCGATGAAGGCCAAGGAATGACGAAAGAAGTCAAGGATCGCATGTTTGATCCTTTTTTTACAACAAAACAGGCTGGTCAGGGAATTGGAATGGGCTTGCCAATGATTCACATGATTCTGGAAAATCATCAGGCTAACATCCAAGTGGATTCAGAACTTGGAAAGGGAACAATAATTAGAGTCTACTTCAGAGTTCTTGAATCAGAGTCTGCTGAAAAAAATGAGGTCGATAAACACACTCAATCGCTCGGGTCAGGGAATATTCTGATAGTGGACGACGAGCCTAGTGTCCTGGACATGCTAAGACAGCTTCTGGAATTAATGGGTTATAGCGTAACCCCGGCCTCTTCTGCAAAACAAGCGCTGAATTTAGCCCAACAGCATCCGGAAAAGTTCAATTTGCTCATTACCGACATGACCATGCCAGAGATGAATGGCATTCAACTAATACGGGATTTGCGAAAAAGCCTCCCTTCTCTGCCTGTAATCTTGTGTAGCGGCTACACCGACGTCATCGAAAAGGAAAAGGCCTCCGAAAGTGGCATTACGGCATTTCTGACCAAACCAATCAGCCTAAACGACCTTTCAACGACATTAAAAAAAGCGCTTGAACCTAAGGCGAACAATTGAACTCGAGAAACCTCTCACTTAACTAAATGAAGCTTGACCGGGGAATTTAACACCACATACTGACCATTCTCAGACTCTCTTCGGTCTAAAGCTCCCACCTGCTCTTTAATTATATCCGACACTTTTTTCGCATCATCAGATAGCATCCTCACACATCCGTGCGATTGGTTACGACCAATGCTTCGTGGTTGATTAGTTCCATGAAAACGATAGCCATAATCTTCGAGTTTTACCTGATTTTCAACAAAGTCCTCCTCAAACTTTTCCTTCTCTCGTGATTTCTTCCTGGATGTGATTACTTTCTTCTTGAGCAATGGCGCCATTGTTCCACCGTAAACTCTCTGGCTCGGTGAATCTCCCGCAGCCCAAGCCCTGTTTGGAGGAGGAATCCACCATGGATCGCGATCATAAATGTGTGTCACGTAATAAACTCCGACCGGTGTAGGAAATTCCGGCGATCCCAGGCCTATCTTGCATTCGTAAAGCGTCTTGCGTCCTTCATCGGACGTCTCCGAATACAATGTAAAAACATGAGAAGAGTGACTCACTTCTATTGCAACCATCTTCCATCGGGTTTTCTTTTCTTCCCAGACCCTGTTGAAGTTCGACTCCCGATTCTCTTGAGCAGACGGAAGGCTACCTAGTCTCTGAAGAAAGGGGCCCGGCATTAGGAGCGAATCTATCCGCTTTTTGTCCACCAAAGAAGACGTCCGAAAAACTCCAGATCCATTTACCCACGAAGACAATCCAACCCCCTCAGTCTCCCCAGGCATCTTCAAACTCATCAACGAAGTTCCCGAATGAAATAAATCAGAATCGTTGCTCACTGCCGTAATTTGTTTGCCCTGAGCTTTGTCGATATTACCTCGGCTGCTCTCAGAGTTCTGCAGCCGAACTGAGCTGTTCCTCGATTCTTTCGGATTCGCAGCCCCTGTATCTCCTAAGTTACGAACCAGCTTCGGATAAACCTGTTTATTTTCATTAGGTTGAGCCTGTGTCTGACGAGGCCCTCTTAACTTGCCCCCATTCTCCGCCTTTTGAGAAAATGCAGGAGTGAAAGACAAACATGTAACAGCGACAGCTACTAACACGTATTTAATCATTACCTTCCCACACATCACTGAATTAAAAAATATAGAAATAATGTGTATATTTAGCATTTTATATCAATTAAATCAATTGAAAAATGTAACGTGATATATTGATACGTTATTACAATAGGTAAGAACTAATTACTAAACTAGTTTCTAAAGTTATAAATTCGCCGTTAAACCTCCATTAATTCATATATGTGAACCCCTGAAAATTATTTCACACATTTTGCCTTTGCTTTTTAATATACATATCTATTAGTTAAATAAAAGCCGGACCGAATAATTCAATTGAAGAACAAATCCTCAAGTGAATATCTTGACATATTTGTATGTTGAGTAGTAGGATAGTTCAGTATTAATGGAATAGACCTGCTTCGAAACAAGATCCCACGATTTTATGGTTTTACAGCTTTGCCTCAGGCGCGCCTGAATAGATCAAACACCCTGAAAAATGAAAGGTGAATTGGCAGTGAAAGAGCTATTGTCAGGAAACGAAGCTATTGCAAGAGGAGCTTACGAGTATGGAGTCAGATTGGCGTCAGCCTATCCCGGAACTCCAAGCACTGAGATTCTGGAGTACATCGGTGAACGTTACCCGGAAATCAAGGCGGGTTGGGCTCCTAATGAGAAGGTAGCGGTCGAAGTGGCTGCAGGAGCCGCCTATGGAGGGGCTCGAGCTCTGGCCGCTATGAAACACGTTGGACTAAACGTAGCGGCTGACCCATTCATGACGCTATCTTACACTGGCGTGAACGGCGGGCTGGTGCTGGTGGTGTGTGATGACCCCGAAATGCATTCCTCGCAGAATGAACAGGACACACGCAACTACGCCAAATTCGGAAAAGTGCCATGTTTGGAACCGTCAGACAGTCAGGAAGCCAAAGATCTGATAGGTGAAGCGCTCAATATTTCAGAGAAGTTCGACACACCGGTAATTTTCCGTAGCACTACGAGAGTATCGCATTCTATGTCATTAGTTGAAACCGGCTCTCGAACTGAAGGAACTGTTGAACTTGGCTTAAAAAAAGATCCGGTAAAATTTGTCATGCTTCCTGCCATGGCGCGTAGAAAACACCCTTGGGTGGAACAGCGCATGAAAGATCTGGCTGAATATGCCGAAACCTTCTCTTACAATATTGTCATGGAGGGCTCAAAATCTATCGGCATAATAGCCTCCGGTATTGCCTATCAATATGCCAAAGAAGCCATACCTGAGGCTTCGTTCCTGAAGCTCGGAATGGTTTGGCCACTTCCCGAAAAATTAATAAAGAAATTTGCTGCTAGTGTCGATAGGCTCGTTGTAATCGAAGAGCTCGATCCGTTCTTTGAAGAAGCCATTCGATTAATGGGTGTAAAGGTAGAAGGCAAGGCATTGACAGGTATGTGCGGGGAGCTGTCCGTAGAAAAAATCGAAGTAGCTCTCAAAGGTAAGTCTTCCGCGGAATCCATTGGATCCATAGACGCGGAGTTACCTATGCGACCACCAAATATGTGCCCAGGATGCCCCCACAGAGCATCATTCACAGCATTGAAAAAGCACAAACTGTACGTAGCCGGCGACATCGGCTGTTACACTCTTGGCGCCTTACCGCCTTTAGGGATGTTGGACAATTGTTTGTGCATGGGAGCTGGAATCGGTATAGCCTCTGGATTGGCCAGATCATTAGGGGACTTGGCCAAAGGTAAGGCAGTAGCCGTCATTGGCGACTCTACGTTTTTTCACTCTGGCATGACTCCACTTCTAGAACTATCCTACAATGGTGGAGCTACGACAGTCGTGATACTTGACAATAGAACAACGGCCATGACCGGAGCTCAACATCATCCAGGCACTGGATTCACCCTTAGGGAGGATCCGACAATTTGCGTTGATCTTGAAAAATTGTGTGAATCATTTGGATTCAATAGTGTGCGTTTGGTAAATCCTTACAACGTCAAAGAACTCGACAAAGTCTTAGCTGAGGAACTCAATACGGATGGACCATCGGTGATTATTGCCAGGGCTCCCTGCGCATTGCTAAAAACCGGTAGAATACTGCCGGATAAACCGCTCTATATTAATACGGACAATTGCACCGGATGCAAGAGTTGTATTAATACAGGATGCCCTGCTTTGGAATATGTCAAAGAAGATAGGGTCGTAAAAGGCAAGAAATTCAAAGGATATTCCAAAATCAACCAATCGCTATGCGTTGGATGCCGCACATGTTTTGAAGTATGTAAGTTCAACGCTATTGAGGAGGCGTCATGAGCCCAGATAAAATTTATAATGTCCTTATCGTAGGAGTTGGGGGCCAGGGAATCATACTGGCCAGTGATGTGCTCGGTCGTGTCGCCGCTCGTCATGGTTATGACGTAAAGAAAAATGAAATCCACGGCATGGCTCAACGAGGAGGCTCGGTCTCAAGTCACGTCAGGTTCGGAAAGAAAGTTAACTCTCCTATTATTAAAGCCGGAGAAGCCGATGTTCTTCTGTCATTTGAGCAAATGGAAACTTTGCGATATTTTCCTTTTCTCGCAAAAAACGGCCAAGTTATTCTAAATGACCAGAAAATCCTACCTCCAGCGGTTTTCACAGGTCAGCAGGAATACCCTGCCGGAATAATAGAAAAAATTAAGGAAAAAGCCCCAAAATCTGTCGTAGTCAATGGGTCCGAAGTGGCGCGTGAAATTGGCAATCCAAAGGTAATCAACGTAATCTTCCTGGGTATCCTTTCGCAATATCTAGACATACCGGCAAATGTCTATGAGGACGTCCTAAAAGAATCCCTAAAACCTAAGCTAGTGGATATCAATCTGAAAGCATTCCATAAAGGTAGATCCCTGGCTTCTTAAAACCTTATCTGTTAAAAATAAAAAGGACGCTATCTTGGCGTCCTTTTTTGACCCCCCTAAATTTCTTCTTTGAAATGAGTTCCGCAAGGCCTGACTTGATAGGGACTTCGGCTCGCCTCCGCCTCACGGAACAATCGGCGTATTACTTGTTTTTTAATAAGCAAATAACGGGCCAAGACCTGGAACTATCATAGCCACAACAATTTCAGAGTGTTGCGATCACATCTCAAATTAAGAATCTCACAACCCACAACAAATATTGGTTGTAAAACAACCACAAGAATCTGATCGTCTATAAGCATTTGTGACCACTAAATATTTATCTGGCATCTGTTTTCAACCATGTTTGAAAAACAACCATCATCTAATCATGAAAACTCCATTTTGCATCATGACTGACCAAATTAATCTGTCGACATGTTCTTAATTTTGAATTATTTTAAGCAGATAATGGCTTGCAATTGTAGCGTTTACAAACATCGTCTTTATTATGCCGACTCTACCCCTTTTTTCGGGGTCTTAGCACGCTTAACAGGTTTGGGAGGTTCAATCATCAATGTGGAGACAAATTAGTCTTCAAACACGCATTCTAATAGTTCTGTCGGCCTTGATAAGCATTACTGCCGCTGGAGCTATGATATCAATAGCCTACACCTTCATGATCGATAAATTAATTAACAACATTTTTCAGACTGACGTTTCAGCGATGCAGGCCGCTCAAGAACTCGAAAACGCGTTAGTAATGCAAAAAGGTTATGTGACCTACTATTTTCAGGACAATGATGAAAATTGGCTTCAAGAATTAGACAGACGCCATGAACTTTTTGAGACGTGGCTCAGACGAGCACGGCAATGGGCAGAAACCGAAAGAGAAAGGGAAATTCTGAATGAAATTGATGCCTTGTATATTCGTTACAGCATTTCCAGGGATGAGGTAATAGAGTTATACAAAAAAGGTTTGAAGGATGAAGGTTATAAGCTTCACAAGAGCGTGAGGACGCAATTTTTCAAAATAATTGATCTGTGTCGTCAGTTTAATTCTGCCTATGTTGACAGGATATCATTGGCCCAGGACAAAATTCGGGACAGGGCAGTGCTTCTCAACGCATCGGCGTTTGCAGGATTATTTACGGTCTTGATTCTGGGCCTTATGTTAGCCTACATTTTAGTTAAGCAGGTTTTGGGACCCATCAGAAAATTGGCTCTGGCCACTGATTTAGGAAAGGATGGGGTTTCTCAAGAAAACGAAGTCAAGGCCCTTAGTGAAATCTTTCAAACTCTTCTGGCTGATGTAGACCAGACAAAAATCAAGCTTGAGTGGTCTAGAGAGCATTTGGAACAAGCAGAGAAATGGGCGCTGGTAGGAAAGTTAGCCGCTGGTGTAGCTCACAGCGTTCGTAATCCTCTAACCTCAGTCAAAATGCGTCTTTTTTCAATGGAGCGCACTTTATCCCTCAGCCATAGCCAAAAAGAGGATTTTGAGGTAATTTCGGAAGAGATTCGGCACCTAGACACTATCGTTGGAAATTTTTTGGAGTTCTCAAGACCTCCGAAGCTCAAGATGCAAAAAGTCAGTCCATCCGACGCTGTAGACATGGCAGTTCAGTTGTTGAGACATAGATTGGAATCCTATGATGTAAAGGTCCGGATCGAACGAAAAGATCGGCTACCTGAAATTTCCGCAGACCCCGATCAACTCAAGGAAGTATTTGTCAATCTGATGGTCAATGCCTGCGACGCAATGGTTAACGGAGGGGCCATAGTTATCCATGAAGAACCGCCATCTAAAACCAGTCACCCGAAAAACATCGTGATAAAGGTTAGCGATAATGGTCCTGGTGTTCCAAACTCTATCAGGGAAAAGCTTTTCCAACCATTTTTCAGTACCAAGGAGGAAGGTACTGGATTAGGCTTAAGCATCGCTACACGAATTGTGAATGAACATGGAGGTAAGCTTGGCCTCGAGTCTAAAGAAGGCCAAGGCGCTACTTTCATCATAACTTTGCCTATAACTGGAGCATAATCTTGGGGAATATACTCATAGTAGATGATGATGCGCAATTACGTCATAGCTTTGAGAAACTTCTGTTGGCTGAAGGTCATGAAGTAAAGACATGTCCGACTGGCGAGGCCGGCCTTGAATTATTTAAAAAGCATCTCCCAGACCTCGTGATCATGGATGTCAGACTCCCAGGTATGGATGGTTTGGAAACTTTCAAGGCAATGCACCAAATCCAACCAAAAGCTCCCGTAATTGTCATGACCGCTTATGGCAATACCGACACAGCGATCGAAGCCACAAAAATGGGCGCTTACGATTACGTGCTCAAGCCTTTTGATATCCCCGAAATGCTCATAACAATCGACAAGGCTCTCGAGGCAGGTAGGTTCATGCGCTCCAGAGTCGAAATGGACTCTCTTCCGGAAAAAGATTCAACCCAGGCAATCTTTGGCAGAAGCAGGTCCATGCAAGAGGTTTTTAAACAGATAGGTCGAGTGGCTTCAACAGGAGCTACTATATTGATTCGCGGTGAGTCGGGCACTGGCAAAGAATTGGTGGCAAGAGCCATTTATCAGCACAGCGTTAGATCGGACAAACCTTTTCTGGTGATTAATTGTGTCGCCATACCTGAAACACTTTTGGAAAGTGAACTATTCGGTTATGAAAAGGGCGCTTTCACAGGCGCAGTCAATCGCAGAATGGGAAAAATAGAACAGGCTAACGGCGGAACCGTTTTCCTGGACGAAATTGGAGACATGCCATTTAGTATCCAAGCAAAAATACTTAGATTACTTCAGGAAAAGAGTATAGAACGACTCGGTGGGAGATCACCCATACCGGTCGATGTAAGGGTCATTGCTGCTACCAATAGGGATTTAGAAGCAGCTTTGGCTGAGGGACGTTTTCGGGAAGATTTGTATTACAGGTTGAAAGTCGTGACACTTCAGTTACCACCTTTGCGCGAACGCAAAGGAGACATTCCTATGTTGGCGAACTATTTTCTAGGAAGATACTCCCGCGAAATGGCTATTAACAGCCCTGGGATTACCGAAGAAGCCATCAATATCATGGAAAGTTATTCATGGCCTGGGAATGTAAGGGAACTGGCCAACACTATACAGAAAGCATTGATATTCAGTCGTGGAGCCCCGATTAGCGGAGAAGAAATATCTCAGGCTATCAAAGTTGAAACGACGGACACTGATTTTGCTAAAGGGTCCGAGGATGAGGCAATTCGCCAATGGATTCGACGGGCCTTGGTAAGCGGCGGCGGCGAGAAAATCTTTGGAGAAATAATAGACTATTTTGCGAGAATGCTCATGACCGAAGCTCTCACTCTTACTGCTGGAAACAGGTCCCAGGCAGCCAAGCTCCTTGGGTTGTCACGTCCCACACTGCTGGCTAAAATCGAAAAATACGGTATAAAAATTGAGACTGCTGTTAAAGATTGACACGTATGGTTATTGATAAAAAACATGGAAAGAATTTAACTATCATTGTGATAGATCCGTTTGTTTTAATTTTTTTCCGTCTGGCTCTTAAAGCTATTAAAAAATCATCAACTTCATTGGTTTTTTGAATTATCCATGAAATCAGTTGGATGTTGATTAAGTTGATTGTTCCATAGATCAGATGACTAACCTAGCTACTCCAATTCTGTTGCCATCTTCTGAAGATCAACTGTTCCCTGAATGCGGGAACGAGTTGAGACAACTCATTTGGAGTAAAGGTTCATTAAAGGAATATGCTTCGGGGCAAGTGATCATTGGTCCAGGTGACTCCGGGGAAGTTATTCGATTCTTGATCTCCGGCAGAGCCAACGTTTTGTTTCATGAGACCGATGGCCTTGATATACCGGTAGAGACTATTTATCCAGGAGATATTATAGGAGAAGTCAGCTATCTGACTGGTAGACCATCTCCCCATAATTCTGAAGTTATAGCAAGAGACCCCAGCAGAGTGCTCGAAATCCCTTCTCAGGCCTTCGAGGAAATCCTCAAATTCCACCCCGAATTTTCTCTCAGCATTTTGAGAAACATGGCCCGAAAGGTTATTCGCCTCGACCAGAGTGTTTACAAGAACACTCGGAAGAAGCGAGCCCTCCAAAACCTGATCAGCCAACAGGACCATTTGTTTCCGGATTATTTCGTGAGCGAGACTGTCCGACGTAAAGTGGGGCGCAAACTAGAGGAATTAGCTAATTCGCCTTGGCCAATACTCATAACCGGTGAAACCGGTGTGGGTAAGGAATTTATGGCTCACGCAATTTACAAGATGTGCTCACATCATAAGAGGGTGTTTCTTTTCCTGGACCTTCTACGTCCTCTAGCTGAAACGGAACATGCCGCGGATTATTGTGAGCTTCCCGCCCAAACGCCTGACCTGACCGAACATCAGATGAAACTATTCCTGGGATTTGAAAAAAGAACTGATTCTGGCGTTCGAGTCGAGAACCCGGGATACTTGGAACTTACTGAGGAGGGAACACTGCTTGTCAGGGGTATCGAGCAACTGACCCCTGTAATGCAAAAACACCTCTTACACACCCTGAAAACCTCCAAGTTCAGGAAATTGGGTTCCTTCACATACCAAAACTGTGACACACGCTTGATAGGCACTACCAACCTGGACGCATCGGAAATTTCTCCTGACAAACATCCCTTGCTCCATTGGTTGATGTCACATTCGATTGATGTACCGCCACTGAGAAAGCGGCGAAAAGAAATTCCGGCTCTAGTTCAATATTATGTCGACAAATACTGCCAAGAACTCCACAAGGCCGTAACAAAACTTCCTAAAGAAACCATCAAGACTCTGGTGAGTTACTCTTGGCCCGGGAATGACAGAGAACTAGCCACTACCCTCAAAAGAGCCGTAATACTCGCTGAAGATGGTGTAATAAGACCGCAAGACATTTATTTTGACCTGCGACGCATAGAGGGCGATGGAAAAATCAACCTGATGAGATTTCCATCAATTCGAGGGGCCATGAAAAGCCCTCTTTTCCCTGCAATTTTTCAAAGCGCCGCCACACCTTTTTTCTTCATTCTTTTGGTCATGCTCTTTTTGGGCCCGGTAGATCCAATCAACAATTTAGGCGGTCTGTTCAGCTGGGCGGTAGGTTGGCCCACAATGATCTTTGGAGCTTTCTTCTGGGCAAGGTTCTGGTGTTCGATATGCCCGATGGGAAGCGTGAGCCACCTAGCAAAAAAAATTATATCTCTTGATAAACCCTTTCCCCCGTTCCTGAAACAAAAAAGTGATTGGATAATATTTATTTCGGCCATCTTCATAATATGGCTCGAAACCGCTACAGATATCAGAAGCTCACCTTTTAATACCGGTTTGTTATTACTAACTATTTTTGGACTAGCCATAGTCTTTTCCGTCATTTTTGAGCGTCAATCCTGGTGTAGATACTTGTGCCCTCTTGGCGGAATGATGGGTGTTTTTGCCAAAGTTTCACCTTTCGAATTGAGAGCTGACCGAAACGTATGCGCATCGCAATGTGTTTCGAATGAGTGCTTCGTTGGAGCCAGGGGCCGAGACGGATGCCCGTTCGGACAGATGGTCCCATCATTACACAGCAACCGATTCTGCAAAATGTGCGGAAACTGCGTCAAAAACTGTCCTCATGGCGCCATTAATCTTAATTTGAGGGTTCCTGGACGAGAAATTTGGGAGATGAAACAGGTGGGAGCCGTTACTGCGTTTCTTGTGATTAGCATGTACGGCGGCCTTATGAGTGATTTGCTAAGAAAATCATCACTTTATGACAGCGCATCCAACTTTTTCATAACTCTTCCAGACATAGTTGTTTTCACGATCTTTTTTACCACAGTAATAGTTATGTCCAATTCCCTGTTGGGCTTATCGGCCTTCCTTTCTTCAAGAATATCAGGAGAGACAATCAAAGAAAACTTTGCAAAATATGGACTTGCAATGTTGCCCGTAGTCATTACTGGTTTCATGGCTTTTCATTTGTATTATTTTATAAATTTGGGAGTGTACTTCCCTATTGTTCTGTGGCAGACTTTTCAATTCGAGATTTTTCACAAAATGGTCATAACAATTCCCCCAGACTGGACTTTATTCTTCCAGAGATGCCTGATTGCTATTGGTTTAACAGGATCAACCGTAATGATTTATAGATTGAGCCAAGGCCGAGGCATGGGTTTTTCGAAAACTCTGACCGAATTTGCGCCACATTTCATAGTCGCAATATTGTTTGCAATCGCCATAGCTGAAGCCATACGCCTGTTTTTCTACTAAGTCAATCAATCAACTTCGTAGGCCCCCAAACAAGAAACTCAGACCAATCAAATGAACCGATCAATCAAGCTGAAATCTTGGCGTCTGACATCGACTTTCGAATCTCAGACTGGATTGAGGAATTGTGCCTGTTCTCTTTATTCACAAAATTGCGTGCTCTATTCTCAGTTTGATTTAGGAACCAATGCCAGACAAGTTCCAGATACTTTTGATAATTCCGGCTATCATGCGTAGGAGTCGTCCACTTTACTGTTATTGTCGACCCCCTGAATATTCGAGAATGGTTATTTCTACACGAATTCTCGTGCTTGCAATCCGGGTTAATCCAGCTCATGCTCCACTTCCCGGGAACAGTCACCTCTACTGAATCGAAATCCAGATCCCTGACACCCGCTTCCATGAGCCCCAGAAGCTCTTCAAGAGATCGCGCCTTTCTTACCCTCATTGTCATAAAAGTATGGAATGAAGACAAGAATTTAAAGTCTGGCCGATTTTTTATTATCGTTGGCAGCATATCTATTCGATAAAGCCTCAAAACAAAAGCCATTGAAAAAATCACCACGAACGAAATGAAACAGACAGCCTCAAATAAATAGTTGGAGTCAGGAATCAGCACCATGCAAATGGTAATTATGCAAAAAATCGCGCTAAATAAGTAGAAGATTGATACCACAACGCGAGGTTTTCCAAACACCTCCATGAATCTATGATGGAGATGATCAGCGTCCGGAAGAAATATTTTTCGCCCACTCACCCATCTTCTAACAACTGCCAGAAAAACATCAATAAGCGCAACACCAAAGGGAAGCAACGGCACGATGATCATACTCATGGTGCCGGATCTCTGACCCGGGAAAATCGCCATATTACTCGTGGCCAAAACGCTTAGAAAATACCCAAGAGTCAGACTCCCTCCGTCTCCCATATAAATGGAAGCTGGATGAAAGTTGAACTTGAGATACGCTACTAAACTCCCTGCGAGTGTGAAAACCAAAACAGAAGCCAATATGTCATTCTTGAAAAATGCTACGAGACCACTAGTGATAGCGGCAAACAGGCAAACTCCTCCTGCTAAACCATCTATTCCATCAATCAGGTTTATCGCATTCGTAACAATTAGGACTGAAACGCCAAGTATTACATATCCGAATATTCCAAAATCGACTGGGCCAAATAACGGAACTGTGGTATTCCCGATTGTATGCCCACCCCAAATGAGAATCACGATGCCGAAAAGCTCTCCGACAAGCTTCTTTTTCCAACTGAGGTTCATTTTGTCATCTAAGGTCCCCAGCAACAGCATCCAGCAGCATCCCAAAAATAACGACAGAAGTTTGAAGCGCATAGGATTGCTGAAATTTGTATAGCCCAACAAATCAGCCAAAAGCGCCCCGAAAAAAACCATTAGCATAGGAAGGAAAATAGCTAATCCACCCATTAGCGGAACCGGCTTTTCTTGGTTACGACGCCCACCTGGATATGCTATTATATCATTGCTAACAGCAACCTTCTTTACGACCGGTATCATGAAGTAGGTTATCAACAGACCGAATAGGGTTGCAGATACTATTAAGGCTTCAGAGGCCATTCATTTCCCTCAAGAAATGATAACTTTTCGCTCATAGTAGATGGCAAAAATGTCAGCTCTCAAATTGATAAAGTTATTTCGGTTAAACTAATTAGCTGAGCCTGACTTTTTACAAACGGATTCACGACTATATTACTCCCCAACAATATGATTTAAAAGCTTTTTTTTAAACGGTTCTTACTTTTTCATTTTATTACGAGTCCTTAGAGATAATTAAATTGATGTTTTTTCTGTTATAAAAAAGGTTATCAATGCAAGCCTTCCTGGAACATCATCTCAAAGTGTTTCAAAATGAGTATAAGAAACTCCTATGGATTTCCTTGGTCTGTTTTTCTCTTTTTTTTGTGACCGCTCTGTTCAGGAATTTTGTCGACACGACATTTCTCAAGCGATATGGCGCAGAAACCATACCGATGATGCTCGTGATCAACGCCACGATCACGGTTATCTTTTTTGCATTTACCGATCGGCTTCTCAAAATATATTCCGATCGAATCATTTTGGCATTTTTTCTGATTCTCTGCGCCATATTGGCCCAGATTTTTAACCACCTCATCACAACCGGATCAAATTTGGTATATCCCTTCATCTACCAGTTGATGTTGTTGATTGACTCTGTACTCTTTGTCCACATTTGGAATATGGCCGGCGACATGTTTAACGCACGGCAGGGCAAACGAATTTTTCCCCTAATCACCGCCAGCCAGCTTTTTGGATCCATTTTTGGAAGTTTTTCCACTAGCGCAGTGGTGGTCATTCCAGGTGAAAATTCCATCCTTGTCATCTTCGGAGTAATCTACTCTCTGGTAGCAATTTACATGCTAAAGACCGGGTCAGAAGCCTTGGGAAATTCAGAGAAACGTCCTAAAGAAGGGCAGACCAGTTATTCCAAAGTTAAATTACTCGAAGTCCCCAAATTGATGAAGAAATATCCCGTCATCAAGTTTTTGATAATAACCGGCCTGATACCTAACATAATATTGCCTATATTCTTTTTTCAATTCAGCACGATAGCGAGTTCCTCTTTTGCTGACGAACATTCGCTAATAACTTTTTTCAGCATCTTCAGAGGATTCACAACCCTGGCGACCTTCTTGGCTCTTTTTTGGGTTCGCGATCTACTCACCCGCATCGGACTACCGAATGCCTCTCTCGTTTTTCCTTTGAATTTTGCTCTTGTGTTTGCCGCCCTACCCGCTTTATTCAATATATTCGTGGCCGGTTACGGCCAGTTTTCATCTATCATGATCCAGAAGGCCGTTGCAGGGCCGGTTAACAAGATACTTTACAGTATCATTCCGTTTCATCTGCAGACATGGAGTCGCACCTTCATTAGGGGAAGTGTTCTCAAAATTGGCATTTTTACCGGTTCCACGTTCATGTTGTTTTCCAAATCTTACTTGGACGCTCGTGATCTTTCATACGTCGGTTTATTTTTATCGCTTGTCCTACTGACTCAGACTCTTCAGTTCAGATCTGAGTACAAACACGTGTTAAAACAGGTCTTGACCAATGAAGGGAACTTTATAGAGGCGTCTGGGCCTGACGCCCCTATCCCTTTTGGCCATTTTTCCACTAATATCGGCGTCACCCATCATCCCGTCGAAATACAACCGGTGAGCCTAGCCGACGGAAATGCGCCTGTCATGAACACGGACGAGGCTCTTAAATTGTTATCAGACGAGTCTGAGATCTTGAGAATACAGGCAGCGTCGTATTTTGCCAAACACCACGATTTTAAAGCGGTGAGAAGCTTGGTCCTTTTGCTGTCTAACCAAGACGACAGAGTCAGGAATGCAAGTATTGACGCGTTAAGGCGATACCCTAAGAGCATTCTGCCATACTTGGAAGCATCACTGTTGACTATGGACCTCAGGGGAAAACAAGGTATCCTCGAAGTCATACGTCTGTCTTATTCGATTACGGAATTTGAAAACACCGCTCTCTTCAGAAAATTGATAACCGAGGCCTATACTAACCTGATCTATATTCGACGTATTCAGTCATCAAGAAATGATCCTATCGCCAAAATGCTTATAAAACACATCGAAGAGAATAATGAAGAAATATTGAGGCTTATTTTTTATGGTCTATGGACATCCCATTCAGATATGAGCCTACTGTATGACGCGATAAAAACAGATAAAGCTGCGATTGCGGTTGAATTAATGGAAAGCACCGTCCGACGGGATATAGTCCCCTATTTGATACCTTTGCTGGAGGACATTCCGATAGATCGTAAAATCGAAATTGGCAGATCAATGTTGCTCCTCCCACGAGAGGACACAATAATCCGGTCATTGACACTTTTAGCTCAGGCCGAGGATCCATTGACCAGATTATTGGCAGTGATGGCTATTGGTGCGTTTGGGATTGATGACGCAATGATTCCGGTCTTGGAAGCTCGTTTATTTGATGAACATCCCGGTGTAATACATGCGGCAAGAACACTTTTGAATGACTCATCCTTTGAGGAAGAAAAAACCATAAATCCAGCAGAACTCATTGAAAAATTTAGAATCTTCCCAATATTTGAAGGTATGACTATACGCGAGCTTTTCGCGTTAGCCACTGTAGCAGAAATTAGAAACTTTGGAACAGAAGAGACCATTTTGCATGAAGGCTCGGAAAATTGCCCAATATATCTGATATATTCAGGAACAGTAAACGTATACAATAACTATGGCGCTACCGAACAGACTCTAAAGGTTTCGTTAGGGCCAGGATCTTTCGTCGGATCTGTAGATGTGTTCACAAATTTGCCCGTGGAGGCAACTTCTGTCGCAGCAAAACCTACCCAGACTTTCCTTTTTCCTCGAGCCGAGTTTCAAGAAATAATAAGACTCTACCCTCAGATCACAGCCAACATGTGTAAGTTCTGTGACCTAAAATCCGAGCAATTCTATGGCGTGTAATCATGTAATCCTGAGTTTAATGAGCAAGGCGCTTTTGGGAATCGACGTCTACTTCTCTCCTCGACTCTAATAGATTGTAATAAACCTCTACTCAGGAGCAGCTGTTTACCGCGTATCAATCAAGGAAGTAGTTGCTGAAAAAAAGTTCAGATGAATTTTTACTGTCAAACAAAAATATAGTAATTTGTTCGCCCTGTTGAAGTTTTTGATATTCCCGAATAAGCTCCCAACAGCTAGGAGAATCTTTCTTCGCGGAAAAAACTAGTGATAAAGCCATTGACAACTAGTCTTTTTTTTGATTAACACTATTAATTGGAATATGACACTTCTAACTTTGTTCATCTGGATGAACACATAACCCTTTGATGAAGATTTTGAATTTTCCGATTACCGGGGAACACTCTTCCGGCATATAATTATAAAGTTTTCTCTCTTTAAAAAATAAACGCAACTGATAGCAAACATCCTCTAAACCATTTTTCATAGTCGGTCTCAACAACTCGGATTCGTAGGTAATGCGTCGGTTCATGCCGGCAATTCTCAATCTGATAGGGTCTTTAGTTTTGCTAGAGAAAGGAGCGGTCCCGTGAATCTTGGAGCCAGAAGTTTTGCAGTGGTTTTTATGGCCATCCTCCTGATGGTGTTAGGTTCTTCCCCATCTTTGGCCGATAAACCAATTATTTTGGGGGCTCCTCTATCTACAGCTTTCCTTTATGGATGGGCTGCAGAACGAGGAATAAAACTGGCGGTAGACGAAATTAACGCAGAAGGCGGAGTCAAGGTTGGAAATGAAAAGAGAAAGCTTGCGGTGGAAGTCATAGATACTCGAGACCTTGAGCCTGGCGTTCCTGTCAGTGAGGCCTTGCTAGCCTTGGAAAAGCTAATACTGGAAAAGAAGGCCGATTTTATTGTGGGTGGGCCTGTCAGGTCTGAGGCCGCTCTGGCGGCAATGCCGCTTCTAGTGAAGAACAAAAAGGTATCAATTCTCACCACCGGTTCATTAACCCCCAAATATCATGCCACAGTAGCCGAAAATCCTGACAAATTTAAATACTGTTTTCGTATCTCAGGCGAAGCAAAATGGATGGTCACAGGTGACCTGGTTCCATGTCTTGAGGACATCGGTAAGAAATTTAACCTTAACAAACTCATGATAATGGTCCAGGACGTGGCTCACGCCAGAGCAGGTGGTGAGCTTCTTGCCAAGATAATGTCAGGAAAAGGTTGGGAAGTTCTCGGACAGCCAGTGGTTTTCCCGACCGGGGCCACAGACTTCTCTATGGGCCTGCTGGACGCCAAAAAGAAAGGCGCACAAGTCCTCATAATATGGATGGACATGCCTGAATCAGCCATTTTGTTAAAACAATGGCATGACATGAAAGTCCCTGCCCTGCCCTTTGGAGTCATCATATCGGCCGCTGAACAACCAGGTTTTTGGCAGGCAACAGAGGGCAAAGGCGAGTATTGCCTGGCTAATGTCGTGAACGCTGGTAACGTTCCAAGTAATGCCACTCCATGGACCATGAAATTCGTCGACGCATACAAGAACAAATACGGACTGGAACCTGAGGGCTATGGAACCTCATCAAGTTACATGGCCGTTTACGCCTTAAAAGACGCCATCGAAAGAGCAGGATCAATTGATTCAGATAAGGTCGCTGATGCTTTAAGGCAAATTGATCTCATGGGCGTTTACGGGAGAGTCAGATTTGATCCTAAGACTAATCAGGTAATCCCTAGTCTTGATCCAGCCGAAGGCGCAGTCGGAACTGTTTTCCAATGGCAAGCAGGCAAACGCATTGTGGTGTTTCCACCTAAAATAGCAACCGGACAAATATTATTACCTCCGTGGATGAAATAGGTTCCGATAATATTTCAGATTATTGTCGTTATGAGGTTTCACAAACAAAGCTGTATGGATCTGTTGATGAACTTCAACAGATCCATACTCAGGCTGTTGTCGTTCAACTGGTCAGAAGGCCGGCGCCCATTACATTAGCTGGCCTCCGGATGATCGGTTTGCATAATTTTTCCCCGAAGGCTGTTCCATGGAAATATTGATCTATGGCATCATCAACAGTGTGACCTTAGTCTTAATGGCCCTAGGTTTTACTTTGGTTTACGGTGTGAGTCGTCTGCCTAATTTTGCGCATGGAGCGCTTTATGTTGTCGCAGGCTATTTAACGTGGATATTCATGAATCGCTTGGGCCTTAATTACGGTATTTCTATACTGGCGGCGCTGATAGTAACATGTCTCATTGGCGCGGCAATGTATCAGTTTGTGCTGATAAGAGTAAGAGGAATGCCTATTTCCGAAATTATAGCCTCATACGCGATTGGGCTAGCAATACTTGAAGGCTTACGATGGGGTGGACTCAAGGGATCTACCTTCACATTGCCTCCATTCATTGAAGGCAGTGTGGAAATATTGGGTGTCTCTGTCGACTTCCAAAGAATTCTAGTCGTATTTATCGGAGCCTTCATGATGATCGGCCTTTGGGTGTTTGTATCTAGAACCCGACTGGGACTAGCCCTTAAAGGAATGGCCCAAGATGAGCGAGCGGCGCTCACACTAGGAATTGACTCTGACAAAATGGCGGTTGTCGCAATGGCTCTCGGTTCCGGTCTTGCCGGTGTAGCCGCTGTTACGTTGTTTCCACTTGGAAACATAGTGGTCGAAGCAGGATACAACGTGCTGATTATGGCGGTGGCTGTGTGCATTGTTGGTGGGCTGGGAAGCTGGACAGGAGCAGTTCTTGCCGCCTTTTTAATAGGCTTCGCTCAAATACTTACTGTCGTATATCTTGGCGCCCACTTCCAGGTGGTTGTGGCGCTAATTGCCATCATTATTACATTGGTGCTGCGGCCTAGTGGTCTTTTCGGTCGTCAGAAAGAATTGGAAGAGAGGGTATAACGATGGCCGTGGATCAAAAAGATCGTCGCAAGGAAAGAATAGATAGAGGCATAAAAGTTAGATCAGACGGGGTCTACGCTATTTCATCATGGCTGGAAATTAGCTATCTCGTAGCGCCTCGCCTACTATTTATAGTAGGTTTGTTGGCGGCCCCCATATTACTCCTGCCTGTCCCTTATTGGCAAAAGGTCCTCTCAATCATCTGCATATATAGCCTGCTCGCTATTAGTTTTGACTTTTTAGCAAATTATGTAGGTCTTGTTTCACTTGGAGGCGGTTTTTACATAGGAGTTGGCGCCTACGTCGCCGCCCTGCTTAACATGAAGTTCAATATTCCCATATTCGTGACCATTCCAGTGGCTACTGTTGTGGGAGCTGCAATTTGTACCGTCGTCTTCCTGCCATGTCTGCCGTTGAGAGGCGTTTACTTTGCTATTGTAAGTTTGATGTTCCCCCTGCTAGCTGCCCGTGTCATTGAAGCTCTCGATATTTTTGGTGGAACTGACGGAATTGTAGGGGTCGATGGGTTTTCAAGCACATGGATCGAACAGTATTTGCTAATAATAGCAGTTCTGGCCGCTGTTTTCTTTTTACGTCGAATGATCACTGAGGATGTTGGTCTTGTTTTCTCCGGTGTCAAAGACAACGATCAAGCAGTCAAGGCCTCAGGTATAAATATTACGAAATACAAAGCGTTAGGAATCTTTATTGCCTCTTCGCTTGGTTGCTTCGGTGGAGCGGTATTGTCTCATATTTATATGTGGGCGGGATTGTCCCAGTTTGCTCTGGATTTCTCCATAATTCCTATTGCCGCAACGGTTATAGGTGGAGGCGGCACCTTGATTGGACCTGTAATAGGTTGCCTCATATTGGTTCCGGTTTCTGAATTGCTCAGAGATTTTGGAACGCTGAGGATTGCGGTTTATGCCATTGTTCTCACCCTGTTCATTGTTTACAAGAGTGAGGGCATAATGGTTTACGCTTCAAGAAAGTATGAGCAATTCGAGCGATGGGTTTCCATTTAAATTTTGTCTGTGGTGTCAACCGATTTTCTGGCGAAATCATACCTGACAACATCAAAATGCTCGGTATTTTCAGGATATACAAACCATGAGTGATCAACCTCTATTGACTGTGGACAACATCAGTAAAACTTTCGGAGGAGTGGCCGCCCTTTCCATGGTGAGCCTTGAAGTAAACCGGGGCGACATTGTGGGCATAATTGGTCCTAACGGATCAGGCAAGACCACTCTCGTAAACTCCATTTCCGGTTTTGTGAAACCTGATCGCGGGAAAGTAATTTTCAATGGTCACGATATTACCGGTTGGGATCCTCACAAGATAGCAGACAAAGGCCTTACTCGAACATTTCAAGTAATGAGACCTTACTATTCTCTTCCTGCCTTCAAGAACCTGATCATTCCTCTTTTTTCCCCTCGGGCTAAGAGAACTGGAGGATGGCGAGGCGGTGGGAAAATGGGTAGCCGGGATACAGTGGCCTTGGACATACTTGAAGAAATTGGGTTTGAACGAGATTCGTACGTCCCATACAAGATGGCTTCTTCACTACCCACAGGTTATCTCAAAAGGCTTGAACTTGCCCGGTGTCTTGCCCTAAGACCCGAACTGATCATCTGCGACGAAGTTTTTTCCGGTTTGAGCATGAGCGAAATGGCAAGCATGCTCCCACTGATCGAGAAACTGCAGATGGAAGGAATATCACTCATAATGGTGGAACACCGTTTGAGAGAACTCTTCCGGCTCTCTAATCGGGTAATAGTGCTCAACTTCGGATGCAAAATAGCTGAGGGAGTCTCCAGCGAAGTAATGGAACTCAAAGAGGTCAAAGAGGCATACTTCGGTTCGGAGGAGGAGGTGCTTGAATATGTTTGAAGCCAAAGGCTTAATGGTTTTTTACGAAAACATGTTGGCTCTGAACAATGTCAGCCTCGCATGCAAAGAGAATCAGATTGTTGGAGTTTTCGGGGCCAACAGCGCCGGAAAGTCCACGTTGATGTACACCCTTTCCGGCATCATGCTAGATATTCGGAAAAAGGAAGAAATGGCCGGCGGAGAGAGAATAACTATCCGCGGTGATGTCATGTTTAATGGTTCAAACATCAATACGATGGCTCCTGCGGCCAGAGCCAGAAATGGCATAGTCCTTTGTCCGGAAAGAAGACGTATTTTTCCTGAAAGCACCGTATTGGAGAACTTAAAAATTGGTGGATATCTTGCTACCGCCAAACAGGCAAAAGAAACCCTGGAATATGTCTTTACAATATTTCCCGCCCTGAAGAGACTAATAAACCGCCTGGGCGGTTTTCTAAGTGGAGGAGAGCAGCAAATGCTGGCTATTGGAAGATCTTTGATGGCCCAGCCTAAATTGCTACTGCTCGATGAGCCATTGCTAGGGCTGAGTCCAGTAATTCAATACCTGTTAGCCAAATCAATCAAGAATATAAGGGACGAGCGTGGAGCTTCCATTATAGTTTCAGAACAATATGCCCGTCCCATAATGCCGATAATAGATTATGGATACATCCTGGAAAATGGAGCTGCTGTCGTGGAAGGCACCAACCTGGAATTGATGGATAATCCGGATGTTAAGTCAGCCTATTTCGGATCTTAAACTGGAGGCGGACAATGAACCCGGAACTTACTTTTACCCGCTTTGAGAAAGCCTGTGAAAAATATCCTAACAATACGGCCATAATATTTCTTGGAGAAAAGTTTTCATATAGAAAATTGCATGACATGGTTGATCGATTCGCCACGGGGCTTGCTGGCCTAGGCCTGAAAAAAGGCGACAAGATTATCCTATACCTTTCGAATTGCGTCCAATATGTCATCGCATTTCTTGCCGCTCAGAAGCTCGGACTCGTCGTCGTGCTTGTGTCCCCCATTTATACATCCCATGAACTTGAATACATGGTCAATGATTCAGGAGCTCGCGCAATTGTTTGCCACGACACTAACTACGGATATGTGAAAGAAGTAATTCACAAGACAACCCTTGAAAAAATCATCTGCACCAATCTGATTGACCTGGTTAACCCCATAAAGAGGCTGGTGGCGTATCTGTTCGACAAAAAGCCTCACGGAACTGTCAAAGGTGGCGATGAAACAATACCATTCAAGAAATTGCTAAGCAGCCCGGCTAATCCTCCCAAAGTATCAATAGATCCGATTAAGGATCTTTCGTACATACTTTACACCGGTGGCACCACCGGATTTCCAAAAGGAGTTCCAGGAAATCACTGGGGACATACCTCGTATGTGAACGACATAACAGACTGGCTCACAGTGGGACATTTAAAACACGGCGAAGATGTTTATATTGCCATTAACCCCTTGTTCCACATCATGGCGTTGGGACTTTTCATGGCCATCGGTCTTAATGTCGGCGCAACAACAGTCTTAATGCCCGTGCCACAAGTTGATTCAATACTAATGGAGATTCAGAGACGCAAGGCCAGGTGGATGCTCGGCGTACCGGCGCTCTACCGGATGATCCTTGAAAACGATAGACAGGACACATATGATATAAGCTCGCTAAGGTATTGTTTTTGCGGCGGTGACGTTCTCCCCAGGGAGGTTCTGCAAAGATGGAAAGAACGCGCAAACATTCCCATCTATCAAGTTTATGGGTCCACTGAAGCCGGACATGTCTCCTACTCCCCCTTAGACGCTGGAGACCCCGCGCCAATGTCGATTGGAAAACCGTTGCCTTCCAGAAAGCCATTGATCGTGGACTCAGAAACGCTGACGGAAGTCCCTGTTGGTGAAGTGGGGGAGCTGGTTGTCACATCCGCCCACGCGATGAAAGAATATTTAAACAAGCCCCAAGAAACCGCTACGTCATTCGTAAAAATCGGAGACGACGTTTATTACAGAACCAGTGATTACGTCCGCGGCAGTGAGAATGGAGAAATATTCTACGTAGAACGTTCGGCTGACATCCTGAAACACAAAGGCTACCGAGTGTCGGCTTCAGAAGTCGAGGCTGTCCTCCAGGATCACCCGGTCGTTGTAGGAGCATGCGTTATAGGTGTTCCTGATCCCAAAGTTGGGGAAAGAATAAAAGCAATCGTAGTGCTAAAAGATGACGCAAAAGGTGTCGGCGCTGCCGAACTAATCAACTGGTGTTCTTCACAGCTCGCCGCTTACAAGGTTCCTTCATACATTGAATTCAGGGATATGCTTCCAAAATCGAAGGTAGGAAAATTGCTGAGAAGAGAAATAAGGGACGAAGAAAAACGAAAAGCTCAAAAGGACAAGAAGTAAACCTATTCAATCTTGCCTAGTAAATTTTTGTCGTTACAACGAACGGCGTAGTCTTAATAAAAATTTTGACTTCGCCGTTCGTTATTTGGCGATATGAATTCCGAAAACTTTCTAAGGCATTTACAGAATAATCGCGTAAAAATTCTGCGTGTCCGGAACCCTTATCCAACCCTCATTCTTCAGTAAATCGTAACGATTACCAATTCCTACGATAGCCTTGTAGCCTGAACTGCGTAAAGAATCTATTGCCCGACGCCTCACTGAATCGTCAGCCCTCATGAACTCGTCTTCAAATAGAATCTCTCCGGTGATCCTCAATCCAGTCATTCTCGCCCAGTGACTCGGAGGACTGCCTATAACTGCTACCTTGTCAGGAGGATATATATTGTATTCGTTTAAGAACTTGCGAACAGCGAAATTTTCTTCATATGATTCCTTGTATGATGGCTTGCTGGAAATGGAAACTAGACCTCTTTGAGACTGATCCACCACTGAGTCAGTCAGAACACCTAGCAATATGATTGTTAGAACCCATGAGCTTACATTCTGAGCTCTGCCTTTTTGACCTGTTTTAGCGCCTGATCTTATCGACAGACTTATACCAGCCGTAAAACAGCACATGAATGGAGCCACATACCTGGGCTCCATGGAAACTAATGCAAAAAGAGCTACACCCAGAATTCCTAAACCAATCAGAGCTAACTGCGGTGATAGAGGAGCTATAGGGCCAATTTTTAATGATCCGGTAGCAATATTGTAAATAAACCAGATTATCACAAGCAGGAACCATGGGGATTGATCAAAAACGTCCAAAAGATTCTTTAAAAATAACTTGAACAGTTCATCAATTTTCAGCTCTGGCTGAATTCCAATACTCCAATAGCTCACATCATAGGTGAGCGGCCTGGTTACTGTATTTCCGTACTCATACTCAACGGTCCTCGGAAGTTCATTCAAAACTAATCCTGGGTTAGTCGGTTCCCCTTTTGAACCAAAAAGGATTGCGTAAACATGACGCCCCCCCTCTCCATAGGAAAACGATCCCTTTTTAATCGACAATCCAACTAACAGAGGCCCTGATATTATTAAAGCTACCCCCAACGTCACCGCAGATCGCTTCCAGGCCCTACGCCAAGATTTGCACGAAAAAGCCGCGAAAAATATCAACGCCGGCGCATAGAGAAAGAAAAATGCCTTGGTCAAATAACCAATAGCTATGGCGATTCCTAAAAATACGAATCGTGAATAATTCTCATCACCTCTGTTTATCGACAGTATTGTTGAGAAACACACAAAACAGATTGCCATCACAAGCATGTCTGGATTTATGAGTCTTGTCCTCACAGACACCAAAGAAGAAACCAGAAAGACTGCGTATCCCACCAACGCTATATATTCCCAGTCCAGGAGATTGTCTTGCGAAGACTTCATTGCTTGCCATGAGTGTTTCAACGATGCCATGAAAAATTCAAAACACGCCATGCAGACCATAAGCACTAACACATTGAGCATTTTTAACATTATGATTTCATTATCAGGTGATGTTGAAACAACATACTGAAATAGCTTCACAAGAACTGAATAGACAGGGCTGAACGTGAAGTTAACCGCATCCCACCAGCGTCCGGTCCAAATTGCTTCTCCCATTTCGATATAGACTACGGCATCGTTGTTTTGGAAATAACGTCCAGTATAAGCAGTTATGCTCCCAAAGCCTAAACCAACAAGCCAGAAACATGCCCTAATGTAAAAAACCTTTGAAAAATCTATTTTCATGCGTGCGCTTTCCCTGAAAAAGTGAAAGAAATTACCACCTCTATTGGCATTGATCCAAAGGGTGATGTCCGCAATTGCGGCACGAAAACATTAGATTTGAAAACCAAACCTCTGTCATATTTCAAAATAGTGATATAAATAGCTGTCCACGATGATATCATTCCTGTTTGGCAGAATGAACAGGGGTTATTAAAATAAGCTTCATGTAATCGTTTTATCGGAGATTCTGTTGCTCGGTATGCGCATAATTGAAAGATATGTTTTTAGGGAAATAGCCACAGCTTCATTATTCTCTTTCGTAATATTTCTGGGAGCCGGACTGATCGCAGGATTTTTGCCATTGCTCCAAAAAGGCATGGAGTCCGGCCTGGAATTGACTATCATACTATTCCAGGTTCTTGCAAATGCCTTGCCTGGGGCTTTGGTTACAGTTGCGCCTCTTTCCATCACTGCAGGGATACTACTGGGTTTAGGACGCCTGGCTGCAGACAATGAAATATCTGCAATCAAAGCAGCAGGCATCTCAATTCTGAGGTTGGCTCCACCAACACTTGTAATCGGACTCTTGGGCTTCTCAATTAGTTTGCTTTGCACCATGTGGCTCATCCCTCAGGGAATTTCAGAAGGTAAGCGCTTGATGCAAGAAGCGCTCACCAAAAGAATGGACGCGGGAATTGAGGAAGGCGTATTTTTTGATAAGCTTAAGGATCTAATGCTATATGTGGAAAAAATTGATTCGGCCAGTGGTGTCATGAGTCGCATTTATCTGAGAGAATCTTCTGACCCAAAAGAAACCAGCATCGTTATAGCCAAAAAAGGGAAAGTTTCTCCAGATCCTGAAGGCAAAGCTTTTATTCTAGATTTGCGCGATGGGGTCATATTAAGAGAAGATCAGCTCGGTGATTCAACTGGCGCTCTCGCATTCGAATCATATGTTTTCAGATATCCTTTAGACAAAAATGTCATTGAATCGACCCCCAAATCTCTTGAAGAACTTTCAATTAAAGAAATTAAAGAGCGTATTAATTCATTACCGCCATTGGAAGATCCGAATGATCATGTCTCACGTTCTTATTATGCTAGAGCTCGTATTCAAGCGAGCTTATTGATAACTCAGAGATTTACACATCCTTTATCCTGTCTCGCTTTGGCCTTCCTAGCTTTTCCCATCGGAGTCTTGAACTTGGGCAAAAGTCGCCTTAATAATGCGTCCGTAGGCCTAGGGGCTGTTTTCATCTATTACGCGATGACTTTGATGACCGAGCGCTTTGTAAGATCTGGATTAACTCCAGCTGAAATAACATTGCCGGCTCCTGCCATCATTTATGTAATCATAGGAATTTATTTAACGTTGCTCATACAACGAGAAAGGGTTCCAAAATTTGTGCCTTTTCTTCAGGGTGTTTTCACCAGGTTAAAAAGATAACGGGATGCAAGAGGAAATGGCATCAGGTCGCATTGAAAAACAATCGGATCTATCAACTCGCTCAAAACCAAAACATGATTTAACGCACGATGAAGCTCTTACCAAGCCATCTACAGGACTTAACTATTCTTTGACAAAGGCGCTATTTCAAAGAGCTTGATGCACATGAAGACTATAACCCCGACACTGATCGCTATAGCGGCTGGAGTATACTCAGCAAATTTCGTTGAATAGATCAAAAGACCAAACAGGCTTATCGCGACCTGAATGTAAAAAAAGAACTTAAAGACTTTGTTGCTAAAGTCAGGGCGTAGTGGAAGACTACTTTCAAATTTCGGCCAGAGCGTCGTCTGAACTAAATAGTAGATTGTTAGCGTACAGATTGTTCCCCATAACACGTCTGACGGGAAGTGGGCCCCCACAAAAATACGTGATAGCGCTATCAGCGTTCCCATCAACAATATTAATGCCTTCGTCAAGAAACCTCTCGCGCATCCCATCAAAACAAGTGTGGCTGAAAAACCAGCGGCAGTGTGGCCTGATGGAAAACTCCCCCATCTCAGCAGCGGTCCAGTTATATGCACAAATCCTAGCGCTTCCAAAGGCCGCGCAGCAGGCATCAGATATTTTAGAACATGGACTGCGGTTGACGTTAAGAGAAAAACCAGTAATCCCAGGAACGTTATTCGTGGATTGATTAGTAAAAAACAACCAAGAATCATGCATATTAACAGTCCATCTCCCAGAGTGGTGAACGATATCCAGAGTATATCCATCGAAGGAGAATGAAGATCATTCAGAAAAGTAAAGATTTGCCTGTCGAAAAAATGGACAGGCAAAGAAAGAATTAATAAACAGACCAAGCCCCAAAAAATGGGGTCTTTGAATATAGAAGTCTTAAAAGAAAATTTGATCATTACCCAACTTATCGACTTATGATTAGTGAATCAACTCGCAAAGAAATTCCAAAACTACAACAAACAAAATCTATCGCACCCTTGCCAGAGGAGAAGTTTTTCAAAACAACAGGCAATGTTAACCTATGGATGATGAAGGGGGGCCTGCTGCAATTCGAGGTCATGTTTCCCCAAAATACAGGCGCCTTGAATAGAAAGGGAAATTGTCTAAGAAACATCCATAAGCAAATGAATCATCTTAAATTAGTATTCCTTTGATGGCGTCAATCAGTCTTTCAAGATCTGACTCCTCACCAAGATGAATCCTGATAACCCTTCTTCCTTTATTTCTTAGGGCTTGAAAGTCTCCTATCGATTGAGCCTGTTTCAATGTCCCGAACGAATATTTCTCTCCTGGTACCTGAATATCCTCTTTCTCATCTGAGGTTATGACTATGAAAACACCCTTGTCCGCTCCTCCTTTGTGTATTTGACCTGTGGAGTGCAGATATCTCGGACCAAATCCCAAAGTTGTGGCAACCTTGAAACGATCTCGAATTATCTGTCTGGCTTCTTGGAGCAACTCCGTCGCACGTTGAGAAGGGTGTATAAATGCATTAAAAGCTACATAGTCATGAGGCTTGATGCAATCTAAAAACCGGCCTATTTCCGCTCTGAAGTTTTCATTGCGAGGTTCCATTTTTTCTGCATCCGGAGCCTTTCCTTCCTCCACAAAGGCCGAAAGTAGCTTGCTGGTAATATCTTTGGATTCCTGAACATTAGGCTGATCAAAAGGATTTATTCCCAAAACTACCCCGGCGGAGGCAGTAGCGAACTCGTAACGGAATATCTCCCTTCCCAGATCATAACTGTGATGTAGACGAAGAGTAACAACTGGATGGCCCGCTCTCTCAAGATCACTAACCGCCCTATCAAATGTGAAATCTCCATCTACTCGCATATAAATAAAGAGCCTGTCATTATCGTAGGCTTCAGGAACACCCACTGGCTCGAGGTCAATCGGGATAATGCCCTTGCCTTCCTTTCCGGTGCTCTCGGCAATCAACTGCTCCAGCCAGCATCCAAAACTGGAAATACACGGCGACATGATCAATGTAAGCTTGTCTCTCCCATGAAGAGACGCCTCGCCCATAATCACACCCAACCACGCTCCAGGACTTTCTAATGATACCGCCTCAGAACCCGAGGCTTCAGCAGCTTGAGACGCTCGCGTAAGTAAAAAGTCTATATCTAATCCCAACAAACTAGCAGGCACAAGACCGAAATAGGATAACGCGCTGAATCGACCACCAATGTCTGGAGGATTCAGGAAAATTTTTCTGAAACCGCTCGAAGAAGCAAGCTTGCCCAAGCTAGTTCCTGGATCGGTTATTGCTATGAAATTCGTACCATAATTCTCACCCAACAAATCTGACATCTTCTGTCTGAAGTACTTGAACAATGACATCACTTCGATTGTGCCGCCAGACTTGCTGCTAATTATGAAAAGAGTTTTCGATAGATCTAGACTACGTTCCAATTCAAGAATAGAAGTGGGTATTGTGGTGTCTAAAACTTTCAAGTCTATAAATCCATCCGAAACTCCATAAGTCTTGGCAAATACCTCGGGCGCCAGGCTACTTCCACCCATTCCGATCAGAACTGCAGTCTCAAATCCAGCGTCTCTAATTTCTGACGCGAAATCTCTAAGTTTGCCCTTCTCCCCCACCATTGTCTCAACAACCTGAAGCCAGCCAAGTCTTTGAGCGATTTCCTTCTTGCCGGATTCATCGTTAGTCCAAATGTCGGGCTCGCAATTCCAGATCCGCTCGGTAATTTTTTCTCTGTCAAAGGTGATCAGCCTCTCATCCACGATCTTCTGTAAGGCGCCCAAAGAGGCTGAACGATGGCCATAGCCTCGAAGAAGACGCATACGCTTCTTGGAAACATCCTCCAACAGATTCTCGTAGGAGTCAGCGAACGCCCGAATACCATCCTCTAGCAATCGTTCAGTGATTTCATCGATATTCAAATGCAGTGATTCGAGCCTCTCGAAGATCTTTTTGGCTTGCTCAACGGACATCTGGGTCCTTTTTTCTAAAGAACCATGATCTCTATAAGCATTTAGAGTTAATAGCGGTAAAGTGTTTATCGTCTGGGGCCAAAGCAAATTATCAACGTAATAGGTATCCGGATAGGACGGATTCTTTGTGCTTGTGCTTGCCCAAAGTATTTTTTGGACCGACATGCCGAGTTCTTGCAATTTCAAAAACTTATCACCAGAAAAAGCTTCTTCAAAGTGAGCATACGCCAGACGCGCATTGGCAATCGAAGCCTTACCAAAAAGATCCGCCAAGGTAGCTCGAGCCGCAGGAGCCGTAGCCTCTTTCAGCCGCTCGTCCACAACAGTGTCAATTCGGCTCACGAAAAATGAGGCAACTGAATGAATCCTCGAAGCGTCTCCTCCAGACTCGATCAATTGCGCCATCCCTTCTAAGTAAGCTTCCACAACCTCTCTATATTGAATCAAGGAAAAGATGAGCGTGAAGTTCACATTGATACCCTCGGCAAGCAGAACCTTTCCCGCCGCTACTCCCTCTAGAGTCGTCGGAACTTTTATCATCAAATTAGGGCGATCTACGAAATCATAAAGCCTTTTGGCCTCACTTATCGTTCCAGAGACATCATAAGCCAGCCGAGGAGATACCTCGAGACTCACATAACCATCCTCGCCCTTACTAGCTTCATATATTCCTCGTAATGCGTCTGCTGCCTCTCGAACGTCCGAAACAACCAAACTCTCATAAAGACTTACAGATGTTTCACCTTTGTCTACAAGAATGTGAAGCGCCTCATCATATATTTTGTCGTTGTTAAGAGCCTTTTGTAAAATAGTAGGATTAGAAGTGAGTCCTGAAACAGCGCCATCTTCAATTAGACCGCTTAAAAGACCCGACTTCAACAGCTCTCGCCCAAGGTCGTCCAACCATATTGATTGACCACACGATCTCAGATCTACTAATGGATCTGGCATTATTACCTCCTATAGGTTCATGCAATTCTGATCATCAAACTCCTCTGGCTCAGACCACTCAAGGCCAACTCGCAAGAAAGAATTTTTATCAATTGGAAACTGTGTCGCATTACGATTGTCTCATTTTCATACGCAAAGGACATGATCCAATTATACGCTTGACATAAATGACTTCGAACGTTATCAATTTGAAGTATAAAGTAAAGATAGCAGATGTTAAAATCAATTTAACCCAGAGAAGCAAAATGGACCTAAAAAGATATCTCGAAACTCAGAATTCAGAAATCCAGCGACATAAATGGATCGAGTCTGAGAAAGCGGGTAAAGATTTAGGGGTCGATGCGGTAATTGACTGGATCAAGAAATACGCTGACGCTTTCAGCGAAGATTATTATAACAACAACAACGAGTCTGAATCATAATAAGCCTCAATCCATAGTTAAAACTACACTGTCAAGTATAGTCCTTGCGATACCGCTAAGTTAAGCCCCTTCAGTAGCAATAAAACTTTACAACCCCCATTACAACCGGCTTCAGGGTTTTTCAATCACCCTTGAAGCTTGTTTTTTTGCCTACTAACTTTCACCCATCTATCAAATTAGACCTCAAAAAAATATGGCGCGACGATAGTCGCGCCTGGAGGCCTGTCAGATGGACAGGAAACCGTGTTTCTTGCTCTGGTGAATTAATCCAGGAATGATTCTCGACACCTTCCGGACTAAATTCAGGTATATGAATATCTAATAACATATATAATGTCAAGCCTTTTTGATAATTCGCTCCAACTGTTTTGAACCAGAAATTCCAGCTTACGCGTGACGCCCTATTTGATGGGAAGATCAAATAACGCATTTTCAATTAGCTCAACAGTTGGAGACGGGTTCATCGTCACGATAGCAAAATCAAATCGAAACGGTTGAGTAAGCGCATTTTTCATCATGTAAATTTGAGCCGCCTTTTTTATACTATTTTGTTTTTTCTCAGTAATGGTAAACAACGGGTTGATTGATTCCTCTGAGTGCCTTGATCTTACCTCAACAAAAACTATTTCTCCATTTTGGGACGCGATTATGTCCAGTTCTCCAGCTTTACAGGAGAAATTTCGATCAATGATGTCATAACTGAGATACTGCAAATACTCAGCCACTATAGATTCAGCCTTGTTTCCGATCGTTTTAGTAGTAAAAGTTTGTTCTTTAGGTGTGTCGTTCATCTTTCCCCCCGATTTGTGATTTGATTTTTTGAGAAAAGGCCAGGATACGTCAAAATCCTGGCCCCATTTATCAGCAACCTAATTGTGCGCGTTTTGCATCATCTTTTCGTGCAGACGTTTTGCCTGAAGAGCAAATGCCTCTAATCTAGCTTCGATGATTTGCGGAAAGGCGTTTCCATCCGTTTCTATCGCGAGAAACGGCAATTTTCTATTCTTATGTTTGAATATGGGCGAATTTGAAGTCGATTTGCCATTAGTTTTTGCCATTGCTTCGATTTTTTCAGCTATCGTGAACTTTTCGGAAAGAATGGCTTCAGCTACTCTTGAAGGCATACACCCAAAAGGACCTATTGATAGAATTCCGCACGATGGATGCAAAATCTCGTGCAGAGCAGCTCCGACGGTCAAGATTGCTTCTCCTGTCAGTTTGGGTGACACAAATTTCTCTCCGGACTTAATCAGGTCATCAACCTCAAGTGTTTCATGGAAAAATAATCCTGATGGAGCAAACAGGTCTCTGATCTTGTTATCAAAATATCTTTTAACGTAGTAACGAATCCAGAAGGGAAAGTCTCTATTTTCCCCCTCTATTCCACTCTTGATCAACCAGTCCACGTACTTGATCCATTCGCTGGTCTGGGATGTCCTTACGATAAATCCCCTATCTGCCATCTTCTCGACTAAATTCTGCAGTGAAATTGGGTCATTGCGGACATAAATCTCACCTATTAATGAAATTTTCGGAATCTCATGGTACGGAGCCTTGAGCTCAATTTTAGACAATCTCTCAGCGCTTGACCTGATCTGCCTTTTAATGACTCGCCACGACTTATCTACGACACCAACGAGTTTGTCCCATTCCTCAAAAAATATTCTCAGACCCGCCTCTCTATCTTTTGCGGCGGCCAAGACAGTCGACCAAATTTCATACATCACATCGCCAATTAGAATGGAGCGCCATGCTGGAAGAGTGAACTTGTCACCCAAACCCATGTAACCGTTGGCAGCATTCAAAGTCAGAACAGCGGCATCAGGGATTTCATGCCTTTCTATTAGCCTTCTGGAAAACACGTTGTATTGTCCGAATCTGCAAGGCCCTGCAGCGCCAGGCATAAAGTATGCGGTGACTTCACCTTTTGGACGATCCCTCCAAAAATAATTCAACATTGAACCAACAGTCGTTTGAAGAGGGAGACATTCCTTACAGGTTGAGTTTCCTCGTCCGATTTTCAAAACTTCTTCATTGGCCGGTGGTAAACCATAAGCGTCTATTCCGATTTTCTTGAATGTCTGAACAAGCGCTCCATGAGCAAAACGACCCATCGCCGGGATAACTACACGAACATTAGGATGATTCAGCGGAAGATTACGTCCGTCTGATGTCACGATTACCGGTTTTCCGCTCTTTACGGCTGTATAAGCCGGTTTGAACTCCCGTTTGATTTTTTGTATCTTTTGCTTGCTTTCCAGCTCCCTGTAATACTGGACTATATCTAGAAATGCCTCGATCCGCGTTTCAAGGCCAGCGTCAGCGGTATGGCTGTCCAGCTCAAGTGTTAATGAAGGCTTGCGACCCATTTCGTCGCGGAAAAAACCAACCACAAAAGAATCCGGGCCACAGGAGAAATTGCTTATGAATGTGCCGAATAACTGGGAGTTTTTCTTTACCAGGCTCGATGCCTTGAGGATCATTCGACCCATCGACCAATACATGGTGTCTTGGTCGCGAATTGTTTCATTCTCAAAGGGCAGCATGTCGAACGGTAGTATTCGATAACCGCGTGAGGCAAATTTTGCGGGGATACCTTTGTTTGCCTCTGGAGCAAAAGAATTGTAAGGCCGACCGAAAAGTACTATCGCCATCGTATCAGGATCATTTTTAAGGTCCTCCAGGACGTTGGCGCCCTTAAGACGGAGCTCATCTTTGAATTTCTTTTGAGCCTTATACGCCTCCTCAAAAGCTTTCAATCCTTGAGCCCGAGATTTCCCAAACTCCTCGGCTAGCTTGACAAAGTCATCTTTCTGGCTTTCAAAGCCTTTACTCAGATCAAGGTAAGGCGTCACCAGCTTCTTCGCCTTCATTTCATCAAATGAACTTGAAAGATAGAAAGCTTCTCCTTGAACAAACACACATGTGCAGGTGTTCGCATTTTCATCATCCGTAGGAATGCCCTTGATGTGCGGAATGAAATAAACATCGGGATTCTTATTTATTAGATTCGACACATAGCCATGAGAGATTTCGACCGGATAACAGAAAGCGGCGCCCTGCTGATCCACACCGCGTGAATCTATCGCGTCAGGCAAAATTACTCGATACCCAAGCTCCTTAAAAAAGGCATTGAAAAACGGAAAGAACGTATTGGTAAGAAAGGACCTGTTCATACCGACCGTCGGCCTGGAATCAGACGGATCCTCAGGCGCCAGATCTTTAAATACGAGCTTCTGACGAAAATCGACCATATCCAGTTCGCGTGTATCGTATTCCACATCACGTATAAGGTTCACGTAACGGTTGCACGCCCCGCCAAACGGATACGTTTTGTCCTCAATCTTGATACGGGCGATCTCACAACGCCTGTCACATTTTTCTTTTCCTCCGCCACAGATGAAACTTTTCTTGTAGGTAACTTCTCTATTGGCTAAGACTTCCAGGTCAAAAGACTGTTCTTTCATCAGACCAATGTTTATCCGTCTCTCAACTTCCAGGGCAACTCCGAATGCTCCCATCAAACCCGGCTCAGGTGGAACGACTATCTGCTTACCCGTAAGCGCCGCCATAGCAGCTGGTATTGCTTCGTTGTAACAAACACCGCCTTGCATGAATACTTTCTTTCCAACAGGCCTATTACCCTTAACCCTGTTTGAATAGTTCATGCAAATCGAGTAAACCAGGCCGGCCACTATGTCATTTACAGGGATTCCTTCCTGGGCCGCGTTTTTTATGTCTGAACCGATAAACGCCGCGCACTGATCATTGAAATTTGGTGGTTTTACTGCTGTGTACGCCACCTTGCCAATATCAGTTACCTTAAGACCAAGACTCTCTTTTGCTGATTCCTCCAGAAAAGAACCTGTTCCCGCGCTGCAAGCCTCGTTCATCGCGTAATCGCTCGGTACTCCATTGGTTATGTAAGTATACTTCGCGTCCTGGCCTCCAATCTCGAAAATTGTATCCACTTCGGAGTCAAAATGAACTGCGGCGGCTGCATGAGCTATGATTTCGTTAATCACCCCTTCAGTCAAAGCATGGAGTCCCGCAATCTGACGTCCAGACCCGGTGACGCCCAAGCCCTGTATTTGAAGTGGAACATCGACCTGATAAGCCAGGCTCTTATAGACCTTGCGAGACGCCCCAACAGGATCTCCATCCGTCCGAAGGTAATCCGCGGCTAGAATAGACTTATCCGACCGCCTCATTATTACACCCTTGGTTGTCGTTGATCCCACATCTAAACCAAGGATACATTCATCCATAGGTTGAGGTGTGCCGCGAGGACGCTCCTTGAAAGACACCATATCCCGGAAATCTGACAGTGGCTTCAAATAACCAAACGCTGAGGATTTCTTCTTGAAAACATTCTTTGCCCCAGAATACCTTGTCGTCTCGTGATCAAGAGCCCACAGCGCAGCTCCAAAGGCTTCAAAATATGGCGCCTGTTCTGGAATAAATAAATCCTCTATCTCTTGCTCAAGGAAATGAGCCATGCTCTTGTTCTGAGATGATCCCCCGATTAACACTACAGATTTTTTGGGCAACTTCTTGAGCAACTCCACGACCTTACCCGCCATCATCTTTGCCAGACCGCTTACAACCTGGTCCTTCGGAACGCCTTTGTTCAAAGCATGAGTGCAATCACTCTTGCAAAACACGCTGCACCTTCCAGAGACCTTGTGAGGATGTTCCGAGATCTCGAAATTGGCGACTTCATCAAGAGTCACATTCATTCGACCAATCTGTTGCAAGAAGAATTCACCAGTTCCTGATGCGCATTTGTTGCCCGTCTGTATGCCCTGGATCTTATTCTCTTCATCGAGATGGTAAACAAGAAAAGTCTCGCCACCGGCGCTAACAATTACTTTATATTGAGGTTTGGATGCGAGAAAATAGCCAGCGGACTCCTCAACCGCCTCTGGCTCGGATATTGTTGTCAAATCTATATAATTTATGAATTTTCTTCCTGTAACCGCCAGAGGAACTTCCCCAATATCAGGAATGTTTTCTAAAGTGTCTATCAATGTTTGCCGAGGATTTCCCTCGTGAGTGATGACATTGACAGAAACGACGTCAATATTCTTTCCATCTCGCCGTAAACGAACCAGACTTAAAGTAGAAGCTCCCAAACATACTCCGAGCGATTCCATCACAATGACTCCATTCTTACTGACAAGGTGAGCTAAATCTCCTTGCTCTATAAACTGCGCTTAATAGGGCTGTTCTCATTAAATGCCCATTCCCGATAAGTACCCTAATCAATTTAGTCTTTTCGAAATGTAATCAATTAGTCGCAAAGTTTTAATAATGGCAACCGAGATTCGTTTTTCAATTTAAACTTTTAGTATATTGTAACAATCTAAGCTTAGCAAATAAATAGATCAGACATGATTTGGCTGCAATTCCCTCAGGCGCACAAATTAATTCGCCGATGCCCGGCCTCTTTGCTAAAACCCTCGTGATCAAACATTTTAAAATTTTTTGCGTGACAATTGTATTGTTTTAGTTAAAATAATTTACGATTTTTATAGGGATATTATGATTAGGAGGAAAGAATTTGATTAAAAAAATGTTAACTGTGGGCGCTTTGGCATGCGTACTGGCCTTTTCGGCTATGACAAGCTCAGCAGGAGCAAGTTGACAGGGTTGTTTTCCCTCCTGGGGAGGGTCCAGTTCCTACTACAACGCCCCTCAATATGGATATGGCTCTTACGGTTATGGGGCTTACCAGGGTTACGGATACCAGGCGCAGGTTAACAAGCCTTCCAAGCCTAAGAAAAATACGAAAGCAAAAAAGTCTGACCCAGCAAAATAATTCTTCATTAATTCTGATATCATGATGGCGCTGCAGACAATGCCGCGCCATTTCATTCACCCAACTATCTCCCCAAAAAAATCAGTTCCGTTTACCTCGTTTATTCTTACTGAATAAATACCACCTGATACTGCAAGCCCATCCGTAATGAAAAGGTTTCCGTCAATTTCAGGAGCCTGATCCCAGAGACGTCCCGCCAACAACAGATCCGTATCCGGAGAATACCCTTCCACAATAGCCTTATCTATTTGCCCAATCCTTGATTCGTTTTTCTTTTGGGCAAATTCCGAGTGAACTTTGATTATTTCATCCACGCGAGCCTGCTTCTCCTCAGAAGGAACCCTGTCCCCCAATTCGAAAGCATCTGTGCCTTCTTCAGGTGAATACGCGAATACACCCACCCTGTCGATCTGGGCGTAATCGAGAAAATCGACAAGCTCCATGAAATCACGTTCGGTCTCGGTAGGATATCCGACCATTACGGTAGTTCTCAACGCAACTCCGGGAATTGTATTACGTATTGTTTCGAAAAGCCCCTTTATCGTATCAGCCCTCCACGGTCTTTTCATATCTTTTAAAACCCTGCTCGAGATATGCTGTATTGGAATGTCGAGATAAGGCAACACCTTTTGCTGAGTTCCCATTACATCAAGAAGACCTTTTGGAAAGCCGTTCGGATGAAGATACATCAGTCTAAGCCATGAAACTGAGTCGATCCCGTTAAGTCTCTCCAAAAGTTTTTCTAGACCGCCTCTAATATGAAGATCTGTTCCGTAGGAACACAAATCCTGAGCGACAAGTATTAACTCTCTGGCTCCCTTTTCCGCCAGTTCTCTGGCCTCATTCTCCAACTTTTCTATCGGTTCGCTTTTCATCCTTCCCCTGATCATCGGAATGGCGCAATAGGCGCAGCTTCGATCGCATCCATCCGAAACCCTTAGATATGCGTATCCGGGAGTAGTAAGAATTCGGCCCGAACCATGATTAACATGCTTGAGGAATTTGTCGTTTCGTGATCTGGGTCCAATTTTTAACGATTCATTGAGCAACTTGGGAAGATCAGAAATTCTTTTGGGCTCGAGAAAAAGATCGACTTCAGGCAGAGACTCCCTCGCATCTTCTCCATACCTCAACGGTAGGCAGCCCGCTACAACGAAAAACGCTTCCGAATTCTCAGTCGCGTAATCCAATATGGTGTTGATGGACTCTTCAACGGCAGATTCAATAAAGGCGCAGGTGTTTATAATAATTACCTTGGCTTCCGACAGATCATCCGTGAACACATAATTCGCTTCACGCATTACAAACATTATTTTTTCCGTATCCACCCGGTTTTTTGGACAACCGAGGCTGATCATCGTATACGAAATCTCTTCGCTCAACGCGTCCCTCATAATTTCTTATAATTTTGGATAATTCTGGCTCTACATCCTGAAAAATAACGTAAAATCGGCCAACCGATGCGATCTGGCACGGGAGGAATTTCAAACTCACCGACACATTTATTTCGGATTGGAAATTTCAAAAGTACTTTCAGGAAAAGATGGCAAAAACTTGATCTCAGTCAGGTCAAACCTGTTGTAATTACCAAGAGCGTCATAGATTATGGCCCGGTTGATGGTAAAATTCTTGGAATCAATGCCTAGTGTAATCTTGTAGGATCCTGAAACAGCTTTTGTGCTTACTAACTCCAGGAAAATCAGATTACCGTCAAAGTCCTTTGACCGCTGAGGAAACTTAAATGTAAAGTTCTTGTCGATTGTTCCAATGTTCGTAAAAAAACTGAAAAAATTTTCGACATTTAACTCAGAGGGAATTTCTCCTGTCACCGAAGTCTGATCCTCCAAAAATTGCACCGAATAGGACCGGCCTTTCAGCACAACTTTTTGTCTCTCTGGAACTCGGACATCCAAAGTTATGTAAGAGGGCTTCCTCACATACATGATCCCTTCAAATGTATCCTTGATGTCCATTGCAACATTTACCGTAATCTGATCAAACAATGCACGAAAACAGCATTGGTCGGCGTAAACCGCCTGGACCTTTTTCATGACCTGCTCAGGGGAAAGTTCTTCAGCAGGCGAAACCTGGAAGCCGAAAAGAGTAGTCGACAATAAGACTATTATTAAGATTTTCGTGCGCTTCATCGACTCACCCCTTCGCTATTGAATTTCTCTGCGACAATTTTGGCCATTCTGTAAGCGTCACACTCATCATCGGGAATGGCAAATCCCTCTTTTTGCAATCTGTGTTTTAGATGAACAATCGGAGGCAGAAGTTCGAAAAGTCTCTTGTCACTAGACACTTCCTTACACACATCCGAACATGACCCAAAAGATCTAAGACGTCCCCTGTGCATAACCATCATCATGTCAAGCAACGACATGAACGGCGCCATATCGTGGGACACTATGAGTAAGGTTCTTTTTCTTTGTCGCTTCATGTTGCTTATCAGTCTGACAAGCTCCAAGGCTGAATAGGGATCCATGCCTGCTAGAGGCTCATCAAAAATCAACACCTTTGGATCATTTATCAATATGCTGGCAATGGCTAACTTGCGCTTCGAGGCTTCCGATAGAGATTTACACGACTTGTCCTTAATTTGTTCCAGATCCAGGCCAACCTCTTGGCAGGCCAAAAACGCCTTGTGATATACTTCCTCTTCAGATAGCTTCGGACCAAATCTAAAAGGAAAAGTTATATCCTTAAACACCGTTTCTTCGAATAATTGCTTCTCAGGATTCTGAAATACCAGTCCAACAACTTTCGGCGCCTGCGATTGAAAACTTTTTATTTCGGTCCCGTCTAAGAACACTTTTCCGGAAGTAGGCTCTAATAACCCATTTAAATTCTTAAGTAAAGTAGTTTTCCCTGATCCCGTGATCCCTAAAATGCCAACAACTGAAAGTGAAGGAATTCTAAAAGTTACATCCTTCAGGGCGTTGTGGCGCCATGGCGTTTGTGGACTGTATACATAATTCAGATTTTCAACTCGTATTTCCAACCTGGCCAAACTCCAACGGCGATACCCAAATCATAAGAACTTTCGGTCCACGAGGCCTAACGATCTTTAATTCTCCAAGTAGCGCCTTGGGGGCCGTCTTCGACAACTATCCCAAAGCTCATGAGTTTGTCCCTTATCTCGTCGGCCAGTTTGAAATTCTTTTCACGTCGCGCCTGCGACCGCTGTTCTACTAAATTGTCAATCTCAGACTCCGATATGCCGATTTCACCTTTTCCTGAATGTCTAGAAGCTTCCACAAATTTTGCTGGGTCCTCAGTAAGTATGCCCAAAACATCCTTTGAAAGTTCTAGTATCTCTGCCTTGCAAGTTAAAAGAGTCTCTCTAGATGGTATCTTAGCTACATCATCTCCGGATTCGGTATTGATCCTGTTGATACATCTGGCGGCCTCAAACAGTATGGCAAGACAACGAGGCGTATTAAAATCATCATCCATCGCTTCCAGAAAACGATTTTTGAGGTCCATAAGTTCTTCAGGAACCTGATTGGACTTTCCACCCGCGCTGATGAGCCTGTCCAAAACAAGAATAGCCGAGTACAGCCTGTCCAGACCACTTGCGGCGTCTCGTAAACTCTCATCGCTGAAATCCAAAGGACTTCGGTAGTGACTGGAAAGAAGAAAAAGCCTCAAAGTTTCAGGATGACAAGACTTCAGAATGTCTCTGATGTTAAGAACATTCCCCAAGGATTTGGACATCTTTTCCGATCTGATATTTACAAAACCATTGTGAATCCAGTAGGTTGCAAAACCTTGGCCATTGGCGGCTTCGGATTGGGCAATCTCATTTTCATGATGAGGAAAGGTAAGATCAGCCCCACCTCCATGAATATCAAACCGGTCTCCAAGATATTTCATACTCATGGCTGAGCATTCGATGTGCCATCCTGGTCTTCCTGGCCCCCAAGGACTATCCCAATAAGGCTCTCCAGGTTTGGCCGATTTCCATAACGCAAAATCTAAAGGATTTCGCTTCTTCTGATCGATCTCTACTCGGGCCCCCGATACCAGGTCTTCAATCTTCTTGCCAGAAAGTTTTCCATAGTTGGGAAAACTCTCCACCGAATACATGACATCCCCATCTACCTCGTAAGCGCAGCCATTGCTAATCAGCTTTTTAATAATGCCTTGAATCTCATCTATATGCTCAGTGGCTTTCGGCTCATAAGTCGGGCGACGAACACCCAAGGCGTCCATATCAACGTAGAATTCTTTGATGAACCTTTCAGCAAGGTCCTTCCAGTTATCTCCTACCTGATTAGCCCTATTGATTATTTTGTCATCAACGTCAGTGAAGTTCCTGACATAAGTTACTTCATAACCACGTTTCATGAGGTGACGATATATGACATCAAATAAAACCACGGAACGAGCATGACCTATATGACAAAAGTCATAAACTGTCACACCACATACGTACATTCCGACCTTTCCAGGACACACGGTTTCGAAAGCATCTTTTCTGCGTGTCAATGTGTTGTAAATTCTTATCCCCATGATTGAAGCTCCAAATGTCAATTATTGTTGTTGATTTGATCAGAGTTGTTTACAATTCGAAAATTATTTCAGAATATCTTGAGTTCTAAAAAAACGGCTCCAAGCTAATTGTCGCCTGCCTCTTCAAGCAGGACTACTGAGCTGGCTGCGATCCCTTCCTCACGACCAACAAAACCCATTCCCTCTGTAGTAGTCGCCTTGATATTTATCCTCGAAGTATCAATTCCTATGATCCTTGAAAGTGTCGTTACCATTTGTTCACGATACAATCCAATTTTTGGTTTCTGAGCCATGATAGTCACATCAACGTTGGAAATTGAAAAACCACGACTTTTCACTTCAGATATCACATCGGACAAAAGTTCTCTGCTAGATATTCCCTTGTAAGCGGGATCGGTGTCTGGAAACCTCATTCCGATATCTCCCAAACCTGCCGCGCCCAATAAAGCGTCAATCATTGAATGAATCAATACGTCCGCGTCCGAATGACCTAATAAACCCTGATGGTATTCAATCTCCACTCCACCCAAAAAAAGTTTGCGATCCTCTGAGAATCTATGAGCGTCAAATCCATGCCCGATCCGCAAGCTCTCAACCTCCAAAATAATAAATGAACTTAGTTTATAAGGGATATTTCGTCAAGAATCACAAGCGATATCAAATGACAGCGCAGATGACACGGATCACCATGAATCCAATTTCTTGACGAACTTAAGCGTGTGGCATAAAATCCTCTAATTACAGGCATAATCAAGATGCTGTATTTTCCGGTGGAATTTTGTTGAAATGAGAAACATCAACGGTCGCCGATCAAATTACAAAAGGTTGCTAGCTTTCCTGGCCTGGATAGGAGCTGGCATACCCTTGATAATAATTTTAGCCTTTCTAAGCGGCTTTGCAGGAACCCTTCTGGGGACCTATTTGATCTTTTCCAAAGATTTGCCCGACATTCCTGACCTACGCGCTTATAGACCAAAAACTGTATCGACTTTTTATGCGGATGATAGCTCTGTAATTGGTCTATTCTATAAGGAGAAACGTTTTCCCGTTTCCATCGATTCCCTTCCCCCACATGTGATCAACGCATTTCTCGCCGCTGAAGACGCCCGATTCTTTTCACATCCTGGGGTTGATCCAATAGGTGTTGGACGGGCTATCGTCAAAAATATCAAAGTAGGCAACTACGCTCAAGGCGCAAGCACGATTACCCAACAAGTTACTCGAAACTTCATCCTGTCAAAGGAGAAAAAATTCTCACGAAAAATTAGGGAAGCTCTACTGGCATTCCGATTGGAAAAAACCCTCTCCAAAAAGGAGATTCTCGATCTTTATCTCAACGAAATCTATTTGGGCAGAGGAGCTTACGGAATTGAAGCGGCGTCCCGTGTTTATTTCGGAAAAAACGCATCCGAACTCACTATCGCGGAAGCCGCCCTGATAGCAGGCCTTGTCTCAAATCCAACAAAAAATGCCCCCCCTAAAAATGTGGAAGGCGCTCTGAAAAGAAGGGAATTCGTCCTAAATAGTATGTTACGCAACAATTTCATAACTGATGAGGAATTCCGAATCAGTCTGTCTGAAGCACCCAGCTTTCGGGAAAACCTTCCAGTTCCTTCAGAAAGAACGCCTTATTTTACTGAGGCGGTCAGGCAATACATAATCGAAAAATATGGGGCCCAAAAACTTTATGATGATGGACTGCAGGTTTGGACCACTTGCGATATCAGGCTTCAGGACAAAGCAGCCGAAAGTCTCAACAAGGGCGCAGTTTCCTGGGAGCAACGTCAGAAACGACCTCCGGGACTTGTAAAAAGGCTCAAATCTAACGAGGTAAAAGAGTTTCTGAACTCCGACCGCCTACCAGAACCTGCCGTAGGGTCTTTCGTCCAGGCCGTAGTGGTTGAAACCCCCAAACAGGCAAAACCTCCAAAAGGCAAACCAGCGCAGGCTCCACAAAATAATTACAAGTTGGCCTTTCAGGGTGGGTTATACTTTAACACTGAACTTGAGGGAACCCCGGCTTTTAGAATCAATGATGTCATTGAGTTTAGGGTGATAGAATCGTCCGGAGGTGAAATTAGCCTATCACAGGTTAAAGCCCCCCCTGTGCAAGGAGCTTTGGTTTGTATAGAAAATGCCACAGGGTTCGTGCGAGCTCTAGTTGGAGGACTCGATTACGATAGATCGAACTTTAACAGGGCGACGCAGGCGCACCGTCAGCCGGGAAGCGCCTTCAAACCGATTGTATTTGCTTCGGCCCTGGAATGGGGAGGCTACAGCCCTAAAACGATGATTTATGACGAACCTATTGCAGTTGTGATAGATCCCAGAGAGCCAGAATGGATCCCCTCCAACTCCGATGGCGGTTTTCTCGGCCCTATCGATTTGAGACGCTCACTGGCTCAGTCACGCAATATAGTTTCAGTTAAACTTGTAATGGATCTTGGCCCTCATACAGTAATCAGAATGGCCAGAAACATGGGCCTCAAAACACCCATGGGAAGAAACCTTTCGATCGGACTTGGATCATCGGAAGTAACTCCCCTCGAACTGACATCCGCCTACAGCGTTTTTCCTAATCTTGGCGCCAAAATTCCCCCGAGACTCGTTAAAAAAGTAGTCGATCGCTTTGGAAAGGTCCTGGAAGATAACACCAAAGACCCAGCATTGGTTCAATATTTCGAAATATCCAGGAATACCGGGCGCAATAAATCGCGAATAATCGTGACTTCTAACAATTCCGAAGAACTTTCGCCTCAGCAATATGAGGATCCTCGATTGATTAGATCTATGAAAGATTACGAACATCCTGAACAATCGAATGATCCTCCCGAAGAAACCAACCAGAACAAAGGACCTAATGCCGTATTACTGGACGCCGCAAGCCAACCATCTCAAGTGTTGAGCCCTCAAGCCGCCTATTTAATGTTGAGTATGTTGCGCGAGACATGCGTGTCTGGTACTGCATCAGCCGCTTCTCGGCTCAAAAGAGACGATATCGGAGGGAAAACGGGAACTACCGATGATTGCGCGGACGCATGGTTCGTAGGATTCAACGGCAAATACACGACCGGTGTCTGGCTCGGATTTGACACAAAAATGTCGTTAGGAAGACAGGAATACGGCGGAACCGCTGCTCTTCCGATTTGGATGGATTTCATGTCCGAGGCATTAAAAAACGAGCCTCTAACAGCGTTCACCCCTCCAAAAGGAATTGTTTTTTGGCAGGCAGCGGAACAACCAAGTCAAGACAACCTTGACAAATTGCTAAGTTTTGGACCTGACCTGGACCCCTCTGCAAACCTAAAGCAAATCTGCCCAATAGACGAAACATATTTTGCCACAATAGGTTATCAGGATGCGTACGGTGGACCTATGAATAATTACGGAATTCAACCAATGAATTATCTGGGTTCACTTCGTGTTTTGTCTGCAGACGGCCAGATGTTGGGTTATGGATATCCCTTCAGAGACGAATCAGGACGAGCAACGCTCTACAAGGAACCATTTTATGCTCAGAGACAGGATTATTATCAGGAAGGAAATCAGTATTCGAGAAACTGGCCTGATCAACAAAATCCTGACCTACGTTCAGTTCCCAACCCGTTAATGAGACCTGATCCGAGAAATCCTTACTATCATGGGGACCATGGATATGGCGCGTACGAGTAGATCTTCTATTGTTTTTACACTACTGATAATTTTCGGCGTAGGTATAGTTGTTGGCATGTGGGTAAACAAACGTGTTCCGTCCTCTGGGCCTATTCTCCCAACCCCTACTCCTCAAACCTACGAACCACTCGAAAGTGGCGAAGCAGTCGTCATGCGAGTTTATAAAGAACTCAGTCCTGCTGTTGTGAACATTGTCTCAAAGAGCCTCGCTTATAATTTCTGGATGCAGGTGGTGCCACAGACTGGACAGGGAACAGGCTTCGTAATTGATGACAAAGGTCACATTCTCACCAATAGCCATGTAATCGGAAGTGGTCAAACCATTGAGGTTACTTTTGTAGGTGATAGAAAGTTGCAGGCAATTCAGGTTGGTCAGGATCCGGTGAGCGATCTAGCCGTCATCAGGGTTCAGCCCTTCCAAGGACTTGCTGTCGCCCCCTTGGGAAATTCTGATAACTTGACAGTGGGACAACGAGTTATTGCCATTGGAGATCCTTTCGGCTTCCAACACACCGTAACATCAGGATTTATCAGCGCGCTTAATAGAGACTTGATCATCGACAATCGGACCATGTTTGGGATGATCCAAACCGACGCCGCCATTAATCCAGGAAATAGTGGTGGACCACTTATGAACTCAAAAGGTGAAGTAATAGGAGTCAATACGGCCATTGTCAGCGAAACACGCTCCTTCGCCGGAATCGGATTGGCCCTACCGATTAACAGGGCAAAAAAAGTGGCCTCCCAGATTATAAAGTTGGGTAGAGTCATTTATCCGTGGTCTGGAATAGCAGCGGGAACTGATCTCGAACCACAATTGATTCGCGCCTTGGGACTCCCTCAAATCAAAGGTTTCATGATTTCGGTAATTGCTCCTGGGAGCCCGGCATTCCAGGCCGGTTTAAGAGGAGGGAACCAATTCGCAGGGGGATATAGGGGAAGACCACTGATCGTTGGTGGCGATATAATAACCGCTGTAGATGAAACCCCTATTTCAGGTTTTGAAGACTTTCAAAATATAATCCTGCAAAAGAATATTGGTGACCAAATCAGTCTCAAAGTCTGGCGTGCAGGCCAAGAGTTCGTTACAAATTTGGTCTTAGCCGAAGACCCTAGAATGACCAAAAGATCCAGCATTTAGTTGTCAGGCTTCACTCATGCCCCTGATCGACGTAACTCTCGGAATGAAAAATGGTATGATCGCTTTTCCAGATGACCCACCTTTCAGAATCGAGACTATTGCGTCAAGGGCTTTGGGCAATCCTTATGAATTATCGGTGTTCCACTCGTGTACTCATTCTGGAACACACATCGATGCGCCAACCCACTACCTCGATGGGACAAACACCATAGACCAAGTCCCTCTGGAATATCTAATCGGTGATGGAATCATACTGGATATGAGGAGCAAATCGATTATCACCGCCCAGGATATCAAGGATTCACCATTTGACAATCATAAAAGAGTATTTTTCAGAACAGACAATAGTGAAAAGCTTAGAAAGGCAATCATTACTGACGATTTTTGCTCACTGACTCTTGATGGAGCCGAGTTCCTCACACAGAGCGGCATCAAAATGCTCGGAATAGATTATCTGTCCATAGAAAATTTTGAAGATCCACACGGTCCGGCGCATAGGGTTCTTCTTGGTTCGGGCGCTGTGATAGTTGAGGCTTTGGATCTGTTGGAAGCTCCTATAGGACCATGCAAGATTTATTGCCTACCTTTAAAAATTGTTTCTGCGGATGGAGCGCCCGCTAGAGTAGTTGTCGAAACCTAAAGCTGTCCAATGTCGTAATGTCAAAATATTGACAAGAATCCGGCTTAGGGTTAAATTGAGTCGCTGTATCAAATCATTCCCCCAAAAGCGCCCGTAGCTCAGCTGGATAGAGCGTCTGACTACGGATCAGAAGGTCGGGAGTTCGAATCTCTTCGGGCGCACCATAAAAGTTAAATAAATTAGCCACCTAAACAGGTGGCTTTTATAGTTCTTGGGGTTATTTGGAGGTACGCGCCAAAACGCCACGACGCAATAAAATTCAATACTTATACCTCCATATGGCTAATCTGGAAAATGTAAACTGATATCAGAGCTGGTACCGGAAAAAAGTGGCTTGACATCATAAAATGGCTTCGAGAGAGACCTGTAAATAGAGGTTACAGCGTCCTTCATCAAAACAGAGACAGAAACGGTAAATTGTTCTTGCCGATTCGGTCTTGACTTGGTCAATCGGTATTCCCAAAAAAAGAAAGGTTACACCACAAGAATTCATACCCGCTGGTCTCATGATCACTTTTTCGGGCCAACAGCCTGGACAATATGAAGGAGGTTGGAGCGAATACGTCTAATGGGCTATACTTGCTGATAGGATGGGATTCTTTCATGAATAGGCCAAACAATTCCTCGATCTTTCCAGACATTGTTAAAATCGCCATCAGGCAGGTGATCAGGAATGGAAGACGTTACCGTGGCGTTATAATCAGCCTTGCGCTTGGCGCAGCAGGCTTGGTGGTTGTGCTTACCATGGGAGATTCCATCGAGAAAAAAATTGCCCGAAATCTTGAAGCCCTTGGAAGGGCAACCGCGATTAAGGCTGTTTGGGACTTCGACCGTAAAACACGATGGCATCATGGCCACTTTGGTCCGAATGATGTCCACTTAATCAGGAGTCTCGATAGAGTAGCTCAGGTAACGGGATTTTTGAAGAAAAAGGATTTAACGTTTGTTCGCAAACAATCAAGAGTTCAGGGTGATGTAATTGGAGTAGAATCTAATTTTTTCTCTACTCTTAGAATGACTCTGGCCGAGGGATCGCCTATATCTGAAGAGGATATAGTGTTAAGGAACAATGTTTGTGTAATCGGTTCTAAATTGAACCAGGAGTTGTTTGAGCACAACAGCAGTCCGGTGAATCGATCAATTTTGGTGGATGGTAAAGTTTTCCGGATCATCGGTTTGCTTGGAGGCGTTGAAGAAAGGGAATACAGCAAATGTCTTTTTGCGCCGATTACCGTTGTCTGGAATGACCATTTCAGTGAGCCGAAAATTTCAGAGATCCAGATTAGGGCGACTCACTGGCGTGATGTTAGAAACCTGAGAGAAGAAATCAAATCTGTGCTTGAACAATATCACCCGGGCTTTTCCCAAGCGATAGAAGTCAGTTGGTATCCTGAAAAAATAAGCGCTATTAGTGCGGTAGAGAGCTTGGTTAAGGTTTTGCTGTATTTTGGGATGGTACTAGTGATGATTTTAGGGGCATCGGGAATCACTAACCTCATGTATATGGCTGTTCAGGATCGAACAGTGGAAATAGGCCTTAGAAAAGCTATGGGAGCCAATGATAGGGCCATATTGTTTCAATTCCTTGTCGAGGCGGTTATTATTAGTGTCGCTGGTATGTGCGCTGGTATGGTTTTGGCCATTCACACCATTTTCTTGCTCAAGCTAGCTTTTGAAATGGAGCCAAATTATGAAATAATGGCCTTGACTATTTTAGGTTCAGTATTTCTTGGGATCTGTCTAGGCATAATTTCTGGAATGGAACCAGCTCGTAGGGCGAGTCATCTTGATCCAGCTGAAGCAATACGCTTTGAGTAAATTCTTATTCAAACCTCATGGCGTTAACCGGACTCATGCGACCAGCGGAAATCGCTGGAAAAACTCCCGCGCACAACCCAACCACTAATGTAACAGCAATACTTAACAAAGATGACGCTATGAGTAGATTCAAATCAACATTGAATTTCATGACCAATTCTAATCCAGCGCAGACAATTAACGCTGAAATCACACCGGTAAACCCGCCCAAAAGACATAAAAAAAGGGCTTCAAGCAGGAATTCTAATGTTATCAGATAGTCTTTGGCGCCTAATGCCTTTTTCAAACCGATTTCTCTAGTTCGTTCCTGAATTGACCCCATCATGAGATATGCGGCCCCAAACGATCCCAATAAAATTGTAGCTGAGCACAATAGATAGACAAGAACCTTCACAAGACTCACAGTATCCTGAACACGATTTATTCTCTCCGGATAAAATGTGACCCGAAGCCCACCCTTTTGGGCGGGATACAAAGCTCTTAGCATGTCACGCACGGCAACCGCAACTTTTTCAACCTGAGTCCAATGATCCGAGCGAATACGTAAATGTTTGATGGAATACATGTCGTTAAATCTGTGCCTGGCAGTACTCAGAGGAATGAATACACTGTGAAGTGTGTCACTCCCCTGTATTCCTCCAAGAACTCCAATCACTTCAATATTCGTATTGTCAATTTGGATGATCTTGCCAATCGGATCTTTTAAATCGAATAAATCTCGATATACATTGCCGCCAAGCACTCCAACCAGAGCTCTACTTTTGACATCGGAGTCGCTAATCAGGCGACCCTTTTCACAAGAAGCCATTATTGTGTTCCAAAATGAACCGTCTACGCCGACCAGACGAACTATCAACCGCACCTGGCCCATTACAGCTTCAATGTTTTCTGTGGCCACTACGGGGGCTACCTCGCTGACATGAGGAATTTCCTGCAACCTCCAAACATCTTCCAAATGGAATTCTCCGGGATGCGGGCTATCCAGGTCAGATCGCTCTACATCGATTATTGTAGCCCCACCAAGGATCAGAAGGTGATCCCCAATCCGTTGATCAATTGAATCACTCACATTGAGCAATATAATGAACCCCGATATTCCGACTGATATGGCTAGAATAACAAACTTGTAACGTCGACGGTTTCGAGAAACCATCTTTAAAGATAACTTAACCACATCCGAAATTACTGAATTCTGCATTCCAGATACCTGTAGTCTCGCAGAAAAAGCTTGCTACCTCTCTTTTCTTCAAATATGGTTCAAGATGAACACGTATTGAAAACTGTTCTTCTTGTTTTTTGAATTTTTTTGCTTTGAAATTATCTATTAGGGTGTTGTTGGCTCAACCGAAATCTTATCTTCGGCCAAGACAGGAACAGCTAGTTTGACCTTTTTTAATGTCCTGGATAGAAAAGCCACAAGTTGATTAAAACTGGATTCAATTGCCGGCCTATCAAAGTCAGATGGTCTGTCTAAGTCGTAATAAACATTGAACATATGTCTTTCTTTAGGATAAATGTGGCACTCGACGTCTATTTCGGCTTTTCGGAGTTCTTCGGCGAGTTCAAGCGCATGTCGAACGTTGTAGACACCATCTGAATCGCCATGAAAAATCGCTGTAGGCGGAAGTCTTGATGGCTCGTAAGGTTGTATCCAGGGGGAACCGCCATTGTTCCATACCAGGCTGGCTATTTTGTCGCTACCACTAGCATACATCAGTGAAACATTAGCCGATTGTGAAAATCCAGAAATAGCTATTTTGTCAGGATCGACTCTTGGATGGCTCCGAAGAAAATCAACCGACGAATCGATATTCGTTAAATACCAATCTGATCCCGCAACCAGCCGGACTACAACACTGAGATGATTGATCCAGGCCCAAATATGGTAAGGCATTTTTCGCCAGGTATCCCCCCCCGGAGTAAGCCACTCCGGATAACCTGACGCATCTACCAGAAGTACTGCGAATCCATAATCTGCAAGTCTCTGACAATATGTATGATACTGAACCAGCTTGATGCCGCCAGCGTTAGCAGCTACTAAAACTGCAGGCCAACGATTGGGAACTTCTGGTCCCGGAGAAAACGTAAGACCATTCAAGGTTTCTCCGTCAGGCAAAACCACATTAACAGCTTTCTTATCAGCATTAGAAGCTGTAGCCATAACAGTGACAAGCGTGATCGAAATCATGCCCCAAAACAACCAGTGTTTAAGAAGCTGCCTCATTTAATTTCCCCAAAGCCTCAACTGACTATCAATTAAGAAATAGGCACTAACTAATTGTTCTCCTATCCTCCGGGAACACTGGTAGTTACAAACTCAGGCGTAATAGCCAGAGAATAAGACTTTAGAAACTCATAAATTCAAATACTTATGTTAATCTAATTAAAATGTCATTTTGAGTCAAGGTATTCTAAGTCGATTACACTGTTAACTCTGATGTGCAGTTAGGACATCGCCTAGCTTTTATTGGTACTTGTGAAATGCAGTATGGACATTCTTTCGTGGTAATCTGCTGAGGGGCCTTTAACCGGTTCATCTGACGAACCAGAAGGAAAACTGCAAAGGCTATTATTATGAAATCAATTACATTATTTATGAAAAGACCGTAATTGATAGTAGGCGCCCCCGCAGCCTTGGCGCTTGCCAGGGAGTCATAGGATTTGCCGGACAGGTTTAAAAACAGATTTGAGAAATCAACCTTGCCTAATAAAACACCAATTGGTGGCATTAGGACGTCGCTTACAAATGAACTTACTATTTTGCCGAAAGCGACACCCATGATTATGCCGACGGACAGGTCCACAACATTGCCTTTCATGGCAAATTCTTTAAACTCTTTTAGCATTTGATGGAACCTCCCTAGGTTAGAAACGGTATCTAAAAATCGGAGCTTGACCTGTGCGCTACAATACTCTTCGCCGCTATATGGTCAAGGCAAATCTTGCAACTCTGTCAGAAGTTAGCCTCGACATTGTAACTTAAATAATTTCTGGTCTCTTAAAGGAAGGGCTTTCACTTTTTGAGGGCAAGAGACTATGTTTAACTAGGATTTGATTCAATTTGTATTCTTAGGAAGTCATGTAAATTGCCACTCCAATTCTTAATGGCCTTTTCCATTATTATCGACATGGATTTTCCACCAACACCCTGTTTCTGTAATTTACCCTGGACAGCCAGGACCTGGCTGGTAAGTATTGTTCGCGCAAAGCCTTTCTGAGTTTTAGGAAAGACCACTACATCCATGAGACCGGTCTCGTCCTCCATTGTCAGAAACATTACTCTTTTTCCAGACTTAGTCGGGGGCGTATGCACAATGATCAGTAGACCAACAACCCTTACAATTGAACCTGTCGGTAAGCGTCTCAGATCCGTCGCCTTGATGATATTATCTTTATAAAGCGATGGCCTGAGTGCAGACAGCGGATGAGCGTGACAGAAAACTTTCATCGAAATAGATTCATTGTAGATTTGCTCCCTGTCAATCCTGCCGGTATATCTACTTTCCTCAGGCATTATAAGCCTCCTGTAACATTTCCCATTCAAAATCTTCTATATTTTTAAAAGCCCCGGCGATGGACAAAATGCTTTGTATACGTTTAGGTGTGGGGATACGACTAAGAAATTCCTCTTTACTCTTAAAAAGTCCAAATCTTTTACGGTTGGCTATAATACGTCGAGCCATCGCAGTTCCAACACCGTTTATTTCTTCTAGTGGAGTCCTTATTCCTGATCCCTCCGCCTTGTATCTAAGGCCACTAAAGTTGACATGTGGTGGATATATTTGAATTCCCCTTCTTCTAGCTTCATTTACAATAACTGAATGCGGGTATGATCCCACCTGTCCGGCGTTTAGAATACCAAGATAGAACGCCTGAGGATAATGAGCCTTTAGGTAAGCGCTCTGATATGTAATGTGAGCAAATGAGGCCGCGTGAGCCTTACAAAAACCATAAGAAGCAAAAGCTGACACATGATTGAAAACCTCTTGAGCAAGATCATTGTCATGACCTTGCGCTAATGCTCCTTCAATAAAACTCTTTTTAAGAAGCTGCATTTTTCTGGATTTTCTGTCTTTGGTCATAGCTCGCCTAAACGCGTCAGCTTCAGCATAAGATAATCCAGCGAAAAAATGGGCTATCCTTAGAACCTGTTCTTGAAAAAGAATCACTCCATAAGTCTCTTCAAGAGCTTTAGTAATACTTTCGTGCCAAAAAGGGACAGGCTGTTCCCCATTACGCCGTTCAATATAAACCTTAACCATATCCCCTTCTACAGGTCCGGGTCTGAAAAGTGAAACTTCAGCTATCAGGTCTTTAAACTCCTTGGGTTGTAAACAACCTAACAAGCCTCTTTGACCCGGTGACTCAAGCTGGAATACCCCAACACTATGAGCGCTGCAAAGCAATGAATAGGTCCTTTTATCATCAAGAGGAATACGGTCAAAATCTAGGCTGATCCTTTTTTCTTCAAGAATTTCAAGGGCCTTACGAATTGCTGTGTGCATCCTTAGCCCCAGTATATCCAGCTTCAAAAGGCCTAAGGCTTCAACATCATCCTTATCTAACTGACTTACAGGGACCCCTTTAGGAGACTTGCCTACCGCTGTCCACGCTTTTATGTCATCAGGCGCTATTATTACACCCCCCAAATGAAGAGAACTCTGAAAAGGTAGACCTGTAAGCCTTGACGCCAAATCTATAAGCTGTTTTTCTCTTTGGATAGGCGCCCCCTTTAATTCAGGTAATTGTTCTAAAGACAGCTTGAGGTCTCGTCCCCTGAGAGACCATGGCAAACATGAGGCAAGACGGTTTATTTCGTTTAATGGATACCCCATCGCCCTTGCCACCAACCTGACGGCGCTGCGGCATTTTAATTTGTGTATTGTACAAACCATAGCCGTCTGACGTGGAAATAAGCCTAAAACATAATCGATTACCTCATCCCGACGCTCGGAATCAAAATCTATATCAATATCGGGCATATCACCTCGGCCCTCGTTTATAAAACGCTCAAAAAGCAGATCATTGGCTATGGGATCTACACCTCCAAGAAGAAGATATACAACAAGACTTCCGGCCGCTGATCCACGAACAGTATGGCGAATATCGTTTCTCCTGGCAAAATCCACTATTTTCCTAACAAGAAGGAAAAAATCCGCTATCCCCATACCATTTATAGATCCTAACTCCCAATCAAGACGCCTAAAGTACTCAATACCAACATTAGAGCGCCTCATAGCCAGTTCTCTGAAACAACGCTTGCTCAAGTTAAGTGAAGCCTCTCGAGGATCCTTAATATAAGGGGGATGAAGTCTGCCTAAAGGAAAAGAAAAACCCTTACAAAGCGACGCCACATATTGCGTATTTTCAATTGCCCGATCATTTTTTATCCGACTCCTCATTTCATAGCCGGAGGTGAAAAAGAAAGTATCATTCGGCAATGGAATCACAGTCCGATGATGATGTTTACGCTGAATATCAACAAGTATGCGATGCAGTATATAATCTTGCGATGTCAGGAAAGTGACTTCATTTGTTGCTACAATTTCAATATTGTTTGTCTGAGCCAAAGATATAACATTCTCAATCGGCTGATCTGTCTCTCCATTATTCCTAACCGAAAGAAACACCATCTCAGGATCTTTGAGGACTGACCTTAATTCCTGTAAACAAAATTCCGCTACAGATAATCTCCCATTATTCAAAGACCTGTTAATTCGAGAATCCCGTAAACCAGCTATTGTCAATAGACCCTTTGAATAATGGCTCAAGTCCTGCCTGCTAAGAACACCGAAATCTGAAACAATCGACACAAGCCTGCAAAGGTTCCCATAGGATTTAAAATCGCTGGCTAAAAATATCACATGCGAACCATCCCAAATTGGAAGTTTTGAACCTATTATCGGCTGGATTCCCCGCTTAACCGCCGCCTTATAAAATCTTACAGCCCCATGCAAACCATAATCAGTAAGAGCAACAGCCCTGTGTCCTTTAGACACTGCAGCCTCTACAAGGTCTTCAGGGCTAAATGTGCCCCAAAGAAATGAGAAACCACTGAGAACTTCAAGATGAACAAACGTATCCATACTCATGAAAACACGATCATAACTTTATAATCAGATTGTTTAACTCTCTAGATAAGGCTGTGAATCGACACTTATAGGATCATTAAGGCTTGGCTCGTACTATACCTATCAACTTCCCCAGAATCCTTATTTTCGACCTATCTGCCCCCTTGAAAAGAAGAGAATTATAATTCCTATTGGCTGGACATAATTCAATTTGATCATTGCTAAATTTAAAGATCTTGAGCGTAGCCTCCGATTCAAAACTTTCTACTATAACAGCTACTATAGATCCATTGTCGGATTCATTTTGAGGCCGAATTATGGCTATATCACCATCCCGAATATGAGCCTCAATCATTGAATCTCCCTTTACTCTCAAGGCAAAAGCATCCGATGAACCAAAAAATAATGGATTTATCGGTAAACGTTCTTCTGCCTCCTCTTGAGCCAGAAGCGGAGATCCCGCCGCAATTCGACCTAAAATTGGTATGGAAGGAACCCCTTTTCGCGGCGTGTCAAATACATTCCAAGCCCTTTTCTTGCCACGTAAACCCTTGATAAGACCTTGAGACTCAAGCAAACGGATATGCCTTATGAGACTGCCATGAGAAACAAGACCTATACCTTTACATATCTCCCTCAAAGAAGGAGAAAAACCCTCTCTCTCTTGGAAGATTCTGATGAAATCCAGTATCTGTTTTTGTCTTTCAGTAACCGTCATGCAATCATTATAGAGACCAAATGGTCTCATTGCAAGAAAAAATTTTTAACTTCTTGAATCGAGAACTGTCCTAACTACCCTGGCCATGTCTTTTTTAAGTAGTGGCTTTTCAATAACAGCCCTAGCGCCAAGATTGTTCAGCCAATCCTCAGAAAATGACTGGCTCAGGCCGGTGCAAAAAATAACAGGAACATCCTGTCGGATGGCCCTAATTTTTTGTGTCAAAACATCACCCGAAATCTTTGGCATCGCCAAGTCCGTAAAAATAAGATCAAACTCGCCCGGGCTTTTTTCGAAAGCTTTTAAAGCTTCAACAGGATCAGTAAAGGCCTCTACCTGGTATCCCAAACTTTCAAATATCGATTTGCCGACATCCGTAAGCACCGACTCATCATCTACTAACAGTATTTTTTCGTGGCCTCCCACAATAGGAGAAGTTTCTTGACTCTCCAACTGGTTTTCAAAACATTCTTCAATTATCGGAAGATAAACATTAAAGGTAGATCCTTTACCAAGATCGCTTTGAACCGTCACGAACCCTCCGTGGTTTTGCACAATGTTATGGACTATAGATAGACCAAAACCAGTGCCCTCACCCTTTTTCTTAGTAGTAAAATAGGGCTCAAAAATATGATCCATTATTCCCGGAGTCATTCCGCTGCCAGTATCGCGAACCGTGAGATTTATATAATCACCGGCCTTTATTGAAATCCTATCGGCTACAAATTCTCTGTCAAGGTTAATTGAACAAAGAGAAATTTCCAAAATTCCGTTGGACCTATCCATAGCGTGTGACGCGTTTACACAAAGATTTATAAGTATCTGATGTATTTGTGTTGGATCACCATTAATACGAGGAAGATTGGGCTGAATATTCTGTTTTATTTCGATATTTGGCGGAATAGAAGCCCTCAAAAATTTAATGCTTTCCTTAATAACAGGGCTAATATCAAGAGGTTGTCGTTCAGGCTTGTCATGACGACTAAAAGCGAGTATCTGCTGCACCATGTCTCTGGCTCTATTAGCCGCCTCAAGGACTCTACTGAGGTATGAACTTAAACGATCGTCAGTTGTTATAGTCTGAATCGCCAATTCAGTGTTGCCAGTAATTGCAAAAAGAATGTTGTTGAAATCATGGGCTATTCCACCCGCCAAAGTACCTATGGCCTCCATCCTTTGCGATTGAATAAGTTGCCTTTGTAGGTCGATCTCTTTGGTTACGTCACGAGAAACTCTTACATAATTGATGATATTTCCCGCGGAGTCTTTGACCGGCGATATTGACGCTTCCTCCTGAATCAGGGAGCCGTCTTTTTTCCGATTAATTAACACCCCATGCCATGCTGATCCATTAATTATGGAACCCCAAAGCTGTTGGTAAAAGGAGTTGTCATGTTTACCACTTTTTAGAATTCTCGGATTTTTACCCATAACTTCTTTGGATGTATAGCCGGTAGTCTTTTCAAAAGCGGGATTGACGTACTGTATGTTCCCCTGAGGATCGGTCACAACAACACTTCCCGCGCTGTATTCTATGGCTGTAAACAACCGTTTGTAATTTTCTTCGGACCGTTTTTGCTCTGTAATGTCAGTTTGCGAAGCTACATAACATAGGAGGTTACCGTGTTCATCTTTAACCTTATTTATTGAAATCAACGCTTCAAAAGTGGTCCCATTTTTTCTTAATGCCGTGAGAGCCCCTGAAAAGTAACCTTTCTCAACAACCTCGAATTCGGCTTTCTGGTATTCTAATTTGTCCTTAAAAAGATCCGATATATGGACACCATTGATATCTTGAGCTGATTCGTAACCCCACATTTTCCAAGACGATTCATTCGAATAAATGACCATACCATCAGGACTAACCATACGAATCCCGTTGATCGATGTTTCAATAGCACGACTGCGTATCCGTAGAGCCTCTTCTGATCGCCTCTTGTCTATCACTTCGCTAATGTGACTACTGATAGCTTCAATCAGAAGCCTTTCCTGTTCAAGAAACCGTACATCCACACCCTTCAGTTGATCCTGCAATAGGCCAACCTCAAGAAAACCAATTGTTTGACCATTAACAATTATCTGTTCGGATTGTATTAGATCGCATCTTACATGATTGACGGTTTTGTATTCTTGCCCTTCGGCAAAAATCCTGGCGCATGTGGCTTCGGGAAATTGCATCCCTGATGGAATCAAATCGATGATACCTGAAAGAATTTCATTCAAGGGCAGTTCAGAGGTTTGAGTAAGTTTGTAGATGCGGTATAGGCAGGTTGCTTCTTTAACCCTTTCAGCCAATTCAATAGATTTTTCTATTAATTGCCTCTCAATCTTTTTCCGATCATTAATGTCATTCATGAAACATAGGAGGACCTGCTTGTCTTCCCACTTCACAACAGACGTGTGAACCTCCACCCATTTCAATGAGCCGTCTTTGCAAATAAACCGAAATTCAAAATTATGTGGCGCCATCGAACTTGGTTCAAAGATTTTGAACGATTCATTAATGACTTCCCGATCATCTGGAAAAACCAGGGTCATAACATCCGGGATCCTCGAAAGCTCGTCAATCGAATAACCTGTAAAATAAGAACTCGCGGGATTTGCGAAAACAATTCTAGCCTTGTCAACGGCAATTATTGATTCGGTGGTATTCTCAATAATCTCTAATAATTTCAGGTCTGAGCGAGCTACAGATTCCACCGTTTCAAGTCGACGCAGCTTCTCTAATTCATCTACTCGGTTTCTCAAATACCGAATTTCTGTGAAAAGCTGATCGGAATTTTTCTCCTGATCTAACATTTTCTCGAATAAATCCAAATTCTAGATATCGACAATTGTTTGAAAAACGATGAGGAACCTCAACACTTAAAAGACGCTCTCAGAAGCGTTCCGAGACTTACTATTTAACAAGCTGTAAATACGGATCAGACCTACTATTCTGATAATTCTGTAAAAAACCCCGAGTCTTGCCAAAAATCAGCCGACTTTTAATTTCGGACCAAATTCATTCAATTACAATCCTGATACTTAACTCTACCAACACAATTTCACCGCAAGCTCACACAAAATTTAAAACTTGTCAAATCGTTTTGCTCACACTGAACATTGTTAAATTCTTGGGTTACCAACTCAAGAAGAAGTTCTCGTACCTATTTCCGGCCTTGAGTTTTCTATACTAACCAAAGATCATTTCTAGTCCTTTTAGTATTTTATTATTAATGTTGGTATTTGATCCGGGATACTGTATGTTGAGTATTGTAACCACGGACTAGCTAACAAGTCACTTGCCCATGGCATGATCAACAGGCTCGGTTAAAATTGACTGTCATGATCAATATAGTTTTCGAATTTTCATGCGCTGTCACGTGTTTCTTCATTGCTTTTTATCTTCGAGCTTCTTTCAGGAAACACAACATTGTCAATAATCCCGGGCGCAGTCTTATTGTCTGGGGCTTTCTCCTTATGGCCCTGGGAGCCCTTGTAGACACCACCGACAACTTTTCCGACCTCAGCAGTTTTGAAATCATCGGTCAGACCAGTACACAGGCAATATTTGAAGGCCTTTTTTATTTAGCCGGCATGGGATTTCTAGCCACTGGATTTCTCAAGTGGATTCCGGAAATTAAGAAATCAGGCGTTCTAAATGATGAGCTTTCTGAAAGGGAAAAGAGGTTCCGTACGCTTGTTGAAACCATGACCGAGGGTTTGATTACCACCGATAGGGCTGGCAACATAACTTACGTTAATGAACGCATGGAAAAGATGTTAGGTCAATCACGCGATCATTTGATAGGCCGGAAATACCTTGAAGTATCCGATGACACCTTTGATAGAACCATGGAATTGAACAGCTATGAAACCAGTATACGCTCCAATGACGGGACCGTAATACCCGTGCTAATGTCTCAGAAAACCATGGCGAATGAACTGGGGAACTACGAAGGAGACATTAGGGTTTTCACTGATATCACCGAGATCAAAGCGGTTCAAAACGCATTAACAATAAGCGAAGAACTTCACAGAGCGATTTTTGAAAACCTTTCGGTGGGAATAGGTCTTTTGGATGTTCAGGCAAATTGGATCCGGATTAATAAGACAGCTGAACAATTGCTTGGATTTTCTCAAAACGAACTGATTGGGGTATCGTACTTCGACATAGTGCCAGATCAATATAAGAATGAATCGCGCAAAAATATTCAAAAAATATTGTCTGGAGAAGCTGATCAGCTAAGGGTGGAAAGAGAATACGTCAGAAAAGATAACTCCACCATGGTAGGGGACATATCTGTTTCAGCAATTCGTGACTCCGCTGGACTGCCACTCTATATATTGGCTGTCCTCACAGATATCACTCAACGGACACAGGCCCTGGAAAGATTGGAATTTGAGCGTAAACAGCTCCTGTCAGTATTTGATAGCTTGTCCGCCATCGTCAATGTAGTCGATCTTGAAACTTATGAAGTACTTTATGTCAATCGCTTTACACGCGAATTGATCAAGGAAATCGAGCCAGAAACAAAATGTTACGAAGCCTTTCACAGATTGCCTAAACCATGTGATTTCTGCGCTAGGGATAAGCTTATTAACGAGGGTAAAACGCTCTGTACGTCTGAATACTATAGTCCCTTCCTCCAGAAGAATTTTTATTCAACGAACCGAATGATCGTTTGGCCAGACGGAAGACGAGTCAAACTGGCTTTCGATATTGACATAACCGAAATGAAAATGGCTCGAGAATCGCTCGCCGCAAGCGAAGAGCGTTACAGAAAACTAGTGGATCTCTCTCCGGACGGCATCCTTCTTCACGACGGGACCTTAGTTGTCATGACCAATCCTGCTGCGGCCAAAATTTTAGGCGCAAATTCTCCAGGGAACCTTATAGGTCAAAAAGTTTTGGATTTGGTTCACCCCGATTATAAGCATCCAATTAGTCAAAGAATTTCTCGTGCAATCGGAGAAGACAGACTGCAGCCGATGATAGAGGAAAAGTTCAAAAGACTTGATGGTAGCTACGTAGATGTCGAAGCCTCGGCCGTGCCTATCAGAATTGGAGGAACCTCATTAGTTCAGGTCATTTTTAGGGATATATCAGATCGCCTTGCGGCTCAGCAATCACTCAAAAGACTTGCTACCGCAGTCGAACAGTCTGTGGAAGCAATAGAAATCACCGATTGTAACGGCTTAATTGAATACGTGAATCCGGCCTTTGAAAAAACCTCCGGGTATTCCTTGGAGGAAATCATCGGTCGCAAATGCAACATACTAAAAAGTGGAGTTCAGGATGAGTTATTCTACCGAAACCTCTGGAACACTGTCCTAGAAGGGTCGGTATGGAAAGGACGGCTCGTCAATAAGAGAAAAGACGGTAGTCTGTTTCATGAAGAGGCTACCATATCGCCCGTTAGATCCCAAAATGGTAAAATCACTAATTTTGTTGCTGTTAAGCGAGATATAACAGAAGAAATTGAAATGCAGCGACAATTGATCCAATCACAAAAAATGCAAGCCGTGGGAACTCTGGCCGGAGGCATCGCTCACGACTTCAACAATCTGCTGCAGGTTACTCTAGGTTACTCCGAAGTCTTACTCAATAGAATGACAGAAAAGGATTCCGGATACCAGGAATTGTCCAGAATTGCCCAGGCCTCACAGAGAGGAGCGGATCTTGTTAAAAGGCTACTGACCTTTAGCCGTAAAATAGAACCCAGAAAAAAACCTCTCAATGTCAACGACATAATTAGCCAGACAAGTCAATTGCTCGAACGCACCATACCAAAAATGATAAATGTCAAACTTTTGTTAGCCCCTGATTTGCATACCGTCAACGCGGATCCCGTTCAAATCGAACAGGTAATTATGAATCTGGCAATTAACTCCAGAGACGCGATGACAGATGGAGGCGATTTGATCATCGAAACCTCTAATGTCATTTTTAAACAGGGGCATTTGTTTGATGAGGGTCTTTTTGATGGAGACTACATATTGATAAAGGTTGCAGATACCGGATCCGGAATGGAACCAGAAATCATTGAACATATCTATGAACCTTTCTTCACAACTAAAGAGGTTGGTAAAGGTTCAGGATTGGGCTTGCCAACAGTATTCGGCATCGTTAAACAGCACGGAGGAGCTATACTATGCGATAGCCGTAAGGACGAAGGAACAACATTTAGAATTTACCTGCCAGCCTTAGAATACAGCATTCCCGACGACGACCATTCTGATCAATTCGAAATCCAACCAGAAGGTACCGAGACCATTCTGATTGTCGACGATGAAGATTTTGTCCGTGAACTAGCGGGAGATGTCCTCGAAAGAGCTGGTTACAATGTGCTGTTCGCTTCTAATGGACGGGAAGCCTTGGAAATTCTAAGGCTCAAATCGAAGGAAATAGATCTGGTGCTGTTGGACCTGATCATGCCTGGAATGAGTGGTAAAAACGTCCTGAAGGAAATCAAGAATCTGTATCGTGATATGAACGTAATTGTCGCTAGCGGGTACTCTTCAGGGGAGTCAGAGGATTTAGTCCTGTCTCTCGGAGCAATCGCGTTTGTTAATAAGCCCTATGAGAACAGACACCTTTTGAAAAAAATCAGACAAGCCATCGATCTTCAGAAAAACGAAGACTGACAACGCATTGCCCACTCGTGGCGCCGATCTCACTCATCAGCTTGCTTTCCCATTCACAAATTACCTGAAACCTTTTGCTTCAACACGCATCTCAATTGTCAGGATGAAAATCAACAGAGAGGAAATAGCCGTGAAAAAAATAGCCGATATAGTTGCGGACAGAAATATAGCAATGATGCTGGACTGGGATCTACATCCATTCGAAGCTGTTACGAGATATTTGGAGTGGGGCACCAACTGGTCTAGAGGCTTAAACCACGCCAAGTCCTGTAACGAAGAGAGCGCGTATTTCAAAATTGACGCGGTCTCAGCTCCTCCTAAGCTTCTATTGGTCAAGCAAAGTCATCACGACTATGAGGTGTTGTATCAGGTGGACGCGCCCCAAGAATTGATTGATGAATCCGTAAAAGAATTTGCATGTAAGAATAAGGCATGCGGCTTGTCTGAGGAATTACGTTCCTGGTTAAAATCTGAAGCATACAAGAAGTCTGATTCTGTCTAGTTCATCTCCAAGCCCGTGGTGAAAAGCAATTTACACCACTGTGGCTTAAATATTTTTTAAAGAGGAGCGCTATCAGGCTCCTTTTTTAATGTGATCAAAAGCGTTGGATATTAAAGTTCCAACAAAAAACTGGAGCGCAAAATGGAATGTCACTGCAAGGATCATTTGCCCGGAAGTTGGCATTCGCACGATGATTGCGATTGTCACAAAAACGATCATCCGACCTATTCTTTTGTAATAACCAAGGTCATGGAACAGGATCCAGGCTCCAGAACCGTTTTCATATCAAGTTCTTTCATGGAAAAACTCCAATTGGAGGATGGGGATCCAGTTGAAATTGTTGACGCTGGTGGTTGTATAGCGCAAGCCAAGCCACATCCTAACGCCTGGATCGACACTAGAATGGTATCCTTGGACAAAATGACCATGGATGAGAACAAATTTCAGCTATATTCACAAGTTAAAATCAGGAAAGCAGAATGCCCCGAAAGCGAACTCGTAACCTTGGAGGCTCCCCCGGGCTGTCAGTTAAGCAGACCGCAACTCAGAGGCATGCTTGAAAAACTTAGCGGCGCTGTTCTTGTGGGAAACGGAAACCTTACTCTTAAAGACAATCGTGGAGCCTCGATAAGTTTTAAGATTGTTTCAACCGAACCTTGCAAAGTATCCAGGATCACGCCGCGAACCAGAGTTAAAATGGTTGATGAGGAGGGAAATGAATTTGTATCTCGTAATGATACCAGCTTCGCTGACGTTGGTGGATTAGATGAAGCCATAAGAAAAGTAAGGGAAGTGGTTCAATTACCGCTCCAGCATCCTCAAATATTTTATAGGTTAGGGATTGATCCTCCTAGAGGGGTGTTGCTACACGGCCCATCTGGAACCGGAAAAACACTCATAGCCAGGGCAGTCGCAGGCGAAACAGGATGCTGGTTCAGAAGCGTTATCGGCACGGAGATAATGGACAAACATTATGGAGAAAGTGAAGCCAAGTTGCGTGCTGCTTTCGAGGAAGCCAGTAAGAACGCTCCGGCTATTCTTTTCATAGACGAAATAGACGCCTTGGCCCCGCGTAGAGACACTGCTGAAGGAGAGGTAGAACGCAGAATCACAGCTCAATTGCTCGCTCTGATGGATGGAATGGAAGACCGGGGACAGGTAATGGTTATTGCAGCCACTAATTTACCTAACAACCTGGATCCCGCCCTTAGGAGGCCTGGCAGATTCGATAGAGAAGTGTTAATCGGAACGCCAGATCGAGATGGCCGCCGGAAAATTCTTGAAATACATACCAAAGACATGCCTTTGGGGAATGTAGACCTTGATGAGCTTGCCGAAAAAACTCATGGTTTTGTTGGAGCTGATATAAAGGCTCTATGCCAGGAAGCCGGTTATGAAGCCATGAGACGTATATTGCCAGGTCTGGAAAACACCCCTCAGCAACTATCAGACGATTTCCTCGAAGCCCTAACAGTAGAAAACGAAGACTTTTATGAAGCCCTCAAAGATATGAGGCCTTCTTCAGGAAGAAACTTTGAGATCAATTTGAAAAAAGCCGGCTGGGACTTTATCGCTGGATACGCAAAAGAAAAGACCTACGTTGAGCAAACTGTGCTCTGGCCTCTAAAACACTCCGCCTCTCTAGAAAAGATCGGTATGTCCAGGCCCGAAGGCCTGCTCATCACAGGACCTCCCGGAGTTGGAAAAACATTGTTTGCGCGCTCTATGGCTAAGGAAAGTGGATTCAACGTGATAGAAATACGAACTCCCGAATTACTTTCCAAATACATGGGAGAGAGTGAAAAAAATGTTAGGGAACTGTTCAGGCAGGCTAGGCAAATGGCCCCAACTGTTCTTATTCTTGATGGAGTAGATTCCTTTTCATCAAAAGGATGGTCAGACGCAAAGTATATTGATCGAATTGTTAATCAACTTGTCATGGAGATGAATTCGTCATTGGATACAAAACCCATCCTGGTCGTCGGAACAGCTGTAAAAACCGAAGATTTACCTCCCGCCCTGACTGCTACCGGACGCTTTACAAATGAATTGAAGCTCAAATTGCCCGATCAGCCAGATCTCAAAGATCTCTTCGAGAAATTTCTCGTTAGCGATCATGTCTTGTTCTCAGGAATCGTTGATGACGCTGTTGAACAGGCCCATGGACTGTCTTGCGCAGATGTCGAAGAAATCTGTAGAAGGGCAGTTCTCAAGGGAGCTAAGAAAGCGCTTGAAACAAACAATGAAATTGGATCCATCGTGAAGCTGTCTCAGGAATACCTCAACATAGCCCTCGACGAATGGAAATCAGCGCGTTCGATTTTTTGAAAAAACCGACCCCCTAATAACCTAATTATTTAGTTTTTTCTCTGCTTTTCAACAACGACTATGCTATTGTACATAGTCGTTGTAATTTGGGATAAGCCTATCGAAAGGAGCATATAGTATGAAAGATGAAGTACAGGCCGCATTGGATCTCGTCAGACCTCAACTTCAGGCTGATGGGGGCGATGCAGAAATAGTTGAAATCACTGATGATGGAATTGTTAAATTGAGACTAAAAGGCGCCTGCGGTGGTTGCCCCATGAGTCAGATGACATTAAAGATGGGAATCGAACGAATACTTAAAGAAAGAGTCCCCGCTGTTAAAAGCGTTGAATCAGTCAACTGATATATCAGAATCCTTACCATCAATAAAAAATCTTTTTGGAGGAATTAAATGCCTTATCGAATAGTCCAGGAAGAATGTAAAGGTTGCCAGACCTGCGCGCGCGTATGCCCAATGCGCGCTTCCAGTGGCCAGAAAAAACAGCCCCACTCCATAGATGTATCCAAATGTATCGAATGCGGCGTGTGCGGCCGAGCATGCCCGTACGGCGCCATTCGCGACCCCCAAGGGAATAAGCCAGAAAAAGTCAAAAGATCCGATTGGCCAAAACCCTACGTCTGGATTGACGACTGTGTCGGCTGTGAAGTCTGTGTCGCCTGCTGCCCATTCCAAGCCCTCGGGATGGCAGAGGTAAACAATGAATATGTGGCCGCGCTATTCGATCCCAAGGCCTGCGTGGGCTGTGGACTCTGTGAACAAGCGTGTCCAGTTCACGCTATTCAACTGTTTTGGCCCCAAGAACTAAGAAAATCGGCATAATCTTTTCCAGCGCGTCACTTAACTGAGGCGCGCTACCCACCATTCCAAGAATATCCCCTTTCTTACCGGCTCCCGCCTCGCACCAACACTTTAGCGCTCATCCGACGCTCCCTACTACAAAAATGGCTCTCCTAAAGACCGCTCCTTTCAACGTCCGCATTTAAGCTTCATGATTCCAAAATTCTCCCGCCATCCCGATAGACGCCCTGAAATTTCAACCGCTTTCCGTGCAAATCCCAGCCCATAATGGCTCCAAGGCCATTCGATCCCCCCTTAATATCGTACAAAAAGATCACCAATTCCCCAGCCGCGCCGCGCTACGCTACGCGTCATGGACCAACAATTATACGCGAAAAAAAGACAATTTTTTCGATCCCCGATAAAAACTTTCCCATTATAGCTCTCGCAATCCAATCTCAGCACATCCCTAAACTATTGTTTTCAGGCGCTTCAATAACGACAACAACACTTTTCTAATTCATTGGAACATTTTTGCTTGACACAAAGTCATAACCCCTATATATATGGAGCTTCCCCAACGATTAGGGGAACGCTGAGATCGGAAACATAAAATTATTGACAACAAAACAATAAACAATGTATACTGACTTAGCGGGGAGTTGAAAATAAGATTCCCGTTGATCTTTGAAAACTGAATAGCAGATAGTTCGTGAACAAGATACATGTTTAAGCAGAAAATCAAACTGGAGAGTTTGATCCTGGCTCAGAACGAACGCTGGCGGCGTGCCTAACACATGCAAGTCGTACGAGAAACACATCCTTCGGGGTGTGGAGTAAAGTGGCGCACGGGTGAGTAACACGTGGGTAACCTGCCCCAAGGATCGGGATAACTGGCCGAAAGGCCCGCTAATACCGGATAAGACCACAAGAACCCAGGTTCATGCGGTCAAAGTCGGCCTCTCAAAGAAGCCGGCGCCTAAGGATGGGCCCGCGGACCATTAGCTAGTTGGTAAGGTAACGGCTTACCAAGGCCGAGATGGTTAGCTGGTCTGAGAGGATGATCAGCCACACTGGAACTGAGATACGGTCCAGACTCCTACGGGAGGCAGCAGTGAGGAATATTGCGCAATGGAGGCAACTCTGACGCAGCAACGCCGCGTGGGTGAAGAAGGCCCTCGGGTTGTAAAGCCCTGTCAGGTGGGAAGAACCCTCTGTAGTTGAATAGACTACAGAACTGACGGTACCACCAAAGGAAGCACCGGCTAACTCCGTGCCAGCAGCCGCGGTAAGACGGAGGGTGCAAGCGTTGTTCGGAATCACTGGGCGTAAAGCGCGTGTAGGCGGCCTGACAAGTCGAATGTGAAAGCCCGGGGCTCAACTTCGGAAGCGCATTCGAAACTGTTAGGCTTGAGTACGGGAGAGGGAAGTGGAATTCCTGGTGTAGAGGTGAAATTCGTAGA
>CALGLN010000092.1 GCA_937930835.1 uncultured Desulfomonile sp.
TTCGGGTTGTGTTCCATCTTAGAAACACACCGGCGTTACCATTCATGAAAATCTGCCGCGAGTATTCGGCGAATAGCTCGAAGAAGTGGCCACCATTGTAGTTACCTGTTGACTCAAACCTATTGGCGCCCGCAGGGACTAAGGTGAAGTTAGCTTTCACATTGCCAGCATTCGTGGGAATTCCAATTGCTCTAACATTCAGCGCAGAAACGGAATTCTTGTAGCCTGCTTGCAGACCAATGAGTGGGATGATGGACTGAGCGATAATGTCAACTTGCTGACCATCGGTAAAATTGACATTGGCGCCAGAAAAATTCGTGCTGAATTTGTCATAGCGAAGACCGGCTAAAACGGCCAGATTTGAATCACCATAGGCCAATACACCGTCAATGAACCACCATATATCCTTTTTGGTCCATTCGTTGCCCCAGTTGGTGATTGGGGCAGGTCCAATTGATTCCCAAATTCCAGCTGTAGAATCACTCGGGAACAAGTACCAACCGGTGCCTATAAATGCAAGTTTATCTGAAAGAGCTACCGGAAGCGCGCCACCCAGCCAGAAACCCTCCGTTCTGTATTTGAATGTCGCGTTTAGAAGGTTGAAGGCCCCGGCATTCTGGCTATTCAAACTAGCCGAAACATTATTTTCCTGCCCAGGCATCCAGCCAAAATAAACAGTTGGCATCAGGCCAGGCGCAGCTGTTTCTCCACAGCCGGATCCGGACTTGAAAAAGCCACCCAGGCTCGGTAATCCAGATATTCCGGGCATTCCACCAAACTGCGCGCACACCAAAGCCGGAGTCAAGGCCAATACCAAAACGCCGACCAATAATAATAGCCCTCGTCTCATATCCATATCCTCCTAATCCTAAAAAACAGCGGGAGAAAAACGCTCTCGCCTGAATAAAAAACATGCGTACGTTAACTTACTAGAAATACGGGATATAAAACTCGTAATATAAAAACGCGAGTTTGTCAATCTTTTTCTGCTTCTTGTGAGTCTCCCGATCGGTATCTTGCTACCTGTGAAGCAGTTTCCGGTGTAGATTTTTTCAGAATTCACAAAGCTTAACTTTTTGGAACTAAGGCTTGCGATTCGGCACAAAATGAAGTTGAATCTCCAATTGATAATTTATATTGCTTCTTTCAGATTGTTGAGATTGTCTTTGGGAGTAGGCTTGGTATGTTAAAATTACCGGATCCGGCTCCAGGCAGCAAACGGCGCTGGTTAATTTTTGCCCTGGGTAGCCTGAATTTCATCATTTCCATGTTTTACAGGGTCTCCGTTGCCGTCATAAGCCCCGCGTTGACAAATGATTTGGGTCTGACTGCAACTCAATTGGGTGATTTGTCGGCCGCTTTTTTTTACGGTTTTGCGGCTTGCCAGATACCGATAGGTATTTCAATCGATCGGCTTGGTCCTCGTAAGACTATGTGTTTTTTAGCTGTTTCTGCAATTTTGGGCGCGGTGGTGTTTTCGATCGGTGAACGCGCTGAGACTTTAATTTTGGGACGCGCATTGTTAGGCATTGGAATGGGCGGTAACCTGATGGTCGTTCTTGCGCTGCTCGCCGTCTGGTTCCCGGCTGATCGTTTTGCATTTCTGGGGGGATCGGTTGTTTCTGTTGGCGTTTTGGGTAACCTTATGGCCGCCACGCCGCTGGCCATGCTGAGCATGTCAATCGGTTGGAGGAACTGTTTTCTGGTGTTTGCCCTTGTCAATGCGTTGATAGTCACTGCGTTCATTCTGGTTATTAAAGATTATCCTTCAGGTTATAGGTCCCCTCAAAAATTGCATAAGTCGCTTATGTCGGGTTTAGGATTTCTTTTACGTAAATATAGTTATTGGGCAATCAGTCTGAGCAATTTCGTCAGGTATGGCTATTTTGCGTCTTTACAGGGATTGTGGGCCAGTCCCTTCCTGATTTACGGGTTGGGATTCGGAGAGATAGCTGCCAGTAATGCTATATTGGTAATGGGTATTGGCTACATGATAGGTTTGCCGGTTTCCGGGTCAATTAGTGACAAGATTTTACGATCCAGGAAAAAGGTTGTTTTATCAACCATGTTGATATTCTTGATTCTTGTCAGCTCTGCTCTACTGTGGTCACGAGAAACATCCACATGGGTTATCTTTGCGACTTTTTTTGGATTTGGTTTATCAGCAGCCCCTGGTCAGATTTTGTATGCTCACATTAAGGAATTGATCCCGGAAGATCTCACAGCACAAGCTATGACAGCCGTTAACCTGTTTACAATACTGGGAGCCGCTATGATCACTCAATTATTAGGATTTGTAATAGGGGCCGATCCTAACAGTCTGCGTAGTCCGGATGATTTCAGGGCTGTTTGGATTGTTGGAACAGTTCTTCTATCAACTGTTTGTTGCATGTACTTTTTTGTTCCCGACAGCAAGGCTCTCAAAGACTCATAGTAGCCTCTAGATCCCTTGTAGCCATCAAGTTATTGCTTCTAGACGAAAAATGATTTTTCTAGCCTTTGACAACTCCTATAGGCTTAATCCGGACGACTTTTTTTGCTAGGCCGGCATCGTGAACAATATCCACGACTTCCTCAATGTTTTTGTACGCTTCCGGGAACTCCTCTCGCATGGTCTTTCTACCAGCAGCCCGTGAGTAGATATCTCTGTCTTGAAGCTCTCGCTCAATTGCCCTGCCCTTGGTTTTTCTCAAGGCCTCGTTCCTGGAAAGCACTCGACCTGCTCCATGACAAGCCGAAGCAAATGTTTGATCCAATTCCCTCTTGATTCCTGACATCACGTAAGAAGCACGGCCCATATCTCCTGGGATCAGAACCGGCTGTCCGGTATTTTTAAATAACCCAGGTAACAAGGCGTGGCCTGGAGGCAGAGCCCGTGTGGCTCCCTTTCTATGAACGCATAACATTCGAGAAATTCCGTCTATGTCATGCCGTTCCATCTTGGCAATGTTGTGAGAAACGTCGTAAAGCAATTTCATTCTAAGTTCTCTGGGCGATATTCTAAGAGTATTTTCCATTGATATCCTCGCCAGATTCATGAGAATTTGCCTATTGGCAAAAGCAAAGTTTGCCGCCGCAGCCATGGCGCCAAGATATTCTCTCGCGACATCGGATTTCAAATAGGCGCATGCAAGTTGTCTATCCAGTAGCTCGATTTTCTGTTGAGTAACGTTTTTAACCATACGCGCCAAGAATTCATCGCATATCTGATATCCAAAACCTCGAGACCCACTGTGGATCATCAGCGTGACCAATCCCTGCCTCAGGCCCCACTGATCCGCAACTGACTCGTCAAAAATTTTTTCAATATAACCTATCTCTATAAAATGATTGCCTGATCCCAGTGTGCCAAGCTGATCTTTGCCGCGCTCGTAAGCCCTATCACTGATACATTTGATATCGGCCCAATCAAGAGTTCCATGGTCTTCAATTCTTTCAAGGTCAGATTCATCCCCCATACCTTTTTTGATAGCCCAAGCAGCTCCCAATCTAGCCACATCAAACAGGTCATTCTTTTTTAACAGGATTCCACCCCTGGACCCTAATCCGCTCGGAATCGATGCATAGAAAGAATCTATAAGCGACGAAATCTGATTTTTAACAAAATCTCTCGTAAGCCCCGTAGTCGCCAGCCTCACTCCACAGTTGATGTCATATCCCACTCCCCCCGGGGATACTATGCCGTCCTCCATATCAAAAGCAGCTACCCCGCCGATAGGAAAACCATAACCCCAATGCATATCCGGTAAGGCCGCAGCATACCCAACTATCCCTGGAAGATGCGCCACATTGAACACTTGATCAGGGCTCGAATCCTTTTCTATGTCCGGAAGCAGCTTTTTATTGGCAAAAATAAGTCCCGGGACCCTCATCTTGCCCGACTTGGGAATGATCCACCGGTTCTCATCAAGCTGTTTCAATTTGTATGGCTTGGTATTTTTCATAATAATTGTACTCAACAATCCTAAAAGGTTATCTTAAACATCAAAAACCAGTCTCGCATGATATCCACTTTCATTCTCCTGAACTGACAGCCCATGGTAAGTTACTCCTTTGACCTCTATGGAATCCGAGCCTACAGTAGCGGATCTGGAAACGATTTCCATTCTCACCTTGTTGTTTTTTAGACTCCTCATCTTGATTTTAGTTACAAGACAGTAAGACGTATAAAATTTGTAAACTAATTCTCTCAGGAGATTCACAAGTAGTTCTTCAGGACAAGTCCCTTCAATCTCAATTTTTTGAGTGGATTCTTTTTTGTCAGAAAGTACTCTACCCAAAAAATGATTTAGAGCTTTGATTGCGTTTTGACAAAATTCTTCAAACGTTTTACCGTGAATCTCGACCATCACATCGGCCGGATGATCTAATATTATCCATTCTTTATCTTTTAATTCCATTGCTTCACACAATCCGGCAGCGCAATTTCATCTTTTTTGATTGACGAAACTCTTGAATTAAGAAAATCCAAAACAGGAAATCGCTGTTTCACTGGTTCGTTTTTGAATTCCAAAACCATTTCTCAGACAACACAACAGTGATTGAACATGATATTCTCAACATAATATCATTTTCGAAATTTTATAGACTAGTACTGATTAATAACTCTATTTTGGGACAGGTAAGGAAGCGAATGATGAGGTTTAAGGTTTGTTCATGCTGGAGAAGTTTTCTTAACTACTTTGACCCAGTTCGGCCATGTATTTTTTCGTGCCTTTTGCTATCCTGTCGGCGATGGAAGTTATGTATTTCTCGTTAGTTAAATTATTTTTATCACTCATGTTACTTATAAATGCGCATTCAACAAGAATGGACGGCATGGCTGCTCCCATTAAAACATAGAAGGGGGCCTGTTTTATGCCTCGATCGCGTGCTTTTTTAGTTTTTTGATTTCCGTCATCAGCAAGACTTTCATGAACTATCTCCGCGAGCTTCTCTGATTCAGTTTTTTTCGAGGTCATCATTAGATCTATCAGTGTAGCCTCAAGGTGATTCATTTTCGCTAATGAGATACCGTTTTCACGCGCCGCTGCTCGCATTGCTCCACGAGAGCTGGCTTGACTAAGAAAAAACGTCTCAACTCCGGCTGCGGAAGCGTAATCCGATCCATTACAATGAATTGACACAAATAAATCTGCGTTTGCTTCGTTCGCTATTGAAGTCCTTTCCTTGAGGCTTAAGAAAGTGTCGTCTTCTCGAGTGAGTTTGACGATTAAGTCTGGAACGGATTTTTCTAAATGGCTCTTGAGTTTCTTAGCAATTCTAAGTGTCACTTCCTTTTCCGTAAGAGAGCCATCTTTTGATACAGCTCCGGGATCTCGGCCACCATGGCCGGGATCAATGACGATCACCCTTTTCGCAGTCTTGGATGACAGAGCCGCCATGGAAGGCTTTGTGTCCGTAACAACAGATGGCGGAATAGATGCGACCTTGATTCCCTCTTGAGGCTTCGGCTTATTCTGCAGACTGGCGCCATTATAAAAGGGATTGCCAAATCTTGTGGCCACAGGTCGATGCTGAACAGGTTCAAGCTTAGATCCGTCCGATTTGTTAACCGCAGTCACTTGGGGATTTGGAAAATCTTTTGCTAAAGGAGGCGCAACGTCGTTTCTTTGGAGATTTCCATAGGCGGATTCCGCCTGTTGCTTGATCGGCTTGGAAACACTCACCTTGGATTTTTCAGGGTTAGCAGGTCTCGATTTAACTTTTCGTTTCATCAAATGGGCGTCTTTAAGTTCCACCAGCGCCAATTTGTTGTAGGGTGTCACAAGCCTGAACTTCTTGAATCCATTGAAAGCTCTAATCGCGTCATCAATATCCTTGACGTCTCCATGGGCTTTGTACGACCTAACAAAAGCCCTTCCGGCAAAAAATAGGCTAATTGCGGATTCCTTGCCATTGGACAGCCTGCTTATCGACAAAAACTTGTTCGCTAGATTTATCCAAGATTGTCGGGAAACACTTTCCACTGATGACAATTTTGAGAATTCCGCAGATGCTTCCTGAAAACCATTGACCGCATTTTTCCCTGCTGCGTCCGCTCGAACAATCGATGAATTAAACGCAATTGCTAATAACACGCAGGTTATTGAAAATATAACATAAAATGTTTGACGCTTAACTCTCAATGTCAATTTTTCTGCTTCACTTGATTTCTTGAATGAACAGGATAACTCATTTATAGTTAACGCTCTCAAAATGCTTCTTGGTTACTTAAATGAAACCATTATTCGTTAATCAGAACCGATTTAGGGCAATTATCCAAGAAGTTTTATCAAGCTTCGTTATCCGTAAACGTGCACCCAGTCCCGCGCCTCTTGAGCGATCATTTCTCGCCGTAATTTTCTCATAGGGACCTTCCGGTACGCTACGATTTCACTTTCCACCATGTTTATGGGGTCTCCAGCGGAAGCTATCTTTTCGTGAAGCTCAGCAGATATCTTGAGACCCTTGCTCTTGATACAACCGAACATGCTATCTCCATCCATTTTGTATTTACAAGTATCTTATCAAATTAAATTAATATATTCAAGCTAACTTATAAACTGTAACTTGAGGTTTTTTGTTCGATGAACTCGCTGATTTTTTTTGGCATTTGTGTTAGGTTGGAAGTACGAATTACCCCAATAATGCTCGGCTGGTTTTCAATAGATTCTGCAAGCTCGCTCGATTCATGAGGATTGGACATGTCTCTAGACTTGATTGATTTCGACAAGGTTATAGCGAAAATGACAGCCCCGTCAGTTTTGTTCGCTGATATATTTTTTGAAGAAAAAGTTATTTCCACTCTCGTTTACGAAAACAGACGGGTAGACCGTGTCAGAAAAGGGGTTGATTGTGGAATAGGCTTGAGAATCATTAAAGACAATCGGACTTTTCATGGCTTCACAACTGATATCAATCAGAAATCAGTGGATGAACTATGTTCTAGTTTGTTAGAAGCCTGTAGAATAACCCCAGGAATTGACAATGTTACTATCAGACCTGAACAGGTAAGAAACTCTTCCATAATTGAAATCGATCCATCCATATGTGGATTGAAAGAAAAGATCGATCTTTTGGAGGAGGCTGATGACGCGGCGCGCCGCTTCGGAAATGAAATTACTCAAGTTCGGGTAGTCTTGATGGATGAGAAACGTAGAGTTTTACAGATCAACAGTGAAGGATCGTCGATACAATTTGACAGGACAACTTTAACTTTTCTTACTCATGTTACTGCTGCAAAAGACTCCGTACTTCAAACTGGCTACGAAAGCGCTGGAGGCCAATTTGGAATGGAATTTTTCAAGACTAACTCCGTATCTGAAATAGCTTCAACTGCCGCTAGCAGAGCTTTGACAATGCTTCGAGCTCGTGAAGCCCCTTCAGGAAGAATGCCCGTAGTGTTGAGCAGTGATGCAGGAGGGACGATGATCCATGAAGCAGTAGGACATGGATTAGAGCTGGATTTTGTTGTAGATAACATGACCGTTTATGCTAAATCTCTAGGACAGAAGATTGCGTCTGATGTAATATCAGTTGTGGACGATCCCACTTTGCCTAATCGTCGTGGTTCATACCCATACGACGATGAAGGCATAGCTTCAAAAACTAATCTACTGATAGAGAACGGCGTGCTTAAGGCCTTCATGTCAGATCGATTGAGCGCTCTTAAGAAAGGAGTTAGCTCTTCTGGAAATGGACGTCGCGAATCTTACAGACATCGCCCCATACCCAGAATGTCAAACACCCTCATCGTCCCTTCAACAATGGCTCCAGATGATGTGCTAAATTTAACTCCAAAAGGCCTATTGGTGAAAAAGATGGGAGGGGGACAAGTTAACACAGTCAATGGTGATTTCGTGTTTGAGGTGGCCGAGGGTTACTTGATAGAGAATGGCAAACAAGGACCTGCTGTCAGAGGAGCTACTCTTGTGGGAAATGGGCCTAGAGTTTTGCGAGACATAGACATGGTGGCAAACGACCTGGGTTTTTCGATTGGAACCTGTGGCAAGGATGGCCAGGGAGCCCCAGTTTCCGATGCTCAACCCACCCTCAGAATAGGAACACCGGACATACCTGAAACGTGGATTACGGTCGGCGGCACTGCCTAACAGGTGAAAAGAGATTTTTGAAGAGAGACAAATGAGCGAAGAAAAAAAGAAAAAAGCCGGTTTTTTTAGCAGACTGTTCAGAAAGGATCGGTTTGAAGAAGTCGGGCCAGAAGCTTCAAGCGTTTCTGATGAAGTCGAGCCCCAGATAGAGGACGTGCCCGAAAAAATCGAAGTTCCTGAAATAGAACCTGAAACTCCGGTGTCCGAAATCAAAGACGAGGATGATTCACAAGAAAATCTCGAAAGGCTTCAAACCGGATTAACAAAAACTCGAAAAGGTTTTCTCAAAAGTCTTGATGAAGCTTTGTTAGGCAAAAGAGAAATTGATGAAGAAACAATCAGCAGATTGGAAGAAGTATTAGTCAGGGCAGATGTTGGCGTCAAAACCACCTATCAACTTTTAGACAGTGTTTCGGATAGAGTTAAGCGAAAAGAGCTCGATGATCCGGACAAAATTTTGTTGCACCTAAAAGAAATGGTTAGAGAAACGCTGCTTGAGGTTGAGTCTCCGCTGCGCGTCGGCTACGGCTCTGAGCCATTTGTAATAATGGTGCTCGGAGTCAACGGATCTGGAAAGACAACTACTATAGCCAAGATTGCTGCGCGTCAAAAATTAGCGAACAGAAAAGTGATGATGGTGGCAGGTGACACATTCAGAGCAGCCGCAGTTGAACAATTGACCATCTGGGCAGATCGAATTGGTTGCGACGTAATCCGAGGTAAAGAGAAGGCCGATCCTTCCTCCGTAGTGTTTGAGGCCATGGAACGGGCAATTAGAGAAGATTATGAAATAGTGCTTATAGACACTGCAGGTCGCCTTCATACAAGAATTCCACTAATGGAAGAGCTTAAGAAGGTTTCGCGAACTATTGGCAAAAAACTTCCCGGCGCGCCCCATGAGACTCTTTTGGTCATAGATTCTTCTATGGGACAGAATGCCATACTACAGGCAAGAACTTTCAATGAGGCCATTCCCGTAACCGGATTAGCCTTGACCAAACTTGATGGAACGGCCAAGGGCGGTATAATCATTGGCATAAGCAATGAACTAAAAATCCCTATTAGATACATTGGCATAGGGGAAAAAATTGATGACCTGAGAGATTTCAACGCCAGACAGTTTGCTGAAGCGCTATTCTCGAAAGACAACAGCCTTGATAATTTTGATTACTAGTTAAAAGATCTTAGCCAGTTCGTCAGCAGATTAAAGTCTAATAACCAAATATTAGAAACAACGTTATGTGGCAGGACACTTGATGAAAATGATAGAGGAATTGAAGGTTACTACCAGTATGCGAGTTCAGTTTGTGGATATAACAGCCGCTATCGGGGACATAATTCAGAAAAGTGGTGTGACCGATGGTTTAGCCATTGTATATTCACCCCACACAACCGCCGGAGTTACTATCAATGAGGCGGCTGACCCATCTGTAGTGTCGGACATCATTAATAAGCTAGGCGAGCTTGTCCCAAAAAATGATAGATATAGACACGCTGAAGGAAACTCAGACTCTCACATTAAAGCATCTCTTATGGGCAGTTCAGTCAGTATCTTCGTAAAAGAATCAAAACCAGTTTTGGGAGTTTGGCAAGGAGTATTTTTTTGCGAATTCGATGGTCCTAGAAACAGGAAGGTTTTCGTAAAAATAATAACGGGCTAAATTCTCAAAAATCGACAAAATCAAATAGGGGGGAATGATGGAAAAAAGTTTGGAAAGCAACGATCATGTAGAAATATTCACCGATGGTAGCTGTAAAGGTAATCCTGGACCGGGAGGCTGGGCTGCGCTTTTGAGGTACAAGGGTAAGACAAAAACATTGAGCGGAGCTGAAGCAAAGACGACAAATAATCGTATGGAACTTACAGCTGCAATTATGGCCCTGGAAGCTTTAAAAAAACCCTGTCAGGTTAGATTGGTGACCGATTCTGAATACCTCAAAAAAGGTATAACAGAATGGATAAAAAACTGGAAGAAACGAAACTGGCTGACATCAAACAAGACACCTGTAAAAAATGAGGACTTATGGCGTCGGCTCGACGAAGCCGTTGACCGTCACGAGGTTACTTGGGAGTGGGTACGTGGTCACAATGGACACGCAGAAAATGAGTCCGTCGATCAATTGGCCAACACAGCGATCAAAAATTTGCTGAACCACAACCCTTAAATTTTAATTCTTATCTCTGCAAAAATATACGAGTCACTCGTGGAGAAATTTTGCAGACTATTTCGTAGTTTATGGTTGATCCGTTTCTAGCGATTTCGTCAGCAAGAATTTCTTCAGTTCCTTGTCGGCCGATGAGAACCACCTCATCGCCGACAGACGCTTCAGGCACTTCAGTGACATCAATCATCATTGTATCCATGCAGACAGTTCCTACTACGGGGGCTCGCTGCCCTCGTACTAGAACTTGTCCAACATTAGATTGAAACCTCGGATAGCCATCGTTGTACCCTACATTCAGAGTAGCTATCCTAGAGTCTCTCCATGTTACAAATCTACGGTTGTATGAAATACATCTTCCCGGAGGGTGATTTTTAATTTGGGATATCTTGGTAGTAAATGTGACCACTTGTTCAAGATCTATAAGAGATCTGACGGCATCTGAGGGATACATTCCGTAAATAGCCAGTCCGGGGCGAACCATGTTGTACCTGGTTTCAGGAAAACGAACCAATGCTGATGTGTTTGCCGCATGTATATATCTAAACTTATAGCCCGCTGATTCAAGCCTTCGAAGTAACTCGTTAAAAGCCACGACTTGTTCCATTGTATATTCATCAGAATCTGGATCATCAGCGCTTGAGAAATGAGTCATTATACCTTCTACATCGAGGTTGGGCATTCTGAATACGTATTTCACCAAATCATCAGCGCATTCATGCCAAACACCTGATCTCCCCATGCCAGTGTCAACTTTGATGTGTATCTTAATCTTCTTTCCGAATGTGGCTGCGCAATTAAGCGTTTCAGCAAGTTCTTCTGAAGCTACCACTGCGCTCAAGTCATACCTGACAATCTTGTCAACTTGTTCAGGCAAGACATTAAAAACTAGGATCGGAGCGTCAATGCGGTTCTCACGAAGAGCTTCCCCTTCATCAGGAAAGGCTACTGCAAGATATGTTACTCCGTTTTCAAGGGCAACCTTGGAGGTCCTTATAGAGTCATTGCCGTAGCCAAAACTTTTGACAACCGACATTATTTCAACACCGGAGCCAACTATTCCACGTATTGATTTAATGTTACTCGCAATAGCATCTAAATCTACTGTCAGTCTTGTGGGCCCAATTGATCCGACCAGCTCCTTCGCAAGCCTCTCGAGACGAAACCATCTTGAGCCTTTGAACAAGACGACGTCCCCACTATTCATAATTTTCTCTAGTTCTCTAGCCGCCTCATCGTAGGTCCTGACATTTGAGATTCGGTCCTTGTTTAGACCCTCGTTGATTGCAGCTCTTCCTATCAGAGCTGCATTTTCACCAACAGTTATCAGGTAATCCACACCCACCTTGGCAACTTCTCTACCCACAGCCAAATGCTCTTCGCTACTGTGAGGACCCAGGTCAAGCATCTCGCTAATGATGGCAATTTTCCTACGACCTGCGCCAATCTTGGTCAATACATCCAGGGCTCCTTTAATTGAGGCGGGGTCAGAGTTGTAAGTGTCGTTGATCAGAGTAACACCCGTAACCGTAGTGTGAATCTCGAGCCTCATCGGAGACGGACGGAACTCCGCTAATCCTTGTTGGATTAAATTCGAACTCACCCCTAACTTTTTGGCCATGGCTGACGCCGCCAAGGCATTTAAAATGTTGAACCGCCCCGGAGCGGATAAATCTATTTCAAGTTCTTCAGCAAAGAGCTTCATCACAAATCTTGAGCCCTGCTCAGGATACTCATGCCATTCGATCGCCCTTACATCTGCGTTGTGACTAAAACCAAAAGTAATGACATTCGCTTCAGTCTCGCTTACCAAATTCATGCTTATCTCATCATCTGCATTGAGCGCTAAAAACGATGATGGCCCTAGGTTCTTGAATAACTGTCGTTTTTGTTCTAGGGTTTCTCCAAGAGTCCCGAAACCACCTATATGAGCCTTACTAATCACCGTCAGAATTCCATGATCTGGCCTAATCATTCTTTCAAGACGTTCCATTTCACCAGGAAGGCTTATGCCGGCTTCTATTATTGCTATCTCGTGCTCACGGCGCATCCCCAGGAGCCCTAAGGCAGCCCCTATTTGAGTGTTATAGGACAAAGGCGACCGATATGTTCGTCTGTCCAGACAAAGGATCGAGGCAAGCATCTCTTTGACTAGAGTCTTGCCATTGCTCCCAGTGATTCCAATTACGGGTATTGAAAAAGATTGCCTGTAGGTTTGCGCGAGTTTTTGAAGCGCTGCTAGACTATCGGTAGTTTCGATTATTGTCTTTCCGTCTGGAATGTCCTGATCGAATACCCTGGGATCACTCACGACGGCGGCTCTCACTCCACTTCTCAGCGCGTCCAGAGCAAACTCGTTGCCATTGAAATGAAGTCCCGCTATTGACCAATAAATATTTTGCGCACCCATGGGTTTTCTTGTGTCAATAGATATTCCAGAGATAACCCCTTTGGCTGGCCCCTTTACTCTTATAGGTTTGATTATGTCGATGACACTGCTCAAATCCATGAGGTCAGAATTCTCAATGCCATGATTTTCCGCTGAACAAGCCGTTTTAGAAATTGTCTCACACGAAGTCATTCTTACTCTTTCAAACATTAAGATATCAAGATATTACAGTTTTTTCAGAATCCCAAAAATTGGGTTTCCGGTTCAAGAACCGAACAATTATGAATAAGCTCTTTTAAACTTTACCCCATAAATAATGAATTGGCCCCTGACCTATGGCCGATCAAGAAGCTTGGTTTAAATAACACTATTATGCATGAATTTGTTAAAAAAATCTTGACATTCAAACCATTCGTAATAGTTTGAACCTACGAAACAAAGCCGACGTAAAAGACATAACACGTCAATTTGACATCGTAGGTTAAGTTAATTTTTGTCACCCAATTGAGAGTTATGATCTGGTAAAAAAGAGTTAGAGTAATTATATTAAAAATGTTTTGGTTTCGTCGGTCTATTTGTGCAGATACAGACTGATAGTATCACTTTCAGGACGGGCAATTTGTTTTTCTGGGGTGTTTCTGATATAATTTCCAATCATTAGCGTTAATGTAAAATTTTCGGTTTTCCAGAGCTGTTTACAGCTTGAATATACTATCTATAGGGTTTGGGATGTTGGATCGAAATAGATTACCTGTGATTTTTGTAGGGCTTGTTTTATGCATCACAATTAACACTGTGGTTCAAGGCTTCGAACCCCCTGCTGAGCCGTATGGAGTTCGTGCTATCAGCGCTTCTTACGGTCCTACTGAAGGGACCATTTCTCAAGAGTATGTTTTGCCGGACTGGATCGATGTTCTATTGTCCAAGCCTCCACAGTCCGATGAAAAACAAGTAGCGTCCATCGATGATCCTGACGCTTTGCAGAAAGAACTTGAGTCAGAGATAATAAGCCCAGAAAAACCCCGACAATCAAATGTAGCCAATGCTTCCTTTTCTATAATAAAGGAGATACCACCCTTGTACAAATCTCCAAAATTGGAAGGAGAGGGTGTTTGGACTGCGCAAGATACTCCGACGGGTTCCGACGGAAAGCCATTAGCTTACAAAACCGTTTATCGTCCAAGTGTCGATTTCCCAACTTCCATAGTCTATATGGCTGTTTTCGACATCAGTAGGATGAAGACTAGATTGTTCATTGGTCAGACAGAACCTGGAATTTACCAGATATCACATTCACCTGAACCCGAATCCCTATCGAGAATAGTTGCAATTACTAACGCTATGTGGATGCAACAGCACGCTCGGGGCGCTGGCGCCATATTCAGAGGTCAGGTGGTTTACCCAATGGTCCCGGGAATGGCAACTCTCGTTGTCTACAAGGATGACTCTGTGGACGTTCTCGAATGGACAAATGAAATACCGCTGTCTCTGGTTAGAGATGCTCGACAATTAAGACATCTAATAGTGAAAGACGGAAAAGTCGTTGAAGAAATTTTTAAAAATGGAAAGGCAACGGATTCTGAAATTGGACTCGGCGGCTTTTTAGTTGATAATGAAGGTAGAAGCACTATGTCCAACGATTACTGGTTCCTTGCAAATAGGACAGCTTTCGGCATACGTGAGGACGGGAATCTAGTTTTTGCGATGGGACATCACATCAGCACCAAGGATCTCGCCAAAGCTCTTGTGCTTGCAGGATGTAAGCGCGCTATACACGGAGATGCAAACATTCATAATATAGTATGCAATTTCTATTTTCGAGACTCGAACAACAAGATTGTAAAAAGAGATAGACTTTCTCCTGAGCAGCTTCAATACACAATGAAACGTTATGACCAGGGCTATAGTAAGGATTTTTTCGCCTTTTATGAGAAGTAGCCTAAGATTTTCCACTTGTTTTGGTAACAAAATCAAGTCTTATAAATGAACAAAGACGCTTTAAGCGTCTTTGTTTTTTTGAGGCTATTTCCCCCATCAGTCAGCCATGAAAATTAATGGGGAATTGGTAACAAAGCCTTAAATTACCGCGAACCAGGCGTTCCCACTTGTGTCCGCCAAGAAAGAAATTGAATTTGCGGCAATTTTTTAGGAAAGAGAAATGACTACTATCAATCCGAGAATTATCATTTTTTCCGGAAAAGGTGGAGTCGGTAAAACTACAGTTGCTGCGGCAACCGGACTTAAATGCGCTCGAAACGGCCTCAAAACTATTGTTATATCAATTGACATTGCTCATAGCCTCTCTGATTCATTCGAGTTAGACATCAACCTTCATGATAGAAACCGTGGCAAACCCCGTTCAATAGCTCAAAATTTGTGGATACAGGAGGTTGATATTCAAGAGGAGCTTGAACAACATTGGGGAGAAGTTTCAAAATACCTTGCGGCTTTGTTGGGATCATCAGGAATAGCCGGAGTTCTGGCTGAAGAGCTGGCTGTTATTCCAGGAATGGAAGACGTAATAAGTCTGTTATATATAAACCGTTATTATCGAGAAAAATCTTACGATGTAATCATAGTTGATTGCGCCCCTACCGGGGAGTCTTTACGTTTCATAAGTATGCCATCAACGCTGGAATGGTACATAAAGCGCATCTTCAACATTGAGAGAAGTCTATTCAAGATCGCTCGCCCAATCGCAAAGAAAGTCACAGACATACCTATACCAGAGGATTCATATTTTGCGTCGGTCAAGGATTTGTTTCTAAAACTGGAGGGAGTGGACAATCTGTTACTTGACAGAAAAATAACTTCGGTAAGGCTAGTTGCCAATGCGGAAAAAATGGTGGTCAAAGAAACTCAAAGGGCTTTCATGTATTTTTGCCTCTATGGTTTGGTTGTTGACGCAATTATAGTAAACCGTTTATTTCCAGAGTTTCTAAACAATGGCTATTTTGCCGACCGATTAATCAGTCAGAAAAAATCCATGGAACAAATTGACCAGATATTCAGTCCTATTCCCGTCCTAAACGCTCCAATGCTGAAAGACGAGGTCATTGGCACAGAAAAACTCGGTGAAATAGCAAGCCTTGTTTACGGTCAGTCTGATCCGGCAACAATATTACATGACGACAAAGTATACACCGTCAATCAGGTTAACGACGATTACGAACTCAAGATCAAGCTTCCGTTCATTACCAAAGATTATGTCGAACTGTTCAAAGACGAAGGTGATCTGATAATAAGGATCGGATCTTTTAAGAGACACGTCTTTCTCCCCAGAAGTCTTTTTTTACGCAAGCCGACTCAAGCAAATCTTGAAGCAAATATTTTGACTGTTCGTTTTGAGAAAAATGATTCCAGTGGAGAATTCAAATGAATCCTTTATTCTATGTATTGAAAATTGCAGGGATGGCAGCTTTGACTTCTGTTGGAGCATGTATTCTTATAAGAAAAGCTGTTAACAGCCAAACAGACTTGGCGCTTAGCGCTATTCATTTCAGGAAAGGAATAGATGAAATCGGTCAAGGATTCTCCACCTTGCTTTGTAGGAAAGAAGATAAAACCGACGAAGAATTACGCCATGAACAAAAAGCCTCCAAACGGATTGTCATTGAATAAAAAAATTCCATAAAAGAAATAGGTCTAAAATCAGTTTGAATCCCAGGTTGTAACCGACTTCATGGAGCTAGAGTTTTTCATCAAAGGAATTTTGATAGGATTTTCACTGGCAATTCCTGTAGGTCCTATAGGCTTGTTGCTCATACGTCGAACATTGACTCGCGGAAGAGCTTCTGGGCTGGCGTCGGGTTTTGGAGCCGCCACCGCGGATGCCATTTATGGCTCTGTGGCTGGATTCGGGGTGACTCTCATGTCCAAATTCCTGCTGGAAAATTCGTCCGCATTACGAGTCATAGGCGGGGCCTTCTTGTGTTATCTCGGATTGAAAATATTCAGATCGAGGCCTTCTGAAAAAACACCTTCGACCGAGGGGAAAAGTTTGATCAGTGACTACGTCTCGACGGTCGTTCTAACTCTCACCAACCCCGCCACCATACTCGCCTTCGCTGCGGTCTTCGCAGCTTCTGGCGTAGCCAGCTCTGATGGGCGCCATTGGAACACCATTTTGCTGGTCACTGGTGTCTTCTGCGGATCAGCAACCTGGTGGTTGGTCTTAACCTTAATTGTCAGCATCTTTCACGGTCGCTTTGAGCCAACCGGTCTGTCACTAATTAACAAAATTTCGGGCTCCCTAATAACGGGCTTCGGTTTGGTTATTCTTTTTAGCCTGATCTTCCTTCCAGAAAAATAAAGTATATTAGCTTGATTGAAACTGTTTTAACGTGATCTTATAACAGGACAAATCTGACTCTGAAAAAAGGGCAAAAATAACTTTTGTGATTTCAGGATAACGTTGCAACTGATTCATTGTTTCAGAAATCGCGATTTTCGATGCTTCCCCAATTGGGTAGCCGTAGGCGCCAGTGCTAATTGAAGGAAAGGCTATCGATTTGATTTTGTTCAAATTGGCGACTTCAAAACATCTTTGATAGCAGGAACGAAGAAAATTCTGCTCTCCTGATGAGCCTCCCCTGTAGATTGGACCTACCGTGTGAATTACATACCTGGCCGGAAGATTATAACCCTTTGTTATTTTTGCGTCACCAGTTTCACAACCACCTAGCGTCCTGCATTCGGCCATTAATTGAGGACCGGCTTTTCGATGAATCGCGCCATCTACTCCACCGCCACCCAATAATGATTTGTTGGCCGCGTTTACAATCGCATCTACCTCCAGAGATGTTATATCGCCTTGAAAAAGTTCGATTCTGTCATTCATGTTAAACACCAGGAAAAACTCCTCTCTGGTGAAACTCAATCTTTTCGAATTCCACGAGAATTAACGGAGCCGGCAAAAGATGCTTACGTTTTGGACACCTTAGTAATAAATTTCCCGTTGGTTTTCTCTGTGGTCAACAACGTACAGCATTTTGGTTTTTTTCTTTAACTCTTCTTTCAGATTCTCTAATGTTTCTCGGTCAATATTGAATGCGCGAACATAAACATGCCGGAAACCTTCGGGAGCCTGCTCATACGAACTCAAAATGCTAACAAGCCTAGCTCCAAAAGTTCTCAGGACATCCGTAACTTCCTTGATAGAACCAGGGCGGTCATCCAACAAAAAGCCAAATTGAATACCTCTATGGGAAAGTCCGGTAAGAGACATCATTGCCCTGAAGATGTCACTCTTGGTAAGCATACCCACGATGTGACTGCTTTCATCAAGGACGGGACAGCCGGATATCTTATTGGTGAGCATAATTTCAGCAGCTTCTTCCATAGTGTGATCAGGCGACAGTGTGATCGGATATCTGCTCATTATTGCCCCCACTTCAAGTTTGGACAATAAATATAGTATCCTTTGGATATCAAGCATGACCGCATCAGATGGGGAGGCTCTTTTTAAATCGCGGTCAGTAACTATTCCTACTAATTTTCCGTCCTCCATTACCGGCATCATACTGATGTCGTGCTCCATCAAACGATTTATTGCATGTTGCATGCTATCGTTGACATTTACTGTAACAACCTTTCGACTCATCCAGTCTTTCACTAACATCTGACGCCTCCATAGATTGAATATTTCATGAATCGAATTATCTCAAATAGTATTTATAACACCAATTCATTGCTTTCGACACATCTACTGTTTTCAAAAGGGCCAATTACTCTTACGGCAGTGCCAAAAACCATTAAGAAACAAGCATGACACAGTTTTTGTTGAACACAAGAGGAATTTGCTGCCCCGGCAACGGAAACCATTTTTGCTCGATAAAGCAATTGATTCTAAATGGTTTAATCTGTCATCCCTGATTAAATGGCATACTCGTAACGAAAAAACTTCTTTACCGAACAGGTAACAGAATTGTATCGGGCAAATTTTATGCCATTTGAATATCAGTTATAACTACGCATTGAATCACTTATCCATTTAGAATGATAGAACTATCTACGTTTATTTTGCCCCTCCAATCCACTGGGACAATGTAAAGACTTTTTACAAATTGTAAGACTCTGTAGCGCTTTTAATTTACCTATGGGCCCCAAAAACAGAATAGTTCACCGTTGAGTGCACATTTTGGATTAACAGTTTTATTTTTAAGGCATTAACGTACTTCCACGACTCTCAACCTGCAGATGTTGAATTCCGTACTGAACACCCGAATTTCAAACAGTCAAGAGATGCTCAAAAAAACGGTCATGTCTTAGTGAATTTCTCAAAAATGGAAATGATATTATTAATCGTTGTTGATTCATGAATCAATCCTTACTATTATTTCCCTAGAGCAAATCAAGCTTCAATAATGGAGAATCAAGCAAAATGGAGCCAATAAAATCACTGAAACAAATCAAGAGAGTAACTACTGAATATTTTACAGCCGCCCACATGGCTCCGCAAAATAACAAGAAAGTTGTTTATTGTAATGTTTTCACACCCGTAGAAATGCTTTATGCCCTCGACATGTTTCCCGTATATCCAGAAAACCATGCAGCTATAGTTGGCGCGAGAAAAATGGCTACAGAGGTGGCGCCTGCAGCTGAGGGGATGGGATATTCGATGGATCTTTGTTCGTACGCTAGGTGTGATTTGGGATCAATTAAAGCGGGGATAAGTCCCACCTGGGGACTACCCAAACCCGATTTAATTCTGGTCTCGAACTGTCAGTGCGGAACGCTCACCAAATGGTTCGAAGTTCTTAGCCGAATGTATAGTGTTCCGATGATATTAATAGATGTTCCACACTCCGACGACGGCTCACATGACGAGGCGGCAGAGAAATATGTTCGATCCCAACTTGTTGACCTCTTAGAGTACCTCGAACGAATGACCTCAACAAAGCTCGACAAAGATAAATTTAAGGAAACAATTCGTTTGTCGGGTCAGGCTTCTGATTTGTGGACACGCATGCTAGAACTAGGGATGAAACGACCCGCTCCCATAACCGTGTTTGATCAATTTATCGCTATGTTTCCAATGGTTTCACAGAGAGGAACTCACACAGCGGTTGATTTTTATTCTGAACTAATCGCTGAACTTGAAGAGCGTTCAGCTAACGGTATTAGCGCCGTTAAAGACGAAAAATTCCGATTGTTCTGGGACAATCTTCCAATATGGCCGGAACTTGGAAGGTTGTCGACGTTCTTGAGTGATCGTAATGCAGCCTTAGTTACTTCAATATATACTTGGGCCTGGAGCAAACTAGCCGTCAGCGAGGATGACCCCCTGACTGATTGGACAAATCAGTATCTTTATACATTCAACCTTAACTTCAAATCGCGTCTAGACAATTATGTGGATCTGGCAAGGAACTTTCAGCTCGATGGATTCTTGTATCACTCCAATCGTAGCTGTAAATGGATCTCCCAAGATGTGCAAGAAATAAGAAATGCCGTCACCCGGGAAACCGGCATTCCAGGTGTAATTATAGAGGCCGATCAAAATGATACTAGACAATACGCGGTAGAAACCTTAGAAAAACAGATTGATAATTTCTTAGATATGTTGGAAAATTTGAGACACGGAATCAAGAATTAGACCGTTGGATTATTACATTATTTTAGTAATATTTTCAAAGGATTGAATTACACTTTTATAGGCATTGTTGACTAGTCATGAATTGACAAAATTCGAAGGACTGGCGAAAAAATTAACGAAATTTTCTGTTTTTTCGTATTTTTCTTTCAGCATTCATTACAAAAAAATTTGACAATGCAATGACAAACGTCAATCATTAACTTGTTTTTAAACAAGTGAAACAGAGAGTTTGATACAAAGTGAAAACAGATACAGTCGAAAAATTCAAGAAGATATGTCGGGATCATCGAATCAAGGTTACCCCTCAACGTCTTGAAATCTACAAAGTAGCATTACAAAGTAAAGAACATCCTTCAGCCGAGGATATTTATCACATCGTAAGATCGAAACTCCCAACTATATCACTCGATACAGTGTATAGAACCTTATCTTCACTTGAAAGGTGGGGATTGTTGTTCAAGGTAGCTGTAGTTGATGACAAATCGAGATATGATGCTAATATCTCTCCACATCATCACATAATTTGCACCGAATGTAACAGCATCACTGATTTCTGGTGGTCGGAATTCGAAAATTTGGATCTTCCAGATGAAGTGAAGAATTGGGGCGAATTAAAAATAAAGTCGTCTCAGATGGTGGGAGTCTGCGCTAAATGCTTTAGGCAAAAAAAGAAGAGAAATTTACAGATAGTTCCGATGTCCGGTGACATGAATTCCTAGCTTCAACAAGCGATAGAATTTATCTCATTCGAATCAAACTACGAAATTACCTTGTCTCTATACCTAGTGTTCAAAGTTGCACAGGGGCATAAAGGCTATTTTTTCGAAGACAATAAAGATGATTTGACTCCGGATGTAAGTCCGGAGCTAAACGTTTTTTATTGTCTACTTCATTCGGACTCAGAATGCTGATTTACTTCAACAGCGTTTGTCTTGTTTAGAATTTCGTAAGCTTTTTTCATCTCTTCTATGGAACCGTGCGCAACCACAACAAATTTGTCAGCCTTGATCTGAGTTTCGTATTTTATGATGCTGTCTTTGGGTATGCCTATGCTGAATAGGCCAGCTCCTAAAGCGCTTAGACCACCAACTACTACCGCTCCTTCAAGGGCGCCAACAATCCAGCTGACTAATGGCCCCCCAACTGCAACGGGACCTACTCCAGGAATGAAGAAAAAGGCTGCTCCAAACAGAAATCCCCACAAACCACCCCAAAAAGCGCCAAGCTTACCCCAGGATTTCATACGATCACCAACGTTGTAATAACCTACAACGTGTTCCTCGGTGTGATAATCCTTCCCGACTATTGACAGCTTCTTCATGTCAAACCCAGATTTCTGAAGCTCTTTGATCGCATTCTCAGCCTGATTATGGGTTTCATAGACTCCCACAACGGAATTCTTGTCAGACATCCTCTCCCTCCACTTAATACTCACCTAAAACCCGATAGTGAACTAAATTTGAAGCTGGTTCTCTTCGTTTCTCAGGGCATCTATAAATCATAAAAAATGATGTTAATCAATCCTAACCATTAAAACATCTTCATAGCTCATCAATCTTGATGGCGTCTTCCGGGCATTCTGCAACACAGGCCTGACATCCATTACAATTGGTAGGATCCGAGATCTCAATTTCTTCCGAATCAGCATCAAACACATGTTTGGGACAAATATGAGCGCAGGCCTTGCAGTTAGAACACTTTTTTCTATCAATTACCGGAAAATACATCGTTTTGTCCCTTTTCAATTGCTATTTTTGATAGAATCAGTCCAGACTTTCCATAAAACCTGTTTAGGTATCCCATGATCAACAATGTCCCAAGGAAAAATGTCGTCTTGCGACCTTTGGCTGAACATAGTCAAATCAACGTCTATACCCTCTCTTCGCAAGGCAGAAAAACTCCATTTTTTAGACGGCCCGGCTTTCAGTAGCCGTTCACCTAGACGGCGATCGCATCTGGAAAGAAGAGCTTGTAGAAAGAATTCTTTCCCATATTCTATCCGCAAAGATAAATTACTAACATTTTTTAGACCTTTCCTCAAGATGTCAATCCTGGTTTCTAAACTCCTTTTGTCTAGAACAGATGACCATTGGAAAGGGGTCCATGGTTTGGGTATAAATGGATTTATCTGAACTGACAGACAGCCTATTCTTCTCTTTTTCCTTGAGCAATCAACAAATACCTTTCTGCAATCCAAAACGAATTTGATGATATCGTGAACATCCTCATCCGTTTCAGTGGGTAGACCAATCATGAAATAAAGTCTTACGTTTGGAATACCTGCTTCAACAAGCTTAGCTATTATCTGAAAAAACGTCTCGGAGGGAATTTGTTTGCCTATGACGGCCTTCAAACGGCCAGAAGCAACTTCCGGAGCAATAGTAGCCGTCTTCTGGCCTGTTTTGGCCAATGCATCGATCATGAATTGGCTTAACCCTTCCGGCCTTATTGACGACAGCGAGAATGTCGCATCGTTAAGAAGTATTGAGGAAATCATTTCCTCTAATTGAGGATGCCCGGCAAGATCTGAACCAACAAGACCTATTCTGAGACCAGAGTTCTGGGCGTTCTCGAAGACTGGCCTGATTTTTTCCATAGTTCGATAACGAACCGGGGAATGAATCCATCCTGCAGCACAAAACCGACACATTCGGGAACAACCGCGATTTATTTCTACGAGGCAGGTCTGACCAAACTCTGCGTCCGGAGATGTCATAAGCGTTTTTGGAATAACACAGGATTTATGATCAGACTTGACGGCTTTTACAACTGATGGATAACCATCTTTGACACCAACAGAAATGATCCTTCCTCGATCGTCATAATCAAATTTGTAGGCTTGAGGAACATAGACCCCAGGACAGTCCACTAAGACCTCCTTCACCTTTTCTCGGTTGAATTCAGGTCCAAATTTATGAGCCAGTTCCGCTAGTCTATTAAACAAATTGTTTGGTAAATGAAGATCGCACATCTCCCCGATGTAAAAAAAATCCATGAAACTGGCCACCGGCTCAGGATTCATCGAAACAGAGATTCCACCCGACATTACAAGGGGATCATAAGATGATCTATTGCGGGCAAAGGGTTCGATTTTGCCCATTTTGAGCAAGTGCGGCACATTCACGTAATCATTTTCAAATGGAAGACTGAAGGCAATTACATGAAAATCCCGGAGAGTTTTGGAGGACTCCTCAGATAACACCTGGTAGGTTGAGTTTGTTTGGTGAGTTGGGGGCTCCAAGAAAAAACGTTCGGCCAGGAAATTTTCGGATGTGTTCAAGATGTTGTAAACGTGCTGGAACCCAAGGTTAGACATCCCGATTCTGTATGTGTTGGGGTAAACTAGCGCAACACGCAGTTGAGTGTGCCACGTTTTGCGTACTGCGCCACTTTCATTTCGTGTGCCCATTTCGTTTTTTTAGCACATGAGCCAAAAAGTTTCAAAATGGTCCTGCAATGTCAAACTAGTTTCACGAGGTTAAAACAATGCGCTTGCCAAACTCGAAAACAAATTCTCCAACATTTTGTCTGGTTGAATTTTCTTGATTTTTCCTCTCAAACCCAAAGTGATGGTCAAATGATCAGGATATTTTTTTCAAGAGCCAACCGATGTTTTTGCCAAGATCTTTCATCGTAGCCATTCCTTCTTCGTCTTTTTCAACTTCTCCTATGTTCCGCCCAAAAGCCACATTCCAGTATGATGAACCTGAAATAATCATCTCATTGATCAGGAAGAAATGGTTCAAAGTGTCAAAAGCATGAATCGACCCTGCCCTGCGCGCGGCTACCACTGCCGCTCCTACTTTCATGCGCAAAAGTGATCCGTTGGCCCGTGAAACCATGCCGGTCCTGTCAATGAGGGCCTTCATTTCGGTTGTGATATCAGTGAAATAAGTAGGTGATCCCAGTATGATGCAGTCAGCTCCCAACATGAGGTCCATGACTTCGTTTAAGTAGTCTGTTTCTATCGCACACTTTTTGTTTTTGTTTTCCATGCACTTAAAACAAGCTATACACCCCCTGATTTTCTTGCCACTCAATTCTATGAGTTCCGTATCTATTCCTTTGTTTTTGAGTTCAGCAAGCACTGCTTGTAATAAAATAGATGTGTTACCGTTTTTTCTTGGGCTGCCGTTGATTGCAAGAGCTTTCATCACAAACTCCTAATGTTTTTTAATTTCACCTCTAACTTTTCGAACGCGTTTGGTGATAGTCTTTAGCAAATGCAAGAAAATCCTTGTAAGCCTCGTCCAAATCATAGCCAAGCCTGTCAGAATGCGTAGCCATTCCCTGATGAATCCATCTGTACCACCTATCAATCTTTTCTGGTGGATCAGAAATCAGTTTCTCAAAGAGCTCTGTTCCCGGATATGGAGTAACCATGTTAACTTCAATATGGTCAGGCTCGATTTCCAGAATAAGTTTCTTAGATAGCTCGATGTCTTCCGGAGTTTCTTCTGGAAGACCAATCATAAAAAAAGCATGTGTCTTGATGCCCGCCTTTTTAAGAAAATTAAAAGCTCTCTTGACGTCTTCGTTGGTTTCACCTTTACGTATCATTTGCAAGATTCTAGGACTTCCACTTTCGACACCCAAGGTGACCCGTTTGAAATTCGCCTCCCTCATCTTGGATACTAAAGTTTCATCAAGTGTATCTGCCCTAACACCACCAGTAAATTCGAAACAATTCAATTTCTCTGAAATGATTCTGTCGAGCAATTCTATAGTCCGTTTCTTGACCACTGTGAATGTGTCGTCTAGGACTTTGACTACCCAACATCCCGGCCTGTCTAAACCCCCTTCGTCATTGAAAGCGTCATTTCTAAGACCATTTAGTTCAGTTATAATCGAATCCACAGATCTTAATCGCGTCTGCTTCCCCCAAATGTTTCGGGAAGCGCAGTAGGCGCAGTTGAAAGGACAGCCTCTTCCGGTCATTACTACTTCACCAAAATATTGCCTCCTATCAATAAAAGATCTGTCCGGAATCGGAAGCACATTGATATCTTTGATGAGGCTACCCCTGGGATTCACACTTATTCTTCCGTTTGTATGGCGCCTGGCCAAGGATCCAATTCTTTCAAGAGCATTTGGTGAATTTAGTGAATCAATAACTTCTAATAGTGTAGTCTCACCCTCACCAATCACTGCGAAATCAGCGCCCGTGTAGTTTAGACTTTGTTCTGGTAACACAGTAGGATGACTTCCCCCAAGGATTACGGGTAAACCATTCAGCTTGAGCTTGTGCGTAATGAGTTTGACGGTGTCCATAGACCCTGAATTACACGTAATACCTACAATGTCTGGCTCATGTGACAAAATTTGAGCTTCGATTTCTGACCATAACGAATGATTTGGATTATTGAGAATCTCAATCATTCTGGGGATTGAGTTGTGCATTATTGTTTCAGGATCTTCCTTCGACAACTCACTACTTCTCGGTCCCGCTCCTTTGACACATTCACCGTCCACTATCGAAACGGAATGCTTGCCAGTCTTTTCCACAAAAGTAGCAAGATAAAGTAAGTTTAGAGGATACGTCTTCATTTTAGGCGTGGTAACGCCAAACAAAGAATAAAATGGTGGCCGAACTAAAACTAGTTTCATAAACTATCTCATTCAAATGTTAATGGTGATCAGTTTCAGACCAGCAATTTCTTGAATATATCAGCGTAGACCTCAGCACGCCGATCCCATGAATGCTTAGTGGCCATAAAATTCATAACAGCGGCTCTGTCTGTTTTTCCAGATCCTAAGAGAACCTTTCTAGACGCTTCAATAAGTCCGTAAATATCTCCAAAATCGAATATCAGACCAAATCCAGTTTGTTCAATTAAGTCATTGTTTATTATTGGCGATTCTGACACAACAGGCAAACCACCTCTTAAGTAGTTCAATATCTTGGAAATGTCATTGTCAAATCTGTGGGGTCCTGTAGCGAATGCCAAGCCAAGATCAGCGTGATATATATAATTCCAGATCTCGTTTTCAGGAAGCTCACCGTGATCAATAATTGCAGGGTCAAGCACACATGAATCATCTCCACCGTACATACACGCCTTGTTCAACCCTATCAAATGAACCTTAGCCACATCTTGTAGATGGTGTGCGGTTAAATTCAACATTTGAACCATTCTTGGGGCAGCAAGACTTCCTAGAAATATTATGTTTTTTGTAATTGTCTGAAAGGGATTTTTACCAGGCAACGGAATAACTGCAGGACAACCAGTCGGAATTACAAAAACTTCCGGGAAATTGCCGTAGAGGTTTATCCAGCGTTGTCGATTCTCTTCATTGTTGACTATCAAAGCGCTAGCTCTTTGTTTAATGATGTCCTGGAGATCAAGTAGTTCCCTTCTGTTTACCTCATCCCTCTCTGGCAATTTATAGTCGATTACTCGAACTATCCTTGACACCACCGGTCCTTCAAACTTTTTCAAATATTTTACTGACCAATGATAAGAGGTTTTAATAAGATCGTATCGACATCTATCCTCCAAAATTTCAACAGGCTCAACTCTAAGACCATTTTCGAGGGTTCCAGCATTTTTTATGGTCGCTATAATTTCTACATCGAACCCCAGCTTGCTAAAACTTGAACTCATAGCTCGAAGGCGAACTTGATCTATGCCTGTCACGGAAACAAACGGATTCTTGTGAAAAACGATCCCTATTTTTTTTCGAACCCCTGTCATCAACCTCTAGCCAAACAACTCAACAGACCTTTGAGTTTTGCAGTCAATCTGCTAAAAGATTTTTATGGGCTTTTCAGGCCATATAATAGTTCAATGTCTAACGAAAAGCCAACTAGCAACTAAATGATGAAAAAGATCAAGCTCCTAATTACATCCCCCGAATTCCCCCCAAAACAATGGGGAGGTTTGGCTCGTACCGTTGAAAAAATAGCATTCCATGCCTCAAGTCTGGGTTTCGATGTTCATGTAGCCTGTTTTGAGATAGAACCAACAAATTTCATTCTCTTAGACGAGAACGTGGAGCACGAGAACTATAGCGGAATTAATGTGCATCGAATCAAACTTGGAGCTGAGAATTTTCTTGATTCCCAAAGAGAATTGTGGGACTGCCCTCACAACTTGACATTACAGATGATGTATCAATCTATTGATAAGCTGGATTTGAATCAACATTTTGATTTATTCCATTCGTTCTTCTTGTACCCGGTTGGATACATAACGGGTTTGATTGCGAAGAGGCGATCCCGGCCAGCTATTGCAACAATCGTCGGAAACGACATAAAAAAATACATTTTTAGTCCCGAAAAGGTTGCTCTTGCCAGGAGTGGTCTGGAAAATAGCTGTATTGTAGTTGGACTCAGCGACGATTTAATCGACATGGCCGATGCTCTGACCCCTATCAAACATAAGTCCCAGGTGATTTTTAATTCTGTTGCCATTCCTGGAGAGACATGGAATAAAAACCGCAGCAACGAATCAATCATTGGCGCGGCGGGCATCTTTAAGTACGCAAAAGGATTGCCGTATCTTTTTAAAGCTGTTGAACTGCTGTCGAAAAAATATCCTGCTCGTCTATCACTAAAAGGACAACTGAGAAATTCTGAAATTGATGTTTATCACTACATGATTGATAAATTAGGAATATCTGATTTTGTTGAAAAACCAACTCCCTTGCGCCATGAGGATATTTTTAGCTGGATCATGGGATTAGACGTTTTTTGCTTGCCTTCATTGACTGAAGGATGCCCAAACATACTCATGGAAGCGATGTCTTGTGGAGCGCCTTGCGTAGCTACTAGAACCGGCGCTTGTGACAAACTTATTGATCATGGAGTGAGTGGATTAATCGTTCCATGGGGAGACTCAAAGGCTTTGGCTGAATCTATCGAATTCATGATCACAAATCCTGATACCGCACGTCGAATGGGAAACCAGGCCAGACTCAAGATGTCTGATTTTTCAGAAACACTTGAACGCTCAAAATGGCAGGAAATCTACTCTGGTTTTGGCAGATGACAGTATTGCGTTATATTAAGTATTGTATACTTGAATCTAGAACTCATGCCCTAATTGGTTGTGCTAGAACATGGATATGAAACCTGAGAGAAAAAGATACCCTGAAGATCATTGGATTAGGTCACATGACAGTGTGAAAGCCCTCGAGGCCTACCTTGATCAACAAAGCAAATCTTATAGCGTTGTTAAAAACAACTTCATCATGGAACTCCTAGGCAATCTGGATGGCAAATGCTTTCTTGATTATGGCTGTGGCGCCGGGATGTTTGCGGTTCACGCTGCAAAACAGGGCGCTATCGAAGTAGTTGGTGTCGATGCCGAAGAATCAGCTTTAGCCACGGCGAGGTTCTTCGCCAATCGTGAAGGAGTGGGCTCCAGGTGCGCATTTGTTCAAAGTAAAACCTTTCCTAGGCTGCCAAGATCCAAAGGTTTTGATGTTATCTTGCTCAAAGATGTAATAGAGCATGTTCCTGATGACCAGGATTTGGTCGAAACCGCGGCCAAATATTTAGCTCCTGCAGGAATAATGGTAATAAGCACTCAGAATTCTTTGTCTCTGAATTATCTGATTGAAGGAACTTATCATAGAAAATTTCTTGGTAATGAATCCTGGTTGGGATGGGATGATACCCACTTGCGGTTTTACACTTCCTTAAGCCTGAGCAGAATACTTCGTAAAGCTGGATTAGAACCGCAGGCTTGGCGTTCAGTATATATAATACCGCATAAAATACCCAAACCTGGGACTCGAGGAAAAAAATTTTACAGAATTGAAGCCTTCAGTTGGCTAGATAAAACTTTAGGGGCAGTTTTTCCGTACAATCGTCTTGGTTGGAACATAATAGTTAGCGCTCAGGATAGTGGATTGATCAGTAGTAAATCTAATATCAAACCCGTAATTGAACGCGTGGCGCCTGCCGCTCCTGTTTCCATCAACAGAGAATCACTCAGACTCAAATAAGAATCCTCGTTCTTCTGTTTTCCCGACTTGTTTCCTCCTTACTATCCCATTTGGCTCCAACACATAAAGTGTGTCGTGGGGACAACGAATCATCCTGGCAAAGTCCTGCTCCAGTTGTAACCAGAGTTTCAAAAAAACCCTGTTTAGACCGGCATGAGCAACAACCAGAATTGAAGAATGACCCTCTTGGTCTCCTATCTCATTTATGAATTCTTTCACACGATCTTCTGCGTCTTCGTAACTCTCACCTTTCGGGGGTCGATCATACCAGGATTCTCGGAGTGTATAGGACCACCCTTTAACATCACTTCGTCTCATGCCTTCCCAAATTCCACAGCTTAATTCAACTATGGACGACCTGAATTTAATTGGCACACTGAGTTCCTGAGAATACATCGAGCCGGTGTAGGCAGATCGTCCCAAAGTACTGGCATAGATAATAGTAGGATTCTCTGGCTTGGCCAGATCGGGTAAAAGCCTAACTTCCGGAACCCCCAAGTAAGTTAGAAAAGAATCAGCGCGTCCCTGTATGAATCCGTCACGATTGAAAACGGTTTGCCCATGTCGTGCCAAAATTATTTTTTTACTGTTCCGACCCATAATTGTTAGAAGATTTGTCTCATGTAATTGTCAACTGAGGTAACAGTATTTTTTATCATCAAACAAGACTCATTTAGAACAATTTATGATAATGTTCGATGCATGAGTAAGTTTTCTTCTGTAGTCAAAGCTGGTTTATGTTCGGGTTTTTGGCTTGGTTATTCACCAGTTGCCTCAGGAACTGTTGGCACAATTCCTGCGATTATTTTCTACCTTTGGGTAGCAAGGAATATCTCTGAATCTTTACAGACCGTTATGTTATTGCTTGGATTAATAATGGTCTCAATTTTAACGATTGCCTTGGGGCCATGGGCAGAATCATATTGGAATAAAAAAGACCCGTCAAAATTTGTTTTAGATGAAGTGGCCGGATTCTTGTTCACAATTCTGTTTTTTAGAACCCCGGACATAACTCTAACCGTTATTTGGGCTTTTTTAGCTACACGGTTTTTCGATATCGTCAAGCCACCGCCAGCCTTTCAAGCCCAAAACGCGCCAGGTGGTTGGGGTATCCTCCTCGATGATTTGATTGCCTCGTTTTACGCGGCAATTTTTCTGCACACAGTAAATTGGGCTTTCCCTTGGGCATTCGGATCAACCTAAAAGACAACCTCAGGATCACCGCGAGAAATGACAAGCAAACGATTCTAATCTCGAAAACCACTTTTCTATTGACAACTTGAATCTTTAATGGTCTTATTATTTGTTACATTTTACGGAGGCTAGAACATGTACGCCATAATTCAAACCGGCGGGAAGCAATATAAAGTTTTTCCCGGAGACCAGCTAAAGGTCGAAAAGATCAAGGGAGAGCCTGGAGACAAAGTAGAACTTGGTCAAATTCTGGCGCTCATTGAACCGGATAATGTTAGGCTTGGATCTCCCATTGTTGAGGATGTATCAGTCAACGCCACACTTATCAAAACGGCGCGTGACAGAAAGATCATAGTCTTCAAGAAGAAACGCCGTCATGGTTACCATAAGAAACAGGGCCATAGACAGTGGTATTCACTTTTAAGGATAGATTCTATATCGACAACCGGGCCACATAATGTAGCGGTCGCGACCGAAGCGTAAATAAGGAGGTATAACCATGGCTCACAAAAAAGCGGGAGGAAGTTCCAGGAATGGAAGAGACAGCCCAGGCCAGAGGTTAGGCGTAAAACGCTTTGGAGGCCAAGTTGTTAAAGCCGGAAATATTCTTGTTCGTCAAAAAGGAACCAAAATACATCCGGGCGAAAACGTCGGCCTAGGAAAGGACTATACACTCTTCGCTTTGATTGATGGTGTGGTTCAATACCAGGTCAAAGACCGAGGCCGTAAAAAAGTGGCGGTAATGCCTGTTAACAATTAAGTCCCCATCAGACCCTTTTTAGTAAGGGTCTCTCCATAACCGTCGGAATAGGGGTAGGCGTATCAGCCACCTCTACCCGGCCGGCCAAAAAGCACACAATTGAAATTCGTAGATCAAGCGCGCATTAGAGTCATATCTGGAAAGGGCGGGAACGGCTGCCTCAGCTTTCGCCGGGAAGCCTTTGTCCCTAAAGGTGGACCTGATGGAGGTGATGGCGGCAAGGGAGGGCACGTTATTCTATTGGCTGACCCTATGATGACAACATTACTCGACTGCCAATACCAGCAACTTTACCGAGCAAAAAACGGAGCGCCCGGATCGGGTTCAAATAAAACAGGCAAAAGCGCCCCAAACTTAGTTGTAAAAATTCCGGTGGGAACGCTTGTATATGATGCGGAAACTGAAGAACTTCTCTGTGATCTTGACTCTCCGGACATGACCTACCTTTTGGCTAGAGGAGGAGATGGTGGTCGCGGCAATGCAAGATTTGCAACTCCAAGAAACCGGGCGCCGCGTCGAGTAGAAGAGGGTCATCCTGGTGAAGAAAAAATTGTCAGACTGGAATTAAAACTCATCGCTGACGTTGGATTGGTGGGACTACCCAATAGCGGAAAGTCTACTTTAATATCTAGAGTCAGCAACGCTCGTCCAGAAATCGCAGACTATCCCTTTACGACTAAAGTCCCCGGACTTGGAGTGGTGAGACCGCCAAACGGCAAGGATTTCGTTGTGGCAGATATTCCAGGACTAATTAAGGGCGCCTCTCAAGGAGCTGGAATGGGAGATCGCTTCCTTAGACATGTGGAGCGCACAAAACTGCTGCTACATCTTATCGATCCTTCCCCTTCACTCGAACCTAGCGCCACGGAACGTTTTAAAATAATCATGAACGAACTCGAATCCTACGGCGCAGATCTGCTTCACAGAGAAATGTTTGCAGTCATCACAAAATTGGATGTTACAGAAAATGTATCCGCTGCCAATGAACTTAAGATTTTTATAGAAAAACTTGGTTTGCCTGTGTTCTGCATCTCCGCCGTTACAGGAATGGGCGTGAGAGACTTGATTCTTGCCGTTTCAGAAAAACTTAGAAAGATTTGAGAATCCCGTTTCATCGTGAGTAGGCTCCAATGGATAGTTTATTTGTGCGTTTGAACATATTAACTCATGTGAGAAGAGTGGTGGTTAAACTTGGATCGAGTGTCGTGACCACAGACAATGGGTTGGATCGGAAGATGATTAAAGATCTTGCTGACGACATCCATGCCATGAGGAATATGGGCAAAGAGTTCATAATTGTCTCATCAGGGGCTGTGGCCGCAGGTGTCAAAAGATTAGGCATGAAAGAGGGAGCTAGAACTATTCCCCAAAAGCAGGCGGCCGCTGCTGTAGGTCAGAGCAGATTGATGTCCGCCTATGATGAAGCCTTTGGACGCTATGGCATACGTGTTGCGCAAATGTTGCTCACACGTGATGACTTGACTCATAGACAGAGATATCTCAATGCCCGTAACACGCTCATGACTTTACTGTCATGGGGAGTAATCCCAATAATTAATGAGAATGACACGGTTGTGGTGGATGAAATAAAATTGGGAGACAATGACAATCTTTCTGCTTTGGTCGCGGTATTGGCAAGCGCTGATCTGCTACTTACACTGACCGATATTGAAGGCCTCATGGATTGCGATCCTAGAGTAAATTGCAACGCGTGCCTTATTCCTGTGGTAGAAACTATAACGCCAGAGCTTAAGCATCTTGCTGGAGGAACATCTTCAAGGGTAGGGCGCGGTGGAATGGCTTCTAAACTAGAGGCCGCCTCAAAGGCTCAAATGTCCGGTGTGCCGATGATCATCACCAGAGGCAAAGTAGAAAATGTGGTCCGAAAGGCTCTATCAGGGGAATCATGCGGGACGCTGATACTCCCCGCCAAAGAAAAAATATCGGCAAGAAAGAGTTGGATACGCTACAACCTTAGACCCGAAGGAGCCGTGAAGATAGACAAAGGAGCTGCCCAAGCTATAACTCATTTTGGAAAAAGCCTATTGCCTATTGGCATAGTAGATGTTGAAGGTAGCTTCGATGATGGGGCCGCTGTAGATGTAATTGACCAAAAAAATACTAAGATAGCGGTGGGATTGGCAAACTACTCGTCAGATGAAATGAGGCGAATACTCGGAAGACAGACCGCCGAGATTGATTGGATTCTCGGCTATAGAAGGTATGAAGAAGCCATCCATGCCGACAACCTTGTCATACTCTGAAAGCAAGCCTCAGAGTCAAGGAATACAGTGAGCGTTTAAAAAGCTAGCTGCTCTAAAAGTTTCTACAAAATGAATTTGATCTCTTGACACCATAATATTAGCATGTTAAATTTAAAAGATGCCGCGGGGTGGAGCAGCCAGGTAGCTCGTTGGGCTCATAACCCAAAGGTCGGAGGTTCAAATCCTCCCCCCGCTACCAATAAAAATAAACCAGGCTACAGTTATGATCGACTGTCGCCTTTTTTATTTCCCATTGCTTCCGTTTTGGCTTCTATCTTTGTAAATCTGATCTCAATACTACAATGGCAAATTAGAAATCAGGCATTGGTAATGGGGCAAAATAATTTACACTATAGGTATGAACAATTCAGGTATGTGTTCACTTTTTGCAGTAGGAACAATTTACTATGCTACTCGAAATTCTACACCCACAGGGCAATGGTCCGATCCCATTACATCTGTCATTATGAATGCCTTTTCAACAGATCCGACCATTTCGCTACTCATGAAAATATAATCTATGCGCCAGCCAATATTCCGTTTACGGGCTCCACTTTTTAAATCCCACCAACTGTACTGGACAAGATCATCGTTCAGACGCCTAAATGTGTCTACATAGCCCATCTCTATCGCCTTATCGATCCACTGCCGCTCTATTGGTAGGAAACCCGAAACCTTGGAATTTTCCTTCGGGCGTGCCAGGTCTATCTCGTTGTGAGCTGTGTTGACGTCCCCAACAAAAATAATGTTGGAGTTTTTCTTTCTAATGCTCTCAATCCATTCGAGAAAACAATCATAAAAAGACATTTTGTAATCAAGACGCTCCTTACCACTCTTACCATTTGGAAAATAAACATTGAACAGTTCGAAATAACCGTAATCGAGTCGGATTATGCGTCCCTCACCATCAAATTCCGGCCGTCCCATGCCTATCTCAATTAGTTTAGGTTCGATCTTGCTATAAACCGACACGCCACTATAACCCTTCTTTTGGGCAGAACTCCAATAAGTCTTGTAACCATTAGGAGCCAAAAGCTCCTCATCCAACTGCTCAGGTGTGGCTTTGGTCTCTTGAATACACAGAATATCTGGCGATTCTGCTTCAAGCCATTCGAGAAAACCTTTTTTCTGAACGGCCCGTATGCCGTTCACGTTCCAGCTCAACAATTTTATCAAACGGGACATCTTGTTTTCTTAACTACCTTAATTTTCTTAGGAAACTTTTTATGAGAATAATCTTTCGGTTACCAAATAATGTGGGCATAGGATAACCCCAAGCCCACAAAATAGCCTGCTGACATCATATTCCAAAAAACAAAAAAGCCCAACTGAATGTTAGGCTCACTCTGGACTTTTGTGGTGCCGAAGGCCGGACTCGAACCGGCACGAGCTCTCGCCCGCCACCCCCTCAAGATGGTGTGTCTACCAAGTTCCACCACTTCGGCTTTCTTCGAGTATACTTTTTCCCTCTACCGCAAGTCAAGACCCAATACGCGACTCCTAGCCTCATAGCTTGATGAACTGCATTTGCAATCAATGTTGATCGACTGACACAGCGCCAGGAAAATCTCAAAGAGTTTAAACTGATGAAACATCTTCCATCATCAGCGCTATCTACGAATAAGACTTCCACTACAATTTAAAACAAATATCATTTTGATGATATTAAACTTTAACTATATCATATAACTTACAAATATATCAAGCCAAAAAGACTTGACATTCAACTGTCGACCCTATAATCTTCTTTCAGCCAAATCAGCCATCGCTAAACCGTGCACGCGCCGGCTGCTATTTTTGTCGGACAAGAAATACTCAAAAATGAATATCAGAGCGGTCCTGGATTGTATCGCCGTATATTTAATCTTGATGATTTTTCTAGTCGGTCCAACCACAATTTGATGGAGAAGAGCTTTGCACCTTCCAGCGCTACTTGATGAAGTTTTAGAACTCATTAACCCAAGAGCTGGTGGCTTATACCTAGATGGAACTTTAGGTTATGGAGGTTACTCTAAAGCTTTATTAGATGAATCAGCTCCTAGTGGAATAGTTTATGGTTTTGATATTGACAAATCTGCTGTTGAAAGAGCCGCTGTTAGGCTATTGGAATACGGTTCCAGATTCGTACCCAGACATGCGGGTTATCACGATGCGGCGCAAGAGCTTCTTGGTCTGGGCATCAGCAAAGTGGATGGGATAACACTTGACTTGGGTCTTTCCTCTATTCAGTTGGATGACCCTTTTAGAGGATTTAGCTTTCGGTTTGACGGCCCCTTGGACATGCGTTTTGACACGGATTCGGGACAGCCTTTGTCAGAACTGTTAAAAAAAACTACGGCATCTAAGCTGGAAAATGTTTTGAGAGAATTTGGGGACGAACGCTTTTCTTCCAGGATATCCAAGGCGATCATCGGGGCCGCTAGAAAAGGAACTTTAAAAACCACTAAGGACCTTGCCGAATTAGTTGCTCGTATGATTCCTGGCCGTCGAGGAAGGATTCATCCGGCAACCAGAACGTTTCAGGCTTTGAGAATCATGGTAAATGAGGAACTCGATAATCTCAAGAGGGCTCTAGAAGAATTGCCGCCATTACTAAACCCGGGAGCACGTCTTTGTGTGGTTTCCTATCATTCACTAGAAGATCGGATGGTGAAGGTGTCCTTCAAACAAAGAGTGACAGGGTCCTCTCAATGGCGAATTGTTACGTCTAAACCTGTTCGACCATCTTTGGAAGAATCGAGAAATAATCCTAGAGCTCGGTCGGCCAGGTTACGTTCAATCGAGTCAGTTGCTTGAACGATGATGACAGGGTTTTTAATTTAAGATGCGCATGACTCAAAAGTTATTTTCAGCTCTACAAACCGTCAAGATTGGTTTCACACATTATTTTCATGTTTCTGATGGTTTTAGACGATGGGTCACCTTCATTGGAGTTAGCGCTTTAATCGTGTCTCTATTCGTCGGGTTTTTCTACGTTTGGAATCGCATGAAAATAGTCCAAGTGGGATACGAGATAGCTGAGCTCGAAAAAAAGAACAAAGAACTTAAAAACAGGAAAAGAGAATTACTTCTTGAAATAGCGAGCCTGGAATCCCCGGGCGAGTTAGAAAAAAAGGCTTCACGACAAGGTTTGCGTTTCCCATCAATTGGTAAGGTGATTCATGTCCCTTAACAAAGATAAAAAACGTTGGGTATCGTTCCGGATCACACTCGTGGCTTGTGTTTTTGCTGTTGGAGCAGGTTGTCTGATATTTCGTGCTCACAAGTTGCACGTTACGGATTCTGAGGTTTTACAGAAAAAAGCAGAAAGACAACGCACCCGCGTTATCACTCTTGAGTCGAGAAGAGGACTTATCTTAGACCGATCAGGCGAACAGTTGGCAGCTAGTCTTGAAGTTAATTCAATTTATGCAAGACCTCGAAGGATTTCAGGAGGTCAGGAACGTAACGAAATAGCGCAACACCTGGGGGAAATACTGGAAATGAATCCTGACGAAGTCTTATCCAAATTGAAGGAAGATCGCCCTTTTGTTTGGATAAAACGAAGGGTTTCTCCTTACGTGGCCGACAAAGTAAAAAGAGCTGAATTGGATGGCGTTTTCACAGCCTCTGAGTACGCTCGATTCTACCCCTTGAAAAAATTTGCCGCCCATGCGATTGGCTTTGCTGGAATGGACTCCAAGGGACTCGAGGGACTCGAGCTTTATTTTGATGATTATCTTAAAACTGATCCCATTCCGGTCAGTGGCCAAAAGGACGCTCTAGGTCGGCCGGTAATGTTCAATTTGATGGGTGCGGCGCCCGTTCGAAACGACATTTATCTGACTCTTGACCGAAATATTCAACACATTGTTGAAAGAGAACTCGAAGATGCTGTCCGCCATGAACAGGCTAAAAGCGGGCAAGCTATCGTCATGAATATTGATACTGGAGAAATCCTTGCTCTAGCTGTTAGGCCAACTTTTAACCTCAACACTTTTCATGAGGCCCCTCCTGCCCATCGCAGAAATAGGGCTGTTGCAGACACATTTGAACCAGGCTCAACCTTTAAAGTTTTTCTGGCGGCCGCTATAATTGAACTAAACAAAATTGACCAAAGTGAAAAGATTTTTTGTCACAATGGTTTGATGAGGTATAACGGCGCCAATATTCATGATGTGGCTCCACATAAATTTCTGAACTTTGAGGACATCATTTCACTTTCGAGCAACATAGGGGTTGTAAAACTATCTGAAAAACTTACCAAGAAGGATTTTTACAGGATACTTCAGGATTTTGGATTTGGAAGCGTAACTAATGTTGACTTGCCTGGGGAAAGAAACGGTTTGCTTCCGGCCCCCGAGAAATGGTCTGTTTTAACGAAAGCTAACCTCGCTTTTGGTCAGGGCGTAAGTGTCAGTCCAATTCAGTTAATAAGCGCTTTTAGTGCAGCCGTGAATGGAGGCAATTATTATTGGCCCCATATAACTGCTAAGATATCCAATCAGATGGGGGAGACGGTTCTAGAGTTTCAGCCACGCATACAAAGGAGAGTCATCCGAGAACAGACATCTGAGAAAGTCGTCAAGATATTACGAAAAGCCGTAACTGTTGGAACGGCTAAAGCAGCATATATTCCGGATGTCGATGTCATTGGAAAGACGGGCACAGCGCAGAAGGCAGATCCTGCTGGAGGCTACTCAAAAGATAGATATGTAATGTCTTTTGTAGGAGCCATGATGGCTGTCAAACCTCGTTTGGCCATAATGGTAATGATTGATGAACCTCGAATCTTCAAGGATCGCACTGGCGGTAAAGTAGCAGCTCCAGTCTTCAAAAAAATGGCCGAGGGTATACTGGCGCTTTGTGGCAGTCAACCCAATAATCACAGCAACCCCATAATGGCCTCAAAAGGGGAATGGTCAAGACCGGCTTCCGCCCCCGAGCAGGCAATCTCAGTTCAACCAGGCCCAAATCCCGGTGAATGGACTGTGCCAGATTTCAAAGGCCTAAACATGAGGCAAGTCCTAGATGTCATGAACACAATGAAATGTGATGTTTCCATGAACGGATTTGGGAAAGTCATATCCCAGAAACCGAAACCAGGAACGATAGTAAATGAAGGCGCCAGCATTTCGGTATCCTTCGGTGGAGGAAATCTATGAGCGCTTTCGTCAGAGACGTAGTGTCATCCTTGGAAAGCTGCGTCATCCATGGAAGTTCCGAGATTCAAGTGCTGGGAATCACTCATGACAGTAGAAAGGTAGAGCCAGGATGGATGTTCGCGGCGATTCCTGGAGACAAGTGTGATGGACATGATTTTATAGGATTGGCGATTGAGAAAGGCGCAGCTGCTATAGTAGCGCAAACGGATCCCGAAAGCCATTTCCGCCGAGATTCTGTGACTTGGATCACTGTGCAAAACACCCGTGATGTTTTAGGAATGTTGTCCTCTGTCGTATACAACAAGCCCACGCATAAAATTTCATTAGTGGGAATAACCGGCACCAATGGAAAGACCACGTTAACCTTTTTACTCGAATCAATAGCCAGAGCCGCTGGACATACTCCAGGGGTTATAGGAACAATTAATTACAGGTGGAAAAACCATGAAATGGCTGCATCGAATACTACACCGGAAGCCTCGGATTTGCAGTTCATGCTAAATGAAATGGTCAGCAATGGAGTATCTCATGTTTTTATGGAAGTTTCTTCTCATGGATTGACAATGGGTCGTTTGAATGGATGTGAGTTCGATGTCGGCGTTTTTACTAACCTCACCCAGGACCATCTCGACTATCACAAAGATATGGAAGATTATTTCAATGCGAAAGCGTTATTATTTTCTCGTCTCTTGAAAAATTCTCGCAAGAAAAACAAGACCGCCATAATCAACTATGATGATCTTTATGGTAAGAGATTACTCTCAGAAATAGAGGGGATAGATAAACTATCTTTTGGATCAACTCCTGATTGTGATTTTCACCCATTCAAGGCGCTTATCAATTCTGACGGAATAGACGGGACAATATCGTCTCCCAGGGGACTATTGGAAATTGAATCCTGCTTGACTGGTTCTTTTAATTTGTCCAACATATTGGCGGCAATCGCCGTTTCATCAGCCCTGGGTTTTTCTCATGATTCCATCGTTCAAGGCATCAAAAGCCTTGAAGAAGTCCCAGGACGACTTCAGAGAATCCCCTCGAGACGAGGCTACGTCTTTGTGGACTATGCGCACACTCCGAACGCTCTTACAAATGTACTCCAAGCCCTTCGCAAATCCTCAACAGGCCGGATACTTACAGTTGTAGGCTGTGGAGGCGATAGGGACAAAACCAAGAGACCATTGATGGGAGAACAGGCCGCCATCGCAAGCGATTTTGTGCTAATCACATCTGACAATCCTAGAACCGAAAATCCACTTGAAATAATTAGTCAGATTGAATTCGGTGTCAGACGGGCAGGGCTTGAATTGTCTCTAATAAATGACCACGACCATGCCGTTCAAACAGGTAAGTACGCTGTGATCCCCGATAGAAGGGAAGCAATAAAGTGGATTGTGAGACAATTACAGGAAAACGATACTCTTTTAGTAGCCGGCAAAGGGCATGAGACCTATCAGGAAATCCATGGGGTACGATATCCCTTTGACGACAGAGAGGAGCTACTCAAAGCTCTAGAGCTTCTCGAGCCTTAGTTATATTCGAACAAAATATCTTTGGGAATTCATTCTAATGCGAGCTGACGAAGTTAAATATAGCGCACGTCAAATATGTTCGATATGTCACGGTGAAATAATTTGGGGAAATCCAGAAACGGTCTTCACTGGAATTTCCACTGATTCACGTGACATCAAAAAAGGTGATCTATTTTTGCCAATAATTGGCGAAAAGTTCAATGGTTTCGATTACGTGATTCCGGCCATCAGGGCCGGCGCCAGAGGCAGTCTTGTAGTCAGCAACTTTTCCGACAAATTACTAACAGACTTGTCTGATCAGGTCCTGATTAAGATTCAGGACTCCCTCCGATGTTTGACTGACCTTGCATCAACCCACCGTATATTATTTCCGACACCCTTGATTGCTGTTACAGGCTCCTCTGGCAAAACCACTGTCAAAGAAATGATTTTCGCCATATTGTCTCAGACATACAAGACATTAGCTACCAAGGGAAATCTTAATAATGTTATTGGCTTACCGATGACAGTCTTGGCGATAGGATCTGAACATGAAGCCGCAGTGGTTGAGGCAGGAATAAACCAGATTGGTGAAATGGATCTCCTGGCTAAAGCGGCCTCTCCCGATGTGGCAGTAATTTCTACAATAGGACCAGTTCATCTGGAAGGTCTTAAAAATGTAAAAAATGTAGCTCGTGAAAAATTCAAACTTATCCAAGCAGCCTCAAAGGTTGGCGTGGCGCCTTTTGGTGTCCCAGAATTGGAAGAACTGTATGATCAATTCAAGGGCAAAATTTTTACCTTTTCAATTAATGATGGCGATTTTAGAGCTTCAAACATCAAAATAGACGAACGAACCCATTTCCTAATTGAAAGCCCATGGGGAACCAAGAAAATAACTATTAACATGCGTGGAAAACATAACATTTCCAATGCATTGGCTGCTATCGCAGCTTGTCTTTCCTTGGGTTCAAATTTGGATCAGGCCGCTCGGGCTCTAGAGTTGATGGAAGCGCCATCTTGGCGCATGGAAACAGTAAGGCTTTCGAGTAATAGAATTCTTCTCAAGGATTATTACAATGCTAATCCCCAATCTATGAAAGCCGCTCTGGAGACTCTGGTTGAATTTAACCAGGGAGCAAAGAAAATCGCCATCCTTGGGGACATGATGGAACTCGGTGAACTCTCATATTCACTCCATCAAAAGCTGGGAGAATTTGCGGCGTCGCTTGATATAGATAAGATTGTTTTCATTGGTCAATCTTCAAAAGCTTTCGAAGATGGTTTTTCAAAATACAAGAGTGAGACAAAATCGCTGGATCTTTTCGAGGATAAAGAATCTGCGTGGAAGATTCTAAGAAATGAATTGGGCGCCTATGACAGGATATTGGTTAAAGCCTCTCGAGCAATGAAGATGGAATACATAGCAGACAGGATAATGGAGGAGATATAGTTTATGCTTTACCATTTGCTTTATCCATTGGGCCCAAATCACATATTATTCAATGTATTCAAGTATATATCCTTTCGAGCTATTATGGCGACCTTGACTGCCTTGATGATAAGTTTTTTGTTGGGTAAACCTTTAATAGACTATTTGAGAGAATTCCAAATTGGGCAGATGGTCAGAGACGATGGGCCCAAATCACACTTGGGAAAGTCTGGCACCCCTACTATGGGCGGCTTATTGATACTTTTTGCCCTAACTTTTTCATGTATGCTTTGGGCACGGCTTGACAACATTTATGTTTGGATAGTCCTCGGAGTCACTCTTGGTTATGGAGCAATTGGTTTTCTAGATGATTATCTTAAGATTATTCGCCGGAACCATAGGGGTTTGAGTGGCAAATACAAGCTTGGGCTCCAATTAATAATCGGTTGCCTTGTAGGGCTCATCTTGTGGCTAGATCCTGTATTTAAGACTACTCTCGCTGTCCCGTTTTTCAAGAATATCACCCCTGATTTGGGAATTTGGTACATACCTTTCGCAGCTCTTGTAATCGCAGGAGCCTCAAACGCTGTCAATTTGACGGACGGTTTAGATGGTTTGGCAATTGGCCCGGTAATGATCTGCGGCGCCACCTATCTTATATTTGCGTATATTTCTGGTCACTTAAAGTTAGCGCAGTACTTACAGGTTCCTTATGTTCCAGGATCAGGTGAGTTGTGTGTTGTATGCGGCGCTATGCTCGGAGCAGGAATGGGATTCTTGTGGTACAACGCTTACCCTGCCGAAGTTTTTATGGGAGACGTTGGATCATTATCCTTGGGTGGTCTTTTAGGGGCTGTGGCCGTTGTCACAAAGCACGAGATATTGTTAGCAATAGCTGGAGGGGTCTTTGTGATCGAGGCAATGTCCGTAATATTGCAAGTTACTTCTTTCAAAACTACGGGGAAAAGAATTTTCAATATGGCGCCCATACACCACCATTTTGAACTTAAAGGATGGGCTGAACCGAAAGTCATCGTCAGGTTTTGGATTATCTCCATATTTTTTGCGCTTATTGCCATGAGCACTCTAAAATTAAGATAAAGATGGAGGCGTCATGAATAGCAGGTCGGGAAGAAGGCTGAAATTAAGATTATGCACAAACGGCAAGCATGGAATCATAATTTGTCAGGGATTACCAGGCAGATTCCCAAACGCAGTTGAATATAGACCGGAGCATCGATCGACAAAGAATACTGGAACAGAATCTAGTTCGATCAAAGTGCCTCAAGGGGCTGTTTGGACTTGCATCTAGAGATCTAGTCGGAGCATCGAATGAGTCAGACGGCAGTAGAAAAAAAATCACTGAATTTTTTTATAAGCGGATTTCGCAATGATCCCATGATATTAGCCATCACCGTGGTAATTTTGGCTATAGGCATCGTGATGGTCACATCCGCAGGCTACATGATTGCTTCTGGAAAATTTGGCGATGGTTTTTACTACACCAAACGACAAGGCATTTCCATGCTAATCGGCTTGACGCTGATGTTCTTCCTGTCAAGAGTTAATCCCAACTTTTGGAAAGAGTCCGCAGGTCCAGTATTGGGAGTTGGTTTGCTCCTTATGGTTCTGGTATTTATTCCAGGGATCGGGATAGAATTAGGGGGATCGAGACGTTGGATTAGAATGCCTTTTGGTTTTTTTCTACAACCCTCTGAACTCATAAAGTACGCATTAATAATTTTCTTCGCTCATTCTCTCTGTAAAAAAGGTGAGAGCATCAAGAGTTTCACAGTTGGATTTGTTCCTCATATTCTGATTATAGCATTCGTTATTCTTCTTGTTCTGATTCAACCAGATTTTGGTTCGGCTGTAATAATTACCACGGTTGGATTTCTAATGATGTTCGTGGCGGGAGTCCGTATTACACACCTTGCCGGATGCAGCCTTCTCGCTTTGCCCTTCCTGATTCATGTGGGAATGAGCGCTCAATATAGACTTTCCCGTCTGAAAAGCTTTTTGGACCCCTGGAGTGACCCATTAAGCTCCGGGTTTCAAATTATACAGAGCCTCGTAGCTTTTGGATGCGGTGGTTTATGGGGCGCCGGTATAGGTAAAGGCATTCAGAAACTTTTCTATTTGCCTCAACCTCAGTCGGATTTTATCTTTTCGGTAATTGGAGAGGAATTGGGTCTTTTAGGAGTCACTTCCGTAATTTTGCTCTTCAGCGCGCTAGTTACCAAAGGTTTTATGGTGTCTTTGCGATGTCAAGACCCGTTCAATAAGTATTTAGCTTTTGGAATATCCTCTCTATTAGGAATTCAGGCTCTTTTGAACATGGCTGTCGCTATGGGCATGCTCCCAACAAAAGGATTGCCGTTACCCCTTATATCCCTTGGGGGGACTTCTCTGATCGTGAACTTGGCAGGTATAGGGATACTCTTGTCCATCAGCGGCGCTGAACACCAGGAGACAAAGGATAGGAAATCATGCGACTGCTAATAGCCGGGGGAGGAACCGGAGGGCATTTGTTCCCTGCTCTGGCTATTGCTAGAGCTTTCAGGAGTGAACATCCCGATGGGAAAGTGCTTTTTGTGGGTGTTAAAAAAGGTATAGAAGCCAGAATAATTCCTCAGACTGAGTTTTCTATCAGATTCATTGACTCCAAAGGCATGCTTGGCAAAGGATTTTTCAATAAGATAAAAGCCTTGTTCACTATTCCAGTCGGTCTCTACCAGTCTGTGAAAATTATCAAGGATTACAGGCCGGATTTTGTTCTCGGGGTCGGAGGCTATGCTTCTGGACCAACCTTAGCCGCTGCCACCTTTCTTGGAGCGCCAACAGGTATTCAGGAACAAAACTCCTTGATGGGATTAACCAATAAGCTGCTTTCTCGAGTAGTGAATAAGATCTTCATTTCCTGGGAGAAAACTACACCTCCAACAGACCCACTCAAGACACTTTTAGTCGGAAATCCCATACGTGAGGAATTGCTTACTGCTTTACCTGACAACGGGTCAGACAAATTCAAGATCCTGATCTTCGGTGGTTCCTTGGGAGCTAGAAGCATTAATCAAGCTATGATATCAGGAGTTCATGATCTCAGAGATCATAAAGGTAAGATTTCGATAAGGCACCAAACAGGAATGGGCGCAGCAGACGAAGTAAGAAAAGCATACACCGAACTTGGAATAGACGCAGAGGTTTTTGAATTCATAGATGACATAGGACCTCATTATAAGTGGGCCGATTTGGTGGTTAGTCGGAGCGGAGCCAGTACCCTGGCGGAACTCACGGCTCTTGGTAAACCGGCGATACTGGTTCCATATCCATTCGCTATCAAAGACCACCAACTTTACAACGCCAAATTTCTGGAGGCACGTGGCGCCGCTAGAATCGTCCTTGACTCGGAACTAAGCTCCGGAATTCTTGTTAAATCAATAATCGAATTGATGGCTCAGCAAGAAACTTTGGAAAAAATGGCCTTGAATTCAAGAAAACTCGGTCGGCCTCAGGCTGCTAGAACCATCGCAAGGGAAATACTAAAACTCAAAAGGAAATCAAATTGATTGGCGCTCTGTTCAAAAGGGTTAAAGATGTTCACTTCGTAGGTATCGGTGGAGTTGGCATGAGTGGTATTGCCGAAATCTTGTTGGCTCTCGGCTTCAGAGTGAGCGGCTCCGATTTGCAAGAATCCGGTGGAGTACTTAGGCTCAGGGAACAAGGCGCCAAGATATGGATTGGACATGACGCCTCACATATTGAAAAAGCAGACGTTGTCGTCTTCTCTTCAGCAGTAAAAAGCGACAATCCCGAAATTGTTGTAGCCCATGAAAGAAGAATCCCTGTCATTCCAAGGGCGGAAATGCTAGCAGAATTGATGCGCATGCAGACATCCATAGCCGTAGCCGGCATGCATGGCAAAACAACTACCACCTCGATGATCGCCTACGTTCTAGCCCAGGGAGGATTGGATCCAACAGTCGTCATAGGAGGTAAACTCGATTCGCTTGGAAGTGGCGCTAAACTCGGGCACGGGAAATTGTTGGTCGCCGAAGCAGACGAGTCGGACAAATCATTTCTAAAACTTCATCCTACAGTCGGAATCGTCACAAATCTCGATCTTGAACACATGGACTGTTACTCCAGTATGGATGAAATACGATCCGCATTTTTGGAATTCATTGATCGTATACCCTTTTATGGATATGCCATTCTGTGTCTGGACGATTATGAAGTCCAGAACATAATTCCCTCCGTCTCTAAACGAATCGTTACATATGGGCTAAGTTCACAGGCTGCAATTCGAGCGGTCAAACCTAAATTTGAGGGGGGACTCTCCATCTTTCAAGTATTCAAAGAGGATCAGAAGTTAGGCGAAATCAAGCTCCCAATACCCGGAGCTCATAATATCGTTAATTCACTCGCTGCAATAACGGTTGCAGATATATTTGACGTTCCTTTCGAAACAACAAGAAAGGCGTTGGAATCTTTTCCTGGAGTTCAACGTAGATTCACTTTACGAGGAAGAGAGGCTGGCATAACTGTTATAGATGACTATGGCCACCATCCCAACGAAATCCGAGCAGTTCTAGAGGCGGCAAAGCAAATTGCCGAAAAAAGAATTGCAGTTCTATTTCAACCTCATCGATATACTCGAACAAAGGCGCTTTTTGATCAATTCCTTACAGCATTCCATGATACAGATCTGCTGTTCGTCATGGATATTTATGCCGCGAGCGAAAAACCCATAGAAGGGGTTTCCGCGGCATCTTTGTGTGAAGGAATAAGACTTCGGGGCCACAAAAGAGCTGTTCATATTTCCAATAGAGATGAAATACCAGCATTGATTGCAAATTCATTGCAGCCAGGAGACATGCTAATAACATTGGGCGCCGGCGATGTTACCAAGATAGGGCCGGTGATCTTGGAGCATCTCAAAAATAGGCACTAGAGAAAAAACTCACTATTCAGAATCTTTATGTTGTGAACAGGGATTTTGATTTGCGTTGTCCATAATTGCCGATGGATTTTCATCAAACAAGTCATGTCAAACGCTGTCCCTTCAGCCAACCAATTTCCTTAAGGCCCTTATTTCGAAGAACAACATGAATGATAGAATATATGACATCATTGACAAAACTCTTGCAGGCAGAACTCTCAGGAATTTCCCCCTAAGCAGACTGACCTCTTTCAGAATTGGTGGCTCTGCTGATTTGATCGCCTTTCCTACTACTGAAAATGAAGCATGCGCGGTCATCAAGATACTCCTGGAACATGGCATCAGATTCATGCCAATTGGCGCAGGATCAAATCTCCTGTTCTCCGACGAAGGTTTTCGAGGAGTAATACTTTCTTTAGCTAAATTTCAAGATATGGAAATCATTAATAATAATAAACATGAAATTGCAATCAGGGCCGCTGCTGGCGTTTCTTTGCCAAAAATTGTTCGAAAATTTGGCCAATTTTCCGCTTTGGGAATCTCAAAATTGTGGGGAATTCCTGGTCAAATCGGCGGCTCAATCGCCTGCAACGCGGGAGCTTTCAATTTTAATTTATCAAATTTAATATGTGAAATTGAACTTTTAGATGCAAAATGTAAGAAAATAGTTTCAAAAATTCGCGATTTGGACTATGGATATCGTAACATGAAGTTGCCGCCGAACGCGATAGTGACTTCGGCGCTTCTGAAGGGAAAAAAGGGAGACATGAAGGAGATAAGGCTTGAGCTCGATTTAGCCAAAACTAAACGAAGAACCAGTCAACCGCGTGGGGTGGCCAGCGCGGGCTGCATTTTCAAGAATCCTTCACCTGAAAATCCCGCAGGGGCCATTATCGAGAGACTTGGTTTCAAAGGGACGAGAATTGGATCAGCCGAAGTCTCCGAAAAGCATGCGAACTTCATTGTGAATCTGGGTAAAGCCAAAGCACAGGAAGTTATTAACCTGATCGATTTGATTAGGCAAAAGGCATTGGACAGAGAAGGGATTAACCTGGAACTAGAGATACGAATTGTAGAAAGTTGAGTCGAGAATTGAAAACCGGTGCAGACTTGACACAAACAAGACAGGAAAACCCTAACGATTCTGATCGAGCTTTGATCAAGATGCGAAACAGGTCTGTATTCAAAGCGCTCGTTGCTTCGGGAATAACTATAAACTTATTTTTGGCTGCGGCTCTGGTCTATCTCTTCTCAAGAGGGGCTCCTTATTTCAACCTGAGAAATGTAGAAGTCATTGGGAATCAGAAGCTATCTGTAGCGGAAGTGATAGAGGTGGCTGAGATAGAGAGTGGCGTAAACCTGCTTACGGTTGAACTTGATTCGATAGTTCAACGGTTAAAAAGGCATCCATGGTTGCGATCTGCTGGGGTTTACAGGAGATTTCCCGATCAGTTGATAGTGGAAGTGGAAGAGCGAACGCCCAGAGGGGTTCTGGCTGCTGATAAAATCTATTACCTGGACGAAAACGCGGAAATTTTTACCCGATTGTTTCCGGGGGATTCGGTAGACTATCCACTTTTTACCGGTTTAAAACCAAATGAAATTTTTAACAATGGACTTGCGGTTCAGGACATCCTTCGAAGCGCTCTAGGGCTTCTAGATAACCTAGAGAAATTCAGCTCAGAGCTGTCGGTCAGCGATTTGTCCGAAATAAGGCTTCATCTGGATGAAGGTATTTCTCTTTTAACACGCTCTGGTCAGCTCATCGTACTAGGCAAGGGAAATTTCGAGCTCAAGCTTGGTCGATATGAGCAGCTGAAAAAAATTCTGGCGGACAAGGGGGAATGGAATCACGCACGAGTGATCAACCTTGACTTCGATGACCGGGCAATTGTGCGTTCTTCTGAAGAACCGCTCCATCAGGGGTAGAATATGGCACATAGCGAAAACATAATCTGTGGACTTGATGTTGGAACTACCAAAGTATGTGCAATCATTGGCGAAATAAACGCTGATGGTGTAATTGACATCATAGGGGTGGGAACAGCGCCCTCGCGTGGCCTCAGAAGAGGCGTGGTAGTAAACATAGATCACACAGTAGCAAGTATAAAAAAAGCCGTAAATGACGCGGAATTGATGGCTGGCGTTAGAGCAGAAAGCGCCTATGCCGGGATATCCGGAGGTCATATCAAGGGCATAAATTCCCATGGAGTAATTGCCATCAAAAATAGAGAAATTACCCCTCAGGAGGTTGCCCGTGTCATAGACGCTGCTCGCGCCGTGGCCATTCCGCTCGATCGAGAAGTTATTCACATCCTTCCCCAAGAGTTCATGGTGGATGATCAGGAGGGTATTAAAGAACCCATCGGAATGGCCGGTGTCCGTCTGGAAGCCAAAGTACACATTATCACCGGAGCCGTTTCCGCCGCTCAAAATATTGTCAGGTGCGCTCATAGAAGCGGCCTTACTGTTAACGACCTTATTCTTCAACAAATGGCTTCATCTGAAGCGGTTCTGTCCTCAGATGAAAAAGAACTTGGTGTGGCTCTCATAGATATTGGTGGTGGAACCACTGATATTGCAGTATTTTTCGAAGGATCTATTCTGCACACCGCTGTTATTCCAGTTGGCGGCGATCAGTTGACCAATGACATTGCCGTCGGACTTCGCACCCCTACCAGTGAAGCCGAACGCATCAAGAAACGATATGGCTGCGCCCTTTCATCGATGGTCAATAAGGATGAAACTATAACTGTTCCAGGCGTTGGGGGCAGGCAACCCAGAGTAATTGCTCGATCGGTTCTAGCTGATATCACCGAACCTCGTCTGGAAGAAATAATGAGTTTGGTGAAAAGAGAATTAGACAAATATGGTCTAATGAATGTCATAGCCTCCGGCATAGTTCTCACAGGCGGAGCTGTTGCTGTTGAAGGTATGGTTGAATTATCTGAGCAAATATTCGACATGCCTGTAAGGCTAGGATACCCTTCTGGCATCAGTGGATTGGTGGATGTGGTAAACTCGCCTGTTTATGCCACAGGAGTAGGGCTTGTTTTGTGGGGAGCCCGGAATAAGGGAATGGACATAACAATATCTTACGAATCGAATCACATGTTTAACAAGGTTTTGGGACGCATGAAACAATGGTTTGCTGAGGCCTTTTAAGGTATTGCTTGGGGTTTGGAAAAGCTTGTATTGATTTTTATTACAGGAGGCGCCGGCAAATGCTGGATTTTGAACTTGAACCAAATCGTAGTGCCGTCATTAGGGTTATAGGTGTCGGTGGTGGCGGAGGAAACGCCGTCAATAACATGATTCGAGCAGGTTTGGGCGGAGTAGATTTTGTATCGGCCAACACGGACTCTCAAGCTCTTGAAAATAATCTGGCTCCGATAAAATTACAGATCGGTAGACAGCAGACACGAGGATTAGGCGCTGGAGCTGACCCTGAAATTGGAAGAATCGCCGCTAACGAAGATTATGAAACCATACGTGACTCTCTTGAGGGTTCCGACATGGTTTTTATCACCACCGGGCTTGGAGGTGGAACAGGCACAGGCGCTGCGCCCATTATAGCCAGAATAGCAAGACAGGAAATCGGCGCTCTGACAGTTGCCGTAGTAACAAAACCGTTCTTTTTTGAAGGCAAGCGTCGACTTCGTCAGGCCGAAGAAGGGATTGAACAGCTACGTAGGGAAGTCGATACGCTAATCATAATTCCGAATCAGAAATTGCTATCTCTAAAAAAGGACATTTCTTTTGTCGATGCTTTCAGGAAAGCGGATGACGTGTTGTTACAAGGTGTCAGGGGTATCTCTGATCTTGTAACGGTAAACGGTTTGATAAACTTGGATTTTGCCGATGTGAAAACCATCATGTCTGAAAAGGGAGTGGCATTGATGGGCACAGGATCGGCGATTGGCGACGGTAGAATCGAAGAAGCCACTAGAAGCGCAATCAATAGTCCACTCTTGGAAGATATTTCCATGTCCGGAGCTCGAGGTGTTTTAATCAATATAACAGGCTCTTCAAATATGTCCTTGACGGAGATTAATGACGCCGTTTCTATAATCCAGAACGAAGCCCATGATGATGCAAATATAATTTTTGGAGCTGTCATTGACGAAGAAATGGGAGACGCCGTAAGTGTGACTGTTATTGCTACTGGTTTCGGAAGGGCCGAAACTTCATCAATTGACACTTCTGAATTTAATCACACGGTTAGAACACACACACCAATCATTGAGACAAATTATTCTGAGAAACCCATAGCACGAACTGTCGTCCCAGGGAAAGTCCGGGAGAGCAATTTTCCTGCTTTTATCAGAAAAAGCCAGCGAGAAAAAAATAGCAGACATTTGAGCCTTGTCGATGATTACAATATGGAAACTGAGGAAGATTTGGATATCCCCACCTTCCTCAGAAAACATGCGGACTGATTTTTCATATTTCTAAGGAAAATTGGCTCCATGTATTTCACCGCAGTGTTTTCAAAAACTGAAAAGATAGACCCCCGACTCAATCGGGGGTTTTCATTTGTCACGATTCGGAACATCTCACAAGAAATATTTTTCCCCAGGAGACTAAACAGAGTTCCAATGGAAAAGAGGGGTTCTAAATCATTGTCAGTCATTTATTCTAATTACTAGAATATCCAGTTTTTTGAATCTACCCACCTTCTAAAAAACAAAAAATTTGACTTTCATTTTAATTTGATTCTATTTTAAAAAGATATATTGGTATTTTTTAAAAGCCCCCGTAGCTCAGGGGATAGAGCGACGGATTCCTAATCCGCAGGTCGCAGGTTCGATTCCTGCCGGGGGTACCAGATAAGTTAGAAATTAAGCCACCTTAAAGGGTGGCTTTATTAGTTCTTGGGGGTTTTTTGGGGGTACGCGCCAATTCGCCGCAGCGTAATAAAATCAAACACTTACACCTCAATGTAGCTAATCTGGAAAATGTAAACTGATACCAAAACTGGTACCAGAAAAAAGGCGGCTTGACGTTTTATAGCTACTCTCTAAAGCCCTGTCAGCAAGGCACAAATGTTTGTGTCTTCATTCTTTCGATGAAATGAGCCACATGAAGGCCTCGCTCAGCTCGTCAATGAGTTGATCTTTCGTTAAAGTTTAGAGAAGTTGGATCATCAAGAGGTCTGGTTCAACTTGGTCGTTTTTCATGTCAATTGTAATGAGATTGAGTAGAAAAACAAAGTCGCCCAATTGTAAGTTTTCATATTATCCCTACCGAAATGGAGTTATTTTTTCATAGTGTATTGACCTGAGGGGAAAAATTATCAGAATAGATGGATATTGAAAGAGGGCGCCTTTGGTTGCTTCCGTTTATTCCTTAAGAGGAGATTTTGTTTGATCCATTTTGAAAAATAGCTCCATCTTCCTTAGACGTTACATCCAGGGGCCTAAACTCCTTGACTTTGTAGTTTACGTTGTAGAAATCTACTCATTGGCGAAAGACATGGGGAGAAAAAAAATCCATTACTTGAGACAATACAACTTTTCCAGAATACACGATGAGGCCCCAAAGAAGTTTTTCCCAAAATGTGGCTCCTTGATTGGAAAGATTTCAAGTCAATTAATGGCATGATGTGGTTTTTACAAGACTTAATCAATAAGTTAGGCAAATATCTTTTCACAACGTTCGGACACTAATGGTTTCATTCAGTCAGTACGGGAGCTTAGAACCATGGATCACCCCATCTTCCTCCTGCTCATCACTGGCACGATTTTTTTCCTCATGCTGGCTCTCGGCCTTAATCACTCTTTTCAAGAAATTACATCTCTGTTGCATCGGCCGAATTTGTTGTTACGATCACTTCTCGCTGTAATCGTGTTGGCCCCAATGGTTGTGGCTCTGCTGTTATGGTTCTTCAATCTGCCGTCTGAAATTGCCGCCGGTCTTGCTGTATTGGCAGCAGCGCCGGGCGCGCCCCTTACGTATAAACGAACAGAAATGGCCGGTGGAGATATTACATACGCTGCGAGCCTGCAGTTGACGCTAGCTCTGCTGGCTGTAGTGGTTACACCTCTCATCCTGTCAATATTTAATGCTTTATTCAAAGTCTTAGCCGATCCGGCCACACACTTTCATGTTATCCGACAAGTCGCAGAGGTAACATTCCTGCCTGTGATTATTGGACTGTTCATCCAGCGTTTCACCCCTAATTTTGCTGGGCTAATAGCCAACCCCGTTAGAATACTTGCAAACTTTCTGTTCATAGCGCTTTTTGTATTACTGACTTTTCTCGTTGTTCTCAAACCTAATTTCAGAATGATGTTGAATTTTTGTGGGCACACCACAGGGGCTATCATCATAATGGTGACGATATCGTTGTCAATTGGCCACCTCTTGGGAGGACCATTACAGGAGCAGCGTTCGGTCCTAGCAATAGCCACGATAGCCAGAAATGTCGGCTTGGCGCTATTCATCACCAGCCAGTGGGATAACGGACAAGACATCACTCCCACGTTGTTGACATATCTCATTTGGGGAGGACTCTTGGGCGTGCTTTATTCAATATGGAGCAAACGACGGATGATTAGTGAGAAAAATAGATCATACCAAGACCACAACGGCCTGGCACGTCGATCTCCAAACAAATAAGCTCTAACAATGAAATTTATTGCTCTATAGGGAGGTTAACCTCAACCGAATAGACAATGAGACACAAAAATGGCTGACTTATGAATTCACAAATGAAACAGAAGGGTTTACTCAAAATTCAGAAAAGACTCATGACTTTGACACTTTTTTTGCACTGGGGTCGTTTTTGATGGGAGGATGTATTTCATTTTGGTGGCTGTATCTACCAGGATAGAAGCCTGAGTGTGTAGCAACTCGTTCCTGATCTACTCGAAGCTCATTGGCTCGTATTGGAGGCTGATCCTGTATATAGCCTGTCTGACGAGAGCATAGGCGATGAAGCAGATCAGGATTTGGCCACTGATCCTCTCAGTGGTCCGGCGGTAGATGGGACGCATCTTGAGATCATGCTCGTATATGCGGAATGACTCTTGAAGTCAGGGGGAGAGGAGGATTATCTAAGGATGCGGCCTATTAGAGTATTGGTGTAAGGACTATGTTTAGGGAGAGCCAAGCGTATCCTGGCCGAGAGATCAGGATACGCTTTTTTCTGGCACGGTCTAGGAAAAGCGGGCCTAAAACCGGATCGTTGTGTGCCTTGAACAGCTTATAATTATTTTCAGCTCAGTCGGAATAACCTACCAGGAGCTTTGCCAAAATCTGATCCACGGTGAAACTGGCTGCCTTTTGACGCGGCGGAAATTCCTGGAATGTCATTAGGAAGTCCCCAACGACCTTCTGGGCCGGAATAAGCACGAAAGCATGATCAATCATCCAGTCCCAATATGTGTTGGAAGTGATGTCGGCCCGTTCAAAAGGGTCGGTGCGCAGATTGAAGACCTTCGGGATCCGAAGCGTTACAAATGGTTCGGCCCAGATTTGGCAGGTGCCTGCCATGCGTTGCTCCTTGAAGACTAATTTCCAGTTGTCGTAACGCAATGCCGTCAATTCACCGTCGTCGGAAAAGTAGAAAAATTTTTCACGAGGTCCTTTTTCTTCTTCGCCAGTGAGGTAGGGTAAAAAATTGAGGCCGTCAATGTGAACCTTGAATGTCTTTGGTCCACATTGGTAGCCGGCCTTGAGCTTTGCAATGATATCTGGCTCGCCTGCGGCAGCTAGGAGCGTAGGCAACCAGTCCATGTGACTCATGATTTCGTTTGAAACTACACCTGCAGGGAATTTTCCTGGCCACCTTGCAAGAGAGGGCACGCGAAAAGCGCCTTCCCAGTTGGAATTCTTCTCGTTACGAAAAGGCGTCATGCCTCCGTCAGGCCACGTGTTCATATGCACTCCGTTGTCAGTGCTGTATAACACAATGGTGTCGCCGGCAATCCCCAGCTCGTCCAATTTGTCTAGCAAAGTCCCAACATGCTTGTCGTGCTCAATCATGACATCATGGTACTCAGATTGCCAGCGCCCAGATTGGCCAAGTATTTCCTTGGGTGGACGCACACGAAAGTGCATCCAAGTGGTATTGAACCAGACAAAAAACGGCTTGTCTGCTTTGTGTTGCCGGTCAATAAAATCCAGCGCACCCTCAAGAAACTCTCTATCAACAGTCTCCATTCGCTTCTTGGTCAATGGACCGGTATCCTCAATTCGCCCATCGGCATGGCTCCGGATTACCCCCCGTGGACCAAAGTTCTTACGAAAATTGGGAAAGTCCTTTTCAGAAGGATAGTCGCGATGTTCAGGCTCTTCTTCAGCGTTGAGGTGGTAGAGATTTCCAAAGAATTCATCAAAGCCATGGTTTGTGGGCAGGAATTCATCTTTGTCCCCAAAGTGGTTTTTGCCGAATTGGCCTGTGGCATAACCCAGAGGCTTTAGCAGTTCTGCAATGGTGGGGTCATCACCACGTAATCCCAAGTCCGCTCCGGGGAAACCCACCTTGGTCAAGCCAGTGCGAAAGGGGCTTTGACCGGTAATGAACGATGCCCGACCGGCCGTACAACTCTGTTCTCCGTAATAGTCGGTAAAACGAATTCCCTCCTTTGCGAGACGATCAATATTGGGGGTTCGGTAACCCATCAATCCGTCAGAGTAGCAACTGAGGTTGGTGATGCCGATATCATCACCCCAAATAACTAAAATATTTGGCTTCTTGTGTTGTGGCATATATTTCTCCTTCATTCCTTGAATTGGCGTCACGAGGAAAACCCGTCATGTTTTCTCTGGCCTAGTTTGTTCGCGCAGGCCTGTCCTTCAAGAAGATCCAGAGAAACAGACTATTGTGGAAAAAATCATCCTGATGTAGCGCTAACATAACGTCCATGGCATTTTTTGAACTTGAGCTTGCTTCCGCATGGGCATGGCTCATTACGGCCGACTTTAGGGAACTCTTTAGAGTCTCGGACATGTCCCGGAGCGAAGAATCGCATCACGTGGGCAGCCGGGAGTCCCCTACGGAGCAGACTTGCCATGATCTTTAGTGGTCGGTCAATATGTTTGAAAAAAGCTTTGTAACCTGAACATAGGTAGTTGAGACCAGATTCCCCGGCCGGTGTAGTCAAGAATCGGTTTTTGGGACATTCTCCATGACAGGCAAAGCGGACCTCACACTCTCGGCACAAAGTGGGGAGAGTATTCAGCTTTTGTCGTCCGAACTTTCTCTGCTGCTCAGAGTTCACAAGGTTGACCATGTGGTCATTGATAATACTCCCCAGAAAATAGCCTGGCTCAACAAAGTGATCACAGGAGTAAAGATCCCCATTGTGCTCAAGAGCCAGTCCCTTCCCGCAGACAGGATCGAAAACGCACATGCCGGATGAACCTGCTCCCAGCCAGTTGCGAACCGCAGCCTCGAATGTTTGCACGAATATCTTGCCAACATCGTTACAAATCCATTCGTCGAAAAAAGCGATCAGAAAATTACCCCATTGGACCGGCCTCACCGTTCGATTTGATACCGACGTTCCCCGCTGGTAGGGGGTGACAGTTCCTTTAATAAGACGTTCAATCCCAGGAATGAGCTGTATCCAGGTCGTGCCAATCTCGTCACGCAAGAAACTGTAAACTTCCTTAGGATGGTCGGCATTTGCACGATTCACAGTTACCAAGACATTGTATTCTACCTTATGCTTTTGCAATAAACGTAGGCCCTTGATCACCTTATCAAAGGTGGGGCCACCGTTTCTGTCCACCCGGTGCGCATCGTGCAGCGCACGAGGACCATCTATGCTGATGCCCACAAGGAAGTTGTTTCTAAAAAAGAACTCGCACCATTTGTCATCGAGTAGTGTGCCATTTGTCTGGATCGTGTTCTCGAAAACCATGCCGGGCCGACGATATTTTTCCTGCAGTTCGATGGCCCGTTGAAAGAAGCCAAGTCCCATTAGAGTTGGCTCGCCTCCTTGCCAGGCAACTGTAACTCTGTCCCCCTGATGAGACTCAATGAGCTGAGAGATGTACCTCTCCAGAAGCTGATCTGTCATTCGAAAATGACTATCAGGATAAAAAACTTTTTTCTTCAGATAGAAGCAATATGTGCAACCCAGGTTGCAAACCGAACCGGTCGGTTTGGCCAAAACATGAATGCGTGGGAGACTTGGTCTTAAGTCCATAGCTTGGCCTACACTAGTGAATGAGCCATGTTAGCCCTATTATGTAAAGAGCGGAAATCCCAAGCTGGGCCACAGTTACGGGAAGGCCGAAGCGTAGAAATCGTCCAAAACTCACATGATGACCATGTTGAGCACATATTCCAACTCCGACGATGTTTGCCGAAGCGCCGATCAAAGTGGCATTTCCGCCCAAGGTTCCACCAAACATCAATGCTACAAACACTGGCAGTGTCGAAGTCGGCCAATCAGTAAATCCTGGAAACAGCGCCACCTCGGGAACAGCGTCTACGACGACAAAGTAACCTTTAGTCATGACTAGGGCAGCGGCAACGACCGGAATATTAGCCAGCAGGCATGACATGACCCCTATACCGCCCAACAACGCAAGAGCCACAAGCATGAAATTGCTACCAAACCAGTAATTCATGGTAACACCCATGCCCTGAAGCAGACCGGTTTTGGAAAATGCCTGAACCAAACAAAAAATAGCGCTGAGGAAGATTAAGGTCTTCCAGTCGACATCGCGGATGACTTTATCGGGGGACTCTATGCGCACTGCGTAGATTACAAGTAGACCCAAAGTGGCCCCGATTATGGCTACAGAAGGAGGCATGATAGGATTTGGAAGGCGCTCCCCAATGAAGAACAGACATACCATCAAGACTAGAACCGACGTAGCCAGAGCCACGAACCAAGGGTCCTCAATACGAGTCTCGACAAGCTTGAGATCAGTCTTTACTGGGGCGCGCCAAATCTCCGGCAGGAGGAACGGCAGGAGCGGTATAATCGTCAGAACCGCTAGAAAGCCTCCGAGACTGATCTTCTGCAAGTATTGGCTGAAAGTCATCCCAATGGCATTTCCCACCAGGAATGTGGCAGGATCTCCTACCAAGGTTAGCATTCCTGCAGAATTGCTTACGATGGCTGTCAGAATCACCGGACTGACAAAATCGAATTCAAGTTCCTGAGAAACCCGAATGATCACGGGGGCCAAAAGAATAACAGTCGTGGCGTTGGGCAAAACTGAGCATATTATGCCAACCAGCAGCAACATTAATAACAGGAAACGCTTACCGCTCCCCCTAGTAGCACGCAGAAACAGATTGCCCACACGCTCGAATATGCCGGTCTTGGCAAGAACTCGCGCTACAACCATCCCTCCGAAAAGGAGGGCAATAGGACCTCGCGCCGTTCCGTAGGCTGCTACCAGATCATCCTCCCCTAGTATCCCTGCAACCAGAAGGATACAAACGCCGAGCATGGCTGCTACCACCATGTCAATTAAATCAAAGGCGATAACTGCGATAACCGCCGCAAAAATCACCAGAGTCAGATATATCTGCAGATCCGACATGCCAGTTCCCGTCACTCAATCGGTGGGGAAAACATCAAGCCTCCGTCGTTCCAAAGCCGGTTCAAGCCTCGCTCCAGATTGAGAGGACTGCTGCTCCCAAGATTGCGATCAAACATCTCTCCATAGTTGCCCACAGCTTTCACAGCCAGAACGGCCCAATCAGCCGGAAGGCCAATGGCCTTTGCAAGCTTTGCATGCTCTCCTCTCTGCATCCGCAACAATCTGACATTTTTCTGCACGGTCGCAGAATCAACGTTTCCCTTCGCCACACCGTTCTCCTCTGCCAAAATCAACGCATACAATACCCATCGGACTATTGTCGCCCACTCACTATCTTCTCCCAATGTCACTGGACACAGAGGCTCTTTAGAAATGCTATAGGGCAGAATCTTGGCATCCTGAACTCCTGAGCTAGCCAACTGCGCTCGCAGTCCGGCGAGTTTTGACGCAGGTCCAGCGCAGGCAATACATCGTCCATCAAGAAGAGCTTCAGCTATCTCTCCAGCAGAGCCTACCGCTACTGGATTCACTGAAAGTCCTTGTTCCAAGAAGTAATCTCCCAAGGTGTAAGCGGTTCTGGCGCCTTTCTCCACACACACATTAGCTCCGTTAAGCTCTGCGATCTTGGTAACGCCTGATGTTGCTAAAACGAGGAGCGCTTGACTATCGTAGATCAAGACAGCTGGAAATTGTAATTTCAAGAATGCTTCACGTGCAAATGTCCAGGTCGTATTACTAACAAGCAGATCAATCTTTCTGGATTGGAGGAGCGGAAAGCGCATGGATGTGGTGTGCGGAACAAACTCTACCTTGCTAGCGTCTCCAAGCACTGCAGCCGCCACGGCATGACAAAAATCAACGTTGAACCCACGCCATTTGCCAGTGGCATCCCTTTCAGAAAAGCCTATGATGTCTTCGCCTATGCCGCAGCAAAGTCGTCCACGGACCTTTACTCCTTCCAGCACGGCGCCGCCACAAACTGGGGTGACTGACATCTGCATGCCAACGGCAGCGAGCACAAAAACAAAAAACCAGGAAATTAGTCTAGTCCAGTGTACGAGCATAGCATCTAACTCATTGAGTTGGCATTAACTGATTGTGGCTTACCCCAAAACATGTACCACTAATTATGCTAGAACTCCATGATTTTTTTGTTTTTTTGAAACGGTTATCTGTATTTGCCATCATCAATTTGGTCGGTCAGTCCTCTGTGGCCGGAAGCCTTTCATTCAATTAGCTGTGTGGTCTGGAAAAACATTTTAGGATTCTCACCTAACAGGAAGAGAGCGATTGAGCAGCCTTTGCTGACAAGCACGTGGCATGCAGCTTCCCTCCTCGTTGCCGTTGCTTCCGGTTCCTGTGGTTTTCGAGAAACTCTCTTAGTACCCGAACTTCTTGCTCTAACCGTCCTGCAAAATTTGTTCACGTTTTTTGATATTATTCGAGTGAAAAGAAGATAAGATGGATTGACAACTAGCCATAATACTTAATGAAAGTGGATGCAAATAATTAGATTTTGAGGATTTCTAATCCTCAGGTCGGAGATTCGATTCCTGCCGGGGGAACCAGATAACTTAGAAATTAAGCCATCTTGGCCGGTGGCTTTTGCAGTTCATGGTTTTTGCAACACATGCCTTGAATGACATCCACACCTTAAAAAAAGAAAACGGCTCATTTATCCCCGGAAAGGATGAATGAGCCGCTAACGTGCTAATTGTGAATTTATTGATGATAGTTTAGAACTTGGGAACTGGGAAAATGTAGCCACCAAAAATTAGATAAGCAAGAATCAGAGTCCAAATGATGTTTAATCCCTGTCCTGCAAGGAATCCCAGAGCCGGCTTACCACCACCCATAGTAGATATTTCCCTGAAATTTGTTTCGAGTCCAATTGACATAAATGCTAGCGCAAACCACATTGTACGAATTCCACCAAGAAGACCCTTGCTAGCTGCCACAGCCGCCGGGCTTAAAATAAACGAAAACAGTATGGACACAGCCATGAAACCTAGGACGAACTTTGGAAATCTAATCCAAATTTCCATTATGCCAGGTTTTTCGCCACCCGGCACTTCTTCAGCTCTTTTGTATGTCCAAACGACGGCAAGAATAAATGCCGCAACACCTATCAGAACATTCTGGGACATCTTGACAATGACGCCGACCTTCATGGCGGTGTCGCTTATCAAGGCTCCGGCTGCAACGACTGACCCACTGGTATCAAGGGTTCCACCTAGCCAGGCGCCCGCTACTTCATCAGGGATGCCAAACCATTTTGCAATTAAAGGCTGCAACACCAACATGGGCACTGCGCAAATGAGTACTAGCGAGGTTGTGTAACTCAGCTTTTTAGGGTCTCCTTTGATCGCTCCAGAGGTTGCAATAGCCGCAGAAACTCCACAAATTGATACAGCGCTGGAAAGCAAGGCCGCGAATTCATCGTCAAGCTTAAGTTTCTTGCATATCCAATAAGTAAAATACCAAATGACCGTGACCACCAGAATACCCTGAATCATGCCCAATGCGCCGGCTTCAAGGATTTCGCCAAACAGTATGTTTGCTCCGAGTATGACTAGCCCGGTTTTGATGTAAAATTCTGTTCGGACTGCCGGTTCAAGCCATTTCGGGACACCTATAACGTTACTGATGAACAATCCTATTATCAAACACCAGAGCACGTACTCCAGTCCATAGTAACGAACTGTTTGATTACCAGCTAAAAACAAAGACAATAATGCCAGCATGAACACTATGGGAAAACCAACTGCAAATTTAAATGGATTAACCGACATCAATGCCAAGGCAATTGCGCTCAGGAAAAGCATCCCTAGTCCTAAATATACCGCTTTCATGACATTGTCGGACGCGAAGATCTTGCCCACAAGGTTCGAAGCGCTACCGCCAACTTCCTTTCCTAGGCTCGTAGCCTTCTTTTTCAGAGATGAATCTTTAACTCCTTTGGCTGCTTCCTGAAGCTTCTTTGCAGCATCAGCGACCGCTTTACGGTCGCCTTTTTCTATTGAGGCCTTCAGAGCCAGAGCCTCATTTTGTAAAGCCGTTTCGCCCTTTTCGCCTGCAGTCTTTGCCACAGCCTCCACAGTCGGTAAAGCCTGAACGGAAAGAGTTTGAAACTCACTCTCAGCAGCCCATCTAAAGCTCGGACTTTTGATCGTTAATCCTCCTAGAACCAGGCCGATGATCAATAGTCCCAACCATACCGCAAGCCAATCTTCACTTCGAATGAGCGCAGCCCATTGAGATTGCTTCTCAGCCATAGAATAAACCTCCAAATAATTAAACATTCATTTAAATAAGGGAATGGCGCGCTTCTTGGGGTTTCTAAAGCGCCGTAATTGATCATAGCTTGACAACAAAACTGAACATTTTTCAAGCTATTTTTTTGATTTCTGTCAGTTTTCATAAAGATTGTAGCAGTTCTGACATCCTATTGGCGCAGGAGGAAAATCAGTCGAATTGGAAATGTGCTTGAAATTGATCAAGAATGAATTTACAGATGTCAATAAAGATTTCGCGGAACGTTCCTCGAAAATTTTACGGAATTTCCGATATTCTTGAGATTCGAAGATATCCTCAAGGTCTTGGTTTTGAAGATTGCCAAAATGGAGTACCGGAGTTTCGAATATTCCCCCTTTGAAACCTCTCTGACTCATATAAGCAAGACTTATGCACGGACTGACATTACCGTCAGCCGAGACGAAAAGAGTCTTTAAAGGATTTTGTTCGCAAACGGCATTCTCTGTATCTGCAAGTTCATATACTCTCAATTTTATTCCCGATGATTTTGCTCTAGATTTAGCGTCATCGATCACCTTAGTAACATCTTGTACATTCAGGCTTGAATCGTAAGCGTCAATTATTCTCTGCTGGCCCTGAACCGAATTTACAATTACATCGAGATGTTTGGCGACAACAATGTCAACTCCGATGCAGGAAGCTAATTCAACGAGATCCGGAAGCTCGGTATAGTTCCTTTTCATCATAACAAAGAATATCATTAACATCGGATGGCGTTTTTTGTTCCTTTCCCTGTAATTCTGGATATACTCTATGTTCTCCAGAACTTTTGAAAGATTGCCGCCAACCCTTATCGTTTTGTAAGTTTCGTCTTTGGAGGCGTCTATCGAAAAAGCAAACCAATCAATACCAGTTTCCAGGAGTCGATTAGCACGATCTCGACCAAGTAATAGGCCGTTGGTGCTGAAACCCACCCTGCAGCCGTTTTCCTTCCCCAATTTAACCATCTCTACAAGGTTTGGATTCATCAGAGACTCACCTGATCCGGTTAGATCTATTTCATCGGTCTCAGGAAAATATTTAGAAATTTTTCTGAACAGATCGATTTTCATGTCAATCCCTGAGACATGCATGTCCCTCCAAGGGCACATGATACAATCCAGATTGCATCTTGTAGTCGGTTCTATTTGAATCAACTCAAATTTCCTAGAAAGCATCTGCCTCAGCCTCTAGTTTGTATGTTTTCCTAAGCTAGACCGTATCCATCAAATTACATGCTACACTGGCAACTGTTACTGTCGATAGAATTGCTGCGACACCATTGGTCGATTCGAAATCTACCACATTGTGTGCGCATCTTTGGAAAAAAATTCCGAAAGCGCTTGAAATTAATCTCAAGGAAGCTGTTTTTCGATGGATGTGTGGGTTTTCTTCCAATGACAATTAGTGGCAGAGGCATTAAGCCTGAATGTAGAAACTGCAAGGTGAAAAAGTGAACGCCTGGTTCAATGGCTCTACAAGGCTCTGCGCAAATTACGTTTCGTTGATTTCTAAATCAGTATCTGAATAGTTCCTGTTAGGGCTGATTTAAGATTTTGGGATTGCCTGATCTATTTGATTCCTGCCCATTTTGAGCATCATGACTGTAACGACACTCTTCATATATGAAAAAACTGGACAAGTGATTAGCTGAGGAGTATTATCAAAGTTTGTCGGGACGTGGCTCAGCCTGGTAGAGCACTGCGTTCGGGACGCAGGGGTCGCTGGTTCAAATCCAGTCGTCCCGACCAAAATTGTCACAGAGGCGTTACTTTCCTTTCTGCTTCCTCCTACAGCCTTCAATCAAAATGCGACTTTTTGTGCGAATCTCTAATTAACAATCACAGTGACGAAAGAAAAATCAAAAGAGATCATCACGAATAGCTTTGTCTTTTTGAATTTGCAGTGTTTCAAGATATGGCGGGGTAAAGATTTTGGAGGGATAGGACTCAACGTAGGACATCCGCTTGGCTACCTAGTTTCATCCCCTTGCAGTAAGCTTTTGAGGATGTCTGCCTTGAGTCCCATCCAAGATTTTCGGAAGAACTATTTCTTGTCTGTTTTTGCGGGCTTATCAGCTTTCTTGGGCTTATCCGCTTTTTTGGCTGAGCTGCCTTTTTTCGCACTTTTAGCTTTAACTGCCTTGCACTTGTAAACAGGGGCGCAGTAAACAGGCGCACAGCATGCAGGAGCGCAACATACAGGTGTATTACAGCTCGACGAACTCTTTCCAAAGAACGGCAGGTTTAGTCCTGGTAGAAAAGCATCAGCGGGACTTGCAAAGATTATCCCTGCGGTTCCTACTGCTACTGTTAAAGCAAACACTAACAACAGCTTCTTCATTTCTCGTTACTCCCTAAAAGATGGTAGATCCTTCAAGGGGATGATAGAATTTTGCATACCATAATATGCCTTGTTTTGTCTACTATTTAGATTGTTAGGGGCCTTGAGGTCTGGAATGTCTTGTTTGAAACGGAGGATTGATCTATATGTTTGTGGTCATCAATTAGTAGAATTGCTCAACTTAAAATAACTAGAAGGAAATCATCGTATGATTATAGTTACCGGTGGAGCCGGTTTTATTGGAAGCAATCTAGTCAAAGCACTCAATGACGCAGGCGAATCTGATATTTTGATCGTGGACCGTCTTGGCAAAACAGACAAATGGAAAAATCTGACAGACCTGAATTACCGCGATTACGAACATAAAGATCAGTTCATTTTGAAGGCTGAGAAGGGACTTTTCGAGCACGCTGTTAGAGCCGTCATTCATCTCGGAGCATGTAGCTCTACCACGGAATTGGACGCAGATTACTTGATGGATAACAATTTTTGTTACTCCAGAAGATTAGCCAATATTTTTGCTGCCAGGCCAGGACTAAGATTCGTATATGCCTCCAGCGCCGCAACATATGGTGATGGCGCGCACGGGTATTGTGATGAACACGACATGACACATATTTTAAGACCTCTGAACATGTATGGATATTCCAAGCAACTGTTTGATCTGTGGGCTATGAAAACAGGTTTTATAAAATATTCTGTGGGCTTAAAATATTTTAACGTATTTGGACCCAACGAATACCATAAAGACGACATGAGAAGTGTTGCTATCAGAGCGTATTTTCAGGCAAGAGATCTTGGAAAGGTTAAGTTATTTAAGTCATATAAAAAAGAATACGCGGATGGAGAACAATTACGGGATTTCATTTATGTTAAAGACGCTGTCCAGGTAACAATGTTTTTTCTGGAACATCCCGATTTGTCTGGGATTTACAATGTAGGAACGGGCAAACCTTCGAGCTTCAATCAACTCGCCAATGCTGTATTTTCGGCCTTAAACTTGCCGGTTCAGGTTGAATATATCGATATGCCGGAGGGATTAGAAAAGAGATATCAGTATTATACATGCGCAAATACATCCAAGCTCCTAAGAGCGGGATACAACCGCAAATTCATGGAGTTCACAGATTCAGTGAAAGACTACATCCAAGGTTATTTACTAAAGGATCCGAGGTCAAAATTGGATTGAACTATTGGAATGTTCCCTCGAGAAACAAAAAGTTTCTCGAGGCTAATGCTTATCTGAATTCGCAGTTTTTGAAACTGTGAATAGGTCAAAAACTAACTAAAATGTTACTACAGGCCAAAAGTCAACTCGGTAATTTTTAGATCGTTTTTAACCTCAGTGACTCCCGGGTATTCTTTGATAAGTTTTTCAGCTCGCTCTTTGTCTCTTCGCTCAGCTATTCTACCAGAAATTATCACAATGCCACCCGTTTCATACTGAATTTCGACGTTTCTGGCTATGGAGGATGACAATTTTCGCCTCAGAAGGGCTTCCAGGCGTTTCGCTACCGAAATATTCCTGAGTTTTTCGCACAGGGCTGCCTCATCTTGCGCCTTTTGCATCTTTTCAATGGCTTCGATTATTACATCGCTTGCCTCTGAGGATTCATAGTGCTCAGTATTGAGAATTAAATCGTACAAAGACCATTCGTTCGGGTCACTTCTAAATATTGAGCGTATAAGATTTTCCCTGTCGTGGTCATATTTGACGATAAAATCCTGAGCTTCACTCTTGGTAAAATTGTAACGCTCCATTATCCTTTCAACTCGCAAATCGAACGGAGCGACAATTCGACACTTGAATATTCCAGGTATTCCCCTTAGAACAACCTGAGCCCCTCTACCAACCAAAACTACATTCCCTGTGCTAGCCTTCTCAAAGGTCAAGGCCTCAAAAAGACTTGTGTAGGAAGGTCTGTCGAAAAAAATCCTTTCAAAAAACCCAGGACCGTGTTCCGTCTCGTAGAGATCACAAGCACGGCTGTATTCCGGGTCACAGTTTTGAGCCAACTCATGAACTTGGTCCCTTCCAACCAGTTCAAGTTGCATCCTTCTAGCCACGGTAGCCGCTATGACGTCGGCATATGAACCAACAAGCCTTGATATTGTTACTATACGCATTTTACCCTCACAATTTCGTTGCGAAGATTCGCCATTTCTAGGGCAGATCTAGAACTTCTTTAAGATCAAACAGCCAAGCGGAGGTATCGTCAGCCTTAAATGTTGACTGTATCCGTGGTGAGGTTTGGGAACAGTCCTGATGACACCACCATTTCCGACATCACTTCCTCCATAAAATGAAGAGTCAGAATTGATCACTTCGACATAATCACCATCTGCTGGAACCCCTACCCTATAATTTTCCCTAACAACAGGTGTAAAATTCAACACGCACAACAGAAAACCCTCAGGCCCCTTTCTTAAATAGGATATCACGCTATTAAAATGGTCGTTGCAGTCTATCCATGAAAATCCTTCGGGTTTGCAGTCCCACGTCCACAGTGAACTGTCAGACAAATACAGGGCTCCTATGTCTTGAACAAATTTAGAAAACTTTTGATGCGGAGCGTAATCTAGCAGATAATTTTCCAGGCATGATTCATGATCCCATTCATTCCACGTCCCTAATTCCGAACCGGCCATCAACAATTTCTTACCCGGATGCGTGAACATGTAGGCAAAGAGCAATCTCAAATTAGCAAATTTTTGCCATTCATCACCAGGCATCTTCCTGAGCAATGAACCTTTGCCATAAACGACCTCATCGTGAGACAACGGTAGAATAAAATTCTCGCTGTAGGCGTACATCATCGAGAAAGTAAGATCGTTTTGGTGAAAACTTCTATGGATCGGGTCTTTTGAAAAATATTTTAGGGTGTCATGCATCCACCCCATGTCCCACTTAAAACCAAAACCCAATCCACCCAAATATGTTGGAGTAGTTACACCTTTCCATGCAGTTGATTCCTCGGCTACCGTAAAGCAACCCGGAAATCTTCCATAAACTGCTCCATTAAATTCCTTAACAAATTCTATGGCTTCTAAATTTTCATTCCCCCCATACCTGTTGGGGATCCAGTCCCCTTCGTTTCTCGAATAATCCAGGTATAACATCGATGCCACTGCATCAACTCTCAGACCGTCGATATGGTATTTATCTAACCAAAACAGTGCGTTGCTGACTAGAAAATTCCTGACCTCATTTCTGCCATAATTGAAGATCAGAGTTCCCCAATCCTTGTGCTCAGCTTTTCTAGGGTCTTCATGCTCATACAAGGCCGTGCCATCAAACAGCCTCAGACTAAAATCATCTTTGGGAAAATGAGCTGGCACCCAATCCAGTATAACGCCTATGCGCTCTGAATGGAGATAGTTTACAAAGTACTTGAAATCATCAGGAGTTCCAAATCTACTTGTAGGAGCAAAATATCCCGTAACCTGGTAACCCCAAGAAGCGTCAAAGGGATGCTCCATTATGGGCATCAGCTCAACATGGGTGAAACCATATTTTTTGCAATGTGAAGCTAATGGCGCCGCCAATTCTCGATATGAAGCCCATCGATAATTATCCTGTACTACTCGCATCCAGGACCCCAAATGAACTTCGTAAATATTCATCGGATGGGACATCGGATTGCGTTTACTCCTGATCGACAACCAATTGTCATCCGACCAAGTGAATCTATTTATGTCCCAAACTATAGACGCTGTGCCTGGCCTCAATTCCATGTAGAAGGCAAATGGGTCAGATTTTATCCTTATTTCATCTCGAGAAGTTTTCAACTCATATTTGTAAAGAGTCTCCAAACCAATGCCTGGAATGAACAGTTCCCAAATTCCTGAACTACCCATGCTTCGCATCGGATAAAGCCGACCATCCCAATTGTTGAATTCACCTATTACACTCACCCTTTTGGCGTTCGGAGCCCAAACTGCAAATGAAATCCCATTTATTCCATCGAGCTGTCTTTCATGAGCCCCAAGTTTGTCATATAAATTGTAATGCTTACCTTCTCCCACAAAATGCAGGTCTTGTTCCCCAAGAGTAGGCATGAATTGATATGGAGGCACATTAGTCCAGCTCGTGTTGTCTAAAAAGTAGAACTCGAAAATGTGTGGCAATGGTAGCTCATATCCAGGCAACCAAATCCAAAACAGACCTGCCGGGCCTGCGTGTTCCATCTGTATTCTTTTAGAGCCTACAAGGACTTCACATTTTACTGCATCTGGATGAAAACCTCTTATTATGACGCCGTCTTTTCCGTCTATACGTCCATAATGAGCGCCTAGAATACTGTGAGGGTCCGAGTGCTCTATATTGATCAGTCTGTTAATGTCCTCCATGGTTATGCCGTAAAGGACTTCGTCTGCGATCATAATTTCTTCTCTTGTTGTTCCAGAGTTTTTTGAACTTTTCTAATGAAATCTTAGCTCTTTTTGATGAGCAAGAAAACGGCGCCTTCGGTTAATATGTCATTAAAGGAATTCAAACTCAATATCGAAAAGTGATTCAAATGTCTTATTAATCCATTTTGTTGTTTTCAGGAACATTTTCTTGTTTGACGTATAGAATCCTGTTACAGTTGGGACAAGTCAGAAATTCCTGTTGCTTCAAGACGCGAATATTAAGTTGTGGCGGAACAGATATATAACAAGCCTTACAGGAACCGTTGATCATTTCGGCCATAGCATTGCCTCGGGCTTTTTTGACAATCTGGTAACGCTTGAGATATTCGGGGTCAACATCCACAATTATAGTTTCCTTCTGAGTTAGTAAAGCCGTCACGGATTCCTTGGCGGTTGCCATCAATTGTTCAGTTTCGCCCTTTTTTTCCACTAAAATTTTTTCAAGATTACTCAGTTCTGCTTGCTTTTTGTCTATGGTCTTTTTCAAATCTTCGGTCTGAGTTATCATCTCGAGAATACTTTCTTCTATTTCACCAGCAACTTTTTTCCCTAATTTGATTTCCCGAGACAATGCATCATGCTCTTTGAGATTCTTAATGCTGAGTAATCTTCTCTCGGATTTTTTGATCTTCTCCTGCTCTACAGCTATGTCCTGCTCTTTAACTTTGAGCTCCTTTTCGATGGCTGCTTGTTGAACCATTGCATCGTCGATTTCATGCCTCAACGAAACCATAGACTTCGCCATTTCTTGAAGCTCTAATGGAATCCGGTCTAAATCATTTTGATAATGATCTATCTGTAAATCAATTTCTTGAAGCTCTACAAGCTTTAGTAAAAGGTCTTTCAACTAGAATCCCTCCTGGTGGGCTTTATAAACTAAATGGGTCCTTTTCATCATGGCATTCATGACACACCATCTGGGCTCCCATGTTCTTAAATTCATTTTTAAAACTATCCGCCATCAACCTTACCGCATGCTTTTCCATGCCGAAATGACCCGCATCTATCACTGAAACTCCACAGCGTCTGGCATCAACTGCAGCATGATACTTTACGTCTCCAGTAATCATGACATCCGCTTCCAATCTTATCGCGTCCGCCAGGTAGCCAGCGCCACTTCCAGAGGCCAAGAATACCTTGGAAACCAGACAGTCCTTATCGTTGGTAATCAAAGTTGTCTGATCAATCGATAACCTTGCTTTGACCAGTTCATTTAAGGCGTCCAAGGAAATGAGGCATTCTAGATTTCCAAATCTAGCGCACATGGCTCTCTCAGGAACAAAAACATGATTTAGCCCGATGAGCTGGGCCAAATAATCGTTTAGTCCCCCGGGAGCCGCATCTAGATTAGTGTGAAGACTCATTACGTCAATATCGTATCTAATCGCAGCTTTCAGGGTTTCTACGCTTAGATCTGAACTAATAAAAGTTTTTATGGGCTGAAGGATAAGAGGATGATGAGTTATGAGTAATTCGCTGGATGTTTGTTGGGCAAAAAGTATTGTAGAGGGATTAGCGTCAAGACTAAATGCAATATTTTTGATTTCGCGCTCTAAATTGCCAACCTGAACTCCCGAGTTATCCCAATCTTCTGAATATGAAAATGGAAATTTCCGGTTGGCGACTTCCACAATCTCAATGAGCTTTAAGCCTCTCAAATTAAGGAACTCACTTTCTCTTGAAATCTTAAATTCATTCTAGTTTGAAAAAACTCCTCTTGCCTGAGTTCCATTGTTCATTACGCTTATTTCTTGACTCCAGCCCAACAAAGGTTTGAACGAATTTTCACGATTGGTCTAGCATACTAACAGTTAAACGCTATTAGCTTAAAATTACTGACAAAAAAAACGGGGAGCTTTTTGATGCTCCCCGTTTGGAAGTTGAAAATTGATGATTTCAAGTCAATTGATCGCATTTTTCGTCAAATCTTTTTTGGTGGGCCCACCTGGATTCGAACCAGGGACCAACCGGTTATGAGCCGGGAGCTCTACCAGCTGAGCTATGGGCCCTTACTGATAAACCGAAAGTATACCCGGCTGATTTACTTCAGTCAATATTTATTTCTAAACCACAAAAAAAGGAGCTATACGCTCCTCAAACAATTTATCTAAAAATATTTCGCACGTAGTATCCGATTGGAACTACGATCAATATCCCCAATAGCCCCGATAAGCTCCCTGGTAGTTTTGCCATTGATTATTTACACTACGTCTGTACGCATCCTGACCATATGCTTCAGTATAGGGGATCACGGTCTCCTTACCTTCAACTTCCTTGACTTCGGCTAAACAAACTAAAGCCTTATCCAAAAGCGCTTTACGCTTTTTTGTGACGTTATTGATCTCCTTGTTTTTTGAGGCCTTTGCAGAACGCAGACACTGTTGCATTTCGTTGAAAGTTTTGTTTTCGACTGTCAGTAAGCTACGAGTCTCTTTCCTCATTGATTTGAGAAGTTCTTCTTTCTCAGAAAGGGCATCAGAAACCTGCGCGGCGATAGTTTTTCCCTTTATCGCAGAAACCATGGGTTTTTTTGTAATTTTTTCAACTGGAGTTTGTTCCACCAAAGTAAGTTTATCAACAAGCTCCTTGACTTGCTGATAGGATTGTTCCCATTTATCTTGCAAGATCAAGCATTGCGAGTCGCTTTCCTGAGCCCACGTAGTCGATGTCATCACTAACAAACCTAGCAACAAGATCACCACCATTTTAGAACAATTACAAATTACCGATGGCTTTGGTATGGTCACTTTACAACGTCTCCTTTCGGACACAGAGCCTCAAATCAAATACGCTTTTCATACCTAAGACTAATATATATATTATCCTATTTATCAACAAATTTCTAGTCTATTTATGATTAACTGAATGTCTGTCTTAGATTTCCATATAAGCATTCAAATCATCACTGCTTATCGTGATTGCTTAGTTTTTTGAATAGCGTCGGGCAACTTCTTCCATAATTGAAGAAACCTTTTCAGATAACATATAATTGATACCACCATGATCAAATGAGTCTCTTACTAGCTCCAGAAAAGTATCAAAACCACCTTCACTCTCAAGTATGATCTTGGCATTACGCGCTTCCTGAGGTGTATATTCACCGTCGGTATTTTCCGCAACTTGGGCAAATGTTTCTTTAAACTCTTTTTTCCCTCCCCAGAAAACTACCACATTATCCATATATTCTAGCATTTCCTTTATTTCTCTAATCAATTCCTCTCGACTGGCATTTTCTAAATCCATTGAGGCCTCCTCATAAGGTCTTTATTTGTCTCATATTTTACAAGCAAGAATTAGGGAGCCAAATTATTGCAATTAAAGTAAGCTTCAAAAATGAAAATTTACTTTTGTTCTCTGACTGACAATTGTAGTTTCAAAAACGTATAGGTAAGTCCTTAATTTCTTTAAGATCCTGATCTCTAAGGGTTTTAGTTAAACTCTCTTCCCATCTGAAAAACCTTTTGGCGATACTTTCCACTTTATCTAAAGACTGGGCTATTTCCGAGGCTAAATATTTGTCACGATTTTTTTGGGCTTCCTGGAGTTTTTCTTTGAGATGATTGAGTAGTTTTCGAGCCTGCTCTGGAGTTTCAACGTAGATGCTCGGATCATAGCGTGAGCCGCGTCGTTCTTTCGGGTTCCATCTAGACCTTATATCGTTGATATGTTCTCGTAACATCCTAATTAATGTCCCATTTCTATACAAGCAATTGTTACCTCAAGTTTCATAAAAACAATTGCTCGCGTTCTGATCAATACAAACCTTTTGAATTTTAAAGCAGGAAACTGCAAAAAACAAGACCGTTGAATGCTGGTTCAGGTTACGAGCTCTTTTTGATCAGTCTGAAAACTATCTTTTGTGGATTGCTTTTTGATAATCGAAAAATGATCGCCCTACAATACAAAAAATGTGGTTGGTCTAGAGGCAACAACTTTCTATATCTTGCATCCGCGCAAGGGCTTGTGATAATGTTCTAATTACCATGAACGTGTGGGCAAAGATGAAAATGTCCAGAATATTTAGTATTGTTATTCTTGCATTGCTTATTGGACTTGGGACGCCTGTGACTCCTGATGCTGGTGAGATATGGATCAAATGCCATATCACCTGTCGATGCGCATTGGATAACACGGTTGGTAATTTTTCATTTAATATCCCGGTAGATACATCGCCGGACATTGGATTTGACGCCGATCTGGCGTGCAAGCGATATGGCTACCATGTTTGTTATGACGGATGTAATGGCCTTAAATTCACGTATACCTATCAAGTAGTCGCCCCATAAAAATACATTTCTAAAACAGACTCCAATTCTTCTCAGTTATTGCTTCAATGATGATGTAGTTGATTTGCCAGAGGATCTGTTACCCAATACTATTAATGCGCAGGATACCAGTAAGAGGGCTCCGCATATTGATGCCGCCACAGTTTTTCCCGCCAAATATAACAAAACTACTAATATTGCGCTTGTAAGAACAACTGGAAGAGCTACCCAATTACTTGAAAGGATTTTTATAAGCATTTTCTAGTATTTCGTGAAATTCAAGCCAGTGCTCCTGATTCAGACTCACGGACTTTGGCATTTCTCAATTGCGAGATACGTGATCGGGGTTCTTGGATTTTCGCAAAATGTTTAAATATTGAGAATAATCCAGTTTCTTAAAGGTCTCCAAGGCCAGATCAATTTCCTTCTGAGCCTGTTCAAATCTACCTAGCTTTTCAAGCACTTTAGCCTTATCGGTCATCAAGGCAGCGGAGGACCTATCAAAATAATTTAGTGAATCTGTGAATTTTTGAGCTTTGGAATACATTTTTGCCAAATTATAAAAAGCCATAGATTCATCCGATGTGTTACCTGTGGAGCGCGCTAGCCAGAGAATTTTGAAATTTTCCATTGCCGGTTCTACATCCAAACCTATTTTGCCAGCAAGAGAGCGAGATTTGGATTCAAGGATTTTTTCGGTTTCCTTGTTACCAGTGTTCAGTGTAGATAACGCTCTGGTGTAGTCCTCCAGGGCCTGAGCCACATTCCCAAGTTTTTCGTTTATTAGGCCTCGCTGATTAAATGTAATTTCTTCATTTTGGCTGAAACCAATCTTTTCTCTGAAGGCCACTGATATGTTCAATACGTTCAGGGCCTTTTCGTACTGGTTTATCTTTGAATATTTTTCAGCCAATTTTTCCAAAACGACGATCATTTGTTTTTCGTTGCCAGCTTTTCTTAATCTTCGAAGCTCATTTAAATCGTCTTCAATAGATTTTTTGGAAGCCCTTTGTTCACTACGAGAATGTTCTGGTTTTGTTAACTTTTCTTGTTTCCCAAAAAACTCACTGTCCTTCATTTTTACGGCAGCAAGGGCCTCTACTCCCATGGAAGGAGTGTCTCTAATGATTGAAGAGCTATTTTTAATTCCCTTGTTCGACTCTTGTGGAAGCAATTGATCCGGACCAAGTTGGGATTCGACTGTTTTTGAACGTGCTGAAACCTCTGCGCCAGATGAGGTTTTCACAGATTCCTTTTGTATCTGTGGTTTTATTTGAGTTCCCCATGATACTGGACCACGTCCTATAGAATCCATTTTATCCAGGGAAGCTGATTGCTTTTGGTTCGATTCACTTTTCTTAATCTGTTGAGACCCTGGCGGTATCTGTTTTTCATCTTTCTGATCGATTTTCTTTTTGCCTTGGTTAATGTTTTGCGTGTTTAAAGCCAAGACAGTAGGTTTTTGATTTTCTAAATGAGTCTTGTTGGCCGACGGAGCTTTTTCCTCCTGGGTTGTCTTCTTGCTAATGTCCTCATTATCTAGGTGACTAGTCTTCGTTTCATTTTTTATTATCCTGCGACCAGCTGACATCGCAGCTTGGATAGCTTTCTCATAGGAGCCTCGAGCCTGTTCTTCAAAACCCGAAGATTTTTTAATGTTGCCCGACTCTATCAAGGCAAGCGCCATCTCATCATATGCCTTGAGACTGCTAAAGATTTTTAACGACTGATCGCAACTATCTACAGCTTTGATATTTTCACCCATCGAGTTGAAAAGCCTGCAAAGATAGAGTTGACACCAAGCTACAGCCAACGCGTTTCGATTTCTTTTCTCGAGCTGACGTGCATCTTCAAACCTTATCAGAGCTTTATGCGGATCTGATTTTTCAATAAACTCTAAACCTTGTTTAAAAATCTCTCTAGCTGGATTTGAAAAAGACTTCAAAGCTGAAGCTAATCCCGTTTTTTCTATTTCCTTAATATTTTCAATAGTTGGGGCTACAGCTTGAAATTCTGAGTTATCAGAAACAGCTCTAGGTGTCGAATTGGGGGTTGCTAGAATTATTTCTCTCTTGGAGGTTGGCAGGGCTGTGTAAGTTTTTTTGTTTTTTTCCCCACCTTTGGATTTTATATTTTCCTGCGAATTCGTCTGCTCAACTTTTCTTGATGAATTGCCTGTTGAATCAGAAATCAGTTTTTCGATAGATGATATTTTTCTTTCTAGTTGTGAGACTACGTCTGGTTCTCTGATTAGGCCCATGGCGACCTGATACATTTTGAGAGCTTTTTCGCGGTCACCTATTTCTTCTAGCGATTCCCCCATAAATAAAAATGAACGATAGTCCAGCGGCCTAAACGATACAGCCACATCAAAATCCTTCAAGGCTGAGCGATGATCACCCTTACTAGCCCTAGCGATTCCCATGTTCGTATAAATCTTGCCCTCAATCCCTCCGAATTTCAAAGCTTCATCAAAATCTAACAATGCTTCGTCATATTTGCCTTGCTGAAGATAAATCACTCCTCGATTGTTCAATGCGTTAGTATAGTCTGGTTTAAGCTCTAAGGCCTTATTGTAATCCGATAAAGCGCTTTCCAGATTACCCAACCGTTTGTGAGCGACACCCCTATCATTGTAGAAACGATAATCGTCAGGTTTTTCCTGGATAGCCTTGGTAAAAAAATCTATGGCTTCCTGAAAATTTCCGGTTTTCATTGCTAGCAATCCCGAATTGTAATAATCGGAATTAGCTCCAACGGCATTCGATTCCAATAAAAAACAAGGCGCTACAATTACCGCCACAACCATGAAAACCGTTAAAAATTTCATGAACAATTCCTCAACTGAAAAAATCCCAAAGCATTACACTAAAACCACTAATCTCCTGACAGGCACTTGGAGAAAATCAGTCTTTTTGAGTTAGAACAGGCCCTGAAATTGATCCAAATTCGACTATTGGTCTTTGTCATGCCCTAATCCGAACTGGCCCAAAACATCCCTAACAAAAAAAGAGATCTCGTCGAGCACGGCGGGTACCTGGTCCGAAAACGAAGCTTGTTTTAAAGCTCCATAAACATTTTTGTTTGCATTTTCTACAACCTTATTTGAGGGGTCGGGCGTCCCCGAGACATCGTACCTCTCAAACCCTACGGCCATTGCAGTGCCTAGAGCCATCAACAAAATCAATAGGCATACAGCTACAGTCTTACAGATGTATCTCATCCTAATCCTCCGCACGTTGCAACTAAAACATCTGACTTTATGTGAATATTATATCATAAGTCTCTGAAAAAGGATAGTGTTATGGTTCAGTTAATGATTTAGGTAAAGATCAGAAAACTGTTTTACATTTTAATGAATCGATGCATTAGATCCGGGGCTCATTCAAAAATAGGCAGGTTCTGGTAAGAAAAATCCTGTTCTCACGGGATCCGATTTTGTGTTGAGCGCCTAGGCCTCAAAAATGGCCTGGCGCTCCTTTAACTATCGCAATCCATCTTCTTTCTTGGCGTCTTCCTTTTTCAGTCCTCCTACTCTAGGCAACGGTCGTCCAGAATCGGTGACCACCAAAGCGACTACTATTTCATCGCCTCTTGGCGCGTCTTGAACTCTTACAGGCATTGCGTCAAAATGAGATCTTACAAAAGCTGCATCTTTATAGTGGATCGGAACGTCAATTTCGGTTCCAGGGACACCCATCTTTTTTGCAGACGGGATTAAGGCCTTGCCGCCTGAAAGAGCATTTCGGAAAGGAGTCCCTAATTTTGGATGTAGAATAGCCGCTGCATGCTCAAGTTCTCCGTGAGCTCCGACTATAGCAGCCTTTCCGTAACTTTCAGCTTGTTCAGGCTTGATTTTTAAGGCTTTTACCGCCATATCCGCAAGTAAGCCTCCTAATTGTTCACCCGTGTCAATGAGTTCCTCCAAATTTGGTTGGAAAATTCCCGCAAAAGGATTTTTTATAACTGCTATCGCAGCAGCTCTTCTTGTCGGAGGACTAACTTGTTGACCCATTTCAGAACGGGTCTCTTCCACAACTGTCACAATTTTTCGAATATTCATCAGTTTATTCTCCCAAATTTTTGGATGATCCTTCAAACACTGGTGTAACCAATGATTTCATGCGCCATTGCGCTTTGATCTTTTTAAAAGATATGCGAATGGGAAAAATTCACATGGACTTATTCAGAGGTTCCAAACGAGTCATCAAATCACCGATGGCCTGAAACTTGTCACAAACTCTAACAAATGCCCCAACGATAGCACGGCTGTTTACCAACTCTTTGGCCCTCATGAGTCCTTTTGAAATCGCTTCTTCGATCTCATTGCCATCAAGACTGTCGAAATTTAGTGTTACTTCCAAGTCTTTTATATCGCTGTCGGGGTCCAGATTTCTTGCATGTGTTTTCTTTATTTTGGGACTGTCTATGGAAGTATGATTGGCAATTTCTGTAGCGGCTGCGTCAGCCACTGAAGACTTTTTTGCGAAGACTACAGCTGCCGATGCTATTCCTCGAGTTAAACTCCTGCCTCCTAGACCACTCGTGCAAACTCCACCTAAATTGTCCCATCTCTCAATCGTTAACTTAAATTGTGCTAATCTTGATTTCAAATCCGACCGAATCCCCACGGTAACCGGCGCTTCCTCCAATATCCGTAAGGCAATATCACCCCCGTTGTTCACGATAATCTTGGTGGCTCCCAAATCAGTCAGATAGTCGGCAGTGGCGTCTGCTATGGATCCAGCTACCGCCGCCATTGGAGTCAAATCCGATGAATTGACTACCCTACAGGCTTTCCACATTTCTTTCACAACTGCGGAAGATGGCTCCTCTTTAATTAAGACTGCGGGAATATTCAATTTGTCCCTATCTCTTGCCACCTCACTCAAAAATTCTATTGCTTTTATAGCGGCTTGCCGTTCCAACTGTGGGACTCGCCTTCCATTCACTGAGGCGTCAATAAACATTCTCATCGGTCCACACTCGACAAGAACCGTGTCATCACCAAGCAAAATGATGTCTTTTTTCCAGGTCGTCAGATTTCAAACCTTTTTGACAAAGGGTCTTATGGCTTCTTCATGTCCACCCATCTCAATATAATCTTCCAAAGTCATTGTGTATTCAATAGGACAGACTGTCGCCGGTGTTGGAACCCAGGTGAATGCCCCCTGCATGATCTTTTCCACATCTACCATGAAGTTGATACCTCCGCCTGGCAAAACAAAAGCAGAAGCCCCACCAACCGTAAGTCTCACTTTGTTCTTGTGTACAGCCTGAGTCAATTTTATAGGGTATCTTGTGACCCCAGCTCGCGCGCTTCCCCCAGAACCACCGCAATAGATCCCTGAAACCCTAGACTTTTCGCAACTATCAGACAAGTCTTTTACTGCTTTTACTGCCTGCTCTGTTAGATCAATCTCGATGAGTTTGCCATCCTGGTCAACTTCGAACATAGCGGCTTTTCGTCCAGTAGTCTCTGTGATAAGAATCCGTAATCCAGGTCTTGCTATATCCATATCTATAGATTCAATGATTTCCTGAGGTCTGCTAATAGAGGTTCCACCCCAACCATCACCATGGTCACCAAAATATCTGCCAGGAGTGCTCCTACGAAATTTTAGCTTAACTCCTGAGGGCCGAGCGCCCACATACTGTCCAGCTGCATGTTCACTAAACAGACCCGTTAAATGGGAATCAAGAACTATGGTTTCGTCGGCCACGTCCTTAAAAACATGAGCAAAAAGTCCAAGAGTAGCGCTGCCACATCCAACTCGCATAATCTCATCGAGCTGACCATCTATTACAGGGGCTGCTCCTATCTGAGCTGTAATTTCACTTCCCTTTTCAACTCTCAGTTTGACACTTTGCCTGTTTGTAAGATCAGTGATCAATTTGGCTATTGTCATACCATCAGGACCTGTTAGCAGGTTTACTCCTCCTAATGACAATATCTTGGATCCATATTCTTCGGTAGTTAAATGTCCTACTCGCTTCTTTTTAAAAAAAATACCAGCGCCTTCTGTGCCTATAGTCAAATCGGTATCGATTTTAAGCTTCAAACCCGAGTAGCTCAGAGGAGCTTCTGTTACAACAGTTACTACGTCTACGCCATCGATATTTGACTGGACGATGTTTGGAGCTGGTTTGCAGTCCGGATAGGTGGTACCCGAACCTATTGCGGTGATTAATGGCTTGCGAATTTCAGGTCGCCAATCCTCTCCAACTATGTGTTGAACATCATCAAAAGTCTGCAGAGGTATTACGCGTTCTAGTATTTCACCAGTGTTACGATAACGTTGGCATGCTCCAGTAAACCCAAACTTGATTTTGCAACGCACCGGACATGATTCACACGTTATGTATGAGTAGTCGGGAAACTCCTCAGAATATAGAGCGGATTCACTGCAAACACGGGCGCATGCGCCACAATCACAACATGAATCCCAGATAGTGGCTTTTCGCTTCTTGATCGTTATGCTACCCTGAGGACATACAGAAACACAGTGACCACAACCCTTACATTTATCTGCGTGAACTTTCATTTGAGCCCATTCTTTCCTTAACCTTAAACGCCCTAGGAGGATATTTTAGCTTTCCGCGCAGCAGGCGGCGTGTTTCTGCTAATGTTGACTTTTATTTCCCCGTCGATGATAACCATTGAAACACCCGGCACATCCCCTGATTTAATAGCATCCAGAGCTGTCTTGCCTACTGAGCCCATAGGCGCATCCATAATTGTTAAATCCGCCGGATAACCTTCCTGAACAAAACCGCAATCCAGCTTGAAAACTTTGGCCGTATTCCCAGTGGCCATGCAAATAGCTTTTTCCGGTTCTAGTGGAGTCAAGGACGAGGCTGTGCTTATAACTCTGAGAATGCCTAATGGGATGATCCCTGTCCCCGAAGGAGCATCATTTCCAATTATATATCTTTGTAATGCATTGTGTTTTATTCCTAAATTTACCGCGTCTACCAGCGATTTCATGTTCCCACAATGAACCAGCTCTAATGCATAAGAGGTCTGAGTCACCAATTTCTCTATCTCTTCAATGGATACTGAAGTCGGTCCTCCGTTTACATGACAGGCTACATGTGGATCTACGGATATGACCTGATCGGCTGTTACAGTATCACTACCAGGTATTGATGTGCCACCGGTATGCATCAAGACTGTCATTCCGTTCTTCTTGGCCCATTGAACCATTGGGACAGCATCTTGAGCAAATTTGACCGACCCCAATCCTATCTCACCCACAATTCGAACGCCTTCTCGGCTCATTTCCTCGAAATCACTCTCTTTAAGCCCTTTTTCAAGTATAAGCGCCCCACCAATTACCTTAGCTCCACCCGGTCGAAAATTTGAAAAAGCTTTTGCAGCCAGAATTGCTAAGGCTTTTGTCCCTGCAGGATCTTTGGGTCGTCCTTGGAGATGGACTTCTCCAGCAGAAATTATGGTCGTTACACCACCGTGGGTCTCACTTTCCAGAAAACCGATCTGGTGTTGACGAGGTGAATAATCACCAAGCACAACATGGCAATGTGAATCAATGAGTCCCGGGGTTACTGTGCTTTGTCCAGCATCTATGGTGGTTTCAACCGATTCTTTGCCTAATTCATCAGACGATCCTATAGCAGCTATCTTGCCATCCTGAATCAGTATTGCATCACCTTTTATGATCGGATTGGTGATATCACCAGTGACGATCGTACCAATATTCTTTATAAGTTTGGCAGACATCATAGCTCCTTGAATTGTATTTTTGGTTTTTAGAAGACTTTTAATTTAAGATTCTTTTGATAAGACACAGGCCGCCATGACCCTCTCGAGGTTCGCAGGCAACTTGTAGATACGAACTCCCAAAGCATCAGCGATAGCGTTCATAATGGCCGGAGCTGTAGGGATCAAGGCAGGTTCACCAACCCCTTTTGCCCCAAAAGGTCCTGTAGGTTCAAATTCCTCCACTATTATGGGCACTATCTGAGGCACATCGGCGCAGGTTGGGATGTGATAGTCTTTCAGTGACTCTGTTTTGCCCGGAAAAAATTCCTCCATTAGAGCAAAGCCTAGACCCATTACCACGCCACCATAAATTTGACCTCGAACATTCTCCGGGTTAATTGCCCTGCCTACGTCATGGGCCGCCACTACTTTCAATACTTCGACTTCTCCTGTAAGAGTGTCGACCATTACCTCTGCCACATGGCTAGCATATGCATAAGCGCCATAAGGCTTCCCTGATCCAGTCTCAGAATCTAGTGGTGTGGTATCCGGATCAAAGAAACCCTGCCATTTTAAAGGAACTCCCGTACGGCTCATTATTGTTGCCAACTGTTCAAAAGTGATCCCTTTTTGTTCATTTTTTCTATCAACGACAGAATAGTTTTTTATCTCAAGCCGTTGCCTAGGTATTTTGAGTTTGTTCGCCGCATGTGTGACGAGAACATCCTTCAACTTTTTTGTCGCGTCTAAAATAGCATTACCGGATATGTAAGTCTGACGGCTTGCCGAGGTTGCTCCCGCTGAAGTTGTCCTGCCTGTATCGGCTATTACCAGTTTGATAGTCGATGGGTCTAAATTAAGTTCCTGAGCTGCTATTTGAGCTAAAACCGTTGAAGATCCTTGACCTATGTCAGCAGCGCCAGAATAGAGAATGACGGAACCATCCTTTTCCAATTCAATCTGAGCCGTTGACGGATTTTGAACTCCCGTATTCCCAATCCCATAAAACATCGATGCTGTTCCAATTCCATATCGTTTATGGTTTCTTAAAACAGGACCTTTATTTCTTGCTTCATCATAGTAGGGCTTAATAGATTCAATCGTTTTCGCTATCCCCACGCTGGCGTCTAATTGCTGTCCCGTCGCAGTCTGTGAACCGACGCGCAATGAATTTCTCAACCGAATTTCTATCGGGTTTAATTTCAGAGACTCAGCGATCAAATCCATCTGAGACTCATGAGCAAAGGCTATTTGAGGAACTCCAAACCCCCTCATTGCCCCTGACATAGGATTGTTGGTATAGGCAAATATTGACTCAATTCGGATGTTCGGGATCTCATAAGGACCTGAAGCATGAACAGCAGCTCTGGTTACCACCGCTAAACCATATGAGGCATACGCCCCGGTGTCACCAATTATTTTTACATCTGCCGCCAAAAGCCGCCCATCTTTGGTGGCTCCCGATCTGTACCATATTTTTAGTGGATGGCGCTTGGATGTACAGAGGAAAGATTCTTCACGAGAGTAGACCATTTTCACCGGTCTCTTTAGAAGCCACGCTGCAAGCCCGACGAAACCCTGCACGTTCAAATCTAGCTTTGAGCCAAACCCCCCTCCCGTGGGGGATTGTATTATCCTCACCTTTGATTCGTCCAGGTTGAGCAGATCACAAACATCTTTGAGATCATAATGAGGATTTTGCGTAGAGGCAAAAATGGTGAGTATGCCATCTTCGTCTATCATTGCTGCGCCAGCATCCGGCTCCAAATAAGCATGTTCAACGTGAGATGTTTCGTAGTATCTCTCTATGATTATTTCAGACTTACTAAAAGCTTCGTCGGGATTCCCCTTCTTTATAACTCTTGACCCCAGAAGATTCCCTTTTTCATGAATTTTAACAGCCTGCGGCCGCAATGCTTCCTCAGGATCAAAAATGCTTGGCAATTCCTGATAGGATATTTGAATCAACTGAGCAGCTTTTTGAGCCTCTGATAATGTTTCGCCAACCACTATTGCAATGGGGTCACCTTTGCAGCGAACCTTGTCTTCAGCTAAAAGAAACTGATCTTTATTTATTATTCCAAATCTATTCTTTCCCGGAATATCACGACTTGTAAAAATTCCTAAACAACCACGGGAGTTTCTGGCCTTATCAAGATTGATCGATTTGATCAAAGCGTGATGCTTGGAACTTCTGACAACAACAACGTGAGCCATTCCCTCCATTTTTATGTCAGCGCAAAAACGAGCCTGTCCAGCAAGCCTCTCCCATGCCCCAACCCTGATCAAGTTTTTTCCAACAGAAGAACCCGCTTGTATTTGAGAATTTTTCTCAGTCAAGAAACATTTCCTCTAGCGTTTTAATTGTTAGCCCTACTACAGCGGGCTTTTTGTAAACAAATGAAGGCCTTTCGCCACTTATCCTAACCATCTCGTCCGCAACAGTCTGAGCAGCTTCGAATATCAATTGTGATCTGGGGGCACGACCAATCAAATATTTTTCGACGACAGTCATTCTTGCTGGCTGAGGACTGATCGAAGAAAGGGACAACCTCAAATCAGTTATTATTCCATCCGTGTCCAAAAACCCCATAGCCGCAGCTCCAGCTCTTGAAATTGATAGTGAACGTCTACGAGCTATTCGGTTATAAGCGCATCTAAACCCTCTGGGGAAAATTTCTAATGAGAATGCCTTTATAATTGAACCAGGCTTCAGATTGGTCCTATAAGCGCCGGTGACAAATGAACTGAGTGGCTCGGAATACTCAAATCCAGAGCTGATAAGAATTACGTGAGCGTCGTGAATCATCAGTGCTGGAACACTGTCTGCCGCCGGTGAAGCATTCGCGACATTTCCACCCAGTGTGCCTGCATTCCTGATCTGAAGACTGCCTACCTGGCCACTTGCTCTAATTAGAGCTGGAGCAAATTTCTGAATAGTTGAATTTCTAACTATCTCTGAAAAGGTAAGCGCCGAGCCAATTGTCAGTCTTGTTTGGTCCACAGAAACCTGACGAAGTTCTTCCAATCTGGATACATCTACCAAATATTTAGATTCAAGAACCCCGTTTCGGGCAGAAATGAGCAAATCTGTGCCGCCGGATAGGATTTTTGATTCCTCTGCATGATCGCTCAAAAAATCCATCGCATCCTGCAAAGAATTAGGCCTAAAGTATTTGAAATTAGATCTCATCTCATTTTTCTTCACTGTTACTGTTTAACAAATCAGTAGAGGCCTTTTCTATGGCTTCAATTATTTGAATGTAACCCGTGCATCTGCAAATGTTTCCCGATATTGCCTCTATTATTTGCTCTCGACTAGGGTTGGGATTTTGTTTCAACAAGGCGTAAGAAGATAATAACATTCCCGGCGTACAGAAACCGCATTGAACACCACCCGTTTCCGCAAATGCCCTTTGGAGGCATTGGCCAGCCGCATCTGATGCTATGCCTTCGACTGTCATTACCTCACGTCCATCTAACTGTGCCGCCAAGGTTAAACAAGAATTGACTACCTTGCCATCCACAATTATCGAACAAGCCCCACACTCACCTATACCACAGCCTTCTTTTGTTCCTGTCAAACATAGGTCTTCACGCAACGCCATCAAGGCCGTTTCAGAAGGATCTACGGATACATTGATCCTCTTGCCATTCAGCACGAAAGATATGGAAATTAAATCAGAACAGATTTGAGATTGATCAGGCATGACATGTCCTAATCCGAGGATTTTGATAATTTTCTGTTTTCAACTCTAAATCATTTTTTTCACTTTGTTGAGTTGCGTATCTCATCAAAAAGTAGGTGGGCTTATAACCCATACTACGATGGTGTCAATGTCTCCAGGATTAGTCCAACTATGAGGATCTGAAGAATTGTAATAGAAACTTTCCTGTTCTTTCACTCGGTGCATCACACCATTCAAATCTATCTCCAACTCACCCTGTAAAACAATCCCAAACTCTTCACCTACGTGGCTGTAAAGTCCGTGAGATCCTCCTCCGGGTTGAATGGTTGTGAAAAATGGATGCATCCTCTTATTCTTCGGATTTAGGACCAACGACTGAATTTTCGCATTCCATCTATCAAGTGATAATGTTATGCGCTGATCTTTTGCCAAAACCACAGGATCATCATTTTGTGACTCCACAAAAAAATCCGTGATCTTGGCCTGTAATCCTTCAGCAATTTTTTTCAATGTAGAAATAGAAGGGGAAACCCGTCCATTTTCGATTTGCGACAAATAAGCGTCAGAACAACCAGCTCTCTGACCAAGTTGTTTAAGCGTGAGATGGTTACTTTGCCTACGCGATCTTATACGCTGACCAATTTCTATTTCGACGCTCATAATCTGCCATGTTATTCAGACTTTAATTAAGTATCCTTTAATATTCTAAGTATGATCAAATTTTGTGAGCCTGTCAATGTCATTCTAGATCAATATTATCAAAAAAGTTCTACTCACACTCAGTATCAAACCTTTTCGTTGGATTCAGAAGAATTTAGACAAAAAAAAAGCAATCCTAAAACTGGAGGATTGCTAAGAGGGTATGGTTAGGAGTCGTTGTTCGCTAATATAGTAGCAATAGTCGTGCCACATTAGAAATACACAATAAAAACAATATGGTGATCATTGAAGAAGAATTGAACGCCTGAAAGCTTGGGAAATTTTTTTACATTTGGATTCTGACAAAATTCAGCGCGCGATGAAATTTTTCCCACTGACTATTAATTGGGGACATTATGTTGTTTTCAGAGAGCTTAGAATTACTAATTTGTTTGAGTAATTCTAAATTCTGCAGAAACGCGCCGCAAAAAAACCGTCCACAGGAAAATCAGAAGATGGAGGAAAAGTCCAGAGAAAACCATTGTCGTCCACTCTGGCAAAACTTTTAAAACCTTTTTCTTCGATTGGATCGATTAAGAAACCAGAGTTCTCTGAAATAAAAGATCGAACCACATCCAATGTTTCCTCCTTGGATGTTGAACACACGGAGTACACCAGCGTTCCTTTCGGTTTTACGATTGTTGACAGAGATTTCAACAGATGCCTCTGCTTGCTTGAATGTTCTAGCAACTTCTTCTCGTTCAAATTTAATTTGGCTTCTGGATTATGCCTGAAAACACCCAAACTGGAGCATGGCGCGTCAACCAAGATTTTGTCGAACATTCCCAAACTCCGGGCAAAAAATTCATCAGAACTGTCTCCACAAATTGATACAAAATTTGTGACTCCTAAGCGGTTCAAATTTTTACGGGTTTCCGAAAGCCTGCGTTCGGTGATATCACAGACCGTTAGTTTGAGTGATGAATTTAAGGCTGAGGCCAAATGAAAGGCTTTATTCCCTGGCGCCGCGCACGCATCTAAAACTAGATCTCGAGTTTGAATTCGCAGGAGTTTGGGAACAACTTGGGATGCGATATCTTGAACCAGGAAATGACCTTCCTCGAAACCCCGTATTGATGAAACAGATTGTCCTAAATTCGAAATTTCAACAGAATCAAACTCTGGAATTTCTCTGCTCAAGCTAATATCTTGGCTTTTGAGGCTTTCAACAAATTTCACAAAGGAAATTTTGTTGGTGTTAGTCCTTAGAACTAGGGAGGCCCTAGAATTGTTATGTAATAAAATTTTTTTCGTCGTAAGCATCCCGTATTGATGAACCCACCGGGAAACGAGCCATTTCGGGTGTGAGTAATAATTACTCAGTTCATCTACATCCTCTGCTGGATCATTGTTTAAGCTGTTTTTGTTGTCAGATATCTTCCTGAGCACAGCATTTACGAGACCGGAAACTCCCTCTCCTATTAGCCGTTTCGCCTGTAGTGTTGCTTCGTTAACGGCTGCCCTGATCGGCATCCGATCCAAGTAAAGTATTTGGTATGTTCCTATTCTCAGGATTGATCTGAGTAGTAGACTAATTTTTTTTGATGGTTGATTAAGGAACTGATCTATAACATTGTCTAATCGAATCTTGTTTCTCGTAACTCCATAAACTAGTTCGGTGAGCAAGCTGCGGTCCAGGGTCGAAATATTAATGTGGTCAAGCAAATCAATAAGCGTCTGTTCCGCAAATGACCCCTTTTCTACGGCCATTAAGCACCGTATGGCCATTTGTCTTGCTATACTCTCGCTAACTCTTTTGCCCTTTTTCAAAGTAAGCCTGCTTATTTTTCTGAAAAGAAAGTCTGGTATGACAAATTAAACGCCCACATATTCAGCAAATAGTGGGCGCTTTCTTACAAATTACAAAGAGAAGGCTTTTACTTAGATTTTCAGCCCATTCTCCTCAATCTAGATATTCTTTCCTCCATTGGGGGATGAGTTGAGAAAAGACTAGCAATGCTACTGCCTGATAGAGGGCTGACTATGAACATGTTTGCCGTCGACGGATTCGCATCCATAGGGATGGCCTGAGAACCTCTCTGTAGCTTTTCTAAAGCAGAAGCCAGCCAGTTAGGGTGCCCACATATTTCAGCCCCTGTCTGATCTGCTACATATTCCCTGGATCTTGATATAGCCATTTGAATTATCATTGCTGCAATTGGGGCTAAAATCATCATCATTATAGATCCCAACATGGAGCGGCCACCTTCCTCATCATCAGAGCGCCCACCGAAAAGAAAGCCAAATTGGGCAATATAGGTTATTGCCGCCCCAATCGTCGCAGCAACTGACTGAATGAGAATGTCCCGATTTTTAACATGACCAAGCTCATGTCCTATGACTCCAGCAAGCTCTTCCCATGTAAGAATGCGCATGATACCTTCGGTAACCGCTACTGCGGCGTGTTGCGGATTTCTTCCGGTTGCAAACGCATTAGGTGAATCATCCGGAATTATATAGACCTTTGGCATAGGTAAGCCGGCTTTGTGTGACAACTGCTGAACTAAATGGTATAGATCAGGAGCTTGATTCTCATTAACTTCTTGAGCGTTGTACATCCTTAGAACGATTCTGTCACTAAACCAATAGCTTCCAAAATTCAGCGCTATCGCTACTACAAGGGCTATAGTAGCGCCGTTCTTGCCGCCCATATAGCCGCCAAGGACAACCAACAACCCACCCAAAGCCGCCAATAGAACTACTGTTTTGAATTGGTTCATATTTTTTCTCCGCTTTATAATCCTAGTTATTCAAAATATCGCCGAGTTTTATGCCTTTTGATGAAGCTAACTCGAACGCAGCTACTTTCTTTTTGCCTGGCGCCTGCAACTGTTTAAGAACAATCAAATCAGTTTTTGCTCCAACCACAACTCCATCCTTGCCAATAGAAATTACCTTGCCTGCCACTTCATTTCCCGCTCTTGGTTCTGCTTCCCATACTTTTATCGATTCCCCATTAAAGGTAAAAAAAGCTATTGGCCAAGGATTCATTGCTCTTATCTGTCTATCAATCTCTGCGGCTGACTGGTTCCAATTTATTTTTCCATCATTCTTGCTAAGTAAGCTAGTTTCAGTAGCCTTTGAATTATCTTGACTAACACTTTTGAGGGTCTTGTCACAGACTTTCAAAATAGTTTTGACTACGAGTTCAGCGCCTAGTTCCATAAGTTTTTCACTTAGTGAACCAGAAGTTTCTCTATCGTTGATTTCGACCGACGCCTGAAGCAGGATGTCTCCTGTGTCCAATCCCTGGTCCATCATCATGGTGGTCACCCCTGTCGTCCTGTCTCCACGCATGATAGCTGCAGAAATGGGAGAGGATCCTCTATGTTGAGGTAAAATGGATGCATGAATATTTATGCAACCTAGATCGGGAAAGTCTAAAATCCATTTGGGTAAAATTTTCCCATACGCAACAACTACAATCACGTCCGGAGACCACTCTTCCAGTTGTCCCCTCAGATAATCTTCCGCAAGGTCCGTTGGTTGTATGCATGGGATATCAAGATTATTGGCCTCTATTTTCACAGGATTTGAGGTCACCTTTCGACCTCTTCCCGTTGGCTTGTCCGGTTGAGTTATGACACCTACTACTTTAAAGGAATTCGCTAAAGCTTTAAGGGTTGGAACCGAAAAAGCTGGTGATCCCATGAAAACGACCCTTAATTTCAACGATCCCTCCGTATTCTTTTTTTGATCTTTCGCTCATACAGGCTCCGCTTTAACGCAGATGCATGACTGAGTAACGTGGTCCCTCTCAAATGATCTATTTCGTGTTGCAGCACTCTTGCCAACAAACCTTCCGCCTCAATTTTTAAAGGCCTACCATTTAGATCTACACCTTCAACTTGAACATGTGTCCGTCTTTTGACTTCCAGAGAAAAATCCGGAACGCTAAGACATCCTTCTTCTCTGAAATCTTCACCTTCACCGACAGTGATTGTTGGGTTAACAAGTACTAAGGGGGCTTTCTTCTTGTTCGGTGGTTCGGCATGAGCATATTCTATATCCAACACGATCAGGTTTAGAAGTTTTCCAACCTGATTCGCCGCCAATCCTATACCCGGAGCCTTATACATGGTATCAAGCATATTTTGAGCTAGTTGGCAAATTTCCTCATCAATGTTTTTTATATCCAGTGATCTCGTTTTCAAGATTTCATCAGGAATAGTGACTATTGGTAATATAGACATAGTATTCACTCCATTATCTAAATATATGGCTATTGACATGACTCTGTGTCAAGTTGATCTTCAAAAACTAGTTTTCCACATAAATTTGAAAGACTAACACCAAAAAATTGAAAGCTGTTAATCTTTATGGAAGTTACAATGAATTTTGAACTTCCAATTTTCATGAAAATGTCGAATTAACAAATTTTTTTAGAGATTCAACAGCGCAATTGGAGTGTGGTTGTCCGATCAGTCAACAAAAAACGCGGTCTTTTTGGTAGCCATAATGGCATCTTTGCTGACTCCCTTCATGGCGTCATCAATAAATGTAGCGCTGCCGGCTATACAGTCTGAATTCAATGTAGATGCCATGCTGCTTACCTGGATCCCCACAACGTATTTGCTATCATGCTGTATTTTCTTGATACCTATCGGGAAATTGGCCGACTTAGCTGGTCGAAAATTGATTTTCGTTATAGGGATCTCGATTTTCACATTGTCCTCATTTCTGTGCGCCGTATCTTTTGGAATTTGGATGTTTTTGATGCTCAGAGTTTGTCAAGGTCTGGGAACATCGATGATATTTGGAACCTCAATGGCTATGCTAGCCACGGTCTTTCCGCCTGGAGAGCGCGGCAAGGTTATTGGGATAAATGTAGCCGTAGTTTACATCGGGCTGTCCAGTGGTCCGTTTCTTGGCGGACTCATCACAGAATATTTCTCGTGGCGTGGAATATTTCTATCAACAGTCCCACTAGGAATGATTACCATTTTTTTCTCTCTAAAAAAATTGAATTGGGTCTGGAGATATACCGGATCTGAAAAATTTGACATGATCGGGTCAGGACTTTACGGTCTGTCCACGTTTGCCTTTATGGTTGGTTTATCCAATCTACCAGATTTAATAGGCGCTGCGCTAATAGTCCTTGGTTGTTTCTTGTTCTATGTTTTTGCAAAATACGAGTTAAACTCAAGTTCACCAATAATTAACTTAGAGTTATTTAAGACCAACAAAGGTTTTGCCTTCTCAGGATTAGCGGCAATGATCAACTATAGCGCCACATTTGCCGTAACCTTCCTGTTGAGTCTCTATCTTCAGTATATAAAAGGACTTAGTCCGAAAGAAGCCGGTCTAATCCTAATGGTGCAACCGATAACAATGGTTATCGTTTCTCCTTTAAGTGGCAGAGTAGCCGATTTTGTAGAACCTCGCAAACTAGCTTCAACAGGAATGTTCATAACCGCTGTGGGGTTATTTTCACTAACGTTTGTTTCTCAGTACACTGACATAAGCACTATTATTGAGATTTTGGTGTTGCTCGGGTTTGGGTTCGGGCTTTTCTCATCACCAAACATGACTGCTATCATGAATTCCGTTCAAAAATCAGAGTATGGTTTTGCTTCTGGTGTTGTCGGTTCGATGAGAATATTTGGCCAAATGCTGAGTATGGGGCTAGCCCAACTAATTTTTGCAGTCTTCATTGGTCCAGTTCATTTAAATGAGGATATGTTCCCCGTCTTTATTGAAAGTCTCAAAATAGCTTTCTTGATGTATGGCCTTATATGTGTCGCTGGAATTTATCCGTCGGTGGCAAGGGGCAATATAATAACAAGAACAAATTAGGGGTATTTGTAATTGTCTTCGTGGACTAAACAAATTTACGATTGTTTTTGCCTAGCAGTGAAAAATGACCTTGGTCAAAAACTAAAATAACCGCCGATATTATTACAAGGCAGGTATCGCGCAACAAATAAAAGAAACTTATTTTCTCGGTAGATTCAGCAGCTGATGAAAAACAACCGCAATTTATGTCAAGTCCAATCCAATAAGCATGAACAAGCGCCATGAGAAACACTAGTAGCATCCCGGTAGTTAACAGCGCCGACGGTCTGGTTAATATTCCAAGTATCAGCAAAATCCCTGCGCCCAACTCTACCCAAGGTAACGTGACCGCCACAAAGTTTGTCCACTCCACTGGAAGTATCATGTAATTACGTATGGAAACAGCAAAATCGCCCGGATTTAAAACTTTGTAGACGCTGGCATAAATAAAAATAAATCCTATGATCAACCGAGCTAATAAGCTGATATATTTGGACATCATATTCATCGGATGTTCATCTCCTTGATGACTCAACTGGATAACCAGCTGATTGCCATGCCGGAAAACCGCTTATCATTATCATGAATTTGGTGAAACCCATCTGAGACAAAAAAGCCACAACCTTTTCGGCCATGTCACAATCAGGACCATAACAGTACAATATTAAAGAGGAATCTTCGTTTATGAATGGTTGAACCTCTATGAAGCGGTCCTGAATTTCTTCAGGAGACAAGAAAATAGCCCCTGAAACATGCGCCAAATCATAATGCTCCTTGTGACGGGTATCTATGAAAACCCACCCCGGATCATTCAAATGATTCAAAGCCTGCTTCTCATCGATTAGTGGCACAGAAATGCCGTTAATTTGTATTTCCGGAGGAGGAGAATATACTAATGATATACCTCTAGGTGACACATAATTTACAGCAAGACCTAAGAAAGAGAGGATAATGAGAATTGCCAAAGATGAAATAGCTAACTTCAAAATATCAGAAAACCGCATAACCAAAACTTTCTCATTGTGCTTGTTCAAGAAGATCTCGAATCTTCTTTTCGGACAAAGTCAACCCTTTTGACACTATAGTCCCGTTTATCATAAGCGCTGGAGTTGCAAACACTCCTATTCGGGCAATTTCATTAATATCCGTCACATGTTCGACAGAAGCCGGACACCTCATTTCAGTCAAGACATTCATCACCTTCTTCGTGAGGGTATCACACTGATAACATCCAGGCCCCAGGACTCTTACATCAATGAAGTCTCTTCGAGCATCTGTGACGTCATCTCCTCGTAATTTTTTGAACTCCCTTAGAAACGCTTTTGAGTACTTCTCTTTTGAAGAATACGGTATATAATTGCTTTTCGACAATAACTTGAGAAGCGCTGACTCTATGTAATCCTCATCCCTTTCAGACCACGACGACATCGCCTTTTGTAAAGCAGCCTCGAGGCCCACTATTCCAACTTCAAAATCATCCACGCGGATACGAGTAACTTCATTGTCCGACATATCTGCAGGTCCTTTTTAAAAAAAGGTTGATGTGACACTCAATTTCTCTTTTTCTACTAACTCATTTGTTCCTAGATTTCAAAAGGCTCCCAAATGCTCTTTCGTATGTTAAGGATAATCTTAGTATTCTGATGCTTCTGAACTCCACATGGAAAGGTCTTCTTGAGTTAGGGCAGAAAGATTCTCTCGGCCCGGCTTCAAAAGAACTTCTACGATCTCTCGATATCCATTACTCGAGGCAATCATCAAGGCGCTCTTGCCACTTCTGTCACGCAAGGATGGATCAGCTCCAGCATCCATTAACTTATCAACGATCGAGGCATGTCTGGATGTTGTAGCAGCTATCAAGGCTGTCTGACCATTTTTGTCACGCGCATTTACATCAGCGCCGAATACTAAGAGCTTTTCGACCATTTTAACATCACCACGACGCGCGCCAATTATGAGAGGCGTTTCCGTCGTCCTTCCTCGCTCGTTGACTCCTGACGAATTTTCCAGAAGCTTCTGCGCCTCCATGTGATTTCCTGTTTTAACAGCTTTTAGCAAAGCTGTATCTCCTGCTGAGTTTCTGGAATTCAAGTTCCTGGTTATATCAATCAACGTCTCCACGCCGTAAGATGAACCTTTGGTCACTGCCTCCGCTAGTCTATCCATTTGACAGGAAGCTAAGGGATATGCGCAGGATATGTAGAACCCAACACAGATTATCATAATTATGAATAACAATTTAATCAATTTTTCCAAAATGTTGACTCCTTAAAACTAAATCCACTTTATGTTTTACTCAAAAGTCACTTTATTTCACGTCACCTTAACTCATTTTTTGTTCCCAAAATATACTACCTCCAAAAATCAGATTACTTGCGCAACGAAACTCGTTTTACTCTAGAAAAATATTGTGGAGGTTTGTCGCTAGGTCTAGACACATTTTTTATTCACGTGATCAGTTCCCACGCGTAAGATGTCCAACATATCTGCACGTCACAAGCTTTACCCCAATTGAACAGAATTCTTCAGTGTCTCTAATGATTTTGCCTGATAGCGCGTTGGGCTTGTCTATGCTCTAAAACAAAAATCAATCTGTGAGTTTGAACTCCCTATTGAATTCTCTAAGAGGACAAGCCGTTGTTAAGCCTTTTTATAAAAAATCGTCCTTCTGTTGATCCATAGCAATTTTGTCACATTAAAGTAATGGGGCATTTTTTTTGATTTTGATAATTTATGAATTTACTCTATAATAGTACTGTGACTTAATGAATCTCATAATAGTAGTATTTTGATAATATTAAGACCGCATTTTTTCGTTGGATCAACTTATTGATTATAGTGACATTATATCACAACGAGCATGATCACATAGCGATATTATTATATTAATATTTTACAATAATAGTAATGTTATATTATTGTTCAAGAAAAAGTTCTTGACTTATTTAGTCAAGGACAATATCTTAAGTCTGATCTTAATCATTAGTCGAATCTAGCGCCTACTTTTGATCCAGATATTGATTTGAGCAAATTAATCCTGATCAAACGGTTCTAATTTTCGGGTTTGTTTACGTCTTTAGTAGGACATCTGCCCCACGGGGATAAAATAAATACCTGTTACAGAATGAAAGAGAGGATTCATGGAAAACAACGTTAGTCACGCGCTGCTTTTCTTAGAAGAAGAGGTTCAATACATTTGTTTGACCTTTATGGCCATCATGTATGCGATCAAGATCGTTACGCTTCTTAAAAAACCTGTTCCACCTGAAAAAGCTGAACTAAAGGGGGATCGGGTCGCTGGGGCTTTCGAATCATTACTGAACATCCTTAGGCCTTGGTCCATGGAAAGCACCAGAAACAATATGTATTTTTATGCTGAATTCATGATCTTCCATATAGCTGTCGCTTTGACAATTGGCGCCACTTTTCTAATCCCGCTAACTCCTCAAATAATGACACCACCCGTGACTGTTATTTTCATGGTGTTCATGGCTTTAGCATTTCTGATTGGTTTGCGAAGGATTCATCGAAGGCTCACCGTTCCGGAAATCAGGATCATTTCATCTCCTGACGATTATTTTGCTATCATCCTGATGACCGTGTTTTTCGCGACCGGCTTCATTGCTCTTTATTTTTGGCTCAACAAAATGCCCGAGACGGCTTGGATGTGGGTATTTTTCCTCATGACAACCTTTTTCCTTCTTTATGTTCCTTTCAGCAAAATTTCCCACTACATTCTCTATCCTTTTGGTCGAGTTAATTTTGGGAGAACATTCGGGGGCAGAGGCGTTACCAACAAAAAAGCCAAAGACACTAATTGGAATCCAACATTGTAATGACTTCTTAAGATTTAGAGATATAACGGAGGCTTTAAATGTCTGAAAAAGCTATAAAATTGGGCGCAGAAAAGGAACGGCAATGGCCCACCAAGACCGAATTTACTCCTGAAATGTTAGCCGAAATGGAGAAGCTGCTCCCGAGCAAATTGAATCGAGTAGTCGCGGCTTCTCTGGCTGGATGCATACATTGCGGAATGTGCAGCGACGCCTGCCATTATAGTGTCTCAATTCCCGAAGATAAAACACTCGTTCCGGCGTACAAGGCTGATCGGTTTAGAAAATGGTACAAGAGCCGTTATGATTGGTTGGCGAAAGTATTTCCTTCTTTTGTAGGGGCCCAACCACTTACCAAGGAACTAGCCGAAGAAATGTATGACAAGCTTTTCGGGGGCTGCACTATGTGTCGAAGATGCACCTTGAATTGTCCCATGGGTGTAGATTACGGGATGATGGTGCGTGCTGCTCGCAGCATAATGCAACAGGTCGGCAGGGTACCGCAGCATCTTCAGGACACTGTTGATACTCATTACAATGCGGGCAACAACATGGCTGTTCCGCAGGATGAAATGATAGAGACCATTGAGTGGATTGAAGAAGAACTTCAGGATGAGGATGGCTGCGAGAATTTCAAGATTCCTGTCGATAAAAAGGGCGCGAAGTATTTTCTAACTCTCAACCCCAGAGAGCCTAAGTACTATCCTTTGACGATTCAGGCGACTGCTAAGGTTTTGAACGCCGCAGGGATTGATTTTACAATATCTTCTAGATATTGGGACCTTACTAACTATGCGCTGTTCAATGGCAACGACCCTGATGCAAAGCTTTTTTCAATGTGGCAAGTTGAGGATGTCAAGAGACTTGGATGTGAGTATTTATTGGCAGGGGAATGTGGCCATGGATATCGAGCCCTGAGATGGGAACTTCCAAACTGGGTTGGTGGGGTTCCATTTAAAATTACAAGCGTATTAGAACTGTTTGCCAAATTAATTCGCGAAAACAGGATCAAATTGGACAAGTCGGTTTGGGATGGGCATCGATTTACTTATCATGATTCGTGCAACATAGCTAGGTCAGGCGGTATTTGGGAAGAGCCTCGAACTATAATAAGGGCTGCTGCCAATGATTTTGTTGAAATGGAACACCATGGGCCAGAAAGCTTCTGCTGTGGAGGCGGTGGTGGGGCTCTAGCTATGCCTGAGTTCACCCCTCGCAGAATAGCGGCCGGAAAAATTAAGGCTGACGAAATCAGGGCTACGGGAGCAAATGTCTGCTTACAGTCATGCCATAATTGCACGGACCAACTCAAAGAAATCATAGAACACTATCACATTGACGCAAAAGTCATGAACTTGGCTGAACTTTTAGCTCCAGCCTTGATCCTATGATTATGGCGTTTGAGCATTAAAGCTCTTATTGACGGGGTTTTGGAATGGTCCAAAAAAATTGTTCTATGTTCTTTAGAGTTACAGCGACATTTGTAATTTAGTTGTTCAGAGCATTGTTATGTAATAAACTAGATCAAGTTCTTCACAAAAGAAATGGAAGAACTCTCCTTAGAGTCGTTAGGTTGGTTTGCTCTGTACGAACTGACACGCCTCTAAATGTTAAGTCAACGCAAGAATTCCTGATCTAGTTAAGGAGGTATTTCATGGCCAAGAAAATCTTAGTCATAGACGATGAACCGGATATGGTCACTTTTTTGACTACCCTGTTAGAAGACCATGGATATGAGACCGTGACAGCCATGGATGGTGACGAAGGTTTGTCACAATTGAGATCCCAGAAGCCCGACCTGGTAAGCCTAGATCTTTTGATGCCAAATAAAACCGGAATCAAGATGTTTAGGGAACTTCGGAAAGATCCTGATTTATGTGACACCCCTGTGATAATGGTCACAGGATTTGGAACAGACGACACTCCCAACATGGACTTCAAGAAATGGATCCATGAACGATCGATCAAAGCGCCCGAAGCCTATATTGAGAAACCGGTTGATAAAGACGCCTTGTTGGCCGCCATCAAAAAAATTATAGGCTAGTTGGTCACTTAAGCCATGGCGCCTCTTTATGAGTCGCCATGACTATGCCTTATCAAACCCATATGCTCAGGGGCTCGAAGTGATCCTAAGTGAACTATGAAATGGCGTCTTGGTAAAACGGCTTATTGCCCCAATCTGTTTTAATGTTTGGATTTTCAGAACGTTATCAGAATTCTTGCCATGTTCAAAAGCGCCATCCAGTGGTTCAACAAGTTTATGCACAGCCTGAGTTTTAAACTCAGTTTTTATGCTGGCTTATTGATGTTTCTCGCCATTATTGTTTTTTCGTACCATTCCATCTCGTCTCAGGAACACAGCCTCATAAATAAAATGATACAGGAATCCTTGAAGGATTCGGAAGTTATTAAAGCAGCCATTTGGAATGGCATGATGACAAAAGAGCGGGATGTTATTCGTCAAATTGTCAAAGCAATAGGCCAACAAGAAGGATTCAAGGAAATAAACATTTACGATAACAAAGGAGAACTACATTATTCTACAAAACCAATTACCACGAAAACAATGATGGATTTGTCCGCCGAACCCTCGATGAACGATCTTAGAAACGATGTCAGGTTGAGGCATCGAATTTCCCGAGACGGTCATTCCATAGTAGTGGTTAATCCATTAATCAATACAGTGAGTTGCTCTACCTCAGGCTGTCATGCCTCTCCTGATGTGGAGAAAATTTTAGGAATCCTTGAGGTCAAGCTTGGACTAGAAAACCTTAATGCGGAAGTCTCGAAAAACAGAAAACAAACGATCATATTTGCCGTTTCGCTATTTCTAATGATATCAACTGCTTCTGGTTTGGGCGTTGTATTTTTTGTAAATCCGAAGATACGTCAACTCCAGGACAAAGCAGCCAAGATGGCTAGAGGGGAATACAATCCTCGTGGAAGGAATGGTGGAACTGATGAAATGGCTGAGCTGATAAGGTCTTTTGATAGGATGAGTATTCAAATCAATCAACGCACTAACGAACTTGACGCTAGCCGTAAATTATACAAATCCTTGTTCGAAGAGGTTCCGTGTTACTTAACTGTTGTAGACCGTGATTTCAAAATAGTCCGGGCGAATAGGGCTTTCACAAATGAGTTCGGTGATCAGGTTGGCAAGAATTGCTTTACCGGATACAAGAACAGGACAGAACCGTGTGAAAATTGTTCCGTAGCCAAGACTTTTGAAGATGGCGCCGTACATCAGTCCGAAGAAATCTGGAGATTGCACGGAAGGGATTGCTATGTAATGGTCAAGACATCACCCATTTTTGATAACAGGGGTAAGGTCTTAGAAGTACTTGAGATGGCTGTCGATGTAACCCTTCTCAAACGACTTCAGTTGAAACTTGAACGGAAGCAATTTGAGTTCAAACAGCTTTTTTCAACTGTCCCGTGTTACTTGACCGTTGTTGATAGGGATTTCAACATTGTGACGACCAACGATTTATTTGAAAGAGATTTTGGAGAGAGAATAGGTCGTAAGTGCTTTGAAGCTTATAAAAATTCTGACCACAAATGTGATAATTGTCCTGTGGAAAAAACGTTCATAGATGGCGCCACACACTACTCTGAGGAGATTTGGCGTCGTAACGGAGAAGAAACTTACATCGTCGTCTATACTGCTCCTATTCATAATGATGAAGGCGAAATAGTGTCTGTTATGGAAATGAGCACTAATATAACGGAAGTCAAACGACTACAGGGCGAGTTAGCTATACTAGGTGAGACAATTGCTGGCATGTCTCACACTATTAAAAATATTCTTTCAGGTCTTCAAGGTGGTGTTTATGTTCTGGATTCCGGGTTGAAAACAAGCAGGGAAGATAAAGTTCGTGACGGATGGGCCATGGTCAAGAAAAACGTGGAGAAGATATCGGACCTGGTCAAGGGTATACTTTATGCCTCTAAAGAAAGAACCCCGGAATACAAGATCTACAGTCCAATTCAATTACTCTCTGAGGTTTGTGACCTCTACGAAGTTAAAGCTAGAAATGAGGGAATATCATTGACACGAAATTTCGCGCAAGATGTTCCTCCCTGTTTCATAGATCCAGCTGGAATCCACAGCGCCGTTTCAAATTTAGTGTCCAATGCGATTCATGCCTGTAAGGACCTTGATGAAGATCAGTCACACACTATTACGGTTTCATGTTTCATGAACTCCGCCAACCTGGTGATTGAGGTTAAAGACGATGGAGCTGGTATGCCTGAAAACGTTAGGGACAATCTTTTTAAGAAATTTTACTCGACAAAAGGATCTCAAGGCACGGGTCTTGGATTAGTTATTACACGTAAGGTAATTCATGAACATGGAGGAAATATTAGGGTTGAATCAGAGTTGGGATTGGGAACCACTTTCATAATAGAGATTCCGGCAAAATTCGAACATATTCAGCCAAGGCTACAGGAAGCGTGTTGAATTTAATCAATTTTAGAATCTTCAGATAATCTAGGAGGATGATATGAACGGTGTAGGACTTTGCGCAATTTTTTCCAGACAAGGAGACTGGGCTTTTGATTATGCTCTTTCACTGGCTCGAACTCACAAGACAAAACTTAATGTTTTTCAGTTTCTTGAGTCTCCTTATACGATGAGGAGGGATGTGGTCTTCGTAGATGCGGCCAAGACCAAAACCGCTCCAGTGACCCCAGAGCTAATTGCCGAAAAAGATAAAGAGCTTCGCATGGGTTTTGATGATCGTTTAGGAGACTATACGGATGTTGGTTTCAGGCTCTGCGAAGGCGTTGATGAAGTAGAATTAAGAAAGTGTTTCCGTAAAGGAGATTACGAGGTACTAGTCATTGGATACGTTGAAAAAGGCGCTGCTTTTGGGGGAACAACTACCATAGAAGAATTTTGCCGAAAATTTCATGGCCCTGTCGTTTTAGTCGGGCCCGAAACGCCGTCAACTTTCTATCTCAATAAAGCCGCAATAGAACGCATCTCAGAATTAAACATTCCTGACGGCAAATGGCTTCCGATAAATGGCGCCAATTAATTTTTTTTGTAATGTTCTCTGATCAGGAAATTCTTAGATACCTCGAGAACTAAGGTGTTTTTGATTCTGGAGCGAAAACCTCCAGAATCAATTTTTTCAACCTGCAGAAGCTTTGGTTTTTTGCCCAGGAGATCTACGTTGAAGTTTTCAAATGCAGACGAATTTGAATTGCATGTTCACAAATGCTTCAATCGCATTTTCGAGTTATTGTTGCAGATCGACAAAATTGTTAAAGACGAGGCTGAAAAAGAAGAGGCCCAAGGTCAATACGGTAAAATGTCGGATGTCCGCGACTGGATGGAAGAAGTAATGCTACATTGTCATTTGGCGTGGCAATATCACAGGTTGTCAAAAGGCTCTAGCAGCATAAACACTTGGGATCATATTCAAAACTCTAACGAGCCTGAATCCTAATTCTCACTATTTTTCTGGAATTAAAACAACTATTTTTTCAAAACATGGGTTGGAATTCCATTTGAGTTTATTTTGTGGTCGTTGTAATCTTGACTATTAAGTAGCTTGAATCGGAGATTTCATGTCCATTGAGGGTCCCCTTACAAACCTTCGAAAAAACTCTACCATAGCTCTTGAAGATTCCCGCCTTCGCAATGCATTAAAAACTGCCACAGACATGTTTGCCGCCAAGAGAGATTACGGTCTTTCTTCAATTCCATTTGAAGAGTGGCGACTAAGAGCCTCATTGATTCGAGATCATGTTCTGGAGAATCTGGAAGAGCTAGTTAATGAGTTTACCTTCAAAGCTACGCAAGCCGGCGCGGTAACCCATAGAGCCAAAGACGCTGATCAAGCCGCTCAACTAATACTCGATCTACTTAAGGATAATGGCGTACGTAAGTTGGTCAAAGCTAAGTCGATGGTATCGGAGGAAATACATCTAAATCATATTTTGGAGAGCCATGGCATTAGAGTTGTTGAAACTGATCTGGGTGAATATATTGTTCAACTCGCTGGTGAAACTCCTTCTCACATACTTGCGCCTGCCATACATAAGAATAGGTCACAAGTCGGACGACTTTTTTCACAAAAACTTGGAGTGGAATATTCCGAAGACCCTGAAATTCTGACTAAAATCGCAAGAGGGGCGCTTAGAAGAGAATTTGAAACTGCAGATGCTGGCTTTTCCGGAGTTAATTTTGCCGTCTCCAGTTCAGGTAGCATTGCCATATTCACAAATGAAGGCAATGGCCGAATGTGTACTACTGTCCCACCTTTACACATTGCGCTCCTCACTATTGAAAAAATGCTGCCCACTCTAGCTGATCTAGCGTTGTTTACAAAATTGTTGCCGAGGTCTGCCACAGGTCAATTCCTGTCTTCCTATATGTCAATAATAACTGGAACTCGGAAAACCGGCGAATCTACAGGAGCCAGGAGACTTCATATTGTCCTCTTGGATAATGGTAGATCGCAAATCTTGCAAAGCCCATTTCGTGAAATCCTGAAATGCATTAGATGCAGTTCCTGTATGAACGTTTGTCCCGTCTACCGAGTTATAGGAGGGCATGCATATGAATCCACATATTCCGGCCCCATGGGTGTTGTCCTAACGAACCTATTGGAGGGCTTGGAAAAAGCTCATCCCCTGTTAGACGCCTCTACCTTGTGCGGCGCATGCGACGAGATCTGTCCCGTCATGATCCCTCTTTCTAGGCTAATAAGTCGACTTAGAGAAAAGCATGTGGCCACAAATATGATCCCTTCATTAGAATCTATTTTGATAAGTTATTTTGGATCTGTAGTCAGACACCCCATGTTGTTTGGAATCAGCCAAAAAATTGCGCGAAAGACCTTGCCAATTGCCAAGCAGCTTTCCAAGAAGGTTCGGCTGGACAGATTACCAAGTATATCCCAAAGAACATTTAGAGAACTTAAATCTTGATAATTTATATTTTATCATCGTGAGATCCCATAAAAAATTCAAGCTGAAAGGACAAGTTGACGGTGGATATCATTGAACCTGTTATTACAGGATCAGATCCTTGTTTTAGATGATCCAAGTTTCAAGACAAACAATATATGCATCGTCACCGGAGTCAGTGGGGGGTATAGGTGAAGCTACCGCTTTAGACTGTTCAGTTAACGGCATGCATGTAATGAGCCTAGATGTAAACGTGGATGAAGGTAAAAACAGGGCTAAAATGGCTAAAGCACCTAGCACAAACATGACATTCCTGAACACAGACCTCACTGATGACAATCAAATTGTAGAGGCTGTTAGGAAAGCTTCTGACTTAGGGCAAGTAAAATATCTGGCAAATATTGCTGGAATCCAGCATGTAGACTCAGTAGAAAATTTTCCTATGGAATCGGATTTATTGGAAACATGTCATCAGTCCACAGACATATTTTCGACCATGAACAAGCGCGTATATAACATAACAAAATTCGGTCTAAGGGCTTTATCCCAATCTAGATCAGCTAAAGGCTCAGGCAAGATAAGATCTTTTGGTGTTAGCGTAGGATTCTTTAAAACAGGCCTAGCTCTAGAAAAAATTCCTTCACTGGCAGCGTAAAGAAGTATTTCTCACGAAGAAGTTGTTAGAGATGTCATGATGGGCAAATCCAGAGTGAAGGAAATGATGTCACCAATCGACATTGTAAATCTTTTTGTGCCAAGTGTTTAAAAGTATTCTAACTACCTGGTTGGAAGGGATTTGTTCTTTGATGGGGGGGTGGTTCTAACTTATTAGTAATCTATACACTTTGTATTCCTAGAGGCTAGGATTTAGGTTCAAGAGCTTCCCTTATTGCTTTTCCAAGGTTTCCTTTTGTGAAAGGTTTTTGGATGATTCCATCAACCATTTCCAATTCTTTCTGGGTATTCTCATCGGAAATATCATACCCGGTAAGCAATATGACGGGAATATCAGGACGAATTTTTCTTATCTCTTTGGCCAATACCGGGCCCGTCATAGCGTTCATCGTCAGATCAGTCATTACCAAATCGAAATCATATGCATGTATTCTGAAAATATTCAAGGCCGAAACAGGATTGGAAAAAGCTGAAACTTTATAGCCTAAGGGAATCAGGATGTCCTTGACCATTCTAGCAACAATTTCTTCGTCATCGACAACCATTATTCTTTCATTGCCAAGAACCTCTAACTCTTTTTCTTCTTCATCCTGTCTCTTTAATGACTTAATAACCGGTAGAAAAACTTCAAAACGTGCTCCCCTGTTGTAATCAGGATCAACCCGTATTGCTCCACCATGATTGGATACGATTCCATGAACCACTGCCAACCCTAAACCAGTTCCTTCTCCTTGAGGTTTTGTAGTAAAATAAGGTTCAAAAATTCTTTCTCGAATGTTGGGATCGATTCCCGGTCCTGTATCTTTTACAACCAATCTGAGGTAGTCACCTGGTTTGAGACCATGGATGTCTAAAGTCGGCATGACCTCTTCTGAAATGAGTTCCAAACTAATGTCTAAGATTCCTCCTTGCTGACGCATGGCATATCCCGCATTGGAACACAGATTCATCAAGACCTGGTGAATCTGACTGGGGTCTCCCATAATCATACGATCATTGGACTTAACATTATGAGTAATCTTAATAGTTGATGGAAATGATGCCTCAAGAAATTTTATGGTTTCTTTTATGATCGGGATTACATTAAGGGCTTGTTTCTGTTGCTCGCCTTTTCTGCTGAAGGTGAGAATCTGACTGACTAAATCTCTTGCTCTTTTGGAAGCTTCTAATATTTGATTGAGTCTCGATGCGACTACATCATTTTGAGCCATGTCTGCCAAGGCTATTTCTGCGTAACCCATTATTACTGTAAGAACATTGTTAAAATCATGTGCTATTCCACCTGCTAGAGTACCCAAAGCTTCCATTTTTTGAGAATGCAACAATTGGGAACGTAGCGCATTTTCCTGACTCTTATCGATGACAAATCCTATAAGTGTGGATGCCAGGTCCTCATTCATCTTATTACAATACAGTGACACGTCAAAAGCCGAGCCATTTTTTTTGATGGCTTGTAATGACACACTTTCGTCGCTAGTCAACTCTTCCAGATGTTTCGACTTAAACATTCCTCTTTCTGGATTAATAAATTTAAACAAGCCGTTTAAGGGGCGTTCCTCCATTTCTGATTTTGACGAGAAACCAAACATTTCAATCAAAGTGTTGTTCGCAAATGAAATGATCCCTGACTCGGTAACGAATATCCCAACGGGAGCAGATTCAAATAGTCTCCGAAGTTTTTGCTCTGAAGCTTCTAACTGTGATTGAGCCTGTTTTAATTCACTTATCATCCTTGCCTGAAATAGATTCTGAACGGCAAGCGCGGAAACCTGACTGGACAAAAAACTGAGAAAAGACGCAGCCTCGTAATGTTGATCTTTGGATACAGGCGGAGAGTTCTCTAAGGATTCCCAAAATCTTTCCGGATTAACTTTAATAGAACAAGCCAGTTTTTTAACTTCGTCGTACCCGATTTTTTTTTCAAACCCTTTTCCGATTTTCCAAGCCCCCAAAACGGTCTCTTGAATCGTTATAGGAACTATGAAATTTACCTCTCCTGTCAGCAAGAAATCCGGCTCAAAAAAAATCGGCTCATTTCCTACTTTTCCCAATGCCTCAATATTTTTGATCTTTATTAGATTTCGTCCTTCTCTTGTCGAATTTATAATGGAGTACAGCTCTGTTTCATGTCTGTTTGGAATGATTACATCACCGTCTTTGTCTATCAACTCGATTGGAACGCTCCAAAGATCGGACATAGCTTCTTGGATTTTGCCTAGTGTTTTAATATCTATTAAATCCGTTAGATTAAGGTCTTGAATTCCGACATCTGGCCTCGTTAACGCCCACAATTTTTTGTCGAGAGCCTCTTCCATTTTTTTACGCTGTTTTATTTCTTCAATCAGCTTGCTATTGACCTGTTCAAGTTGGAATGTGCGTTCTTTTATCCTACTTTCCAATTCCTTATGCGAATCGCGCAAAGTCTGTGCTTTTTTGTTAGATTCTGTAATATCCCTTCCTACTAACTGAAATTCAATGTCAGCGTTTTCTTCGTCAAGCCTGGTATCTATAGACCAATCAAAAAAGCGTTGATCCCCGGTTCCCGATATGAACCAACATTCATATGACCCATGGTAATCTTTAAACAAATGCTTCTTGAGAAACTCCCTAAAATCGGATTTGAATTTTTCCGAAACAAATACTTCGAAATTTAAACCGATAAGACTCTCTACAGGCAATGAGCTGAATTTACAGAAGGCGTTATTTACGAATGTAATGATTCCCTTTTCATTCAGGCGACAAATCAAATCTGAGCTAGCTTCGACTAATTTTAGAGCTTCCTCTCCTTTTCTTCTCCTGAACTGATCTCTTAAATATTCATAACCCAACATCATTAATAATGAGAGCAGATTAACCTTATCCGATTCGGATATATTTGTAATCTCGAAGCCACTGTGCCTTGTACCGTCAGCTTCTTCTATCCTTGTCCATCTACAAATCGCCTCCAGCGAAAAACTCTTTAAATTCAAATTTTCTGGTGGCCAAATTTTTAGCCTTAACGACTCGTGGATTTTGCATTCGATTCCCTTAACCCCTAAACCTTTAACGGTCATATTAATGACAGTTCCTTGATTTGAAGGGTTTTCAATAACATGAATTGGAACTTCGACAAAAAGTGGCTTGCGGTCAAGAACACGGACTTGACCTATTTTTTTGGCAGCATCAATAGCTCCTATGGCAAAGACCCCACCATTTTCAAGGTCTGCAATTCTCTTGCGTAGTTGTTCAATTTCCTTTTCGAGCTCTTCCTTGCTACGATCGGAGCATGCCATGGGGTCAAACCTTTCCTTACGTTGAACTGACTTGTAGGCTAGGTGAAATTGTGATTTCTCAAAAATGTATGTGTTCTTGTTTTGTAAGAGATCTTTTTTACGAGACGGCTATTTTGCTGAGTTTTTAGATCTCGATTTTAAACAAGTTTTAGACGATTTGGCAAATCTTTTGATTCCGTTCGTGCGGAAAATTAGTTTATCAACATTGTATGGTTCATATTTAAAACAGCCTGAGCATCTATGAGCCTGCTACCAATCTTCCAGAAACTGATCAAGAGCTCTAAAATTGTGCTCCTTAACCAATCTGGCGCCTATGTAGCAGAATTGCGGGCAGAGCGATCAAACTTCTTGGAATTTGATCGTTGTGGTAGCGAAAGAATTTAGCGCTTGATCTTTCGCAAAAAGATAGGGTCTTCAATTCCCTTCAAGTGAGTAAGCCTCTCCTCTCCGAGCAATGATTGATCAATGTGTCTGGCCACCTCTGGCGTAACTAAAACCTCTCCGGAACCTGCAAAACTTTGAACCCGGAATGCTATATTTATCGGACTTCCAACTGCGCCATATTTTCTGCGTTTTTCTGAACCTAGGTTACCAACTATTACCTCTCCGGAATTTATTCCAATCCCCATCCCAAGTTTAGGCAGATTAACAAGACTATTTTCCGCGTTCATTGCATTTAAAGCTTCTTGCATCTTTCTGGCGCACTCTACCGCCACTATTTCGTGATCCTTTAATGATTGAGGCGCTCCGAAGAACACAAGTATTCCATCTCCTGTAAATTCATCAATAGTCCCACCATACATCATGATGACGTTGGTCATTCTTTCAAAGTATCTATTGAGGGTTTCAACTACTATTTGGGGCTCCAGAGCCTGTGACAAAGGTGTGAAACCCCTAAGGTCCGAAACAAGAATTGATATTCTTTTTAGCTGACCGCCCAGCTTCACTCCATCCGGAGACTGCAATATTTTTCTGACTATTTCATCACTTAAATAACTGCCAAAAGTTTCTCTTATGTAGGCCCGCTCTTTGAGTCCCTCCGCCATAGCGTTAAATCCCTCTCCCATAGCGCCTATCTCGTCTCGTGAAACGACCTTGACTCTAGCCTCAAGATCACCTTCTCCAATTTGCCTCATGCTCTCACGTGTTTTTCTTAATGGCTCGGAGACACTGTGTGCCAAGAACAAAGATAGGATAACAGCTAGCGCCACGGTCAACCCCAGGAGGAAATAAATAGAGAGCGGCATTTGAGTCAGAAATACGTCCAAGGATTGCTGACCATTTTTCACATCAGTTATCTGGCTGAGAGTAACGTGGCTAATGAGAACTGGAGGCATGAGGCCAATCATCAATGATACTATTAAAAGACGTGGTAAGACTTTTATCCTGAGTCCGGATGGCCTATTTTTCAGAATTTGTTCAGTAAATGAAGCCTCCACGAAACGTCGTATCCATGACTCCGACACAAAGTACGAAAGGACAACCACTGTAGGGGCGCCTAAAAAAACAGTCCATGCTGAAATCTTTTCAGCCGAGAGTTCGTCCCAAGGACAATATTTTGGAATCAAAAAGGGAGCTATGGCAAATATCAATCCGCAAAGTAACCAAACAATTAGATTGGCTATTGACAACTTGACTGGCACATTGAGAACTCTAGCCACTAATTTCGTTTGTTGCTCAATCTCTGTTAAACTAAGATTCTCAAGCCCCATTTTATTACTTAATTTTTTGAAATGTTTCGATAAGGAAAAGAACCATTTTAGTTCTAAAGGAACACCAACCGCTGCAACCATTGCAATCAATATGATTACAAATGTAGCCCTATCCTGAAGAAGAACTAAATCGCCTCCTCCAGGAAGCCCAGGCTGAACGTAAGAAAACCACACAAAGGATATTGCGGCCCCAAGAAGGTTGATGAAAACATTTATCAAATATATTGAAAGCAATCGGCTCGATGCATTGTCTGCGTTTGCATTTCCCATCGTCAGTCATTCTCCCCAAAAAATCGACTATAGAAATAACCTGAAACTATCGGTGTTTCATTTTCCTTTTTTACAGCTTACACTGAATTGCAGAAATGGGCAGTTTTATCAATTACCTCATTTGATGAGTTTCATGAGCTCGTGCTTGTTTCGGCAAGACTGGTTATGGTCTAATCATATCATCGAGTTTGGCATAGGAAGCTCAAACCACTCACAAGATGTATTTTGACCGACTGTTCAAATAGTTAAATAGAATAACTTATTTCTAGTTTTATGTCGTTATGGTGAGCTAGGTTAAAAAGAATTTTATTTTTTGATAAATCTGTTAGAATTTGATTATATGGGAATTATTTTGATACAAACAAATTTCAACAAATTCTTTGACAAAATAATATTATTTCTGGACACGCAAAAATGACCCTTGAAAAAGAATCCGTTAAGCTGACATCAGCTATGGAGGATTACCTGGAGGCCATATATCATTTGGAGCAGGAGAGGCGGATTGCCCGCGTACGTGATATTGCGCAAAGACTTAATGTTCGAATGTCATCAGTAAGCGCTGCTTTGAAAACGCTGGGATCAAGAGGGCTGATAAAATACGACCCACACCAATTTATAACTCTCACGCCGAAAGGCCTCTCGAGAGCAAAAGAAATTGTTAGAAATCACGAAATCCTGAAAAGGTTTTTGACCAGAATTCTCCAGATTGAAGAATCGACCTCTGAAGATAACGCCTGCAGAATTGAACATCACCTTGATCCAGAAGTTATTGAAAAACTTATACGATTTGTGGAAATGGTTGAACTCTGCCCAGTCGAACATATTAAAAGATTCGAAAAATATAATAAAACCTGTGAGAACTGTGTGCCTTGTCTAGAAGAAGCAATGAAAAAACTTAATACAAGGACACAGGCCCAGAAAAACGCTATGGAAGCAGGATTAACGCTCTCCGAAGCTAACCAAGGTGATCAACTTCTAGTGGGGTCCATCTTCGGAACAAAAGACTTCCGCGAAATCCTCGCAAAAGATGGAATCAAAATAGGAGCAATGGTAATACTTGAAAAACTGGACCCTGCCGACGAATTCGTCACTCTAAATATAAACGGCTACCACGTCACAATTTCTAAAAAAGACGCAAAAAAGATATTTGTCAAACCTATATGAGATTTTTCAATCTCTATGATGAATACCATCCTAGAACAAATATTTTAATGCAATACTAATTAGTATTACCAAAACACCTGCGGCAACCAAATATGGACCTGCCTTAATCTCTTCATTTATTTGAGAAGGCGTATGCCTTTCCGTACATCCTCCACCACAATTACTGCAATTATGTCCTGTAGCCATCTTCAATCCTCCTCATATCAATAACCCATATATTATTAAAATACTCAAGTTTTATCTACTTTGATTAGATGTCATTAGATTAAATAAAGTTCACAATACCAACAAACCGAACAAATGATCTGTGAAAAAGTATTTATTAACAACTAGTTATAAATTCTAGTTAGATAAGTTTCTGCATAACAATATCTTTTACTCACAATAGGAGTCCATGATAGGTCAATTCTAACCATTAAATATTAATGTCAAATATAATATAATATACGCTACTTATTCATTATATTGAGTATTTATATTGGCATTATTGTTCCAAATGTGGTATTATCCATTCATCATTTACGATCGCCGCGTCTCTTTGTTTGTCTTGTTAGAATCAAATTTCTGGTTGATCATTGTTCAGGTATAATTTCAGACAATATTTATGGCAGAAAAGAAAAAATTAAAAGAAACTCATTTCAAGAAATTACCAGGGATTGAAGTATGTTCTCCCAGGTCTACCCGGGAAGACGCGCTAGGTATAGCCCTTATAGCGGTCTCACTTTTCCTTTTTCTATCATTATTTTCATATGATCCGCGAGATCCATCATTCAATGTAGTCACCACTAGGCCGTCTGTCTCAAATCTCTGTGGGCTGATTGGTTCTTATATATCCGACGGTTTGGTTCAAGTTCTGGGAATAGGGTCTTTTTTTGCTCCAATTGCGCTGCTGTTGGTGGCTTTGCGCATATTTAATCCTTCTAGAAGCAGATTAACATTTTTGGATTATTCAAGTTTATTGGGGCTTATTCTTGTCTCATCAGGTCTTTTAGACAGGTATATCTCGGCTCAATTTTTCAGGTTTCCTGCGGAATTGCCTGGCGGAACCATAGGAGCCTTTTTCAATGGCGCCATTACCAAATTCTTCGGAACAGCAGGAGGCATTTTAGTTAGTTTTACCTTTTTGCTGATTTGCTCACTTCAACTGACAAAACGTTCAATTCTCCGGTATATCTACGTTTTGGCAACCGCAGGTCAAATTCCCACATGGTTGATGAATTTTGGTTTAATCAATTTTAAGGAATTTTTTAATCGATTCAAGTCTAGCCTTAAGAGCCGGATACTTTCAAAGCCAGACAATCTGGCGCCAATTCAAAAATTGGAGAACTGTTCAGCGATAAACGACAGGATCCAATTGGAAACTGTCGATGTTTTCAAAACAACAGTGACAGATTCTCATTTGATGGACAACCGCGAAATTGAGGTTCGTTCTTGGGAAAGGCTGTCTTGTCTACCCGTGGATGATGTGCTGGAATTTAACTCTATAGTTGGACCTCAAGAAACGGAACATTTAAATCCTCTTTCAAATGATCTAAAAACGCAAGAGACAGCAAACCAGATCACAGATCCCAAAGTATTTAAATGGAAATCTATTGAAATACCCCTGGATTCATTGGGCTCTCCTGATGAATCAGAAATCGTAGAAGAACCCGAATTAACGGTTACAGATTTCGGGGAAACTTCCGTCAGAGCTGATTTTGGCCAATCTCTGTTTGAAAAGGATAAGGATCAGATTCTTGGTCGTTCGATAAAAGTGACAAAAAGAGCTGATGAAGAACCATCAATCTCAGATGTAAAAGAAATTGTTCTTGAGGATTCAGACTATCAATTACCAAACATAGATCTTCTTGATGATCCTCCAGTTTCAACTAGAATAATTGATAAAAAATTGCTCGAGCACAATGCTCGCGTGCTCGAGCAGAAACTTGCCGACCTGGGTATCAAGGGAGAAGTGGTGGAAATCCACCCGGGACCTGTCATCACAATGTACGAGCTAATTCTAGCTCCGGGTATTCCCTTGCGCAGAGTTCTCAATACATCGGATGATCTAGCCATGGCTTTAAAATCAGGTTCAACTCGAGTGGTTGCGCCCATTCCGGGAAAAGACACTGTTGGTATAGAGGTCCCCAATTTAAATAGGGAAATAGTTTATTTCAAAGAGATAATAGAGTCAAAAGCGTTCATCTCTTCAAATGCTCCCCTCAAAATGGCATTAGGCAAGGAAATTGATGGTGAGCCTTTTGTTTCAAGCCTAGCGACAATGCCTCATCTACTAATAGCTGGAGCAACTGGAACTGGAAAGTCTGTTGGACTTAATTGTCTAATTTGCTCGTGGCTTATGTCATGTAGTCCCGACGATGTAAAATTTCTGATGGTTGATCCTAAGAAGCTTGAGCTGTCATACTATCAAGATATACCTCATCTCATTCATCCGGTGGTTACGGAAGCAGAAAAAGTCCCCAAGGTGCTGAATTGGGCTATTAGAGAAATGGAACGTCGTTACGAGCTACTGAGTAAAGCCGGGGCAAAAAATATTGAAGGCTACAATCGAAAACTCAAAGTTAGCGATTTAAAAATGGAATCGGAGTCTGAAGTTCCTGCCAAACTTCCATACATCATAATCATAATTGACGAGCTTGCCGAGCTCATGATGGTGGCAGCCAAAGACATTGAAATTTCAATAGCCAGACTAGCTCAGATGGCTAGAGCCGCTGGAATTCATCTTATTTTGGCCACGCAAAGACCTTCGGTAGACGTAATTACCGGAGTGATAAAGGCAAATTTTCCGGCCCGTATTTCCTATCAGGTCTCAGCAAAACCTGATTCTCGAACAATTCTGGATACTGTTGGGGCTGAGAATCTGCTGGGTATGGGAGATATGCTTTTTCTTCCCCCCGGAACGTCCAAAATGAGGCGTCTTCATGGCGCTTTTGTGTCAGAGAATGAGATTAGGAAAATCGCTGACTTCACAAAGTCTCAGAGGGCGCCTGTTTATTTAAGCGAAATTACTTCTGCAGTGTTGGAAGAAGATTCAGCTTTGAGCGCCACTGATTCTATCGATGATGAGAAATATGATGAGGCTGTAGCCCTGGTGACAAGGCTTGGCCATGCTTCAATTTCCCTAATTCAAAGACACATGAGAATCGGCTATAATAGAGCAGCTCGAATCATTGAAGCCATGGAAGGGGAAGGAATTATTGGGCCTTCCGATGGCACTAGTCGTCCTAGGGAAGTATTGGCAAGATCTCTGGATTTCATTCCCGATACAAGAATCGGCGCATAAATGTCTCACACCTGAGTTGAGTAGAGAAATTCGTTTCTCTGTCAAAAATTATAAAAAATCTGATCGACAAATGAGTCGGGCCAATTTTCTGCCATCAATTCGGCAACCTTGCTAGGCGCCGAGTTGCCAGCATTTTCTATGAAAGGCAACACTGCCACGGGAATATCTCTCAAAATGCATGACAAATCCTTCGGGGTGTACTCTTCCTCAGGTCCTGGATTTTGGTTGGTTGACGATAGAATTAATGCCTTTAATTTTATACCTCTTTTTTCAAGAGCCTCCACACTTAGCAGGCTGTGATTGATAGTTCCTAGCGACATTTTTGCTACCAATATTGTCGGAAATTTCAAATCAAATATGATATCAATCATTGATTTAGCTTCTTCCACAGGGGTCATTAAACCACCCGCCCCTTCAACAATCAACATTTCCGCGTCTTCGGCTAGAGCTAATATGTGTTCGACAATATCTGCTACCTTCAGATTTCTATTTTCCATAGCCGCAGAACGATAAGGAGCCGCAGGAAGAGCAAATCTGTAAGGAGCGCAGTCATCCAGAGAGAAAGCTCTTTCGCCCGCTTCCCACAAAATCTTCCCATCTATAGGCTGCAACATGCCGCTTGCAACCGGACATCCCGTTTCAACCGGCTTCACACCAACACAGTTTATTCCTCTTTTTCTGGCCAGTTTGATCAGACCAGAAGAAACTACAGTCTTTCCGACTCCTGTATCAGTGCCTGCTATGAATATTCCAGGCATTTTAGTTAGCTCCACAAATTTCCATTATAGATAGGGCTGTTTTGGAAACCAGAAATTCCAGTTCATCTTCAGTTATACACAGGGGAGGCATTATAACTACCACATCGCCAAGCGGTCTCAGAATAACCCCGTGCTTTCTAATGTTCTGCGTGACCAAAGCGCCGGTTCGCTTTTCAAGAGGATATGGAGTTCGTTTATCTCTATCCTGAGCTAGTTGTATTCCGACCATAAAACCGCATTGTCTTACATCCGATACATGAACCAGTGGGCTGATCCGCTCATCGAGCAACTCTGATAGAAGCCCTATTTTGGGTTGGATTTGCTCGATGACTTTGTCTTCTTCAAATATTTTGATGCAGCCATTTGCCGCTGCACAAGCAAGCGCATTCCCTGTATAACTGTGTCCATGAAAAAACGTTCTGTACTCAGAGTAGGGACCCAGAAAGGCTTCAAAGATTTGATCTGTAAATAAAGTTGCCGCTAGTGGTAAATATCCGCCAGTAAGACCTTTAGCTAAACAAATTATGTCAGGAACAACTTTTTCCCTTTCACACGCAAACATTGTTCCTGTCTTACCAAAACCTGTTGCTACTTCATCACAAATCAGCAAAATTTCGTGATTACGACATATCTGCTCCAAGGCTTTGAGGAAACCCGGTGGATGAACTATCATTCCGGCCGCCCCTTGCACCAGAGGCTCCACTATCAATGCGGCTATCTCATGAGACCTCTCTGAGACTAGTTTTCTGAAATTATCTAAACATCTTTCTTTGACTTCCTCGGGCGTAAGATCTGGGAATTCGTATGGAAAAGGAGTCGGAATAGCGCATTTTTTAAAAAGCAATGGGTTAAAAATACTATGAAATAAATCTATCCCTCCCAAACTTACTGAACCTATGGTGTCTCCGTGATAAGCCTGGTCTAAACCTACAAAAATTTTCTTTTCAGTGCGTCCGAGATTTTTCCAATATTGAAAGGCCACCTTCAGAGCGACTTCAACTGCAGTTGACCCAGAGTCTGAATAAAAAACTTTATCAAGACCTTCTGGGGTTATCTCAACCAACTTTTCAGCCAGCTCAATGGATGGAACTCCAGCAAGTCCGAGCAACGTAGAATGAGATATTTTTTCGAGTTGGGATTTGATCGAATCATTGAGTCGGCAATTGTTGTGGCCATGAACATTGACCCACAGCGATGAAACACCATCAAGATACCTGTTTCCATGAGTGTCGATTAACCAAGCGCCTGTTCCACTCTTTACAACTATATTGTTTGAACTTAGCCAGTCCTGCATTTGAGTAAATGGATGCCAAATATATTTCTTGTCTAGTGATTCCCAATCCCTCATTCAAAACATCCCCTATGTTAGTTTGGGTCAACTGATCTCAGATTGATTTGCGAATGCCGATCGGTCAAAACGATAATCACCCGTGAAATAAGAAAGAGCCCCCAAGCCGATGCTCACAAATAGACTGAAAATGTGATAAACCGTCGCAAATGATACGGCTACAACCGCCTGAATACCGTAGAGCGCCAAAGCATAACGACCTGCCGCGTGAAAAGTTCCTATGAAACCCGGAGCCGATGGGATGGCCACAGCTAGAGCTATAAAAACCTGAATAGTTACTGCCACAAGGAAAGACGCTTCAATACCGAAGGCAAGCAAGAAAACATAAGTAGTTGCAGAGAAAAGAACCCATAGAGTTACTGAATACAGCAGAATAAACAAAGCCCTTTTCGGGTTAGCCATCACTTCCACACCTTCCAGAAGTTTTCGAAAAATGGCATCAAGAAGGGCTGCTATTCGAGCTGGAAAAATTCTAAGAATTTTCTCAACTAAATTTTGAACAAAAACCTTTTTTGCTAGCATCAAGAGAACGAGAAGATAACCAAACACCAAGGCTGCCAGAAGTATTTGTCCAAAGACCGAGTATTGTCTTGAAACTTCCGGAGTTTTCCACAAGACTGCTCCTAGCAAAATCAGTAAACCTGTCATATCGAAAAATCGTTCAACAAGTACGGCGCCAAAAACACTTGAAAAAGAAACTCCTCTTTGGTGAAGCAAATATGGCCTTACAAATTCCCCGAGTCTCGCTGGCATGATAACATTAGCCGCTGCCCAAATGTTGAGCAAATCCCAGAGCATTCTTGTAGATAAAGAACAAAAAGGACTTAAAATAAGACCAAAGCGTAACGCTCGAATAAATTGACAGCCTACAGCAAAAATCAGTCCTGGAATCAGGTAAATTGGTTTCAATTGGGCCAATCCGTCTACAAAATCGCTCCAGGAGATATCTCTAAACGTCAACCACAAGAAAAACAACCCGAGCGCCAGACCAACAATTATTAATAAGTTTCTCTTATGGTTGTGATTTGCCATCAGGCTTTCCTAAGTTATCCATAAAATATGAAATCGTAGAGTCCAATCCCTCTTCTAACGCAATGGTCGGTTTCCAATTTAGGGTTTTCTTGGCTAGGCTAATGTCTGGTTTTCTTCGGATTGGGTCATCTTTTGGAAGAGATTTGTAGGTAATTTTAGATTTAGATTCAGGAATCATTTCAAGTATCGTTTCGGCTAATTCTTTGATCGTGACCTCGTGAGGATTCCCAAGATTCATGGGCCCACTTTCCTCACTATGCATAAGCTTCATGAGTCCATCAACCATGTCTGCAACAAAACAGAAGGATCTCGTTTGAGATCCGTCGCCATATATGGTTATGTCTTGGTTTTTCAAAGCCTGACATATGAAATTGCTCACCACTCTACCATCATTGGGTAGCATTCTTGGACCATAGGTGTTGAAAATTCTTGCTATCGCTACATTGACATCGTTGTAGTCTTTGTAACCAACGGTCAAGGTCTCGGCAGCTCGTTTACCCTCATCATAACATGCTCTTGGTCCAACTGGATTGACGTTACCGTGATAGGACTCGGTCTGTGGATGGACTTCAGGGTCCCCATAAACCTCCGATGTCGATGCCAACAGGAAACGAGCCTTCAGGCGTTTGGCTAAACCTAGCATGTTTAAGGTTCCAAGAACTGATGTCTTGAGAGTTTTTATGGGGTTGCTTTGGTAGTGAATCGGAGAAGCTGGACATGCTAAATGATAAATTACATCAGCTTCAATTAAAATTGGGGACACAATGTCATGACGTATGAATTCGAAATTAGGGTTATCCATCAACGGGAATATATTTCGTTTAGCGCCAGTAAAAAGGTTGTCCATGCATATCACAGCATACCCTATCCCCAAAAGACTCCGACATAGATGGCTACCTATAAAACCTGCCCCGCCAGTAACTAAAACTGTTTTCATCAATAATGCTCCTAAAAAATCAGGAAAGATTTTTTAGTATCCACAAGCAATCAAAGTATGTCAATCCCCAAACTTCTTGAAAAATTTGGATACCATTACTTGGATATTCGTTCTGATATATTGATGATTCTAATCGGCCATTCCATTATTACATACAAAGGTTGTTGTCATTTTTTATAATTCGGACGATTCGCGTTCTCCAAATATCAATTTTATCTCTTAGGTCCACTGATTCTATTTTCACGCTGAAAGGACTAAGCTGAATTCCACATAATTCTTCTAAAAATTGAGCTTCACTAATAAAACTCTGTGTTTTATAATCCCTACACATGTAGGCGCCTGGAATCTTCAAGATTCTATCTCGGCTTTTTTGTCAGATAGATGGGTGAGTTTTACATAATTAATGAGCCGGGGAGTGCTAGAACGCTTGGCAAAATGAATAGTCCAAAATCAGATTATACAGCTTTTTCACTCATCGTGGTTCTTTTGGCAGCCTATTGCCTGATCGTAACCATAGTTTCGGGAGATATTGGTTTTGAAGGTGATGACTGGTGGATTTTTAGCTGGCCGTATTGGAACAGCTTCCCTCAGTCGATCATAATTTATGCTAGAGAGTCATTAAGACCATTGGAAGGCGTTTATTGGATTGGCCTTTTTGAAATCTTCGGTTTCAACAAAGTTGTTTTTCATCTGTTTTCCCTCTTACTTTTACTTTGTGCTAGCGCGTTGATGGGAAAAGCCCTTTTAAAGGCTTTTCCAAGCAGAAGACTTTTTGCGCTCACCGCAATAGTTATGGCCTTCTTTATTCCTACTGTATCTTGCTTGACCTTCGTCGTTACTACCGACAATTCAAGATTGAGCATGGTTCTTTTTTGGGGCTCGATTCTTGCTTTTCAACGCTGGACTGAGCGTGGAGCAACTTGGCTAGGCATGTCTTTACCTGTTTTGATTTACATTTGTTCTTTTTTGACTTACGAAGCTCCGAGTCTCCTGATATTTGCTGCTCCCCTTTTTCTAATTCCAATATTCCTGAGATCAGCTGAACCCAGGCGCTATCTAAGTTTCGCGACGAAATTGCTCGTAGCTATAGCTCTAGGTTTCTGTGGGGCTTTGTTCTTAAGATTTCTGTTGTTAAAAGGCGGCGCAGTGAGTCACAAGCACTTCTTGCCACCATTTGAGTTAATCTGGGCTTACATTGCACTCTTACCCGTTTATTTGATCGAACCTTTTGTATCCATGCAATTAGATTTAACAGCCTTATTGATCGGAATTTCTGTAATCATGGGGTTGATCTTCATATTTTTTTATAGTGAGAAACATGATTTAGGTAATTATTCCTCGAAACATTTTGATTTAGAAAATAGCAAAATTTATGTGTTGTTTTTGGGATTAGTTGTAATAGCTTTGGGAATGGCGCCTTATCAATTAGCGGGTTATGGATCAGCGGTTCCAAAGTTAGTGGAGACCGTCTATGCAAAATATGGTTTTTTACCTGACGGTAATACTCAGTGGTTCAATTTTAACTGGTCGAGTAGAATCTATTCTTCCGCCTCATTTGGCGTTGCCATTCTTTTTGGACTGTGTGTCGGTTTTTGGAAGAAACCAACATTTCAGTGGTACTCTAAAGCTGTAGCCGTTTGCGTTTTTGGTTTCTTTGTAGTGTTTCACGCTGGGTTAATTACTGATTGGAAAGAAGCAGCCACAAAGCGAAATTCTATTTGTCAGAGTCTTGTTTCAGCGGTTCCTGATGTTTCTCCTCAGACCAATTTTCTTTTAGTTGATCTGGAATACTATCACAAGCGAGCGGCCGTATTTAGAGGCTGGGGAGGGTTACGCGAACTTATCCGAATGCTCTATGACTCGCCCGATGTGGGAGCTTTTTATGTTCATCCTTATGCTTGGACATGGCCGAACAAAGTCTGTCAACAGGGTATCGCGTCTCGCGCGGGTTTTTGCACCAGAGGTTTAAAACTCAACAAACCATTGTCTCTGGATACATTGCTGATTCTCCATAGAATCGGGGATAAGTTGAAGCCGGTTGAAAAATTGTCATCCTTTGATGGCATGGTTCCCACGGGAATTTCTTGGAACAACTTAACCACAATTTATTCGAACCCAGACAGAATTATCGGATGGTCTGAAACGGTTCTAACCCCGCAGAGGCTAGTCAAGAACGCCTGGTCTTCCGGTCTTATTGACTCTTTGAATTTGTATAGAGTTAGCTTAGGTCATAGGATTCTTAACATGTGGACATACGATGGTTTATCTCGTGATCGAATCATGAGCAAATTGAAGTGAAACAGATTGAGTCCTCAATAGAAGCTCGGTCAAATATCCTGGATTCTTTATTTTCTGAGGATTAGTTCATGATTTGTTTCAATTGATTCGATATCATTCCATAGGGCCAGAATCTTATTGTCCGCATCTTTCACGCTGCTCAACAATTCCAAACTGTCTCCTTTACGTTCCATTAAAATAAGGCTATTTAGAGGCAACAGTCCTTCCAGAGCGCTTCCCCTGACCTTGAGGCCTTTGGGAGTAATAACCGCGGGTTTTTCTCTGTCATTATCCCCGGAACTCTCCGCGGAATATAAGAAGAAAGCATTGACTTGTGGATTCTTGTATAAAATCCTGATCCATTCCTTGATTCCATCGACCCCCTGAAAAACCACCGCTTTATCACCTAGATACCACTGCAAATCCAAGAAAAGAAAATTTGATCCTTTTTTAACTTCAGGAACTTCTGTCAGCAGTTTACTCGTAACATTATCTCGATACTCCTTGGCCTGTATCCAATCTTCTCTTAACGAAATTTGTGATAAAGCGCTAAGAAAAACAAAGGTCAAAAGGAAAAAACCAATTACGCGACCAACTGATTTTTTTAAATCACTCATCGTAGCCAGAATAGAAATCAGGGCCGCTGCACCAAAACCGGCAGATGAAAATATACGACTCTGGCTGGTAAAACCCAAATCTGGACTATATCCAGCGATCAAATATGGCGCCACACCGAGACACATTACCGAAATCGAACACAGGGACATGTATGCCAGATCACGTTTGAAAGAAAATTCATTTGAGCTGGGATAGGCTTTTGATATGCCGCGGTTGTATTTCACCAAAACCAAAAAAACAAATGATACAAAACCCAATGCCCAAGTAAGATTTCCAACATTGGCGTCTACGTTTTTCAAAGGATACACAAGATATTGAAATAATGTCACGACATAGGAGCAGATCAATCCCGCAGAAGGGAAAAGAGAGCTATGCCCAACCGCTCCTCCCTCAAATACCATGAACCGAATCGTCAAAAAAAAGCCGAAACACACCATTATGGCTACAGCTAATCTCATCAGGAAAATTGAGGACGAACAATCCGCTTTTTGGCTTTTGAAAACTGGATATGTCAGGAACGGAATTGAAAAGATCAATAGGACACAGTTCTCGTAAGTGAGCGCGGACAAACAATAGAAAATAATTGGCCATAATAGCGTGACAAGCCTATTCGGATTTTTGGCCCAGCTTTGAAACAATAAACACGATGTCCAAAAAAACAAAGATGATATTCGTGAGTTATCTGTATGAAGCATAAATGTCAGATTTGCTAATGGAGATATGACAAATGCGAGAAGTCCGCTGGTTATTGCCCAGCTTCCATAACCAGGAAAAGCGTTGTAAAGACTCTTGCTCATTAGAACACATGAAACTGCCAGTAAAGAAATTGATCCCGCCAAAAATGCCGGCTTATTCAAACCGAATAATTCGTACATTGATATCCAGTATAATCCTTCAATTGGTCTACTCGACTCTTGGGCATAGATCCATAAAGAATCGGGGAAACTATTCCAATAAGGAATTCCAAAAATCCACCAATCATCACCCTGAAAACCTATGTCTCCGACCAGCAAAAGAAAAAACACCACAAATAAAAACAAACCTGTTAGTAAAAAACCTATAGGAAATTTTGGAAAAAATTGATTTGTCATGTTATTACGCATATTGTCAATCATATTAGAGTATTAAGTCTACAAAAACAATACGGTGAGTGACTCTTGTATATTAACAACTGAAAGTCTCCGAGTCTATTTGACGTTCTAAGAAGACCATCGAAAATCACAGATCAAGGTGGTGGCTATGGATAACAATTCTAATCGCCATGATAAAGACAGTCCTTCAGATTATGAAATGATCGAAATCCCCATCAATGGAACATTGGACCTTCACACTTTTGATCCTCGTCAACTAGCCAATTTATTGGATGACTATTTCGACGCATGCATCGAGAAGTCTATCTTTGATGTTCGGATAATCCATGGCAAAGGCGTTGGCACTTTAAAAAGCAGGGTCTGGTCTATCTTGAAGAAACATCCCAAAGTCGAAAGCTTCGAAATTGCCCCACTAGAAGCAGGCTCATGGGGCGCAACTAGCGTCCGTTTAAGAGAAGATCTTGTTGTTCAAATTTGATCATAGAGCATTTGCTGAATCAATACATAATCTACAGAGTCTTCGTGAACATTTTTTAACTTGTTGCAAAAATTTTTTTCTGCCACTTGCCTTTTTGATAATATTGACAAATTTTTACATGAAGGGTAAAAATTAATTCGATGTGACTAATTTAGATAGTCGGTACACTTTTAGGCCAATTGATATTGAGTTCATTTCCCGGCGGAGTTAAAACTATGAGTCCAAGAACTTCTAAAAAAAGATGTTTTAATTGCCCTTCTTTACATCACAGAAAATGTTTGGCTGGAAAGACAATGAGATTGTCAAGTTACAAACCAGGACAAAAGGGCAAAATAGTTCAGGTATGTGGAGATCCTGATTTTAGACTCAGGATGATGGAAATGGGCTTCGTTTATGGAGCCGACATAGAAGTGGTTAAATATGCTCCGCTAAATGATCCTATGGAATTCATTATCAAAGGCTATCATGTAACCCTGAGGAAAGACCAAGCGGCTGACATTTTGATGAATGAACCTGAGAAAGCAGCTTGAGGAGCCCATGCGAAAAGAATTGGTTGTTGCGCTTGCTGGAAATCCTAATGCTGGAAAAACTACTATATTCAATGCATTAACTGGGGCTAGACAGCATGTCGGAAACTGGCCGGGAGTCACTGTCGAAAAGAAGGAAGGCTCCTTAAAACATAATGGACACAATGTTCATGTAGTGGACCTTCCTGGAACCTACTCGCTGACTGCCTTTTCCCTTGAAGAAATCATAGCACGCAATTTTATAGTTGATGACGGTCCTGATATTGTCATCAATGTGGTGGACGCGTCTAATTTGGAGCGGAATCTTTATTTGACCGTACAATTGTTGGAAATGGGTTGCAAGGTTATCATAGCTCTTAACATGATCGACGTTGCCGCTTCACGAGGAATAGACATAAATGCTGATGAAATGGCTGATTTGTTTGGGGCCCCGGTAATCGCGACTAATGGTAAGCGTAGTATTGGCCTCGACAAGCTTCTCGACACAGTGATAGAGCAAGCTTCCGATCCTGATGCTCAGAAAGATTTGTTGTCTCTCAATTATGGTTTTGAAATAGAAGAAGAACTCGACAAAATAGAGACGGAACTCCATAAGGCGGGGGTTCATGATACTTTTCTTTCAAATAGATGGTTGTCAATAAAACTTCTTGAAGGCGACGCTGAAATATCAAAGAAAATCCATTCTATTCCGGATCATTCACGAATTTTTGAAAAAGTTGACAAGAGTCGAAAACATTTAACTGAGATATTTGGTGATGGTCCAGAAATTCTTCTCGCTGACGCACGTTATGGGTTTATTTCGGGAGCCGTAAAAGTTTCGGTCAAGGTTGAACGCCGAGACAGGATTGATACTAGTCAACAGATTGACAAGGTTCTAACAGACAGATTTTTGGGTCCCATAATTTTACTGGCGGTTTTGTACACTGTTTACATGTTCACTTTTCAAGGAAGTGAGCCATTGGTAAAATACTTTGAGTTTTTTTTCAAATGGCTCAGTGAAACAGTTACAGACCTTCTGCCGGATGGTCTTCTCAGGTCTTTGATAGTAAGTGGAATCATAGACGGGGTCGGCGGGGTATTGGGATTTACTCCTCTAATCGCATTCATGTTCTTGACAATTGCCGTACTTGAAGACACTGGCTACATGGCAAGAATAGCCTTCATGCTCGACCGTGTTTTGAAAGGTTTTGGTTTACACGGGGCATCTATGCTGGCTCTGATGGTCTCCGGTGGAATTGCAGGTGGTTGTGCTGTTCCAGGTATCATGGCAACCAGAACCATGAAGGAACCCAAGGAGCGTTTAGTAACTATACTAGTGGCTCCGCTAATGAATTGTGGGGCAAAACTACCTGTCTACGCGCTTTTGATAGGAGCTTTTTTTTCTAGCTCAAAAGCCGCCATAATGTTTTTGCTAACAATAATATCATGGGGGTTGGCCCTTATAGCGGGAAAAATTATTCGTTCAACTGTTTTAAAAGGACCCTCCGCCCCTTTTGTTCTGGAACTTCCGCCTTACCGAATTCCTACTTTTAAGGGTTTACTTATACATACCTGGGAAAGAACCTGGATGTATGTGAGAAAAGCCGGCACCTCAATTCTGGCTGTTTCAATAGTAATTTGGGCAATGATGACGTTTCCAGACCTTCCAGAGGAAAAACTGACACCGTTTGATAATCAAATAAATGAAATAACTCAATCTTTCCTTGCCGACCCTGCCGTTAAAGAGTTTTTCAACTCACCGGAAGATATTGAAAAATTTAAGGAATATCAAAAAAACTTCCAGGGCAAGAACAGAAAAGACCTTGCCAAAAAAGATCCCAACCTTGCGTCACTAGCAGTCGCATTGGAGGAATTAGATACTACCGGAAGGTCTAAATCTGAAGTCGGTTCTTCTGCATTAATGGCGGCAAATGCTTATTTGAATTTTAGCAAGGCGAAATTGGCCGTAGAAGGCCAAAAACAGCGAGATAAGCTTCGTTATACAATTGCAGGTAGATTCGGAACCGCTCTTGAATATGTCACAAACCCTCTGGGATTTGACTGGAGGACTAATGTTGCGTTGTTTGGTGGTTTTGCAGCCAAGGAAGTAGTTGTATCAACTCTAGGAACCGCTTACAGTTTGGGACAAGTTGATCCCGATCGGGCTGGTGATCTCTCCGAACAGCTTAGGAACGAACCAGGATGGAATCCTTTGACGGCATTTACGCTCATAATGTTTGTAATGCTATACGCTCCGTGTTTTGTAACATTGGTAGTCATTCGTAGAGAAACTGGAAAATGGCGTTGGACTTTTTTCGCAATGATTTACACTACCACACTGGCCTATTTTGTGGCTGTTACTGTTAGGTCGGTAGGACTGTTTTTTGGTTTGGGAGTTTCCTAATAGAGAGTTGAGGCACACAGATGGAAAATTTTATTGTGATAGCTGTTGTCATCATGGCTGCCGGCTATTTAATCAGAAGGTATTGGAAAAATTATATGCGAGCAAAAAGCAACATTCCGGGTTGTGATTCTTGCGATTGTAAGAATTGTGGTGTAGCAAACAATGGCTGTTCATCAAGCAGAAATTGAAACAGAACTATATATTTTTATTTATTTTTTTTAATAGTTAGTGTTATACAGCGACCAATGTGAAAACTTTTTTCCAATATCGTAGTCAGAACGTCCGATATGAAATCAATTGGAGGTCACTTTGAAAATCAGATTCTGGTCGCTACCACTAGTCTTGGTCATGCTCTTCGTTTTACATGTCAATTCTTACGCCGCAGACAATCAAATTGAAAAGGAAATCCAGGACACACTTAAAAAATATGCGGATGCCTACGAAAAACGAGATGTAAAAACCATAATGAGTTTATTCTCAACAGATCCAAAGGTTATCTTCATCGACGGAATTTCCGAATTCCCTATAGTCGGTCAGGATCAGATAAAAATGACCTTTGAAAGGGAATTTTCCCAAATTCAAACTTCCAGGATAGAATTTACCAAGACCTATGTGGGCGGTAGCGGTGATAACGCTTGGTTTACTACCTCATTGATAGGACACATTAAGGTTGAGAATCAGGAGAGCCCCATTCCGGCCTTGTGGAGTGGAGTGATGCAGAAAACTGCCGGCAAATGGGTCATTATTCAATCCCATTTTTCTTATGTTCCAATTGTAGAATTCGAAGAAGAACCTGCGCCGAGTCCGCAAACGCCTTCACAGAAAAAATAATATCAAAAAATTCTTTCATGGGCCCGATTGGCATCATAGATGACTTCGGGCTCATTCATCCTCATCTGTCTTGAGAACCGCCAGGAAGGCTGATTGAGGTATTACTACGTTTCCAACTTGTTTCATTCTTTTCTTACCTTCCTTTTGTTTTTCTAATAATTTCTTCTTTCTAGTTATGTCTCCACCATAGCATTTTGCAGTAACATCTTTTCGTAAAGCTGAAACTGTCTCCCTAGCGATTATTTTGCCGCCTATGGCTCCTTGAATTGCTATTTTAAATAGCTGCCGAGGTATCTCGTCCTTGAGCTTTTCACACGATTTTCTTGCTCTCTGGTAAGCACGATCTTTGTGCGCAAGCATTGAGAGCGCATCTACTTTTTCGCCCGAAACAAGAATGTCAACTTTTGCCAACTCAGTGGGACGATATTCGAGAAATTCGTAATCGAATGACGCATAGCCTCTCGATATCGACTTAAGTTTGTCATAGAAATCGAAAAGAACTTCAGACAATGGGAGTTCAAAAATTAGTTCCACTCTCCCGGTATCCAAGTATGCCATGTCTCTCTGAATCCCTCGGCGATCTATACATAATGAAATTACGGGTCCGAGATATTGTTCCGGTAAAATGATGGACGCCTTGATGAACGGCTCTTTTGTCTTTTCGATTGATACGGGATCGGGATATTTTGCAGGATTATCTATCATTATTTCCGAGCCGTCTTTTAAAGTTATCATGTATTGGACAGACGGAGCCGTCAATATCAATGAAAGACCGAACTCTCGCTCAAGCCTTTCCTGGACTACTTCAAGGTGTAATAGCCCAAGGAACCCACACCTAAACCCGTGACCCAGCGCAGTAGAATGGTCTTTATCAAAAGTCAAAGACGCATCGTTCAATTTTAATTTTTCCAGGGCTTCCGCTAATTCTTGGTAATCATCAGATGAAATTGGATAAAAAGAGGAAAAAACTACAGGCTTAACCAATTGAAAGCCTTTAAGTGGGGCTTCACATGGATTTTCATCAAGTGTAACAGTATCACCAATCCGTGTGTCACTAACCGTTTTAATCCCTGCTATGATGTAGCCAACCTCACCAGCCAACAATTTTTTTACCGGCTTTCTCTCAATCAGAAAAATACCAGTCTCCTCTACTCTGTAAACAGCCCCCGTTGACCAAAGTCTGATACTGTCACCTTGCTTCAATTGACCGTCAAAAATTCTTATGTGGACAATAGTTCCACGATATGGATCCCAGTGAGAATCAAAAATTAATGCTTTCAGAGGAGCTTCTACATCGCCTTTAGGAGCTGGAACAATATCGACAATAGCCTCCAGTATCTCCTCCACACCCGTTCCCTCTTTGGCCGAAACAAGAAGAGATGCGCTAGAGTCCAGACCCAGATCTTTCTCTATCTGATGTTTGACCCTCTCTATGTCCGCTGCAGGTAAATCTATCTTGTTAATTATTGGGATTATCTCTAAATCCTGCTCAACAGCCATATAGAAATTAGCCAGGGTTTGAGCCTGGATTCCCTGACAGGCGTCTATAACAAGTAAAGCGCCCTCACAAGAAACTAGGGCTCTGGACACTTCATAAGAAAAATCGGCATGACCTGGAGTGTCAATAAGGTCAAGTGTATATGTTTTGCCATTTTTTGCTTTGTAAGGTAAGGCTACCGATTGGCTTTTGATGGTTATTCCACGTTCTCTTTCTATGTCCATTGTATCAAGCATTTGATCATGAAACTCATGATCTCCGACAACCCCTGTTATTTGAAGAAGTCTGTCCGCAAGGGTCGATTTACCATGATCAATATGCGCAATAATACAGAAGTTTCTTATGTGCTCCATAAAAGGTCTCCATTGAGGCCAATAATTACTTGATTATTTGAGTCATGAATACGTTAAACGAGAGATTTCCCAGTTACAAGGTCTTTTATTTGAAAACTAGGATGATATCAACTGAGTCATTTCAACACTGAGCTGCGGTCCAATTTATAAAGTAGGCCCGTAGGAGTCAACATTACTATATCATTTCCTATTTTGACAGGCCCCATGGCATCACGTTCCGGTGGGGTGAAAGACAATATGGCTGAAGCTAGCAAGTCTTTTCCGGAAGTTAATTTGTTCAGCGAAGCCAGGTATAACAATGAATTGAACGGAGACTTATTTAATTCTATGACCATGTCATCGTTGACTTCTAAACCTGATGGAAAACCGCCGTTAATATAGTAGGTGATCAGGCCACCTAAAATATATCCCTTTTTCAAGGCAAGTTCAGGATCAATTACATAGGTCTTCCGAGTATACAGATAATTAGCGGCAAGCCATACCGTTTTCCCTCGAAACTCAGTTGTACTCATAGCTGTGACTCTCAAATACCCCAGAGGTAAGGTCAGTGTGGTCACAGCCTTCTTCGACTTGAACGAAGCTTCAAGGTCAAGCCCCATCAACAACCTAGTGGAACTGTCAGCTATAAGAAGGGACCTATCGTAAATTGGGAGAGCCTTAAAAGAAGGCTGAATATACGCTGGAGCCTGAAATGACTCGGTGGCTTCCAAACTATTGGACGGATCAACCTGGCGAACTTCAATTTTCTCGTTTTCACGCCTTAACAAAAGCAAGAATTTATTATCGTCAGCGCCAAATCCCAGTATTTCAATTGGCTCATTAGGGTCGATCAGTTGCGTTATTTTTGTCCAATTAAAAACATCGGATGGCTTGGCCATCATAGCCTTTATGGGAATCCAGTTGCCACCAACAAGGATCATAGCTAGAACCAACACCGGAATGGTTACATTAACAATATAGTGCAGTTTGCCCGAGTAGATATCATCGACGGAGAAACGAATCAGCGCATCAAATTTCTTTCGAATACCCCTTTTTAGTCTTATATATCCAACAATTACCTCAATCGCCATTATCGCTGAGAAGAAAGCCATCAATTCGTAAAAGAAATTTTGGCCCGTGAATGCCCAGACACCGTAAATTATGTAAAGGAAATATTTACTCGTAATTGTGATTCTGGCCTGTAAGCCCATCACATTGATTATCACCCCGAAAACCACAACCATAAGATATAGGGTTACGTAAACGGCTCCAATTAGTGGCTCAACCAAGTGATGGAAAATGGCGAGCATCGCCACAACGACCATTCCAAATTGATCACAGACCAAATCCGTAAATGCTCCGGATTGTGAAGCCTTGTTCGTATTACGGGCATACGCTCCATCCAATCCATCACATATTATGTGACACAATAAGAAAATGGCGGCGAGCCAGGGTTTTCGCACAAAATATAGAATCACCCCTGCCAGTAATGATATTCCGACATAAGAAATTGTGTCTGGAACTATACCCAATCTTGCAATTGGGGGAAAAATGACTGATGTAAGTTTGGTACGTTGATCAGCAAACCATAGTTGGAGCTTTTTATCCTTGCCAAAATAGTTGAGAAATTCCTTTGGGCTTTGGGAGCTAGCAAGCCGTTCGTTTTGATCTATTTTTTCCGTCATTTCCTGAGAAACTTATTTCAGATTCTGGACTGTGAATCAGCACAAATGGAGGTATTGAGCAAATGTTCCAACCCTATTTTACGATCATAACTGCTCTTTGATAGCTTGAGCATTTTCTTTTATTGACTCCACATCCCCTGGTTTGGGCTCCCAAGAGCTTATAGTAAGATTGTCTCCATGCCATCGTGGAGTTATGTGCATGTGCAAATGCAGGACCACCTGATTAGCTGCTTTGCCATTGAGTTGCATGATGTTAATACCGTCGGGGTTTAGAGCCTTCTTTATTGCAGATGCAATTTTTGAGGCAACGCTAGAAAGCGATCCGTAATCTTCAGCAGGTATTTCAAAAATGTTCTCAAAATGCTCTTTAGGGATAACTAGTGTGTGCCCTGTATTCAGTGGATTGATGTCCATGAAAGCCAACACTCTGTCATCCTCGTAGACTTTGATACAAGGGATGACCCCTTCCACGATCTTGCAAAAAATACAGGTATCGTCCTTTCTCATGCGTCACTCCATTTGCCTGGCAACATAAAGCGTTGCCCTGTAATCAAACACTATCCAAAACAGCTTAGTCTTCAATGCCTTCAAAAAGGGCCGAACTAAGATATCTCTCCCCCGCGCTCGGCAGGATTATGACGATATTTTTTTTGTGAAATTCTTTACGCTGAGCTATTTTTATCGCTGCAAACACGGCGGCTCCTGATGAGATTCCGCTCAACATACCTTCCTTTCTTGCCAGTAGCCTTGAGAACTCTATAGCCTCATCACTCGACACCTGCTGGACTTCATCAATGACAGATAAGTCAAGCACATCAGGAATAAAACCTGCGCCGATACCTTGTATCTTATGTGGACCGGGCATCGTTTGTTTGCCTTGAAGAGTTTGAGAAATCACTGGACTTTCCGCAGGCTCCACCGCCACTGAGAAAACCTCTTTTTTCATCTTGTTTTTGATGAACCTGCTCACACCGGTTATAGTGCCACCAGTGCCGACTCCACTAACAAAAACATCAATTTTCCCGTCTGTTTGATCCCATATCTCAGGGCCGGTTGTCTGTTCATGCGCCAAGGGATTTGCTGGATTCTTAAACTGTTGAGGCATAAAGAACTTTTTCGGATCTTGGGCCACCAACTCCTCGGCTTTCTCGACAGCTCCCTTCATTCCTTTGGCTCCATCAGTCAGCGCCAAATTGGCTCCAAACATTTTAAGAATTTTTCGTCGCTCAATGCTCATGGTCTCAGGCATCGTGAGAGTTAACTTGTATCCTTTCATTGCGCAAACATAAGCTAGCCCAATTCCAGTGTTGCCACTAGTCGGTTCGACTATTTCTACTCCTCTTTTGATCAACCCTCTCTTTTCAGCATCTGCTATCATGTAGACAGCTATCCTGTCTTTTACCGAATAAGCCGGATTCCTGCCTTCTATTTTCGCCAAAATTGTGCAGTCCGTTTTCCCAACGATTTTGTTAAGTCTCACCAAAGGAGTTCTTCCAAGGGCCGCTATGTTGTCAACATAATACTTTTCCATTTGACCGACCTTCTTAAAATAGATTTCAGTTTAAGACTGATAAATCGTGGGATCAGTTATTCCAGCTTGTTCAAATCCACGCTTCCTTAGTAGGCAACTATCGCAGTGCCCACAGGCATCCCCCAATTCATTAGGATCGTAGCATGATCTTGTTAGAGCATAATCAACACCAAGTTCTATTCCAGTTCTAATGATTTCTGACTTAGTTTTTTTCATCAATGGCGTATGTATCTTGATCGTCATCTTGCCTTCAACAGTTTTTTTCATGGCCAAATTAGCCATTTTTTGAAACGCTGAAATGAATTTAGGTCGACAATCAGGATATCCAGAATAATCTAGAGCATTTACTCCTATGAATATGTGTCCAGCTTCAATTACCTCTGCCCAAGCCAATGCTAACGCGAGAAAGACTGCATTTCTTGCCGGAACGTAGGTTATTGGTATTTCATTAAAATCGAGTTTGCTGTCTTTGGGGATCGGAATGTTGTCCGTTAATGCAGAACCGCCAATTCGATCCAAAGGCAAGTCTAGAATAAGATGATTGGATATCTCCATCCTTTTAACTACCTGCTCTGCAGCCCTGAGCTCAATTCTATGTCTTTGATGGTAATTGAAGCTCAAAGCGCTTACCTCATAACCCTTTTTCTGAGCTATTGCCAAACAGGTTGTTGAATCCAACCCTCCCGATAAAAGAACTATTGCCCGATTGTTCGTTTCTCTATGTCTATTTTTTATCACGGAATGTCTCGGAAACTTGTTTCTTGTTAAATTAAAGAGATTATTTCCTCTGGGCTAAAATCAACGTATGCGAATATGGCTTCTTCAACTCGCTTTGTTTCTTGCTTCATTTCCAGAAGTCTCTTGATTGCCTCGGCATTTCTCCCATAAGTGTCAATCAGATACACAAATCTGTCATCCAGACTGACAACATTGTCGTGAACAACCCTCTTATCTGCATAAAACAAGACATGCTCTTCAGCAACACGTACGTTGATGTCGGATCGTAAAACCACATGCTGGACTATTATGTTTCCTACCATTGAAAGCCCTTCATTCACAAGGATTTGTTCTCCAACAATGTCATGAAACTTCTTTCCTTCGACGATACTGGGGTATTTCCCAATGTCATGAAGCAAACAAGATGCTCGCAATAAATCCATGTCTATTTCACAGTGCCGCCGGACTTTATTTCCAATCAACTTGCCCACTTCCCATACTTTGCGCGAGTGCATGATAATATGATCAGGAGTATCATACTTTTGCAGTAATGAAATGCAGTCTTCTTCGTCGGGGATTGTACTCAGAATCATCGTTCAAATCTCTTGAAAATTAAAGTTTTAGTAGTTAGTAATCCTATGTTCCAGCTTTATCCACTGATTTCGGAGTATCCTTTAATTCGTCGAATTTGAAAGTAAGACTTATTACTCCATCGGCGAATTTTTTGTTCATTTTATATGGCAACTTATCATAGACTTTCAGCATTGGTTGATTAGAGAAAAGAACATCAGCCTTGAATCCCTTAATCCCTCTTTCTTTTGCTATTTCTACAAGATAGCTTAGAAGAAAAGTTGCAATTCCGCGTCCTTGATAGTTTTCATCGACCATAAAGGCCGTATCGGCCAAACCCTCTCCTGGCTCAATCATATAACGAGCCTCACCTATAATGCGCCTGTTCTCTCTCGGCCCCATGGTAACAACAATGGATATGCCTTCATCTTCGTTTATATTGCAGTATTGTTGTAAATTTTTATGAGGCATACTTCTTTTTGGACTGAAATATCGAAAGTAAACTGAACTTTCAGACAAATTGTAAAAAAGGTCTCTAATCATAGTTTCATCAGTCGGTTTGATCACCCTGATATGGCAATTCAGACCGCCTTTAAATACCTTATCAGTTCTTATTCTAGTTCTGAGATCCGGACTGACGCTCTTATAATAGAACTGATCGGAATAAAGGTAACCCATCTCTCTAGCTGATTTCATCAAATCTTCTCGATGATCGGGATGAGCAACTTCTATGATGGCCATTGCTCGTTCTCGAATTGTTCGCCCCCCTAAATAAGCGATTCCATATTCCGTGACTATGTAGTTGACTTCTCCTCGATTCAATATCACAGCGGCTTTTGGTCCAAAAGATGGAACTATCGTCGAACGACCACTCTTAATTGATGTTGATCTCAGACAAACTATTGAACGACCTCCACGTGACAGGCTTGCGCCCATCATGAAATCGTGATCTCCACCTGAGCCTTCGAAAGCTGTCCAGGTAGGATTTCCCTGGCGGATCTGGCCCCTTAAATCTACCTGTAAAGCTAGATTGATTGCGACCACTTTGTCATTGGCTGCTATAAAAGTGGGATTTAAAACTACATCCGAAGGATAAAGCTCTATTAGCGAATTTTCGTCAATGAAATCATAAAGTCGCCTTGTACCCATACAACATGTAGCCAGTGATTTACCTGTGTAAATCTTTTTCGTGCTGTTGTTTACAGCTCCACATTCTATTAAATCAACCATCGGATCAGCCAAAATTTCCGTATGAAGCCCTAAATTTCTTTTCTCTTTCAAATGGTCCATAAGTCCTTGTGAAATCCCAGCAAATCCAAATTGAAGAATTGAACCATCCTCTATCAACTCTCCACAATACCGGCTAATAGCTAACTCCCTTTCCTGGAGCCGCTCTTCATGGAGTTCGTTCAAATCCTCGTCAGCTTCGACGAGAAAATTAATTCTGTCCGCAAGCACTGTTGTGTCACCACTAGTCCTAGGCATTTTTGAATTGACTTGAGCTATAACTAGACGCGCCGATTCGATTGCTGACATTGTTATGTCAACTGATATACCCAAACTGAAACGTCCAAACCTATCTGGAGGAGCAACCTGAATTATCGCCACGTCGATGGCTATTCGACGATTTCTGAAAAAATTAGGGATTTGAGAGTGAAACAGAGGGACATAATCTGCCTCTAGTGGATGCTCTGATTCGCCAGTCCGACCTCCAACAAAAAAGCTTTTGATCGTGAAACGTCCTGGTATCTTTGAAGCAAGCTCTGTTGCTTTAGGTCCTCGAATAAATTGTATAAATTCAACGTCTTCAAGATAGGACTTGCCCAACGCTTCCATCACCGTTCTCGGCTCGCAGCAACTGCTACCAAGATAGACCCTGTCTCCATTCTTAACATGAGACGCCGCTTGTTGAGCTGTTACGACTTTGGATGCGTACCGCTGTTGCCATGATTGCATTATCTGCTCCGGAAATTATCAAGTTTTGATGACAAATTCGAGGTTCTGGATCATCCAAGAATTGCCCTTATACTCTAATCCAACTCTAAACCAATTGTAAAAATTGTGTTTCTAATTTTTGCTTTCTTCAAGTCCTCGGTCAAATCAATATCGCTTAATCCATGCTTTGTTGCTATACTTGGCTTGAAAATGTAACAAAGCATTTCCAGATCATTTTTTAATTTTTGTTTGGTTTACAGTCCTTGTGACCACAAAAAAATCTTTCACCTCTGGAGTATAGAATGGAATCATTAGAAATCCAATCGCTAACCGAAAGAGAACTGTGGACCCTGAAAGAGTTTGTAGAAAATACTTTGCGAAAAAGTGGATCCAGTCTGCTGGAACTATACGGCCGAGGAAATCGTGAACTGAAATTTGACGATGAGCTTGTGACCGAGGCCGAAAATACAGCATGGGAAATTATATCTTCGAAAATAGGCGGCAGTTTTGAGGGTCATGTTTTCTTACGTGATTTGACCGAAGCTGAAGTAGATGGTGAACATACGCCTCGTTTTTTATGGATAGTAGACACACTAGATGGAGCGGCTTCTTTTCAAGCTGGCATGCCAGTTTGGGGAGTAAGCGCCGCGCTCTTCGAAAAATTCTGGCCTGTTTTGGGATTTTTGTATTTGCCAGTCACAGGCGAACTTTACTCGGCTTATGCCGGTAGAGAAGCATTTCTAAATGATCACAAGATTAGAGTTAGACAGGATCCTACCATCGACAATGAATCTTTGGTCCTCGTATATTCGCGATTCCACAACGATTTCTCAAGCAATTTCCCCGGTAAAATAAGGAACTTGGGGTCATCGGCAGGCCACCTTGCATATGTTGCTAGAAGTGCAGCAGACGCTTGTATAATGAAAAATGTTACGGTTAGGGATCTGGCTGCAGGCAGTATCATTCTTGAAGCCGCAGGTGGTGAAATCAGATATATGAATGGAGACCGTTTTCATGTTGGAGACATTCTGGATGGACGGCGAGTCGAAGAACCATTAATTGCAGCCCCAAGAGGTTCATGGGAGTCGTTTGCTCATTATTTTAAACGTCTCTGATAGCGCGTTTCCCTACAGAAAAGATGGGCGTGTAATTTAACCGCCCTCAAAGAATGTAATCTAGGCAGGGCTTCAGTAAGTCAGTTCTGTTTCACTTGACGCTGAAAGCTTTGAAAGCTAATTTACTGACAGGTCAATTTTTGTAACCGACGAAAGGAAAAGACCATGAGCGGTTTAGGACCTCGGTCGGAAACAATTTTACATGCAATCGTATCTGAATATATAAGTTCTGGTGAGCCAGTAGGCTCAAGAACTGTCTCAAAAAAGTTCTCAGTTGGCTTGTCGGCCGCCACTATAAGAATCATAATGGGTGATTTAACTGACATGGGCTTTATTGAACAGCCTCATGTAAGTGCTGGTAGGGTTCCCACAGATTTGGGTTACCGAGTCTATGTGGATAGACTTATAGCCACTCAAAAATTAGATTCTGATCATGAAGCATCCATAGAATCCAGCATAAAAACTGCTGGTTTAGATGTTCGAGATGTACTTAGACACTCGTCTATCGTCTTGGCCGAATTGTCTCGACAGGCAGGCGTTTCCATCTGCTCTCCAGTTGACGAACAGACCTTTAAGACTATTGAATTCATTAAGATTTCATCCGACAGAATCTTGGTGGTGCTGGTTTCAACAACTGGATTGGTTCAGAATAAAGTCATTTACGATGAGGATAACGTCAACCAGGAAACTCTTGAGATCTATGGGCGCCAACTCAATGAGATGCTTAAAGATCTTGATCTAAGACAAGCTAGAGAAAGAATCGAGCGCGAGTTATGTCTCGAAAAAACTAGATTCGATGTCATGCTCGCCAAAACACTGCGTCTTGGTCATATCATTCTCTCAGATAATTGGTCCGCTGAAGTGTTTGTCGAAGGTCAGACCAATATTGTTGATGATCCAGAATTTTCTCAAATTGAGAATCTCAAGGCTGTGCTGGTAACTTTTGAGCATAAAAGCGCCTTACTCAAAATACTGGATAAGACGTTAAACGCCCGAGGAGTTCAAATATTCATAGGCTCAGAGCATGGACTTGATCAAATCAGGTCTTGTTCTATTATAGCCTACCCTCTCAGGGCCGATAGACAAGTGCTTGGTTGTATTGGGGTGGTGGGTTCTAAAAGAATGAATTACAGTAAGGTGGTTCCAATTGTTGACGCCACGGCTTCCGCTATAACGAAAGTTTTCAAGAGGTTACTCGAACGTGACTCTTAACAGACCTAATTGTCAAGATGACCCGTAATTTCACTTATGATGGCGTCAGTGGTCATAATTCTGAATAACGGGTCCAAAACAAATTTGTCATAAATTTTGAGAGTCATTTCGTGAACTGAGTCATCATATGATGTTGATGCGTCGGAAACGATGACGGACCTAAAATCATTCTGAATGGCGTCAAGCGCTGTTAATAACACACACACGTTAGTGACTATTCCTGTCACCACAACAGTTTCGATTCCCCATAGTCGAAGGCTCTGGTCCAGATCGGTTTTGTAAAAAGCGCTCATCCTTCTTTTGAGCAGAATATGGTCTGAGGAAGAGGGGTTAAGCTCATCAATGGGCTGATCGCCCCCAGTGCCTCTAATGGCGTGCGGTTTCATTCGGCCTCTGAACATGAAATCATTGGGGAGAAAACTGTCACATGCAAAAATTACAGGGCTGGAAATTTGCCGAAAATGAGCTGAAAGTTTGTTAATATTAGGGATGATACTGCCTGCCTGACGATCAAATTTGCTATCACGTTCAATAATGACGTTGTCTTTGATCATATCTACAACTATTAGCGCGTAAGGTTTCATTCGAATTTCTCCATCACGAGCTTCCATACTTTCCATCATGAATGATCATTTTATAACCGCCGCCCAAACAGCATAGACTGGATCACTTGGTATGCCTAGATGAAAGTATTTATCATCTTTGGGACGCGGTTTACCCTTACTTTCAGTGTATCCCTCAATACTAAATTTCTGGCTAAACCTGAAAATTTTTTTTACCAAATCGACACGGGCGTTTTCTCGAGTATATTTCCAGATATTTACGGCTTTGGGAGGAAACATGCGGTTTGAAAAAACAACTATGAACATTCCTTTCGGCTTCAAAATTCGGGCGACATCACAAAAAATTTCAACCGGTTTAACCAGGTAATCAATTGAAACAGTGTTAATTACTACATCGAAAGAATTGTCATCGAAGGGTAACACGGGTTGGGTATTAACATCATGCACTATCTTCTCGTCAAGGATGGGGTTTGCTTCCATTTCTTCCATGTTCATACCTAATCCACAAACATACTGCGGTTCTATATCCGAATTTAGGTGTGAATCTGGCCCTGACATCAAATCTAGTATCCTGGAATTCTTAGGAATAAGACGCGAATAAAGATTTTGAACCGTTTCGAGGGCCGTTGTGTCCAAATGATTTACAAAACGAGGTCTTAGGTAAAATTCGTGGTCCGAGCCCTCATTATCTCTGGAAAAATCTGTGTCTTTAAAATAATCCGTAGTAATTGGAGGCATTTATTGAAGTCCTAAATAGTTTTGGGGGCATCAGTGATGCCCCCAAGAATTGAAGTCTATTCTATAGATTCTGAGAAATCTATACGTGAGATTTGCATTTACAGACTTGATCTTTGAGTGCATCCGTAGACCAGACTGCCATTGGACCACTCGCCCCCCTCGGATCCATCCTACACCTGTATCCGGTTTGCTCTATTCCCTGGTTTTCAAGAGCTGTCCAGCTGTTTTTGAAATAACAACACTCATCATTGAAGCATACATAGTGAACTTCCCCACCCCAGCTCGATTCCAAAGGCATCTCTATAGGATCCATCTCAGCGCCGCAATGAGGACACTTTTTTGTGTTTGACATAACACTGAACTCCTTTTTCTTTAGATCGTAAAGCTGTCGCTCGTGATTAATACGGAACGACATCTGATGGTTTTTAATAACTTATTTCTGGGCCAATCGTATATGATTAGTCACAAACGCCTCTTTCACTAAAGTTAAACTCCATAATTAGCTTTCGCAAGCCAATATGAAAAAATAGTTGGTGTAAAGTTTGTTCGGTTTGGTTATTCTAGCTTCATCAGTTTGAATGAACTTTCCTTCCAACCCAATTATTTACTTCCAAATTACTCGGGAAGATCATTGGCCGGGCCATGTCATCAGATAGACTGGAAAATATCGAACAAATTATATTGAATAGCATCACTGAAGGAGTGATCACGATTGATTGTTCCGGCAAGATTCAGTCGGCTAATCCTTCAGCTGAGCGAATACTGGGTATGGAAAGTTCCGTTTTTGTTGATCATCATTATGGGAACATCCTTGATGATCTTAGAAATCTAGGTTTAAAAAAAATAATGGATCGTTTGATCCAGGACGGAATTCAAACCAGCCACTCTGAAATTGATTATTATCGGAAAGATGGTCAAAAAATAAACCTGGCCATTTCCACCAGCGCCCTAAATATTGATGTCTGTTTTGATGGATTAGAGACTTTTGTAATCGTGTTTCGTGACATTACTGCGTTCAAAGCTCTAGATAAAGTCCGCAATAAAGCTCTGAATCACATTTCTCATGAAATGGCCACGCCTATTTCAGTAATTCGGGCTTCTGTGAATAGTCTAAACCTTATTGATAGTTTGCCTGAAATACAGCAGAGGCACTTGGAAAGAATAAATAGAAACCTGGATCGCCTCCTCAAGATTGAGGCTGTGGTGGAACAGATTCTTTACCCGATCCATTTCTTGCCGGTTCAGTTTAATGTCAATGATGTTCTGAAAAAGATCCTAGATAGAATTAAACAGGAGTCAGCTCACAGAAAAATTGAGTTCAGATTTTCAGAGGCGGATTTTCTTTTTGATAAATCGGATCCTTCGACATTCGAAACAATACTGGTGACCTTGGTGAAAAACGCGATCGAAAATACGCCAGATGGAGGTTTTGTCGAAATTCAGGTTACCCCAAACAGGGATTCTTTAGCCATTGCAGTGCTAGATCGGGGCGTAGGTATTACGCTGGAAAATCAGAATTTCATTTTTGATGGTTTCCACCATACTCAGGAAACTGAGGATTATGCCACCAGAAAACCATACGATTTCAACGCAGGCGGCAAAGGACTTGAACTACTTCGATTAAAAGTTATTTCAGAGACTCACGGATTTGATTTGTCATTTGAAAGTTCAAGATGCGCTTTCATCCCATTGCCAACCGATCAATGCCCAGGAAATATAGAAGTTTGTCCACATATAAATACTCGTGATGAGTGCTTTGCTTCGGGTGGATCTACTTTTTATGTGAAACTTAGATAGAGGGATTTTATGATGTCAAATTTGATCTCGAAGTTAAGGGTAGCGCTTAATCCAAAATCCGTTGCGGTTATAGGAGCTGTGCCGGACCCACAGAGGGTTGGACATGCAATTATGGACAGTTTGGTTACCGGTGGTTTTTCTGGAAACGTTTTTCCCGTCCATCCGAGGTATGAATCAATTATGGGATATGAGGTCTTCAAAAAACTCGAGGACATCCCGCAGGTCCCTGAGTTAGCAGTTGTTGCGCTTAATCAGAAATCTTCCGTTGACACGATTGCTCAGTTAAAAGAAATGGGAGTTAAAGGAGCTGTAGTTTTCGCCGGTGGTTACTCAGAAATGGGATCAGAAGGAAAGCTGCTTGAGCATCAACTACGCAATGCAGCTGGTGACATGCCTATAATCGGTCCCAATACTCTCGGGTTTCTCAATGCAAATGCCAGACTAAATGTCACTTTTTACCCACGCATCCTGCATCCGGGAAATGTTTCTTTCTTGAGTCAGAGCGGTGGAGTCGGTCTCACAATAAAGGCAAAAGCCGATGATGAAGGACTCGGAATCGCTAAATGGATAGGCGTAGGTAATAGAGTAAACATGGAATTTCACGATTTGCTCGAATACCTGGGAAATGATCCCGAAACCAAAGTCATAGGTATATTTGCAGAAGGAAGCTCTAACCCTAGAGCTTTTATGAATACGCTGAAATCCATAATTCCTCGAAAACCAGTCGTATTTTACAAAGGCGGTAAAGGGGAATCAGCTGACAGGGTAACAGTAACTCATACGGGAGCTGCCGCAGGTTCGGATAATATATGGAGCGGAGCTTTGAGACAGGTCGGGGCGCATGTGGTTAATTCTGCTGCGGAAATGGTTACGGTGTGCAAAGCTTTATCCATTGGTCGGATGCCAAAATCTAACGGAGTGGCCATTTTCACCCACACCGCTGGTCCTAGTATTGTGGCATGCGATATTCTTCAAAATGAACAAAATTTTCGACTGTCTGATTTAAGTGATGTGACCATTTCCAAGATAGCCAAAATACTTGGTCCTGGTGTGCCTGTTGTTCACAAAAATCCAGTTGATGGAGCGGCAGGGGCTTTTTTGACAGAACCATTTTATAAAATTGGAGAGGCTATCCTCGAAGATCGCTCTGTTGACTCTCTAATGGCAATCTTTTGTGAACATAAGACGTGGATTTACCCTACTAGAGAAATTGTCGAACTTTCTAAGAAATTTGACAAGACTATAATAGTTTGCTTCATAGGATCGGCTCTAACCATTCAGAAAGACCGTGCCTTGTTACATAAATACGAAACCCCTACATATTTGACTCCCGAGGAGGCTGCTCTTGGTCTAGGAGCGCTTTTGAGAAGGATGAATCAATTGAATGAGGCTTAATTGCGGAAACCTGCCAGAGCTATCATTCGGCCTGGATTTGAACGGTTACGCCGATAGGAATGAAATATCCTTTCGTTACAATGTGTGCAAAGATTCAAGTCTCTAATATTTTCAGGTCTTAATCCTGACATCGTGAGTTCTTTTTTGTTCGCCATTCGCAAATCAATTCGTTTTGACATGCGAGATGTCTTCGTTGATGGATCGTGAATTCTCAGCTCTGAGATGAATTGTTCGGCCTCTGGAATCGAAGCCTTGAAAGGCTTAAGAACTGTTTCATCGACTTCATAACAGCAAGCGCCTATGGAAGGGCCAAGCGCTGCTATCATGTCAACAGGATTACACCCAAATTTTGATTGTAGTTCCCAAATTACCTGGCGAGTAATCCGCTGAACCGTTCCACGCCATCCAGCATGGACGGCCACAGATATTTTTTTAATGGGATCTATAATTAAAATCGCCTGACAATCAGCGGTTTTTACGGAAGGATAGTATCCTACTTCACTCGAAATTATCGCGTCACCTGTGTCATTTCCCTTTTGAATATCACCCAAGGTTAGAATTTTTGAACTATGAATTTGATTGATACTAATTATTTTTGAATGTTCGATCTGCAAATTCCCTGCTAGAAGTGAATAATCCTCTCCCGTGGAGAAGTATTCCTTAAAGGTTTTATCAACTGAATCATATCCTTGGATGGTATCAATTCGGACAGAAAATACCATGACAACTGACGGCCAATTTTCGAGGATTACTTCAAAAAAATTTGTAGTCTTGCGGAATCCGAGTGGTTGGTAATCAATGGCTGCAGGTGTTTTTAACATACGGATTTATTGTAACATTTTCTTGATAAAATCTTTGTTTCGTTTCTAAACTTGATTCTAGGTCGATTTTCCTTTTTACCTTTTATCTAGAAAGTAATTCATCCAGTAATCCACATCAATTTTTTGGGACTGGTTTGTCTTTTCGGAAATCCTTAAGAGTTCTTGAGCCTTCCTAAGTTCATTTCTGAAATACCTTGATCCAATAACCTTAGCTCCCCTTGCACAAACAAATGCAGCAAGGTCTCTGTCAGACGAGACAACCACGATGTCGCGAGGACTACTGGACTTTTTAACAATATCCTTTATCCGTTGATCAGCATCTGAACCGGATTTCGCGTAGAAAATCTGTACGCTCTTAACCTTAGTTCCTTCTGGAAACTCAGGATCTTGTGCTCCATCAAAAACAACTCGAACCTTTTGCCTGGTTACTTTTACAAAAGTAGCCAATTGATCTATCAGCTTTTTTCGGGATTTATGTTGATCCGGATCCAGGACGCCGAAACCACCGATCACATTATTTCCGTCAACTAAGTAAGGCATTTCAAACTTGTGCTTTGAAACTTTTGTAGTTCAAAAATACACTAATACTGTGAGACTTTCGGAAACAAGAGAGTTTCCCTAGATCTGCTTTTAAAATTGCGTATATTTTTGTTAATTTTCTTGTTCCACTGTATGGCTCCAAAGGATATAATTATAAGCTTAAATCTTCTAATAGCAATAGTGACTCATAAGGATCAAAAATTTAGTGTTTGTTTATAGTTTAATTTTTGTCATTAACAGGGAGTTATAGTGGCTCAAAGTCTGGCTCGAATTAGAAATATAGGCATTATGGCGCATATAGACGCCGGCAAGACAACCTTAACCGAAAGAATTCTTTTTTATACGAAGAAAATACACAAAATTGGTGAGGTCGATGATGGGGCGGCTACTATGGACTATATGCCCCAGGAACAGGAACGAGGTATCACCATAACCTCTGCAGCCACTGTGTTTATGTGGAACAACTACGAGATTCACCTCATCGATACTCCCGGGCATGTAGATTTCACAATCGAAGTAGAACGCTCTTTAAGAGTGCTTGATGGAGTCGTCGCCGTCATATGCGCAGTCGGCGGAGTTGAGCCTCAAACAGAGACGGTTTGGCATCAGGCGGAAAGATATAAAGTACCACGTATTGCGTTTGTTAACAAACTTGATCGAATTGGCGCGGATTTTGACCGGGCAGTCAATATGATGTGTGAGAGACTCGGCGCTAATGCAGTTCCTGTCCAAATCCCTATGATCATTTCTGAGGAATGCAAAGGTGTAATCGACTTAATAAGAATGAAAGCGATGGTTTGGGATAACTCTAATCAAGGGGAAACCTATGAATTGATTGATATTCCAAGCCAATTGGTCGACGCTGCGCACAAAGCAAGAAAGAATATGCTTGAAAATGCAGCAGAGCAGGATGAAGAACTCCTGGAGTATTATCTCGAGAATGATGATCTGGATGATAAACACATCATAGAGGGACTTCGCAAAGGAACTCTCTCCAACAAATTGGTACCAACTCTTTGCGGAACTGCGCTAAAAAATATGGGCGTTCAACCTGTCATCGACGCAATAATTAACTTCTTGCCTTCTCCGCTAGATATACCGCCTGTGGTTGGAATCAATCCGGAAACTGGTGAAAATGAAACCCGCCTACCAAAAACTAAAGAACCATTGTGTGCTTTAGCTTTTAAGGTAGTAATGGATCAGGGAAGAAAAGCCGTTTATGTCAGGATATATTCTGGAGAATTGCAGGCAGAAACAGAGATTTACAACGCTTCCCGGAAAACTAAGGAGAGAGTAGCTCGATTATTCCAAATGCACGCAAACAAAAGGGAAAAAATTAAATCGGCTACGGCTGGTTCCATAGCCTTGGTAGTAGGTCTAAAAGAAACCAGAACCGGTGATACGCTTACTGATATTTCGCATCCGTTAATACTGGAAGCTGTTGATACTTACATTCCCGTTATTTCGATTGCAATCGAGCCTAAAACTAGAGGGGATCAAGAAAAATTGCTAGGTGGACTGGAAAAAATCGCATTGGAAGATCCAACATTTGTCTATAACGAAAACCAAGAAACTGGTCAGTTGTTAATCTCTGGAATGGGTGAGCTACATTTAGAAATCATTTTGGACAGACTGAATCGTGAATATAACATTGAGGTTCAAACAGGTAAACCACAGGTTGTTTATAAAGAAACCATTTCGGCCACAGGAAATGCTCAGGTCATTTTTGATAGAGAAATTCACGATGTTCGTCATTATGGGGCGATTGGTCTGACAGTAGAACCCGGATTTAGAGGTCAGGGCTTTGTCTTCAACGTTCCCGAAACCCTCACAGCTGCTCCATCTGAACTTATTTCATATGCTGAAACCGGAGCCAGAGAAGCTACCCTTGCAGGCGCATTAGCGGGTAATGAAGTTGTTGACATTATAGTTTCACTCAATTCTTTGGGTTCGGATTGGTCTATGATGTCCGGATTAGGGGTCAAAGTAGCAGCGTCTCAGGCCTGCAGTGAGGCTTGCCAAAAAGCATCCCCAGTATTACTCGAGCCCTTTATGAACCTGGAAGTGGTCGTTCCCGATGAGTTTGTAGGCGAGGTGATCGCAGACCTTAACATGCGGCGTGGTCGGTTAGAAGAAGTTATTCCCAGAGGCAAAACCTCAGTAGTTAAGGCGGTGGCTCCTTTAGCAAGCATGTTCGGCTACTCAACCTCACTCAGGTCCATAACCCAAGGCAGAGGAATATTTACCATGCAATATTCTCATTATGATACCAGAGGCTGAGAGTATCCTAAAGGCGAGAGATGAGTCCAAAACTAGTGTGTTCTTTCCGTAAGAATGCCATCTTCCATTTCTAGAATACGATCAAACACGTCTAATGATCTGTGGTCATGAGTGACTACCAGCACACTTGCTCCCTGTTCGTGGGCTATCTTGGCGAAAAGTTCCATGACCTGACGACCACGAACACTATCTAGGGCCGCTGTAGGCTCATCGGCTAGTATTAGGTTAGGATTATTTGCCAGAGCTCTGGCGACAGCCACTCGCTGTTGTTGACCTCCTGACAGCATGTGTGGCAGATTTTTCATCCTGTCAGCTACCCCAAGGTACCCAAGCAATTCTGCTGCCTTTTTTCGAGCTTCTTTGGCGGGTATATCATTGATCTCACATGCAAGTTGCACATTTTCTACAGCAGTCAGAAAGGGTATAAGATTTGCTTTCTGGAAAACATAGCCCATATGTTTACGTCGAAAAGCCCGGAGATTTACATGCGCCACACTTCCGGTCATAACTGTTTGCCCGTTTATAAGAATAGTTCCTGAAGATGGGGGATTAATGAGACCTATGGCCGTTAACAGTGTTGATTTACCAGCCCCACTCGGACCTAGTAAACCTGTAACCTCTCCTTTCTCAAGTGAAAAGGTTACGTCGTTCATTGCTATTATTTCAGTGTTACCGCTACCGTAAATTTTTGAGAGCTTCACTACCTCGATAGCTTTGACATCGCCCGTCATGAGAGAACCTCGTTGGGCTGAATCTTCATGGCCTTCCAAACACCAAGAGCACTACTAATAATGGAAATCATAAGTACTATAATAGCCAGATACAGCATCCCTTCACTCGTAACCAATACTCTGCGTGGAAACTTCGGAAACAATATTGTCCCGAGATAATATGCTAAAATATATCCTATGGCGCCTAGTAAGAGAGATTGTTGAAGGATTAATCCTAGAATGACGCTGTTTCTTGCTCCGATAAGCTTTAACATAGCGATATCATGAATTTTATCTAAGGTAAGTGTATATATTATCAGCGCCATGATGATGGCTGAAATAACGACTAACAGGGCCGAAAAAAGCCCCAATTGCCTTCGTGCTCTGTCAACGGTGCCTTTAAGCAGGAACTCTTTTTGCTGGTCAGCCGTGTAAACTGTTACATCTTTCCAGCCGGATATTATGGAAACCGCTGTCTCAATGTCAGCGCCAGACTTAAGTTTTACCAGAACAGCGCTCACCATAGGTCTAGCCAGACCAGGCAACTCTGATGAAACGCTTTGGGCCCTCTCTACAAGAGCTGGTTGTATATTCCCAATATCCTGACTTAAAACACGGGATTTTCGAGCCTGTCTTTCGAGACGAACAGATTCTCCCGAGACTTCAAATTGGATATTGAGGGCATCTCGGACGCTAAAAAAACCTAGTCCATCACCGGACTGGCTCACCATTCCACTAGTGACGCCAACCACAGTGTAGTAATCCTTACCTAGTTTTATTCTTTCACCGAGGTTGAGTCCAAGTAGTTTATCAGCTACCATCTCGTAATGGGCGGATCCCAAATTTCGCCCTGAAATCAAAGGCAACCACTCCCCCTTGTCATCAGGCCATGATAAACCTTGAACAACTATTCGTATTGGCTTTCCATTGTGTTCTCGCTGAATGGTGTGGGAAACAAAAGATCTCGAAGATTGAACACCTGGAACTGATCTCAAACGGTCTTCAAGGTTCAAAGGAACCTTGGATATTTCGGCGAATGGGCCTCGGGTTTCATGCTGAACAATCCATAAATCTGCATCAATCTTATTGATCAACAAGACGGCATCATCGACAAGTCCTTGATAAATACCCCCCATCCCCATAACAATCATCAACAACAAACCGATGCCAATAGAGGTTAAAACAAATCTCGCCCAGTTATGTCGTATATCCCTGATTGCTAGATTCATTTCACGCTGACTCTCCGCCCATTTCCTAAACCACTAATCTGTACATCTTTGACTATCTTCGTCCCTTCTGCCAAACCCTCTAAGATTTCGCTCTGAGTTTCGCCTCGAATCCCTATCTTGACTGGATTCCAGTGAATTGTCTTTTGGTCTATTCGGTAAACACCAGTTTCGTCATTGCTTCGCAATATTGATTGATTTGGAACAACCAAGGTGTTTTTGTTTGAAGCCGAATTAATGAATACCTCCGCTCGCTGACCAATGGCCCATCTTTCTGGCAAATGATCTACTAAAACATCCACTTGAAATTCCCGTGTCTCCCTATCAACCATTTTGCCAATTCTAACTACTTTTCCATCAAGAACCCTGTCGGGCTCAGATCGAAATACAATGGTTGCCTGTTGGTCTAATGCCATCCCGGAAATTGCTGTTTCTTCAACCCAGGCTGATATCCACAATTCGCTCAGAGAGATCAGTCTGAAAATCGATGCGCCTGGCACCACTATGTCACCAACCTCTCTGTCGCGTCGTATAATCAATCCATCGAAGGGACTGAGAATTCGAGTATCCGCCAATTTTGCCTCAGAATGGCGCTTCCTCTCTTCAGCGGCTTTCATAAGCTTCACTGCTTCCACGACAGCGGCCTCTGACTTTATTACATCTGCCTCTGCTGTCGAAAGCTTTTCCCTGATTTTTTCAACATCTGACTGAGAAACACTCTTCGATGCTACTAAGCTCTCAAATCTATTGTAATCCCTTTCAGCCTGCTCGAATACTGCTTTGGATCGAGCAAGCTCTGCCTTCACACGTTCAACTGTCGCCATGGAAGCATCTAGAGACGCAGTATAAATACCTACTTCCTGTTTCAGTTCTATTTCGTCAAGTTTTGCAATTAACTGGTCTTTTTTAACATGATCGTTCTGATCTACGGTTAACTCCGTTATCCTCCCTTGAATCTTGGCGCTAACCGTCGTCTGATAACGAGCTTCCAGCGTCCCTGTGCCCATGATTTTGGCAGTGACTGTCCCTCTAGTCACAGTATATTGTTCAACTACTAGAGTTCGCGATCTTATGGTGTAGAGTGTGATAGCGATCAGGAGAACTATAACGACCAAAAGAATTTTCGAGTTCATTTCATTGCCTGCTCTATTTCCTGAAAAATTCGCGA
>CALGLN010000093.1 GCA_937930835.1 uncultured Desulfomonile sp.
ATAATCTCGCACTTGAAACCGAAATCCAGACCTTCCAAGCAATAATAGAATGTCGGTTCAAGAGGGAGTATTGATAAAATTGAGAAGCTTGTTTAGGGTTGTGTGAATGATTTACGTGAGCAGAACCGAAAAGGCCATTTTGTTGCTGATTCAATATAGGGAGAGCAATACTTGAGCTTATATTCGTGGTCAAATTGAACATTCAAAAATAGCCATAAGTTAAAGATGGAACATTTTCTTGAAGCCTGTCAGGCTATGGAGTTTTCCCCCCAAACTTCCCTGACAGGCTTTCGTTTCATCTCCTCGGACATCGTCCCATCAATAGAATCAAACGAGGGTATTCCCCCCCGGAACAAGCGTTTCCGTGAAGGTGCTCGCATTCCTTGCAGCCCAGCTTCACGATTTCTGCCTGAAGCGCCTGCCAAGGGGCGAATGCAATTGTTTTTTTGTTGTCTGATATTTCGTGCATTGAACAATTGTCTCCCGTAACTCTAATTGTGGGATGACCTCTAGTCCGAATGAGAATATTTTGCCAGTCTTTTTTCTTAACTCAGCTCCAGGTAATTTTTTCTCATTGATATAGCTAAAGTTTTTATAGACTTTTGATTGATCAAAGGAGTCACAGTCCGGATGACCGACCATGAATCTCAACATACAAAGTTCTTCACGATAATTTTCAGACATCCAGACCAATTTCTTTTTTATGAAAACCAATGGCTATTGAAATTGTGCTTCAGTACCCCCGTTCTATAATCCCTTCGGTGGAATTTTTGTTACCACCCCAAATGCCTTTGTATGGATCATTATTTTCTGGATTCAAGGATATGTAGAAATCATCAGGTTCGTCGCCAACAAAAGATATTTCGATGATTGGTTCGAATTTAATGCTCAAGAACCGGACTTCCTTTTCCAGAGTGAGCGCGGAGCCCGGTGGGACAAAGAGTCCGGCGGTTATGTGGCCGCAGTAACCGGGGTCAGCGTCGGTCACCCTTATTATGGAGCCGTTTCTGAACACCGTGGTACGTTCCTTTATTACTCCGACTAGCCAAGGTGGCATATTGAGCTTTTCAACAGTTTGCAGCAGGTAGTAGCCCGGTCCCAGCATCCAGCCCTGCCCTACCCTAGGCATTGAAGGACTTATGGGAAGAAGTTCAGGCTGTAATTCGATTGTGGGGGGTGTTCTTCTGAGATTGATCCCCATGAACGAACAGAAGCTATCAGTGGATCGGTTTAGAGTGAATACAGCGTTTAAAGTAAGGTCGACCTTGGATCCCTCAAAAGGCTGATTTAGTCGATCTTCAGGCATGGGACTGATGAATGTCGGGTCAAGGACCAGAATTTCTCTAATTGTAGAAGCTGATATCTTCATGAATTGGCTCCCTTTAGTTTGTTGTTTTAATCTGATTCAAGAAACTTTTTGATTGAAGCAGTCCAAGGATCTGAAAGTCAGTCAATTGCTTCCTCCAAGAATCTCACGTCAGCTCCTGAAAAGAGTCGCTCGACCTTTAGCTGGCATGAGGGACAGCGTCTGTTCTTGGCTGGGTCCCAGGACCGGAAAATATTCCCGCACATATTGCATGGGATCAGTGTTGCTATTTTATTCTTTGGCCACAATCTGGAAGAGATTTCATTCCTGGACCTGCGTCTAGATTTAGACCGAGCCCTATAATAACAGGCTGCAGAGCAGTAAATGTGGGATGACTGTTTCTTTAGAAAGACACTGTTACAGATTACACATCTTGCTTCTACGGGATTATTTCTATCCTTCCTGTAGTATTTGCGGTAGCATGCCGAACTGCAAAAGCGTGAGCGTCGGCTCTTGAGTTCCTCGCCACAAACAACGCAGCGCTTGGCAGGCGTAGGGTCTCCGCAGGTTTTGCAAATCTTTTTTCGCCCGTCATGAGCGACAAATTCTTTTCCGCATCTCAGACACATTCTCATGGTCTTGCTCAAAATCACCCCCTCACCGGATCGAAACTACCGTTTGACAAAAACCGCAGCGTGCGGACAAGGATTTTGGAAATTCTTATGGCAAGAAGCTTTCCCAGCATAAATGTAAGGTGTGGATTTCATATTATGACCTTTTTATTGTAAGTTACACATGACAGCATAGGTAACTTCGACTTTCTGAAGTATGTTTCCAACTGGATCATTTTCCTTTT
>CALGLN010000094.1 GCA_937930835.1 uncultured Desulfomonile sp.
CAAACTGACGCGACATGCTTTGATACTTGATGAGATTCTTCTGAGCACGTTCCAGCAACAATTGAGCGAACGCCTGTTCCAGCGTTTTGTCCGGAAACAAACGCTTGGCGCTAGTTTCAAGATCTAAATTCATGTTGACGTTCATGCAACCTCCTTTTTCTCAATACGTCTTATCGCTTCCCAAATTCTCACGAACTTTTTACAGGCCGGTAATTTAAACTCACCCTTCACATTTCTTGGTTCACGGGGCCTACGGGGCCGACGATCCCTTCCCAAGAAAAGATGGGCAATTCAACCAGAAATACCAGATTAAAGCTTTGGATCACATTTAACCCCAAGTGCTAAGAAAAGGGCCTAGACTGTTCATCTGGTCCAAGAACGTAGATAAAATTCTTAAACAAGTCAATCGTTGTAAACATGACATGGATACACTGCGCCAGAGAGCAGCTCGTTCTCGAAAATCGAGATTAGATTTTTTCCTGACTTTGACACTTTGTTGCAAAATCAATGATATATTGACATGTTGATTTTTAGCTGGGGCGCTACCGTTACTTTTCCTATAAGTATTTACATCATCTGGCGGGGTATCTCTGAACCTTTTAGTCCAAAGATTTGATAAAGCTTTTTTGGTACTGGTGGGTTTTTGATGGAAGGATGTATTTCCTGTTGGTGACTGTATCAACGAGAAAAGAGGCCTGAGTGTGTAGCAACTCGTTCCTGATCTTAGCGAAGCTCATCGGCTAGTTTTGCAGTCTGACCCTGTACATAGCCTGTCTAACGAGGGCATAGGTGATCAAGCAGATCAGGATAAGGCCACTGATCCTCAGAGGGCTCCAGGCGGGTAGACAGGACGCATCTTGAGGTCATGCGTGCCTATCCGGTTGCGTGATATTACTCTCAGATGCAACCAACCTGTCCGTCATCCGGTATATCTTTTCAAGTGCTATGAGTATTCCGTAGTCCAGTTCAAGCATTGAGGCTGTCCTGTACTTGCTCACGGGATTGGCTATCGGGGCAAGAACACATGCTTTGAGTATCTCGTTCCAGGAAGAGCCTTTTTTGTATGTCTCAACGCTTTTGTTAAGCCCAAATCTTCATAGAGTTCTTCGAAAACATCACGGGGCACTACATTCTGAGCCTTCATCCCGGCCTCAAACATTACAGCATCTTATGCGGATCAGTAACATAAAAGTGTCAAAGTCCAGAATACAAAAAATTTATCAACTGAGTGCCAAATAAGTCGAGATCAATCCTTGGACGGTTCAAGAATCCAGGGCTGATCTAATGTTTTCGAGCAGGTCTAACTGGCTGTAAGGTTTCCTGAGGACTGCTCTGGCGCCTTTTGTCAGGAGGTTATGTTCAGTTCCATCCTCTGAGTAACCCGTGACGACTATGATACGAACTGCCGGATTGATTTCACGGAGTTTTTCCATACATTCCATACCGCCCATGTTGGGCATGACCAGGTCCAGGATTACGAGGTCAATTTTTTGATCCGTTCGTCTGTAAATGTCCAGGGCTTCCAAACCGTCTGGAGCCTCCAGAACCCTGTATCCTGATAATTCAAGTAAACTTGACGCGAGATTACGTATTGTTTGATCATCATCCACGATCAATATCGTTTCACTCCTGCCGGCGGGCGTCAGTCGTTGACCGGTTGCGGGCTCGGCGTTTGAAATGTCGTTTTTAGCCAGCGGAAAGTAGATATCAAATGTGGTTCCATGACGTGGCTCACTGGAGCATGTAATGTACCCATGATGTTGCTGGACTATTCCATAGACAACCGCCAGACCGAGACCTGTTCCCTTGCCCACTTCCTTGGTGGTAAAGAATGGCTCAAAGATACGTGTCAACAACTCTTTTTTAATACCGGTTCCGGTATCCGACATCCTGAGCCTGACATAATCTCCCGGTCTTAAAACCAATTGATCGGGTAAGGAATTCTCTTCAAGTCTAATAGCGGCCGTTTCGATAAAGAGTTTACCTCCATCAGGCATTGCATCGCGAGCGTTTATCGCCAGATTCATCAGAACCTGCTCGATTTGGGTCCTGTCAGCCTTTATTGTGGCTAGATTGTCGGCTAGCTTCAATTGGATATCGACCATTTTGGGTATGGTTCTGTAGAGCAAATTTTTTATTTTCAAGATTTGTTGATTGATATTTAGGGAGGTCATATTGATCGGAGCTTTTCTGCCAAACGTTAGCAATTGTTTGACAAGTTCGGCTCCATCAAGAGCGGCCATGGACATTTTCTCAACGCTCTTCCTGCATATCTCGGGCAGGCCTTCGTGCTGCAAGACCAATTCGGAGAAACCGGTAATGACTTGAAGGATGTTGTTAAAGTCGTGGGCAATACCGCTGGACAGGTTCCCGATTGCTTCCATCTTCTGGGCGTGCAATAACTTTTCCTGAAGTGAGGTTTTTTCAGCCTCATCAAGTCTACGCTGGGTCAAATCAACGCCGAACGCGAGGTTTAAAGGTCCGGTAGAAACAAAGCCCCATTCAATTATTCTGTCTGTGCCGTCCTTGCATCTGACTTTCGCCTCCAAGGGCTGAATCGATGTTTTGTTGGCCATGGCAAATTCAGTTCTCACTCTCCACTCTTCCATAACCTGATTCCTGTAATGTTCATCAGGATATGCGAGGACCCACCAATGGGAGGTGTCTTGCAACTCGTTAAAGTCATAACCTATTAATTCCATAAATTTTGAATTGACGTATATGGGCTCCATTCCGCTCTTTGACGTCGCCAGAATGATCGGAAGTCGCTCCACGATGATCTTGAGCTCTTCCTGACTTGCTCTCAGCTCGTTTTCAATTTGCTTTTGCGATGAGATAGATCTGGCCAATTCGAGGTTCGTATAGCTCAGTCTTGAGAACAGCGCAGTGATTTTGAGCAGATAGGTCATGATCGTTTTGGCCCGCTCACGACTGATCCGAGGAACTTTAGCCAAAGCCGTCATGTAGGAGTCGAGGTCGAAACCGAACAGTTCAGCCTGGGATTGGAACACCTCCAGGTCCGTTTGATCATCATAGAGGAATTGGCCTATGTGGATATTTCCGACCATTTTGTCAGCTACGTATAGTGGCGCCGATAAGTGGTTTAAATTATTCTTGCATCTGTAGGAGAGGATCTCTCCACGTTTCAACTGATTGTCATGACCCAGGTCACTTTCCAGACAATTTTTCAGCGACATCGGGTTTTGTCTGTGGAAAGCCGAACAAAGTTCCTGCCATCCTGAAGCGATGATTACGTTTCCTTTCAGATCGACAATCGATACCGGCGCTCCGGTAAGACTGGAAAAAGCATCTAACAAGGGCTGAATGTTGTCTGTATCCAGGAGGTTGCTGAGCTCTTCACCGGTTAAATCGGATTCAGGCCTTAAAATTGAATCCAGCTTGAGCCTTAATTCTTCCTCGCTCTGGCGTAGCTTTTCTTCCGTTTTCTTCCGACCGGTGATGTCATGTAGTATTTCGAGCTTGGAAACGTTTCCTTCGGCATTCATGATAGGTGTGTCAAACAGTTCATAGACTTTGCCTGTCTTGGGTGATATCCATTCCCATGAAACTGTTTTTCCCTGAAAAACCTCCAGGTTTTTACACCATGGGCAGGGCTCGCTGCGTTCATGGAAATATTCGTAACATTTCTTGCCGTCAGGGTGGCCGAATTCTCTCTCGAGGGCCGGATTGACATATTCAATGTCATGGTTTTTATCGACGATGTAAACACCGTCATTCATGCTATCGAGGATATTTTTGAGTTTATCCTTTTCGGTTTTCAGTTTTTCTGAGGCCCTGAGGGAATCGGTAACGTCCTGGGTAAGTTCAATGACGTGTGTGACCTGTCCCTGGCTGTTCTTGATCGGAGAGGTCACTAAACGGTAATTTCTAATTTCTGCGCCAGCCGGGGTTTCGGTGATTACCTCATGGACTTCGCCGTCCTGAAGGGTGAGGACACAGGGGCAATAATCGCAAGGAGCCGGGCGGGGTGGATTGTTGTATTGCTCATAACATAACTGGCCAGATCCGGGTTTAACGTGGGGGAAATAATTCTTTAACGCCTTGTTAACTTCAATTATCTCCATATTACTATTCAAGACTGAAATGCCGACTTCTATGTTATCTACCACGGCCCGGAAGCGTTGTTCACTTTCCGTAAGAGCCTCCATGGTTTTTTTTGTTAGGGTGACGTCGCTGAACATACCGAAAGCGCCAAGAAATTGTCCTTCATCAGTCAAAACAGCAGTAGCGGATACGATTGTCCAAACCACCTGGCCATCCTTGCCCCGAAGCCGTCTTTCATAGAAATCGTTTTCTCCGCTGCGCCGAGCCCGGATTCGTTCCTGGTGATCGATCAAATCCTCTTCGAACAAAAAGTTTTCGACCGAAACACCAATCATCTCCTCTTTAGAGTAGCCCAGCATGTCGGCCATTTTCTGGTTTACAAAGCTCGTCCTGTGATGCTCATCAACTGCCCAGATACCTTCATTGGCCGTCTCAATGAGGCGCCTGAACTTTTCCTCGCTGTGCTGCAACTCCTTTTGAGCAAGTTTCCGATCCGTTATGTTGTCGAATACGGCGACAAATGTGTCATTTCCGAGTCCATAAGCCGATACGCTAAAACATATTTTCATCGATTCGAGATAAAACTCAAACCTCTCGGGTATATTGGAGGACGTGACTCGATCGTAAATTTCTAACAGAGGGTAATCCAGTTCGATAATGTCAGGAATAACCTCGGAAGCTCTCCTGTTTGTTACGTTTCTTAGACCAGTGAGCTTCTCGAAGGAGTCGTTGACTTCCAGAAAAATAAAATCCGTTGGTTGTCCCTTGTCATAAAGCATCCTGCAATATGCGACACCTTCGATCATATTCTTGAACAGCAGTCTATAATTTCTTCTTGTTTGATCCAGATCTTTTTGCGTTGAGTTTTTCTCAGTAATGTCAGAGACATAGGCCGCTAGTCTTTCAACTTCCCCCGAATCGTTCAAAATAGGGACCACATGATGTTGTTCCAGGATTCCGTTTCTCTCGTCGATGGCCTGGAACGGTCGCTTAGTATCGAGAATGGTTTGTACCCATTCTCTGCGTCGGCTGGCCACCTCGGGTGGCAACAAGTCGAAGATATTTCTGCCGACAATATCCGTCTGGTTTACGCCCATGCGCATGGCAAAGGTTTTGTTGAATGAGAGGATTTCTCCATAGGGTTTAATCAGGAAAACTGATTCAGGGGCGGAGTCCAGGATGGCGCGAATATTCTTTTGCGCGTCTTCCAAAATCTGTTCTGATTGTTTTGAGGCAGCCAATTGGACTCGCAATTGTTCGAGTTCTTCACTGAGTTGATAGCGAGTCTTGTCCTGGTCGTTCATGTTCGGCTTCTTTGCGGTTTAAAAAGGTCGTTTCCGGCTGGCGACACGAAAAAGGCGCTTTTTGGGAATTTTGATGGGTTGAAAATTCCACTACCCGAGGAAGAATAAATGGAATGCTTTGTGAGAGAGAAGGCAAGCCTCGGAGCATCATGGCGCTGAAAAAGTAGCCAAACCCACCGAACGGAAACCATTAACGCCTTTATGAATGTTCCGAATCTGAAGTAATTGTAAAGGAGTTGTCAAGAAACGGCAACAACAATTTTTATTAGGTAGTCTGGCGCATCACATAGCCGCGTATAGCAATAACCCTACAATAAGTGAGGCGATCAAGCCTAGAGGTATCGTCCAACGCAGTATTTCGCCTTCGCGGCCGATTGCGTCTACCATGGGAGTTGAAAGGGCTATCTTGAACGGAGAAGAAATAGAACCTACGGATGATCCGACAGCCAGCGCGGCCGCCAGCCAGACGGCGGAAACGTTTAGCATGCCGGCAGCCTGCACCTGAAGTTGACCGAACAGCATAAGTGAGGCGACTCCGTAACCTGTCAGGAATGTGCCAACCCACCCCAAAATTGGCACGAACACGGGGTAAGAACTCCCCGTGTAATAGATCAGGCCTTGTGAAATGATGGTAGGAATGTTGTTCTGGGCGTCCAGTTTGGAAAAGTCTACATTGTAACCGGTATACGAGATAATCTGTCCCATCGCTCCAAAAAGCGCCATTGCGACGAATGCGCGCCACCCCTTGTTCAAACCGTTTTTAACAATA
>CALGLN010000095.1 GCA_937930835.1 uncultured Desulfomonile sp.
GGAAGGATTGGTCGGGGCGACTGGATTTGAACCAGCGACCACCTGAACCCCATTCGCCAAAACTCTCATTCAGCTGAATGATTTCAATATGTTAACAAGCCGACCGTTGCTTAAAAACCACTGATATTTGTCTGATACTGTTGTGGGGTCACCCAAAAGTCACCCACTTTTGGTCACCAGTCAGAGGGGCCACAACTTTTTGTTATGTTCTTATAAAACAGCTGCCAAAGCTATTCGCCGAGACAATACTCACAGAAAAAGGATTCAATGTAAATGAGATTTAATTTGTTTTTTTGTTTGAGGACCGAATAACCTAGGGTTACAATTTTGGAAACAATTTTATGATCACTTTCAGTAAAAAAAATTTTTTAACTTATTCTGGATTTTTTCTTGACTGCGAGCCTGGATTAAAGTGAAAGAGGAAAACGTCCCTGGGCGATGCCGAACAAAGGTTCTAGGGTCAGGAGACGAGTGACATTTTGAGTGGTCATTTAATAATCTAACTTAGCCGACACAGAGTTCTAAAGACACTAACCCCTTGTTAATTCAATATGTTAAAAGGAGCCACAATGTGGGGAATGAGTGAGATAGACAACTTGTTGAATCCCGAATTTGACAAGGTTTCCGATTATCGGAAGCTGTTTAGAGTCACCAATACTTATATCGCAGTTGATAATGCCACAAGAAATCAGGATGATACCGGAGAAGTTCACCTATTGCTGCTTTTGAGAAATAACAGGCTAGGCCTTCTTACCGTTCATGACCAATATGCCGAAGGTCTGCCTCCAATGTTCTGCGAACCCGGCCACGAAAGCGTTATTGAATTTCAAAAAAGGCTGGAAGATGCTATCGAATGGTTCGACACGCCACAGGAACTCCTGGAATATTTTCGTGAACAAAAACATTTCAACAATCCCGTATACAGTAAATCGCCTCTAATAATGGGCTTCTTCATTCATGACGCCATGGATTTTGTCCGACAGCACTTCCAACTTCCCTCCTGAAATATCCAATTGACAGACACAGACCTGATCTGTATTGCACGCACTTAAGAGAAGCCGACCAAAGATAGCGCATTTTCAAGGCGCATGCGGCTACTCTTTGAAAAACGCAGATAACGGGCGATAACTCGCACATCCTGCTAGCCAAACCCACCCCTGCTAACAGCGTACGCGACCATTAGTTACAGTATCGCCCGCTATCACTTTATAGAAGTGTGAGGAGTCAATCGAGCCTAGTTGTCAAATTCATCTCAGAAGAAAAATCATATTTCGGGGGACAGAGAGATATCGCAACAGCCGTTGATCCATTGCAAAAACCCAGGTCAGCTACCGGAACACCTCCTGGCAAGAGTAAAGCAGTGGTGGATTGAACGGGGTATGTATCCTGATCTTGTAAAATCTCTCAAAAAGGAAGGCTACAGCCTTTACGGACCGACCATCGCCAACTGGTGCCGCAAGGAATGGCCAGAGATTGAAATGACACCGGCTCAAGACGTTGAGGGGCTTCTTAACCTTGCTCCGGAACGACAGGCCATAGAACTGCTGTGGCGTAAATCCCTAAATTCCATCCGTTTGATCAGAGCCGATTCGAGATCAGCCATGCAGCAATTACACACAATGGCGTCCGCAATCGGAAAAATCGCGATGGCTCAACAAACCCTCGAAAAGCTGGAACAGGAGAAGGTCAAAGCTGGTTCAGACAGGATAAAACTCCTCGAAACAGCCCGAGAGCAACTCAAGAGCGAAATCAGGCGCATTCTCGGCAACAAACCCCAACTTGTCAATGAGCTGTGCCATATTTTTGACGATGCTGCGAGCAACATGAATCACGTGAACTAATTGACAATAAGAGACATTTTGCCAATCAGCAACAGGAGCCGGAAGATATCCCTTTTAGAATGGATATCAAAGGCCAAGATAAAACTTCGAGGCGAACCTTATTCGCTCGATAGACACGAGTACCTTCTTCAGATTCTTAAAGACAATTCGCCTGATCAGACATTCCTGAAAGGAGCGCAGGTCGGAATTAGCACTGTTGTTCTCTTAAAGGCACTTTATGTTTGCGATGAACTTGACAAAAAGGCCATATACTTCTTTCAGGACGACAGTTCAGTCAGCGACTTCGCTAATGACAGATGCGATCCAATAATACAGAATTCACCGTATCTCACATCCAGAATCCGTTCAACATTCAATGTCCAATTAAAACAACTGGGACCCCATGGAAGCATCTATTTCCGAGGCTTATGGTCCAAATCGCGCGCAAAGAGCACGGACGGGGACTTCATTGTTTTAGATGAAGTATCTGAAATGAAAGATGAAAACAGGGCTCTAGCTCGCGACAGGGTCATGCACAGCGACCTACAGTGGATTCACCACCTATCCCAACCAGACCTCCCAGGCCAGAACATAGACGCGGAATTCAACACAACAGACCAGTTTTTCTGGCATCTAATATGCCCATCATGTTCACACAGGAACTGCCTGGAGCTAAATTTTCCCGAAACTTTCATTCCGGTGTCAAGATCCAGAAAGAAATCACTTCCTGATGGCATGACTCATTACCGGGGATGCCAGAAATGTCATGCGCCACTGAACATGAAACAGGGTGAATGGATCGCAAAACATCCTTCCAGAAAACGCCGCGGTTACCACTTAAGTCAGTTATACACGCAGATCAAGCCTCCGGATTTCACGAATTACGCATCTCATATCATGGCTGAGTATGAGGCAAGTCGAACATCTCAAGCCAAGATGGCCAGGTTTGTCATCAGCGTCATGGGGTTCGGTTACGGAGGAGGGTCGGTCAGAATCACCGACACTCTTCTCGATCAGATCGAGAGCGGTTTCGGTTTCAGCTACAGCGAAGCCGGGGCATACATGGGAGTTGATCAGGGTGATGTCTTGCACGTGTCCGTTGGTATCCGAAGCGCTAACAAACTGATATTTGTCTATTTCGAGGAGACAGAGGACTGGAGTAGGCTCGACTCGCTAATGTCACAGTTCGGAGTTCATTTGTGCGCCATCGACGCCATGCCAAACAAGCATTCCAGCAAGGGATTTGCAGCCCGTCACAAGGGACGAGTCGTCATACAATATTTCGGTGGAAAAGATTTCAAGAGGGGCGTTGAACTCCATGACGGCGCCATTGAGGTCGACACAATCCATGTTGACAGGACAGAGTCCATTGATTCGATGATTGACAAGATGGAACAGGGACTCATCAGGATTCCTTCGAGAAGCCAGACATCAGACCGTGAACTGCATACCGTCGAGGAAGTGAGGCGACATCTAAAGGCGCTAACGGTGAATTATGAGACCAACAATCAGGGGATTACCAAGAGGGTCTACAATTCCGGCTCCAATATAGTGAACCATTTCGGGATGTCCATGAACAGCGCATGCCTGGCCGCGTTTGAACTTGGAATAGCGCCAGGCCCCATGACCATGCCCATTTTCATGAAGGTAGCCTGATGTCTGTGTCAGAGCGTTTGCGAACTTTTTTTGGCAGGCCTAGAAAGAAAGCGCCAAAAGGCTTTCCAATGGCGCTTCCACGGATTAGCCGCGACACGGGAAGTTACAGCATACGTGGTCTGAAAGAGCTCTATGCTCTACCGGCCACATTTCCATTCGAGATTTTCGAGATAATAGACAACGTCGCAATACTCGATCCCTACGTTTCGAAGTACGTCCACACCACAGTGGCCCTGTCAAACGTAACTCACAAGCTTTATATCCAGGCTCCCAATGAAAAAATCGCCAACGATGCGATACAGGCTTCGAACGAGTTCGCAGCCCGATGCTTTCCTCTGGGAGGAGGCATGGATGGTGTAGTGAGCGCAATGATCTCACAACTGGCTCGGACTGGGGCGCTATGCGTTGAATGGGCTCCGGACAGAGCTTTTAACAAGATCGAGCGTGCGTTCCTTGTGCCGATCAAAACGTTGAGATTCAGGCACAAAAACGATCAGGGGGAAATAGAACTGACACAACAGCAGGATGGAAAACTCATTCCATTGAATCCCGTGCAGACGTCCTATCACGGACTAGTTTTCCGTGACAGCAACCCCTACCCCATTCCGCCAATCATATCTGCGCTTGAGGCATGCGCTACTCATAGAGACATTATGGCCCAGATAAAAGTATGGATGTCAAAGATATCATCTCTGGGAGTAATGCTTGCCGAAGTCCAACCACCACCGCGGGAACCAGGGGAGACTCAGGCTGTTTATGACCAGAAGGCGGGAGCTTACCTGAAAAAGATAGCAGACACTGTTGTTGGCAACCTTAACAACGGTCTTGGAATCGGATTCAGCAACATCAAGTTTACGTTTCAATCCACTCAGTCCGGAGCACAAGGAGCAAGGGACATTCTGCAACTGGTGCTGCAAGGAATGTTTAGCGCGCTCCAGAGGGATCCCATATTCTTCGGCTGGTCCTTCCATTCCTCGGATTCACTTGCATCGGTTGTTTACGAAGAGATGTTCAAGTCGCTCAAGATTTTTCAACTTGGCGTAAAACGAGCATTGGAGCATGCGCACCGACTGAATCTTGCATTGAATGGCATGTCAGAAATAGGGATTTCGGTTCAATTCAAGGATGATGAGAGCGGGGACGTTTTCAAGACCAGTGAAGCGAAAATGATGATGACACAAGCCATAATACAGCAGGTTGAAGCGGGGCTCATATCCAAGGAAGAAGCCAGAAGACTTCTTGGACATGAGGACAAGAGCCTGGAGTCGGGCGCTTATGTGGCTGCTTTCAACAGGCGAAGAAATTCTTACGCCCTGGAGCCTTTCGTCCCAAGAATGTGGGAAGGAGCCGAGACGTAAGTAAACGTCATACGGGGGGACTATGACAGAGCGGTTAAACCATGCTTTTGACACGGGTCAGAAAAGCCCGGATGGTCGCAGTATATTTGAATTAAGACACAGCATCATGACTGAGAGTCGTGGTGTCCAGCCAATAAAGCACAACAAGAAAAAAGTTTCCGTTGAAGATGGAGATGCTGCGGAAACCGTTGATGAACCAAGAGGGGAAAGTTCACTTGTCCGTCAGAAATGGCGGATCCTGTCGAAGGTCAAGGCCTGGCCAAACACCGGATATGAGGAACCCCAACTGGTAGATTACGAAAGCGCCGATAACTCCGTAATGGCCAAGATGGTCGGGGCCATTCTCGTAAAGCCGGACCTTAGATGGGATCATTCGTATTCGATCAAGGATGTTGTTGGATGGATAGAGAATGCTGAATGGGAAGATGAGTCTGACATTCCTGCAGGTGTGAACGCCTGGGTGGTGGCCGATTCGGAATACGACGCGAAGGCAGCGGCGGGATTGAGGAAAGGGATCATAAGGTCGGGTTCGGTGGGGATATCGGCCAGGCTAGTCCGTAGCCACGATAAAATGGACATGCAGACGTTCCTCCGTTCCCAGGGAGAAATGGTGGACGGTGAACAAGTCCGGTGGATACCGGTAGACATCACGGATGTTGATCACATGGCGCTTGTTCCATTCGGCCTTGGGGCAGACCCGAATTCGGGGCTTCGCCATCCAAGAGTCAACACGGCAAACAATTCAGGGTCTTACGTCGCTGGGGCCAAAGATATCTATAAAAAAGCGCAAACAGACGGGGGGCAAGAGATGACCAACTGGGAAGAGATGTTCGGCGAGGTTTGCAACATGCTCGGAGTGGATCTGCGGGTTGACGGAGATCTCAACGCAAACAGCGCAATGTCAACAATAAACAACAAGCTCAACAACCTTAAAGAATCTAACAGGATTCTGATAGCGCTTCAGACAGGTCTTTATGAGTGCGAGCGGTATGTTATCAGAGAGGATGAGACCGGGCTGAAATCAGAAGAGATCGTTCAAAGACTTCCCGAGATGCTCCATTTCGCCAAACAGGGCAAATCATTTCTCGCTTACCAGAAAGCTGAGGCGCTGAAGTGGTTTGATCTGGCGACGGTCAAGCCTGATGCGGACCTTTCCATGAATGACAGAAGGATACGTAACCGGATAGCTGGATCGAGTGATCTGGATTTCATAGAGGAACAACTCAACCTTTACAAGGAGATTGCCAACAGCAGGTTCGGCCCGGTTAGGTCATCAGTTTCCGAGGAGATTCCCTCGGACGCGCCAGGGAAAACTGTAGTCAGTGAGACAGAGGATTCCGTCAACAGGGTATTTGGGGGGAAATAATGATTCAGGAGCTTAAGACCATAATAGCGGTTAGCTTTGGGTGTCCTTCGACGATTGAGGAAGGCGACGTTGTCGAGATTGTGGATGACAACGAAGTTGACGTAATCAGCCAGACCAATTCGCTAAAGGTGGTTGGGGTAGTCTGCGCCCACAGGTACAAGGATACCACGTGCACAGTTTCCACACGTTTCTTGAGCCGAAGGGATAATCGGATTGCTGGAGAGGATGTTTCAGTTGGTCCATTTGTCTTTGGCGCAGGATCAAAGGTGTACGCCTATGATTCTGAAAACCACAGTCCAGCGGCAATATGCGGCCTTGTCATCAAATCCGGTTCCGAGGGCGATTTTGTCGAGACTCTCGAGATGGTCTAGAGGGGGGAGAAATGAGTAATGAACTTGGGCTCCGGAATACTTTCCGAACGAAGGTTTACGGTCCTTTGCAGGAATACAGGGGAGGAGACGCCACACCGGGCAAGGAGATTGATCTAATCACATTCATGAACCGCAACGGTATTAAAAACGGTTCGAATCCGATGACATGGGGGAAGCTTTTCCAGGAATTCGGACTCAATGACGCAAACCTGACATTGGGACACCTGCTTTCGCTATCCGGAGATGTCACATACCTTGCTCCAGAGATTGTGAGGGATTTTGTCGTTCGCGGCATGGAAGCCGATGCGAGCTATACGGATCTGATTATGGAGACTGAACATGTTTCATCGCTGGATGTATCGGCTCCATGGGTAGATTATGAAAATCCTCAACTGGAGCCAATCGGTGAGGCTGAAACTGCTCCGATCTCCCGGTACAAATGGGGCAAGAAAACCATAACACTCAGAAAAAGGTCGATAGGCATAGACTGGTCTGACGAGCTTATACTGAGCGTCAAGCTCCCACTACTCAAGCAATGGATGCGACGAGTTGGCGTGGAAATGAATGCTCTGCTGTACTCATCCGCGGTGTCGGTTCTCCTTAACGGTGATCAAGCAGGAGGAACAGACGCTGTAACGGTAATCGGGGTTGAAACACCGACCTCTATGGGATTCCAGGATTTTGTAACCGCATGGGTCAGAGCCCAGCTGATCGGAACGAACTGGGGTTCGATGATAACCAACGAACGCATGGCAAATCAGCTTTTGGCGTTAGCTGAGTTCAAACCCACTTCGGGCGGGCTTGGTTCGGCCCTTGTCAACCTGGAGACAAGAAATCAGGTTGTTCCCAACAGGATGCCTCATTTTATCAGTTCAGTAATAGGTGATGGAAAAATATTGCTTTTCGACCCGACTCAAAGTCTGCTCTACCTTGTATTCAGGCCATTGCTGGTGGAGGCCGAAAGGATAATGAGCCGACAGGTGAGCGGAACCTATGTGTCACTGATGTCGGGCTTTACAACCGTCGAGCGTAAAGCAAGGGTAGTAATAGACAAGTCGAAGAACATTAGTGAATTTGGATTCCCAACATGGATGCAGCCACTAGTCTAGGAAGATATGATGGGCAAAACTATCAGATTGAGGAATAGATCGGCTCTCTTCTGTGATCCGGAAACGGGATTCGAGATTTCGGGCAACGATGTGGTGTTGTTTCCGAAGAAGATAGGCTCCCTAACGAGGGCCTGGCTTCAAGGAGGGGGGCTGCTGGTTGAGGAAACATCGGATTCAGAAACGACACAGAATGCAGCCCCAAATCCGAGGCGGATATATTCGGATGATGAAATCAGGTCCATGTCCTACCCCGACATACTGTCTGCCGTCAGGGAACTGGGACTCAGGACAAGGGGCAATTCGAAGAAACATGAACACTTGATTGAGGCTCTAACGGAATATCAGGAAAGGCTCAGGACGACAAACGAATGAGTGTGAACATCCAGGAACTGGTCGAGATAAATATCAGGCCGGTAATGCTTATAGACGCCTGCCTTTCTGACGACCTTCCGAAAGTTATCGATGCGCAGATAGCATTACAGGGTTTTGACCCTTTCCTGATGGACGACAAGCAAAAGGTATACGTGGCGGCCCTAACGCTTGAATCACTGGTTCCGAGGTTGGCCCTGGTTTATACGGACGAAATCCAGGAGCACAGGACGGGGCCAGAGGTCATCAAGCTGCCATCACGTGGAGAGTTCTTCAAGGCATTGCAGAAAGCGATCGATACACTGAAGACTACGGCGGGGCGGGGAGCGGGAGTGCTTACGTCAGTTGAAGAGGACAAGACAAATAAACCCTGGCCTGGAGTTGGTTTACTGAAATGGGCGTAATCCGGGATGAGACCACAGATCAGGAACAGTCTTGTCAGGATGACCAGGAAGGCTACCGAGTTCTCTGATTCGGTCACGGTCAGGTATGTGTCCTCCGAAGGAAATGTTTACCCTCTAACAGCGTTAAGGTGGACTGACACCAGACTTTCCGCCGAAGGTATACAGATATTTTATGCCGGCGTTGAAGATCAGGAGCAGAGAATATTCCGGTTTGAGAGAGCGGAAATGGAATCGGCAGGAATTGGAAGATTTGATATGTCGGGACACTTCATACTGGGCTCGGAGCGATGGGATGTGGTGGGTGGCCACCCACAGGCTTTTAATCTGGACCCAAGTCCGTCGGTGATACTGGTTCTGAGGAAGGCAGTTGAAAAGGGCGGGACCGTTTGCGGATCGACATTCGGATTTGATACGGACGAGTGAGCATTGAGAATCAAGGTCAGGATATCCGCCGAGGGAAAAGCAGTGCCGGTAAAGTTACGGAGATTCGAGAAGAATTTCCTGACCTATACAAGGACTGCAGGAAAACAGACCAACAAGGATCTTGTGCAGGCCCTTAAGGCATCAATGAAGGATGGAGAATGGCAGCACAACGAGGAGAAATACCTTAAATGGAAGTCGTACAGTGGATATTCGACCATGCCCCTGTTCAGGACATCACTGCTCTACAATTCAATAAGCCAAGAACTCAAGCTGGAACAGGACGGTTTAGCCGGCAGGATAGGCTGGCATGAAGGAGCCCGTTATCCTGGTGAGCTAAAAGGCAAAGTCTGGAAAGGACGTGTTCCAAACCGTCGACGGAAGCTACTGGCCGCTCCAAGTGGACCGCATGGCCCTAGATTGACGTCGCATGACACCAATTACCTAGCCCAGGTTGCTTACTGGAATGAGCATGGAGAGGGCGGGATTTACAAGAGAGAGCGAGTAGCCCGAAGGGTAAAAAACGGGAGATTCCGAAACCGCCAGAAATACAGAAACAGATATTATGACAAGATAGTTGTGGCTCAGTACGGCAGGATTGCGCGGCCATTTGTGGAGGCCGCATTCAACGAGTCGGATCTAATACCTGTGATAAATTTCCAGACTGCGCTCGGAAAAACTTTAAATGCCATATTTGGCCGGAGAAAGGGTAACAAGGGCATGTCATTGCACGTGAATGACATACCATTCTGAGATGTTCGAGATAGTCGAAGAATTCATATATCAGCGTCTGAGACGGATAGCCCATAATGACAGGCCTATCACCGTTTACAGATATGAGCCTCATCGTGACAAGGGGAAACCGGAGTACCCATGCATAGCCTTCGAGCGATCCCGTTACGACATTGATTATTCTCGAGCCAGGCCTGACGGAATCATTTTCGAGCCGTCTGAAGAACTTGACATCATCAGAGTGAATCCGCTGCAGACGGGTTCCGGTGAATTTGAGGAGAGGCAAGGACCATCATATTACAGGATCAAGCCATATCCTGTGGCCATAAACATATTTTATTATTTGAACGTGCTTGCCACCCAAAAAGATCATGCGGACTATCTTCAACTGATGCTGGTGCAGGCATTCCCTCCGGGATACATGCCCAACATAGCTGGACAGTCTCCATTGATGAGCCTGAGCAGGATCGAGAGCCGGGACGATCTATCCGTGCCATTGTTTGAGGTGGATTGCGTGCTTGCCGTGGAGGGAGTCTGGATTGAAAGGATCGTCCCGGAAAGGACTGTTCCCTCCATAAAAACACCTGTTTTGGCAATGGAGGTCACGGAGTCACACGAAAAATAGAGAACAATCATCATTTATGTGGGGGGAAAACAGATGTCAAAAGCCAAGGAAAAGTCTCGCCAGTCGGTTATCGTGTCTGATTCAGGGGAACCTGTGGGTGAAGTAAACCCGGGTTACGTCAGGATTCAGAATCTCCAGCCCATAGAACAGACTATTCCCCTAGTGGACGGAGGAGAGCCGATTAGCCTGAGCCCGTTCAGGGGATCGGGAAACACCTCCAGGCCTGTTTTGAACAAGGTCCTACCAACAGCATTTGTGGAGAGACTGATAAAAGAGAAAAAGATCAGGAAGCTGTTCTAGCAGAGCAGATTACGGGGGGAAGAAATGACATTAGGCGCTGCCAGGGTCCGTTGGTACACCAATGACATGTCGGGTTTCGTGGATGCCACTGTTACCGGATACGTCATCATGGTACTGCAGACAGAGCGAGGTCCGGTCGGCATACCACAGATCGTTGATAGCCAGGTTGCCTACAGCAGAAAATTCGGCAGAAAAGTACCGTGGACAACGGACCCACTCATCGCAGAGATGGCATTGAGGGAAAACGCCAGGCTGATAATAATCAGGGCCTGCAGCTACGTTGACGTTCATGACCCGACATCCATCACAGCCAAGACGTCCAAGGTTGTCGTCAATGACAGGGGAGCGGTCCCTTTACCGGCATCGATTACCGGCTCTGCAACAGGACCCTACGTATTCATACAGGCTGCATCAGGCAAAGTCCAGGGAACCGAGGTCGGACCGTTTACAATTGGCTTCGAGATCAATGACAAGCTGATGATCACTGTCGGGCAGGGCGATGACCAGTTGGTGACACTTTCTCCGGGGACATCACGACCGGCAGCAACAATCGTGGAAGAGATAAACGAGCAGACGACAGGCCTAACGGCGTCGGTTCTCCACGAGAAAATTGTTATCCAGGCAAACAATCTCGAAGATTCCATAACAATCCACGACATTGCCAATGGACAAGACGCCTATTCGACCCTGGGGCTAGGGATTCAGCATTATCCAGCCAATGAGGGGACAGACAAACTTGTGATCCGGGTGAACGAGGGGACAGATCAGGGTTTCAGGCTCGTCCCAATAGACCGTTCGACAGGCTCATTTTCGCTGAGTTCATCGCAGGTGGCCTCTCAACTGGCGCCACTTCTTAACGCAAGGGCCTATTCTGTTGGTGGCAAACTCCGGCTTGTCACTTCGCAGACAGGCAATACCCGAAGTATCCAGATCAGGGAAGGCTCAACGGCAGCCACAACACTGGGTTTTGACATGGAAACACACTTTGGATACAGCGGCGAAGCCCAGGCTACCCTAACCTTTGAATCCAAAGACCCTGGCAGTTGGGGAAATCATTTACGCATCCAGATCAGTGACAGTGTGTTGAAATCCGAGGACCATTTTTCAGTAAAGGTAATTTATGGATTACAGGGAGAACTAACTGAAACTTATACTGATCTCAGCATGGATCCCGAATCCAAGTATTATGCTCCAAATTACATAAACGAACGATCGGACCTGGTTAAGGTAACAGATGAGAGAAGCGAAAATGTAGAGCCGGCCAACCGGCCTGCGGTTAATCTATTCGGGTATCCCATGACGGGAGGCAGTGATGGGGACCCGATGAAGGATTCCGACTGGATTGGCAGCCCGGTTTTCCAGACCGGGATGTATGCGATCGACAAGGTATGGAACCTTTCGATGGATTTCATGATCCCTGGAACGAATTCAGTAACTGTCTACAATGCCATGACAGCGTATGCCGAGAGTAGGCAGGACCTTGTGGCATACGGAGCCGTTCCGGCAAACATGACCCCAGAGGAGGCGGTCGATTGGCGACTAGGAAATGCTCCCTGGAGCCACCCTGCATTCAACAGTCACCGCTTTGCGCTGTTCTACGGGATGCCATTAGTCTACGATGACATGGATGACACGAGAAAACACATCAATTGCCTCGGGCATCTGGCAGCGGTCATCTGCAGGAATGACAACAACCATGGTGAACACATAGCATTTGTTGGGGCCAAGCGCGGGACAGTGACTCTTATGGAGGGCATAGATTTTAATGTTCAGAGCTACCGCTCGACAGGCTATGCCGACCTGTTTGCCGAACATGGGATCAATTATCTTTTCATATCCAAGATGCAGGGGATCGAAGGGGGAATGTTCTGGGAGCAGAGGACGACACAGCGGGACGCCAGTTCAACGCGAAACCTCAACGTTGTCCGTCTGATAACAATGATGAACAGGTCGCTACTGCCGATATTGTGGCTATTTCTGTTTGACCCTAATCATCCGGTGACATGGAGGCAGGTCTACCGTGAATTGCTTCCAGCATTTGAAGACTGGAAGGCGAAGTACAAGATCTTCGATTTTGCCGTGCAGTGCGATGAAATGTCGTACTTCTCGGGTGGCGAGTTAAAAAACGCCGTGCTCAATTCCGGACTGGATATCGCCAGGGGCATATACAACGCCAGGGCACTGATTCAGGCCACCGAGGCAATCACCTACCTTGATTTCACTCTTGGTTTGACCAGAGCTGGCGACGCATTCGAACAGTTCAACGAGATAAAAACGCTGCCTGGTTACATCAGGGCTTAGGCTGGGGGAGACAAATGGCCAATAACACGGCGTCGATACACAGGATGAAGGAATTCAAGTTCCGCGTTGAGGTGAACGGTTTTGACAGCCTTCTGGTACAGGAATTTTCTCTTGGAAAGAGAACGATAGCAGTAACCAAGCACGCAGGCATGGGCCAAAACCATCCGACGAAGGAAGCGGGAGGACTCGAGTTCGAGAATGCCGTATTGAGGTATGTAGTTCCATGCGACGGAGAGTCAGCCACCTTCTGGTATGGAAAAATGAGGCTGGCTCAGGACGCTGTCACTGGAAATGGAGAGATGCCGGACAAATACAAGTTCACTTTCTCCTGCTATGAAAACAAGCCAACCGACCACGCAGTGAGGACGTGGACATTTCATGGGGCTTTTGTTGTTGGGGGAACCGTGGCCAACAAGAGTTCGCTTGCGTGGGACAAAGACGTGATCGACGAGATCGAAATTGCTTATGACCGTGTAGAGGAGAAGAGGTCCTAAGAGTTATGGAAGACATTCAGAAACAGGAATTTACGTCGAGTTTTGACCTTTTTGTCAGAAAGGAACGGATGACGGTTGTAGCGGGAGATGGCGCCGCCAACAAGATCCTACTTTCAAATAACCGGAGAATGTTTGAGGTAGTTCCCAGGTATCTGGCTTTTCTGACAAGGAGCATCGGCGACAGGACGGATATCGACGAGAACACCATTCTAGACCTATTTGTGGTTGACCAGGAGTGGGCGCTTGTCAAGAACTACAAGGCGCACTATGGGAACATCCTGGAACTTGAAGATGTGCCCTGCCCTAACAAGGACTGCAGGAAGACATCGGATCACATAAAGAATCTGGACGAACTTGAAGTCATTCAACTACCTGAGGAGCTAAGGGATAGCGAGGATCCGACGATAACAGTCAGGCTTCCACGATCAGGGATCATGGCAACAGTAGGGCTACTGACCGGTCATCAGGAAAAGCTTCTCCTTTCACAAAGGGCTGCAGGCAAATTCGATCCCAACCAATCGGATTTCCAATGTTTGAGAGAGCTCAACGGGACAAAGGAATTCTTTTACGAGGATGTGGTTTCATTGCCTCTTCTTGATCACAAAGTAATCCGGAAAACCCGAAAGAAACTTATATGTGGTTACAACACAGTAATTGATCTTGAGTGTCCCTACTGCGGACATTTGTGGGTGATCAATTTCCTTTCGAGCCGGGATTTTTTACTTCCGGCGGGGTAACGCTTGAGCACACGAAATGGGGATACAAGGATGTTACTCCGCTTATTCCGGAAGCTCGATATTCTCAGGAATATCTCGACAGAGAGGTTTTTAATCTTGTTTACCACCTGAAACAGCCGTTTACAGAAGTTATGAAATGGTCTTACAGGGAACGCAAGGTGATGTGGCGATTGTATCTCGAGCAGAGAGAATTCGAAGAATCCAAACTGAAGAAGGAATAAGGGGATCGACCAGACCATTGGCATAGAATACGTAGTCACTGGTGTTGAGGAAATCATCAACAAGCACAACCAGCTTGCTCAATCCTTTGACGATACATTGCGGAGGATACAGACATCTGTCAAAGGCGCATCCGATTTTCAGAGCAACTCCATCGAGAAGCTTGCAGGTAAGACCGGCATGAAGGAAAGGCTCGGAAGCATAACGGACTTGAACCTGAAGGCGGTTGAGACGGACAAGAGTCTTGGATCGATATTAAGTGATGTGCGGGGGGTTAAAATAGACAACCTTATAACTCGCCTCCATTACACTGCAGGGATGGCATTCAAGGCTTCAACCGAAATAAGAAATCTTACAGAGGCAATTGGCAACTACAACCTTGCTGTAGGCGCAGCCAGAAACCTCAAGCTAGCAAGAATTGACGAGTCGGGAGAGTCCCACATGTATGAAAAACGGGGCGCGAAAAAATCAGCAGTGGAAAAACGACTTGAAGACTGGTTTTTCGACCGCTCGGCGTTTTTCATGCTCCGTTATCGAATGTATTCCCAGATTCTCGATGGAATTTTCTACTCCCTTGCGGATGTTGTGATGGGAAGATCAAGAGCCAAGCTAGCTGATGCGCTGGGAGAGTTGACAGCGGTAGCATTCACATCGTCCCAAAGAAAACAGGCGGAGTTTGCGGCTAACGTTTTTTCGATGAAATTATGGAATGTCACGGCAGAAGAATATCTCAATGCGATGAGTTCCACGGCTTCTGCCTTCGATGTAAACAGGGTCGGATTTGACAACATCAGGAGAATGAATGAGGCGGCGATTCGGTTCGGCAAGCTATCGAAGCTTTCGGCTGAGAAGAGCGCCGATTTAATGACAGGGATTGTTTTGCAGCTCATGACAAGATTTCCTGAGGATGTGAGCGAATTGCTCAAGAGCGGGCATGCGGCCAGGGTAAAGGATTACGGGGTGGTTGATCTTGGAGGTTTGACGGAGAAGATAGCGGCTCAATCAGCAAAGGCGATCCAGATTTCAACCGTTTGGGGTCCGGGTATAGCAGGAGCTTTTAAATACATGCTGCCGGAGTTGCTGGAAAAGGGGTGGAACATACCGGCGGCATTGTCCCTGCTCGGATCGATAAAAGACGCTGGATTTCCTGCAGAACAGATAGGCAGGGCCACCAAGGAAACATTCCTTTCCGCTCCGGCTGACTTCGCCAGGACCATTCTCTGGGCGACTGACCGATGGGAGGCCGCCGGTGATGACATGACCAAAGCGGAAGCCAAGAGTCTGAATGAGGAAAAAGTCAGAATTCTAACAAAAACGATTCAGAAGTGGTTCTCAGATCCGGAACTGTTCCAGAAAAACATGCCAATTCTCGGAGAGGCATTGAGACTTGCGGAGAAGAAAGGCGCCCTGCCTGTTGAAGATCTTGGGTTGTCCAAATATTTCATGTCAGTGACCAGGACCTTGACTACGGAAGGATCGATGTCCCGTTTCAAGGAACAGATGGAGCTTATTAACAAGGCTGACTATGACGAAGTCGCCAGCATGGCGGCAGAAATGCTTGATGACGCCGGAACAGCATGGGCAAGGATATCCAACTCCTTTTCGAGGTTCTTCCAGACCATGGCGGATTCACCTCTTTCTCATTCAATAGCTGATCCGATATCAGTTTCACTGGATTTCCTTTCAGCCTATTCTGCTCTTCCCCGTATGCTTCAGGCACGAGGTCTAAAATATGAAGAGGCTATCCAGGCATTCGAAAAAGAATATCAAAAGCCTTTTGAGGCGATGTTTGGAGAATACCTGACACGGGAACTCAGGGAGGGAATAGGCAAGGCGTATGGAGAAGTATGGGACATAATGATAATGCCCGAATACTTTGCGCTCGGGTTTAACTTTCAGAACAAACTTCTAAAACAATCACTCGCGGGGATAAAGAAGGCGCTTCCGTGGAACTGGGGCCGAGATGACAGTGAGACTGGATTTATTCCGCTAATGCCCAATACATCGAAGATGCTTGAGAAGCTTATAAACCCATTCGAATTCGACTGGGATGTTCCCGGAAAGTTTTTGTATGCCATAGTTGAGGACATGTATGGGTCGGTCCAGTCGACAATCAGTACGGTCTGGAAACTTATGAATGACACTTATGAAATGGGGGCCTGGGTATTAGGAAAGCTTGGATGGCTTTTTGAAAAACTTGCCGATTTCCTTTTCTGGCCGGCGCAAGTGGCCTACAAAATGTTTTATCCAGACACGTCGGAAAAGCCTGGAGGCCTTGCTTCGAAGTCATTGCCGCAGCTTGATCAACTGACTGACCCTGAGGTTGAAGCCTACGAAAGTAACGTGGCTTTTCTTGAGTGGATCAAGGGAATATGGAAAAACGAGCCGATAGCTCCGGCTACCATGCAAGGACCGATTTCCGACGAGGGTATGGCTGGAGCGAAGACTGAGGAAATGTCGCGTTTGGCTCCTGATGAACCCAAGGATGACTATTACGAAGAGACCACCTTACTTAACAGGCGACTTCGTGGGGCTGGCATGGACCAGTATTCCATAATGCCGCAGCAGGTTCCTGCGGCAAGTCAGGTCCCAGTATTTCTTCAGAATTACTCCGTTCCCTCGGGACCGAGAGATGAAAGTCCCATTCAGATCGAAAACAGACTCATAATAGATGGTCGTGAGTTGGCCCACATAATATCGGAGATCATCCAGCGCAACAGAATCACCAATTATCAGGCATTCGGCGCTGATCCATTCGGCTACAATACGGCAATTTAAATGACTGACGCTGATGTCCAGAATACGAGTGGCCTAATTATACCTCTTGAGAATTCCATTTCGGGGGCGATCGAATTTCAGTGGAATCCACACAAGCTTCATCGTGAGAAGTCGATTCCCTTCAATCACCTCAGACTTGCGGGCAGGGAGGCTCCAATACAGCAGTATGGATGCGGTGATCCACAGATTTATTCCCTGGAATTCACTTTAAGCCGTATGAACCGTGGAGATCACTGGGTTACGAATGCGGTGGAGGCGCTTTTCAGGCTTACCAAACCAGTTGTGGGGCAATTCGTGAGACGAACGACCAAGGTCAGATTAATACTAGGAGACGCCATCAGGGCGACATGTTTCATTACAAAAATCAATGTTGAGTATGGTCCCCTGTACAATCCGAAGACACTCCTGCCATATCAAGCAAAGGTCAGGATAACGCTGGAGGAGATAATCTAGAAGTTCATGGCGACTTATCTGAACACACCGAACTTTTTCATTTCGATTAACGGGATGAACTACACGCCTTTTTGCACTGGCTGGCAGCTTGACGATGTTGAAGACGGAATGTCAAGCCTACGGATAACACTAGGGAATCCAGACGGGAAGCTTGCCGGATATTTCACGACTGAAACATACGTGACGTTCAGGTATGGCTACTGGAATGGATCGATGTCCAAACCAATCGTAATGCGCGTTAAGGACATGGATGAGAGTTATGAAACGTCAGGTCCTCCATTGATTGACCTCATGTCTTATGACGTAACCGAGAGACTGATCGGAGTGACGCATGCAGGAAACTCATCAAAAGACGCCAAACCTTCAAGCATGGTTGAATCAATAATTGAAGGGATAAAAGCAAAAGCGGAAGTGCTTCTGAGCGGCGCAGAAAAGATGCCCGAGCGAATTCCGCTGCATAACATGACTTCACATGCGGCAATACGATGGTTGATGGGACAGACGAGATGCAAGAAGGAAACAGTCAGTAACGTAATTGATGGTGGTAATCGATTTGTCGACGACTATCCGGAGGATGCGCCTGACTACCAGGGGAATATCGCCGGAGAATCAAACCTGGAAGTAGGCTCAACCCCAATCGGAAGCCAAGATGGATACACTGCCGGAAAGGAATTCAGGGCCGCAGAGTCCTTCACGGGGGATCGGACCGGTGAAGCTCAAATAAACAGAGACTTCAATCACATAGACAAACTGCGGGTTATAAACAGGCGCAACAGGGCAGGTAATCAGGTGATCACAGGTCGTCTCGATCTGGTGGGCCTGGCCGGGATCGAGGCGAAGAAGTGCATTACGGTGCTTAACGCGGGGCCTCAGGGATCGGGCAAATGGTACGTTACAAAGTCATCCCAGCGTTATGATAAGGGAGCCCCATTCACTGCCACGCTAAATCTAATGCGACCTTCGCTGGACTCCAAGGGTAAACCCACCACACAGCCGATTGTCATGTATGCGAAAATTTATGAGCCAAATGTAATTTTTGTGGGATGCAGAGAGGTTGACGGCCCTTCACAGATCACGGTGTCTTATGGCCAACGCAATCCTGGGGGCGAACTTCTTGTAAGAAGATTCAAGTGGGGAATAAGAGTTGTCAGGTCGAGATCGGCGGGAGAAGGGGTCAAAACGAAGACCTGGGCCATAAATCAGGCCAAGAAACTGTTGAGGGCCGAGGCGATCGCCAACGGAACATACAGATCATCTACGCCCCCTACCCCGCCATCGGACAAGGTGGATTAACAGAGATGGGCGACTTCAAAAGTTCATTGCCTCCAGAACTACACCATCTTCAGCAGGCGTGTTCACTGCATTTGGGGATAGTCCGTGACGTGAGAGACCCGGAGGGCCGGGGGCGAGTAAAAGTGGAAGTTCCGAGCCTTAATTCGGTGGGAAGCGAGAATTGGCTGAACTGGTGTGAGGTTATAGGAGTGCCGCAAGGATCCATTCATGATGATGGGGATGCCGGAATATGGTGGCCCATGCTTCCGGGCCAGGCGGCGTACGTCGGGTTTCTAGGCGGTGATTACCTCCAACCATACTGCATTCCTGGACCCGCATGGGCTGAAAAGCCCAAACCCGAAGAGGCGTGGATACCAAGGGAGGCCAGGAATCGCTCATTACGAAGGAAGACCAGGATCCGGGAAATCAAAAGTGAGGCAGGTCACACGCTTCTAATGGACGATAATGGTGGTCAGGAGCAGATGGCGTTAATGGACTGGACTGGACAAGGGCTTTTTTTTACGGCCCCCGGAAGCATTCCTGATGCCGACGAAAACAAGGAAAATGGCAGTAAATACAGAGATGGACATACCCGTGGCACCAGGATGATGGCGACGGGCAACGGTATAGATGTTGCAAACACCTGTAATGGACAGTCTGCAATAGCTCTTTTTGATCTTCTGGCTCAGGGGATTATAACGATAGCGCAAAGCTCCGGGGGTGTCGTTCTGATATGGGCTGGTGAAGCGGTTAACAGGGCTGGACCGGTCATCATGCTTGACGCCGCTGAAAACAGGATAGTTTTGGCGGCTGGCAAGGCCCAGATGCACTTCCATGGAGATCATGACCGGATTTTCGTGACGAAACAGATGATCGGGAAAATAGAGCCACTGGACATGCAGGTCTATGTTGGTGAGGCCAAGAACATATTCGGACAGGCGTTTCACCAGTATGGACAACGCGAGAAACAGGATGAGGGTTATCGACCTCCCAAGAAAGATACACCACCATCATGAGGACAATTCCCGCATACGGAAAAGGGGTTTCATTCCCATTCAGGATAGACAGAGCGACTGGAAAGTTGTCCGTTTCGGCCGGATCAAGTGACTCAGCGAGCGTATCATTGGCCTATCTTAATGAATCATGGACGGTCCGTGAGGTACGTGAAACAGTTCAAAACCTAATAGCAGAATCCATTGCACACATTGTGCTTACCAGAAAAGGTGAACATGACACATTACCTGATTTCGGGAGCAACGAACAGGCAATCCTATTTGAGAACAATGCTCCAGAAACGAAGTATCTTGTTGAATATTTCTTTCATGAATCGACCAAACGATGGGAGCACAGAGCTGTTGTCCCTGAAAGGGGTGGGGTTTCATGGCCTTCTAACAGGGGTAGAGAGACTTTTGGGCAGCTTCCGGTACAGGTTTTCATTGAGTTTATCGACGGTCAGGTTACCGGCAACCTCGTTGCGCCTTTTGTGTCAGTGAGGGAGGCTCGTCAGACCGAATATCCGGCCACAGAGATTGATTCGAGTGGACATGACTATTACAGCCGCTATTTCCATACAGCCGAGGCATCACTTGATGGAACAAGTATTAACAGGATTGATCCGCCTAAATATATTGCGCCGGCTTACGACGACTATTTCTACAAGGTGAAATACGGAGACAACTGGTTGACTATAGCGTGGTCAGAGTATGGGGATATAAGACACTGGCACATACCAGCCCAGGTTTATGTTCAGGACGCGGCGGAACAGGGGTTGTCATCGGATGTGATGTATCCGGCGTTTGAACTTGAGATGGGACAGAGAATACGAATGCCATCGTTGGCCAGAGTGCAGACACAACTTTCCACAGAAAGGTATTCAAGAAACTAGATGGGGCTGATTAATTACACCGGCAGGGATTTTAGCGCTCGCTTCGAGGCGCTTTTGAGCGAATTCAGAAGGTTGTGCCCGGACCTGACCGACATGAACCACTCAAACGCTGGTGTCGCATTGATCAGACTTCTCGGCAGTGAATCGGATTTCCTCTCTTTCTATATAGATCATGCATTCAGCGAGAATTTTGTGGATCATGCGCAGTTCCGACAGAATCTTATCAGGATAGGGAAGAATCTGGATATCCTGCCGAAGCTCTGTTCGGCATCCAGGACCCTGGTGACGATAACGAGGCTTGAGGGAATCGAGGGCGACATAGTGATTCCAAAATTTACAAGGTTCTCCAGGATTGACGGTGTTGGATACCTGACTGATGACGAAGTAGTCCTTCCGGCAGGGACAGATTCGGTTACGGTTGGAATCACACAAGGCGAACTTGTGGAGAATACGGTTAACATTGATGAGTTTCGAGTCGAGGATCATTCACAAAGGTTAAAATACAACATTGGCACCGACGTCGCAGCTTATACCTGCTACGTCACCAGTGAGCCAACCGGGGAGGTTTGGACAGAGGTAGAAAGTTTTTACCGGACATTCGATGAGGACCGTCATTATTGCCTGGAATTACACGCCGACCCAATAGATGGGGTTTCAGACACGGTATTCCTTACACTTAACAGGAAAAGCGGTTCTACAAACCTGCCTCAAACGTTGAAGACAAGATTCATCAAGACAGCCAAGGAACGAGGAAATACGGGGGCGCAGACAATCACAGTCTGTCCACACGAGCTTGAGTATAACGTATCGGTGACCAATGAGACGAGTAGCACCGGTGGAGGGGGACCTGAAACGGCGGAGCAGTTGCGCTACCGAATACCCGCAGTGGCAAGGACCCAGCGACGAGCAGTAACACTGAAGGATTACGAGGCGCTGATCCTGAGCATATCCGGAGTTAGATATGTTGAGGCATACGACAGGAGCGAGGACAGTCAATGGCCCCACAGGCATGTTGTGCTGTATGTCACCCCTGAAGGCGGGGGACACATGTCCCAGGCGCTGAGGGAGAGAATTTTGATGGAATGCGCCGACAAGGGACATCTCGGATCATGGCCCAAGCGATACATTTTAAAGGACATGAAGCAAATCAGTGTAAACATTAACGCCACCGTTGGCATCGCTGAACCTCGTATGACTGATTCGGTATTTACTCAGATCAGACTTGCCTTAAATGAAAAATACAACCTTTACGCGACTAAATCGATAAAGATCATCAGGTTTTCCGATTTACACTCCCTGATTTCAGGAGTCCAGGGTGTCTCCTGGGTTGAATTCAATGCTCCAACCGGTAATCAGGTGGCTAGATCTGGAGAGATACTTGTCATGGGTTCCGTCACACTGACAAGAGGCTCATAAAGGGAATTACTTGAATAAAAGGCCGTTAATAAGCAGGGTTCCGGGGATTTGGAGGAGGCTTGACCCTCATAAGACGCTCGCAGGCTTTCTCGAGGGCGAGGATAACGAACTGCTGCGACTAGCGGGCCTGGTCAAGGGGATCACTGCCATTCAAAATCCGGACACCGTTCCTGACAGGTATCTCAGGATTGCCGGGAATAACAAGGGTCACGTATGGAGATCGGACAAATCTTTTGAGTGGAATCGTAAGAAAATCGAGACGGCTATAACCAGATACAGCCGTAAAGGATCCTATGCCCGTTTAGGGGATGAATTACGCGAGATAAACGCTGATGGATATCATGTCCAGGATCAGGCATCCCAAATAATAGTGCTTTCACGCCAGGGAAAACTTTCGAAATCAAGGATCGTTGACGCCGATTTCTGGCATGAAGGGGTGTTTGTGATCTACCTGCAGGACGCTGGAGCCCCACATGTTTTTCCTTCAGACATAGAGCTGTTGATCGAAGAATTGAAGCCGGCGGGAGAGATCTGGTTCACTGTCAGGAGCTTCGCCCACGGGATTGTTTTTGAGACAGGTTGGCAATGGGCACATGGCCAGACATTGTGGACAGCGGACACAATGAACCAGAAGATTGGTTGCGGTAAAATCGATTCCAATCTCGATGATTCTGTAAGTTCGAGTTACAAATCGCTAGGGCGAATCAAGAGATCAGCAATTGCCGCATTGTGGAGATATGGGGGCGACACACTAGAGGGAAGGCTTGGCTGCGGCGCATTGGGGACAAATGGCTACGACGGAGTAATAACCGGACACAAGTCTTCAGCCAAGATTCGACGGAGTTTTATCCCCATCAAATGGCATTTTACAAATGATACTCACGATGGGATGGCAGGATACGGGATTATAGGTCTCGACCTTGATGTCTCCTATAATGGACAAAGGTTTTACCGTCCCAAACTTCCGGTCAAAAGACGAGCATCGGCGATACTTCAGGCGGAGGTATACAGAACTTTCATTAAGGTGTTCAGGCACGTTTCCGGGCAAACGCGAGATGGAAAGATAGGGCATGGGGCGATAGGGCTTGAAATGTATATTTCCTATCGTGGATCGAGGTTTTACCATCCCAGTTCCGACCCGGATCCAACGTCGCTTGAGTTTTACAATCGAATGGAAGCGCTACTGAGCAGAAAAACGTTCCAGTTCGTGGCTAACTCATTCGACCTTAACTCTGTCTCGTGCAGGTCCACTGAGAGGTTTGTTGCGTGCTCGTCCGAGTTGGGCGTCGCTGAAAGACTGACCGTTATCTTACAATTGAGGGATGCGGAGTCCATAACACAAGTGGTTGAAGCAATCCGGAGGACTACCATCGAGCAGACGGAAAGCGTCTTTCAGGGTGTGTTGACAACGGACAGCAATCTTCCAGCCAACATCGAATTTCCTGCAAATACGGGACATTTTGAAACTTTGATGACCGAAGAGGAAGCAGCTACTCAGGTCAATTTTCAGACGACCACATATCTGTTCACTGAAATAAAACTGGAGGTTGGGGGCGAGATAGAGCGCAACCAGGGGGGAGAATGACAAATGGGAGTTACGACGTACGCAGGGAGGGCGCGAAGGGCTCTCCTGCACAAACAGAATTCGGTCTACTGGGTGGGAATAGGCAGGACAACAGCCTGGAATGATGAACAGGCTCCGCCTGATCCACAACCTGGCTCTGCGGATTTCGAAGAACCAATTATCTATGTAAAACCTACCAACGTTTCACTTTGCAAAATAGTCTCGACCGGCGAGGACATCACTCATCTGGGGACAAAATACGCCTTTGTCCCGGACGCGAATGCAATCGCCGAAAGCGCCAGATTCATGTACATCTTTGCGCGATTTGATCCCACAGCGGGGCAGCCCTTCGGCAATTTCAGGCAGATCGGTGTATTTTCGAACCTGGTTCCTGCCGAGGGCCACGAGGGGGATTCGTGGCTAGCTCCTGAAAATGTTAATGACGAAGGAATGCTAGAATTCATTGCTCATGACATTGTTACGGTAATGACAAATTCCAGATTAGAAGTTGTCGAAGTCCTTCTTGAATTCCGTTAATTAGAGATCCGGGGGGAACCATGGGTATATTGGATCAGAAAATGCATGAATACATGCTGAGGGCTCACGACAATTTTGACCCTCCTGTATTAAGAGCCACCAATATGGGGGCCGTTTCAGGCTCAATTCACCGCTACAGGGCAACCTTCAAAAGCCTCGTTGGAGAAACCACCGCCAGTGAGACAGTGTTGGTAAACGATGGCGCTGCGGTCCTCGATTCATCAAATTACATCAGACTCCAAGTTGTTGATGTGCCGGCGGGAGTCAAGGCTGTTAGATACTTCAAGCATCAGGAGGCCAGTCAGAAGTTTGAACTGATAGGCGAGGCCAAGACAAGCCCCTGGAGTATTGACGACACCGGCCAACTTCCGGTCCAGGAATATCCGCCTGATGAAAACGATTCGGGAAGACCGGACTGGCAGGCCATACTCTGGAGACCTGGCAAAACCTTACAGAGACCGGAGCTTCAGGATTCCTCATGGATACACCATCGGGATCTCAAGAACATAGGGGACAGGATTCACAAGCAAGGTGATGTCATAGAGGGGTGTAACGAGCAGAAGCTATCCGGTACGATATGGCGCTTCCTAAAAGGTAGGGTTTATATAGACGGCCAGTACGTCAGAGTTCCCCAGGGACAGGTAACGCTGGCTGGAACGGGTAAAGAGACGGTGGGACTTAGAGTTACCCCAGCAGTGGTGACGGATAGCACAGATCCTTATCTTCGAAATCTTGATGAGGGTGTTGATATTGAGTACTGCGAGGAGGGGGCTTACCGGCTCAAATATGACGTTGAATGGGTCGTGGATGAACCTGGAATGGTACCAGTAAGGGAATTTCTGGATAATTCGCCCCTGCTGGCTCAGGTTGTAACCGAGCGTTCAGAACTTGTCAAAATGATGGAGCGACGCACTTATGACACTTCCGGAGATTATGTTGTCAGAAAGTTCCCGCTAGTTATTGAAGAGGACCCTGATAATCCGGCAAACCTCAAGGCCCGGATATTGGCAGGCAAGGCATACGTTACAGGGGCGGAACTTGAAACCATAGCAGCTCAGCCGATAGACATCCCCAAGGGAAGAGATACCGATTCGAGGGAAACGGCGGCGATAGGGTCTTATCTGTCAACGGGCGGCCTGGTAATAGCTAGCAACGCCCAAAACTATGATGTCAACGGACTGAAAGTAAAACTAAAAATCGGCCAGGGCAACTCTTTCACCGTGACCTTGAGTGGCTCGGGACAGAGCGCTGAACAGGTAGCGAACCAAATAAAATATGTAGTTAATGCCTATCCGACGACGGGAACACTTCTAAATGGCGGGGCTTCGTCCGGGAAGCTATATCTTCAGGCTCGGGACGGCAAGGATCTCACCATCGAGAACATAAGCGGTAGCGCCTATGAAATACTGGGCATTACGGCGGGAGTATACGTCCAAACCGGCCAGAGAATTTATCCGATAGGTGACAGATTCATTAAGTCAACATCCAGGATGTCCTATCTTACCGAGGTGGTGGAAACACTTACTCACGATGGGTTAGAGCACGTTGACGTGTTGGGCAATGAAAATGTCCAGGACATCCTTGGAGTATCTACAGGCCCGAACGGGCTGGCAGACTGTCATGACAACAGATTCCAATACACTCTAAACAATGACTACATCAAGTCTGGAAACAACCTTCTCAATTTCATGGCGATGAGCGGGTCCAAGCCTGGTGATGGAGACACTCTCCATGTGAAATACACCTATGTTCGCAACGCCACCCGAAGCAGTCTCAGGCGCATCAGGGTTGAAAACGCCGAAATAACAAAGACATCTGATTACGGCAAAGATGATCTGGTTTTCAACGGAGCCATGGTCTATGCCGCAGTTTCCGGGGAGAGAATTGATACACCTTCGGGTTATGCGACCAACGTGATCAGGATAACCAAGGTATCGGACCATGCGGACCAGGAAGAGTCAGATTATAGCAGCTTCAGGCTTTTGAAGAATTCCACTTCACTAGAACACAACATTTCCCAGATAGACTGGTCTTCAGCGACAACTCCCGGAAATACAGGAACGGGTCAACCAGTATTAGGTCAAAAGTACTTCGTAACCTTTGAAGCCTGGCAGGTTATTGTCAGTGGTGACTACGTTGGGCCTGAATCCTATCTTGATGACTATGAGCAGATAGAGCAAGCCCCGAATGGCACATGGCATCTGAGAGACTGTATCGATTTCAGAACTTCAGGAGCCAAGCCGATACCAGGTGACGGGCCACGGTTGGATTACCGTTTTTATCTCTCCAGGATTGATAAGATAGCTTTAACATACGATGGGCGTTTCATCAGGATAGGCGGAACCCCTGCGATCAGGCCGCTGGCTCCTGCGAACCAGGCAGGTCCGATGTCAACCCATCAGTTATTCATCCCTCCTTATACCTATAAACCGTCGGACGTGCAAAAACAGACCCTCGAGATACAGCGTAAAACCCAGCATGCGATAAACGAGATGGAGGCGAGAATTGCCAGACTGGAATATTACCAGGCAAAAAATCAAGCGGCCGTTAGAGCATCAGAAGCTGAAGCGGCAATGGACGCCAAGGGCATTTTTGGGGATTCGTTACTTGGAACCGCAGGTGGGGATGTTAGCTTCAACAGAAATGGTGTGGCTTTTGACTGCGCTGTTGACCCAGCCGAGCGCTGCATAAGACTACCCGTTGATGAAAATGGCAAGACAATAACCCTTGATGAGGCGCAGTCTGAGAACATTAGCAGGGTTGGACGAGTACTTGTTTTTGATTACGATGAAAGCCCCTACATTTCTCAACTGAGGGCTTCCAGCATTACTCCGGCCAATCCACACCAGGTTTTTGGGTGGATAGGGCAGATGGAAATCGATCCGAGTTCCGATTTCTGGACTGACACGCAGCAGATACCAGCCCTGGACATGAACTATGACGAACAATACAGCCAGCTTCAGGCGATAGAAGCCGAGAACGCGGAGCGTGCAAGGAACATAACGTGGTCGGCATGGACCATGATGTTTGACAGGAGCGGAGGCTGGGCGACCAGGACCTGGCAGGAGGGGATAGACAGCGGCGATTTTGGTGGAGGTCACTGGTGGACAATTGGGGCGCTTGGTGTTGGCGCCGAAGCTGGAATGGCTTACGCCCAGGCTAACGCAAACGCTGCGAGGGAAAGATACGGGACATATAAGTCGCTTGTTCCTGAAAGGACGCTCGTAGAGGTCGGTGACCGGGTGGTAGACATGACAGTTCTACCATATATGCGCACCACCAAAGATGGAGGACCATTCTACATTTCGCTCATGGTTCATAATGTCAAGCCGGGAGAGGAATACGCCTGTTCGATTGATGGAGTTCCTGTCAGTCTCATCCCTATGGGAAGTTCCAGCACGGGGTCGCACAAATACAGGACGGTATATGACACGGTCCTGGCTGATGGGGCAGGTTCCTTCACGGCTCGATTTGCAGTCCCTCAAGGAATAACGGTTGGACAGAAGCCGATCAAGGTATTCAAATATGACAATGAGCAGGAAAGTTACGCCATATCAGTTTTCACTTCCCAGGGATTTCTCGAGACCCGACAGAAGATGGTTATGGGGGTTCTCAGTGTAACAGAGCGCGATGAAACACTTACCCAGACTCAGTGGCATTACGGTGATCCATTATCGCAAACTTTTGCGGTTACCGAAGGAATTCAATGGATCAGTGGGGTGAGGCTGGCATTTTCGGATAAGGACCCTACCCTTCCGGTCACGGTCGAGATACGGGAAGTAGTCAATGGTTATCCAACCAGAAAGGTCATCCAGAGCAAGACGCTCTATCCTAATGACGTTGTGACATCGAACAACGGCAAGGCGCTAACCACATTCAGATTTCCTAACCCGGTGGGTTACGGACCAGGAGAATACTGTTTCGTGGTAGTCACCAACAGCCTTAACTACAAGTTATGGCAGGCTGTTTTGGGAGAGACAGACACTGACGGTGTTTTCATTAACTCCCAGCCGTACGATGGGGTTCAGTTTGAGTCACCGAATGATTCTACATGGGTGGCTCATGTTGACCGGGACCTTACATTCGAGATTGTGAAATGCAATTTCCAGCAAAACGCCAGAGTTCAATTTCAGGAAGTTTCCGGTGTTGAAGCCAGCCTGCTTTGCCTGGCGGTAACAACACTCATGCCCGAAGGCTGCACGATGCACTGGACCTATTCAGTAAATGGTGGAGGAACATGGAAGGCATTTGAACCATTCATAAATGATGAGCTGAGTTCTGTGGCGACATCCGTGCTTATACGGTGTGATGTCAAGGGGGTTGGGGGCACGTTTATCATAGAAGAGAGCGGAGCCGGCATCATACTGGCGCTGAATAAGGAACAGGGAAATTACATAAGCAAGCAGGCGACGCTGTCAGGGGATTGCGACAAGGTGACAATGTATGTGGACCTTGCCACCGACGGGGTAAATGGAAGCGGTACCAGGACGGCATGGGTATATTATTCCGTTGATGATGGGCTGAATTGGGTGAAGATACATCCGTCACCGACACATACTCCTGTTGCGGTTGGTGATGGCTCCTACAGAGAGTGGATGTTTGAAACACCTAACGAGGCTACGATCAGTGGGGCATCGAATGGCAATCCGATAGTAATGACTGTTCCAGGCCACAAGTTCTGTGATGGCGCTGTTGTAGTCCAGACCGGAATAGAGGGAAACACGGCTGCAAATGGAACATTCAGGATCAGGAACTGTGATGACGACACCTATGAGCTTCTAGATCCTCAGACAGGAGCAACAATCCAGGGCAATGGTAGCTACACCGAGGGTGGAACGGTCAATCTGGCTCCTTTCCGAAAATGCAGGGGCCGAATAAAACTTGGAACAACCAATAGAGCGGTCACGCCCAAAGGCCGTGAAATAAGAATAATATGCAGTTAACCAGATGCTGGATTTTTTGAAAGCTGATCCGGAGGGATGGTCGTCCAGTGGAACACCAAACTGCTGGTTCAGGCGCAAGTTGTCGCCTGCCGACAGGAAGGTGGAATTACTCAATGATGAAAATCGCCGACTCAAAAGGATCATTCAGGAAATAAACGAGCGACTACTCAACATAGAGAAGAGTCCTAACAATGACAGAGGCTGAAAAGGAAAAGCTGTACAAACTGGCTCTGAAGACTGGATTTGGCTATCGTCAGGCCAGAGATCCATTACCTGGCAGCGAAGTAGCTGGTGGGGCGTTGGTCTGGGACGAAGAGGCCAGGCAGTTCTGGAAAGTCTACGGGCTACCTATAGACGCGTACGAGGTTCAGCACGACATTGAGGAGGGCGCTAACGTCACGAACATGAACTTCAGGGCTGATTCAGCAGTCCGGGTAACCAGGCCATTCGATCTGCCGGGACTCTCTACCGGTTGTGGTTGCAGCGGTCCTGTTTACGTGGAACACGACTAACCGGTGGGGTTCGGTAAGAGATAGAGTATGGCGTTACTGTATGACGGGAAAACCTATGGTCGCGAAATTGGCCGAATGTCACCGGAGGGAAACCTTTATGGTCAAAGGGCTCTTGTCCGGGATTTAACACGCTATTTCTGGTGGGATGGCCATGAATATATCGAATTTCCGGAGATAGTGGATCAGGCGTCGAGTCCACAATTCCTACCACCCGGGCCTAGGCCGTTTGGGGAAATGTGGAGAGTTTTACGTCACATTCCCAAAGAGGACAAGAAGGTCTGGGATTATTATTTCTGGGACAGTGAAACCGAGCGCTGGAAACCCATACGCTGGCTATGGAGTGTTGATTCACTTGGGAAGCTGCCTCGACCAGGTCTTTTTGTAGGAGCTGCGCACAGATTCACTGAAGGTGAGATAGAGATAATTTGGGATGGCTTTCAGTGGAAACGCCTGTTTTCACACAGAGGGCTGGCCGACGACGAACCTGAACGCCATTTGCCACCCGGGCTGATCGAGCTTTTCGTGCCGGACGTCAAGCTTTCATACCGATCGGCCACAGAACTGGCGCTAGACCCCGTACCCGGTGGTAAGGGGTATGTAATGGTCAATGGCGAAAAGGTTGAGGCCGAATTAAGTTGCTCCGTATTCAACACCTTACCAGTTCTGATGTGGGACGATGTCGCTGATCGAGTGTTTTCAATTGGTATTGAGGCGAACAAAGAATATTTCGTATACCTTGCCAACAGGATCAGCCCTGAATTCAAGACTGATCAATGGGATTTCAGGGGAAAACTGTTCCTTAGCAAGACGGCCCCAGCCAGCGGATATCTAGCGGGTATTGGAGCGGGGAAAAATGCCAGAATAGCGGGAAAAATCCAGACAAACGCTTTTAAACGCTTCATTCGAGAGCTGGACATATCCCTTATATCCAGGGGCCCTTCCCTCACAGAGACATTCCGTGAATACAGCGACTTCAGGGTAATATTTGTCGACCAGAATACTGTCAAACTTGAAAAGAAAGAAAACGCCTACGGTCAGATCTACATTCCGGAAGAGCTACAATACATTGGAGAAGGTCAGACTGTCACAAGGTTTGACAAATCGGTCGTCGTGGGAGAATGGGTATGGATTGCTGACGGGCTGGCAAACAATAGTGAGATTGACTCTACTTCGACGGCGTCAGCAGGAAGTATGGTCACCGCGAGCAGCCACACAATCAACTATGAGCCGTGGAAAGCATTCAACGACGAATATGGGCTTATGAATCGATGGCTCACATCTGCAGGTAACACCACAGGTTGGATCTGTTATGATTTCGGTGAGAACAACGAAAAAGTCATAAACAAGTATCGTTGGAGATCAATGGAAAGCGATTCTGACGCTGTTCCTGGAGCATGGCAACTACAAGGCTCCAACGATTACAGGAACTGGACGATACTCCATTCTGGATCAAACAATACCCAAACAGCCAATACATGGGTGGGGTGGTTCACGTTCATCAATGATTCCGCCTACCGTTATTACAGGATGTTTGTGACAGCCAACTGCGGGCATCCTTCCTATCTTGTAATCGATGAGATTGAACTAGTGCAGGCAATTGGCTACACAGACCTAAGTTCAGGGAAATTAAACCTTGTGGATGGGCCTTTTAGTCCCAGCGCAACATACTATCTCTACATCGCAAACATGGTAGACGGTTTTAACTTCAATGCCATAAACCCTGAAACCAACAGGCCGTGGCAAATGGATGACGAAAACGCTGCCGGTAATTATCTGGAGAGTCTGGATTTAAGATTGCGGATGTTTGCGTCGAACAATCCTCCAGATCACGGAAGACTTACGGAATCGGAGCCGGGTTTCTGGACCAGGTATCTCGGAAAGGTTGAGACCGATGCGTATGGTCGTTTTAAATACAGCAGAAATATATCGGCGGTAAATCCATTAAATCTCGATCCCGTGGATTTTGAGGGGCTAGCTGAAATCCAGATTGTGCCGGTTGACAGTTCCAGCTTCAAAATAGCTGCTATAAGGGGCACAAGTGGGGTTATTTTTGTCGGCGGGGACACAGTCAGGGCCCGAGATGTCGACGCCAGCAATGTTCACACAGTCAGGACTACGGATACGGTCTATGTTTACAACCAGGCATCTGTTGACAGTCCGCTCATCGCTCAACAGAAGGTAAATTTTTACGGCAACACAAAATTCTATGTGTATATGGCCAATTCAAGGGAAGTCTGGGGGTCTCTTGCATCCGAGGTCTTTGTCTGTAACGTGCCTCCAAGCTCAAATGGTTACCTAAGCCAACACTGGCCGGGAAATCAAGCGAGATGGCTTCTGACACTCACAACCAGTCCCGAGGGACTGTTCACCGGTGATTATGCAGTTGAATCGGTTGCTCCCCTTTTTGCAAGGATCAGTGACGGAAACACTTCACTCAATACTACATGGAGTAGTCAAAAAACTGATTACACAATCGACAACAGGGTTCAAACAAGCGCCAATACTTTATTCACAATAATAAATTCAAAGATAAACGATCTGGAAGTCACTACTGACAAGACATGGAGCAGTTACAAGATTGGCGCAGCGATTTCGACCGCTGTGGGGGCTTCACTGGGACCGTCAACGGTGGCGGCCGGCCTGCCGTTCAGATTGGAATACCACAACACCTCCACCATAAAGATCGTTTATATGGATCAAGAAGAAAGGCCAATCTATTTTCCTGACGAGCAAATGATCCGGTTTTATCCGGGAGATGTATTTTACGGGACATTGCCGGCAGGAACCGGAATCAGATATGTGGGACTCAGTCCTTCGAAACAAGTGGTATTTGACAGCAACTTTCCAGGAAAATCCAATCTTGGAATCTTTTCGATCGGGTCCGCCTACTACATAGGATTGGTGGGCATGACCGGAAACGGATCTGTTTCAGGTCTGTGGAATGTGGATTCGTATTATTACGGACTAGACTGGGATTTTCAAACCGGCATAGCCCAAGATTCTGTAAGCTTAACCCTTCCATCGCTGGTGGCTGCCAGAGAAAAGACAGTCCTGATGTCTGTTGCAGGCGCATACACGGGACAGCTCAGCGGATCCTTGATCTACAGGTCACTGAACAAAGTCCCGGATTACGTGGCGGGAGTCATGGTAGGTGAAAGTTACAAATACTGTAACGCATACGGCAACCAGCAGGATTTTTCCTATATTGGTGTGGCTCCTCAACGGATAATGACAGCAAACTATTTTATAGATTTCTCCGTTTCTCACACTTATCCCAGTTCCATTTCGCCGGGATTATCCGACCCGTCATTTTCCATCGTGGTCAGCAAGAACGCTGGCTGGCTCGTCGATCATCCTTGCGACTGCTACTGGTGTGAACAGTATGGCAGCGTTGTCAACAGCAGGACGGGAATAACCATACATTCGCCTTCATCGTCGATAAAGGGATATATAAGCATACGAAACATTTAGCTATATCGGGGGGAATAGAATGCCTTTATCCATCACAGATTACGAAAAAGTTGAGCCGGGTATCCTGAACCTGATGATGATGCTTGGGACACTTGAATCCACGGTAGCTCAACTGTCCGTTCCCACATCGAATCATTTCATAACGGAAATTTCCAGATTCCGAAATGAAGTAGCCCTGGAGATTGAGCGTCAAGGACGTAGAGATTGAGGGACGGATAAATGCCATTCGTGCCAGCAAAAGTAGAGCTTACAGGTAATATTCATTCTCATTATGACGCCTTCAGGATCATCAATCAGAATTTTGAAGCAATTAACCATGATCTTGTGGCGCTGGGAGGGAGTCTTTCAGGGGGATTCAATTATTTTAAGACCGATCTAACGGGAGGAGCTGCCGAGAGTCTGGATTCGATTGACGGAGACAACATAGAGTTGAACGAGAGGGCGCTAGTTTTTGAAGGAACCAATCCCGCAAGGGTCTACATTTATGTGGCAGTTGCTGATGACACTCTTAATGAAAACTCCCCGTGGGTCATAGCGCCCGATAGCAACGCCGGTTCGAAACGCTGGGTGCTTGCCTCAAGGCTGCCCAAGTTGTGGCTGGCAAACTCTGAGCCTGTCTCGTCGGATGATAGACTTAAGGGAATAGCTCCAGGAGATTATTGGCTTTCTGGCTCCGACATGTGGGTATGTTCATGTGATTCGGAAAACTCAGCGGAATGGATCAGATTCCTGAAGACCGGCACTACGACTAACACTGCATGCGCCGGAAATGATCCAAGACTACCTTCAGAGTATGAAAAGGCTGCATTGGCAGGGACATCCGGGGAGCCAGGCGCTTTAAACAGGTATGTTACGGAAAACGATTTGAGGTTGTCGAATGCAAGGCCACCGACACTGCACGGCCATCAGATCGTGGAAATCGACTGCGGAATGATAAGTGATCCTGCCACCCCGATAGTAGTAAATGGCTTAGTGGATTTGGGGGCCTGAAATGATTCAGTTTCCATCCGGACTAAGGACTCATAAAAACGGAGCGTTAGATCATTGATAAGGTGGAATATAAATGGGGCGCTGAATGCCAAATTGACAGCCGTAACTTACATTAATCTTCTTATCGGGCAAAGAATTCCGGCGCTGAGGATTGGATTGATTTTTAGTGAATCTTGAAACAGAGGATGGTTCATGTCGATAACCCTTTGCATAAAGAGAGGGACCGAGCAGCAGATCATGGAGAACGAACTGGCTGTCGGGGAAATGGCTCTTGCCACTGACACCAGCGCTGTCTTTATTTACAACGGCGTTCAGAAGTCAGTGATCGGGCATGTTGCAGTGGACACCCTTGATAACCGGCCCCAAGCCGTACAATCCGGGCGTATGTTTCTGGATTCCACTACGGACATTCTGTATGTGGACACAGATTCCGGATGGAAATCCGTAGGTAATGTCGACAACCTCGATGGGGACACGCTTCCGATTGACTGGAATCCGGGCAATTGGGATCCGGAGATTGTTGAGGGAATCACATCCTCTACTGGACAATTAACTTCTCATCTCAAGGGCATAGATGAGGCCTTGGCCCAGAAATCCCATCTGGAGCATGAGCATGTGACGAGCTATGCATCGATCGCCCATTCAAACAGCCACGGCAGTGGCGGCTCCGACGAGATCGACGGAGACAGCCTGGATCTGGACTGGAACCCGTCTAACTACGTTCCTACCAAGGTCAATGAGACCGGGACAGAGGAACATCTGGCAAGCCATCTCAACGGATTGGATCTGGCGCTAGCCAACATTGCGAGAGATAAGAATTCGATAGAGAACACACTGGCCATGATGGCGTGGGACATTTATTCGGGAGACAGGGCATTTGACGACATATACGTGGACGATTTCACGGACACTTCAGGTATTGACGGGACGGTGTTAAACGGTCTTGTGACCGGGAATTCCTCGGGAGTTTATGATGCTGAGAATGCCTTTTTTGCCAGTGTTGCAGCCCAGAATGGCGTCACACAGGATTTGACAAGTTCGCAGTTGGACTGTTCGTCATGGAGCAGAATCCTTTCCGTGACCGTGACGGAGAATACGCCCGGAAACAGTCCTGCATCGGCTATCTATCATGCGGTGTCTTTTGACAGCAGGATGACATGGAAGATCTTTCACAACGGATTGTGGACCAGCATAGCCCGAAATAACGGAGGAGTCTGGCAATACAGTGACGCAGGCATTTGGACCGACGCATCTTTGAACAGCCTAGACGAGGCATTGATCCAGGCAACCGAGCAAGGGGACTATCGTTGGACAAAAGATATGATTGAAGCCATGTCGGCAGATGACTGGTGTTCGGCGGGAGGCTGGTCCGAGGGCGTGAATACGATAGACTGGACAACTAGGCTTGTTGACGGCTGGACAATAGTAGCCGATGGAAGTCTCAATGAAAGCACTACTGATGCTGTTCCACCCCAGACAGACGGGACGCATGTTCTGGAAAGCTCCTACACTGCCAGCTATGAGGGGTGGAAGATTTTCAATGATGAGTATGGTTCGCCCCAAAAGAGATGGCTGACAGCAATAAACAATACGACGGGTTGGGTTCAGTTTGACTTTGGGGCGGGGAACACGCAGGTCATCAACAAGTACCGATGGCTCACCATGGAGTCGGATTCAAATGCTGTTCCCAGCGCATGGCAATTCCAGGGATCCAACGACGGATCCAGCTGGACGACACTGCATGAGGGAATTAACGAGGTTCAA
>CALGLN010000096.1 GCA_937930835.1 uncultured Desulfomonile sp.
CTCCAATTGATGTCAAGCGGTGCGGATGTTGGCCTGATGCATGATAACGTTCCTCCACACCCCCACCACCTCAGATGATGTTCAAATGCGCTTCCGCACGACAGATGGGCTCAAGTAATTGACCTCCGATACTCCGGGCTCCTTTTCAAGAAACTAAAATTATAACAACAGGGTCGTTTTCTTGACATATTCATCACTCACGAAACATGATTTTGGAATCATGGCGTGGATGCCTTTTGCAAGATCAACCACTTGAGTGACATGTAAATCGACTCCCATGCTGCAGAAGGCGTAGGCATCCAAGTCACTCATCCCGTAACGTTTGTTAAGAAATTTAATGGCGTTTCTAACAGCCATTTTTGTTGATTCAAGCATGTCGGTGTGAAAACCCATAGCAATCCAGTGGGTCGGGGTCGAAGCAAAAGGCTCCTGAATCAGGTTTTTAAGATCCTTACGAACTGTTAACCGCAGGGTGATGTTCTTGAAATAGCCTTCCAGAGCATTTAGATTTACTTCACCATCCCCTTGGGCATAGTGCGCATCACCAGTCTTAAGTCCGGCTCCCTTGATATGTACCGGCAAGTAAAGAACAGTTCCAGCTACGAGTTCCTTATTGTCCATGTTTCCACCGTGTTTCCCCGGCGGAACATTACTCCAGCTTCCTTTCTCCGGTAATTGGACACCTATGGTTCCCGGGAAGGGTCTTACGGGAATTTCAATGCCAGGCAAAAATTCGAATCTATTCTTCTTCTGGTCAACACGATACCAGTTCAGCCTTCCCTTGGGAAAATCTTCGGGAAGAAGACCAAGTTTCATGAATGAAGTTTCAGGGTTAAGATTAAATCCATAGTTGCCTGGAACTATATCCAATATTTCGATTTGGAGCATGTCCCCAGGCTCGGCTCCGGTAACATGGATTGGACCGGTCAGCGTATGATGTCCGGCCCCTTTCTTGGCAGCTTGAACTCCGGTCTTTTCATCAGGATAGAATCCCGTGTCCGGTGTTTTCGCAATCACCTCCTTAAACCACTCCATCCAGTCTTCAATCTCGGCTCCGGGAACCATTTTCCCTTTAAGATGCGTGTCGGTTTGAATTTCTACGATGTCACCGGAATTCATTACCAAAACAGGTTTTTCAGAATTATCCCAGTAACCTTCGGATGTGGTAACCTCATTGGCGCCCACCATTTGATATTTGCCCGTGGCATCCATCCTTTTGAGGTTCATACTGTGACTTTGATTAGCCGCCAAATGTGTAGCCACAAAAGCCCCAGCGAAAGTGGCCCCATATTTCAGGACCGTACGCCGATCTATACCCTGTTCCATTTCCTGTCCGTCTAGTTTATATTCGGAATTCACTTCTAACCTCCGTCTTCCTCAATCTCGGGGCAATGAAAAATCAGGCCATCGCCTGACTGAAATGACGCATCAAACATTCCAATCAGAGTATGGCCAAGTACTAAGGCCATTACCCGTACCCCCATGAGCAAGACCTGTGCCGTAATAGATGGAGAGATTTCCTAGGGCGCTTTACAGAAGCTCTTAAGGTTTAACATGCCAAAACATGCGAATCCTTAAAACATACATAGTAGTAGGTTTTTGAAACCGGGCATACAGAGCTGTGGTTTTAGGCAGAAAACACTATGAGACATCGCGCCGATTGAGGAATGACTCTGGAAATGCTATGCAACCAAACCGTCAACAATCTTGCGGATCCAGAAATCCCGGCGAAGCTTATGAAATTGTTGTTTCTGTTCGGGTAAATTAGGTCCGAGGAAGCGAGCATGAGAAAAAGATCACAGGCAATATCAGATTCCTTATCATTCTGCTCATTCCTTTTTGTGGCCCTACAAATGAAAAACCCTCGGCCTGATTCTTGCGGCGGGCCGAGGGGTTTGGAAAGTTATGTTAACTTTAGGTAACTTATGCTTAACCCTTAGTTACCATTATGCCTCGAACGCATTGCAAATGCAAGAATAAACGACACTACAAATTAAGTTTATGCGTTTTTTCAAAGAGTTTGAACTTTTTTTAGAGTATTAGCTGGCTGTCATTGTCTGACATGATCAAAGATGCTATGGGAAACGGGTGAAATGCTTTTCCCTTGTGGCCATGAATCGCATTTCAATGATGCGATTTGAAATTATGTGAGAATGGTGAATATAATTCGCTATATTATAGAGTTTCTGTAAAAAGTTGTTGAAATGAAGCCGAAATTTGAGATGACTTGCTCTCGATGCGCTCGATCACAATAATGACTCCGATTTCCGATTTGTTCTC
>CALGLN010000097.1 GCA_937930835.1 uncultured Desulfomonile sp.
AATTCAGGGATAGAGGAGGAAATCAGGAAAGCCATAATGGGTCACGGCACAAGAACCCGTGAAGTGAAAGAGAGATACGGAAGAATCCTTGACCATGAGTTGGTTCAGGCTATTGACAAGATGAAGTACGACTTCGGACCAACGGTAATTCTCACGGCAAAATAGTAGTTCTTTTTGTGCGGCAAAAGTAAGAAGAGCCAGGGTCTATTCAAACACTTAGGTCACGCCAACTTACTTAACGAAAAATTTTTGTTAGCAAAATGTTAGCAAATTGGTGTTTTTTGAAGGAGGGTAATGTCGCGTTTAGAGCCAAACTTATTAAGATGATTGATGAAAGCCACATTACAAAATAAAACAGAATGTTAAGTGTAACATCCTGTTAGTGTTGTGATTTTTTGGTGGAGATGATGGGATTTGAACCCACGACCCCCGCGTTGCGAACGCGATGCTCTCCCGCTGAGCTACATCCCCGTAATCGGAAACTAATAGCATGCAAAATGTTTTGATGTCAATATGCCGGGTGAAAATTATGTGGCGCTGAGGCTGAACGGTTAGCGCTCAAATTTGGAAGATATTTTTCCGATAGTTTATAATTGAGCAATTGAGCTAACTCTATGGGAGGATTTACTATTTGGTATCATGTGTATTATCCTTTTGGTAAATGAGATCAATTGGTAGTCGTTTAACATGAAATCTTTCTTCGTTGTTGTTGGGCTGATAGCGTTTGTGTGTGTGGTGTGTCAATTCAGCGCACTCAAGGCGGTCCGGCGGTATATTTTCCTAAAATACTCAAGAGTGAGATTAAGAGATGACCTGCTCATCTTTTGTGGGTTATTTGTTTTGAACATTTTTTTTGCCTTTGTTTCAATGAATCCTAAATGGGCCCCTGTGGATTCGCAATTGCAGAAAATCGTAGCGGTTAGTTTTTTCACCTATCTGGGGATTACTCTCTCATTGGGCATCTTTTTAGCCATCTTGAAATCCATGGCCCTGATATCTGAATTAGCCGTGGCCGGCTACCGCATTGTATTAATAATGATCAGCGGCGATCTTCGAGGCGTTACAAACGACATCGACCGACAGAATCAGGCGCAAACGAATGATCGGAAGCATACGTCAGAGGGATCTGCTTCACCTGCTTCGGCGTCGGATGGAAAAACAGGGTCCAAACGATCATTGCTATTGGAAGGCATTTCATTATTCAGATGGTCCAAATTTTTGTCCATGTCAGCTACGTGGCAGAAAAGGGCTCGGATAACCGCCATCGTGATTCTGGTTCTTTTCTCGGGATTTGGTATTTATGGGGTGATTGAAGCGTACTCATATCCGGCTATAGAAAGGTTTGAAATAAAGGATAAGAAACTCAGTGGTCTTGAGAAGCCTCTGTCGTTCATCCATGTGACGGATATCCACTACGGCATGTTTTATGATAAGGCTGAACTCGAAAAACTTGTCGAGGCGATTAACAGGATTAATGCTGACGCTGTTTTTTTTACCGGAGACATTTATCATTCCGCTCTTACAAATGTAGAGTCTTCTGTGGAAGTGTTCAGGAAACTCAAACCGCGTAAGTTTGGAAACTTGGTGGTTATGGGCAATCACGATTTTTACACCGGGGAGGAAAGGTCAATCAGAGCGCTGGAAGCGAGCGGCTTGACGTTACTCAGGGACGATTGGAGGACTATTAGGGATGGTGCTGGAGTGGTTCATGTCGCCGGCCTGGACGATCCGAAAAAGAATTGGCTTTGGGGTGATAAGTTTCCAAATTTTGCGGACCTTTTAGGGAATGCTCCAGAGGAAAAAGGATACAGGATATTGTTGTCCCATCGTCCGGCAATATTGCCACTGGCATCCGGTCATGACTTCGATCTTATACTGGCGGGCCATACCCATGGAGGCCAGGTGATCGTGCCGGGGATCAATTCGGGAAAGGGTTGGAGTCTTGCGAGTTTTGCTTCGTATTTCACTCATGGGTGGTATGAGCATGGTCGGTCGCGAATGTATCTTAATCGTGGGGCTGGGCTGACTTTCATGCCGTGGAGAATCAACTGCTCTCCGGAAATAGCCGTTTTCACTCTGATTCCTTCATGATTTAGGGATGTTTGTTGATTTCAGAGTGATATTTGAGGAGATGTCATGACTGAGCGACTTACTATCGAGGAACATAATCGACTGTTGGCTGATGGTTGGCAGTTTAGATTTACAGGTGAGGAACCGCGTGTTGGTGAGTTGAAGGAATTTTACGAGGACATGGGATTGGAGACACTGGTGTTAGCCGGCGTAATCGATGACGGTTCCGAATGTCGGCAATGCTTTGACCTTAAGGATGTTGGGCATAAATATAAGACCGTTTACACGCGTGTCATTCCTGGGAATGTCAATCGCTCTGACGATGAATTATTCTGACCGGATGAGACAGAACAGGGTGGCGCCAATTGCTCTTTTACGTTCAATCAAGAGGGTTTTCGTTGTGTTCTGAATGAATAAACTGATGATAAACGTGATATATGGAAGAATTTTTGGACCTTGATATATACAAAAACCTTGACATAGTCACACAGTAATAGTAAAAATCTGTGTTTACATGTTTGGAGAGGTGTTTCATGAAAACGTGGACCCCAAAAACCGGGGAAGTTGAAAAGAAATGGTTCGTCATTGACGCTAAAGATAAGGTTCTAGGGCGATTAGCGGTTGAGTGCGCCCGAATTTTAAGAGGAAAACACAAACCTCAGTTTGCTACACATGCGGACTGCGGTGATTTCGTGATAGTGGTAAATGCGTCGAAAGTGCGGCTCACCGGCAAGAAGATGAGCCAGAAGATGTATTATAACCACAGCGGTTATCCGGGTGGATTGAAATCTACGAATGCAGAAAAGCTGATGAAGGAGAAGCCCGAGTTGCTATTCCGCAGAGCCGTGAAAGGGATGTTGCCCAAGAATTCCCTTGGTCGCGCCCAGATAACCAAGTTGAAAGTATATGCGTCCGAGACGCATCCGCATGAGGCTCAAAAGCC
>CALGLN010000098.1 GCA_937930835.1 uncultured Desulfomonile sp.
AGGATCATGAAATACAAGATTGAAGAAATCGAAGGAATTGGTCCGGCTTATGGCGAAAAGCTTGGGGCCGTTGGGATCAAGACAACGGATGATCTCTTGGACAAGTGCGCTAGCCCGGCAGGTCGCAAGGCAATGGCGGAAAAGACCGGGCTAAAAGAGAGCCAGATCCTGAAATGGGCCAACATGGCCGACCTGATGAGAATAAAGGGAGTTGGCGAAGAATTCTCCGAGCTGCTCGAGGCCGCGGGAGTAGATACGGTGAAGGAACTCAAACGCCGAAATCCTGAAAACCTGGCGGCCAAAATGAAGGAAGTCAATGAGGAGAAGAAACTTACTCGAGCTGTCCCATCTCTAAACGAGGTGACTCGTTGGGTTGAACAGGCCAAGTCAATGGATCCGAAACTTACTTACTAAAGCCGGCGGGTTCAATAGATATAAGTATTTGAAGTCAGGATAGGGCCTCCGTCTTTAGCGCCTGGGCCCTTTTGGGCTGTTCAGGTTACAGGTGTGTAGGGCCCCCCCATACGCATTCCTTTGACCAAATGCTGAAAGGCGCTTCTAGATGGCCTAACAGGTCGTTTCCGCACAACTATGGTTGCGCCAGAAACGAAGGGGGAGGAGTATTCTAAAAAATTCTCTATTTAAATCACAGCAATATTTTTATTAATCTAATTAAATTAAACTGTTAGGGGGCAAGACGATTGGGCTGGTTTACAGGATGAAAACGTCGTTACTTTTTGAATATTGTTAATTTTTATAGACTGTTGACTAGTTTTCAGGTCGGCAAGGGAGGATATTATGATTCGTACAAAAAATTGTTTTCTATTATTGATACTGACATGCGCACTGCTATTGGGAAATATTGCTATCTTTCCTGAACATCTTGGGGCGTGGGTTTCGGGAAAGGATTCCACGAGTTCTTCCCAGAGTTCTGGTGATGGTTCCGGTTATTCAAAACCAACCACCAAGATATGGGGACAACGCAGCGGGGGAGGGGTATTTGGGCCGTCGCCCAGTCAATCGGTCTCAGGGGGATACACAAAGCCAACCCCAAAAGCGGAAACAAAAATTCAGAAGTTTGGGCGGGACACTGCGCTTGAGAAGAAAGCTCTCGAACAGGAAATGAAGAAAAAGGCCAAGGCGTCCCTTGACGCTTACAAAGCCGAGCGCTCAAAATTCAGGCAGCCGGCGCCAAAACCACAGCCCAGCAAATACGCTGATCATCCTGTTTATCAAAAATCCGATAGCGGTCCTGGCTTTAATTATGAAGAACACTACAGGAAACGAGGAGAGCACTGGAAACAGAAAGGTGTGGAGTTACCGTCGAAGATGTATGACGGCCCTCCTTCATTTGGAATATGGGACGCCGCTTTTCTCTATGGTTTGCTCCAGATGGCCACGAGCAAGGATCATGCGGCCTTTGGCTACCATCACAAGGATGATCCCGGATATCAGGAATGGCGAAAAAAAGCCGAAGATAGAGCCGCTCAAGATGCCGATCTCAAGAAAAGGCTTGAAGAGCTTGATCGCCAGGTCGAACAGCTAAAAGCTCAAGGAATAACGCCTGATAAGGGCTATTTACCTGAAACGGTCCCGGCCAGCCTGGCTGTGGCAGCCGAGGCTCTAGCATCCAAAAAGGGGCCTAAGCCAAAACTTCGGCTCGCAACCGGCCAGAAGGACGCAATCTATTATGAGTTCGGTCAGATGCTGAAAAAGGCCTCCACGGACATTGACATAGAGGTTATCGAGACGGCAGGGTCAGTTGAAAATATTGAATTGCTCAAGAGCGGTAAAGCTGATGCGGCGCTAATCCAGTCGGACGTTCTTACCAAACTCCCGCAGGAAAAGACTGAGCAAATTGCCCTTTATCTTGAAGCTGTTCAATTGATAGTTAACAGGCAGTCGGGGATTAAGAGTGTCAAGGACATTGATTCTACAAAGCACCGTATATATGTTGGACCCAAGGGATCGGGCACTGCTGTTACATGGGCTGGTCTTTGTGATCAGGACGCGAAATACCGCCAGTTACCGGTAGAATATGCGGATTATACTGCGGCTTTGGCCCAGGTGGCTGCTGATCCTAATGCTTTGATGCTGTTCGTTGGAGGGCTTAATAGTCCCCTGATCCGCGGGGCTGACAGGTATTCCGCCAAGACGGGCAGTCTTACACTGGCATCAGTTGATGACTGGGATTTCAATGACAAGAAGGACCAGAACGGCAACAAAATTTACACCTTTGTGGAGATTGACAAGGGGGTTTATCCGAATCTCCAGAAGGGAACGATTTTCAACAGGAAAATAGAAACCCTTTCAGTCAAGGCCGTTTTTACTCTAAAGACTGACTGGGTGAAGGCGAACGGGCCTTACGTCCTTGATGCGCTCACCCTGGCCATTGAGAAAATCAAGCCGCCCCTAATCAAACTGGTTCACGGAAGATAATAACCGTGTATACTCCAGTAAAGGCAAATTGTACGTGAGAAATAATTGTAATGTAAATTGGTCATGAGTTAATGCTGATAAAATCGGGCAGGGACAGTCGGTTGGCCTTCAAGAATCTCCCGGCGTATTTAGACGGGCCACGATGTTTTCATGCTCAGTTGGTAAGACACCAGGCTACTTAGTATTTTTAACACAGAAACTACGGAGGAATTGAAATGGCAGGACTATTTGATTTTTTAGCGGCATTCGGCAAGAAACAAATCCAGGAGATGGGTGACAGCCTTACCAGGGCTATTGTGGCCTGGGATCCAGAGACCGCCACAGAGGCCGAAATCGAGGAGATGATCAAGGAACTGGACAAAATTACCGTTGAAGCCGGTAAGGCTAAAGCTGACTTTGAGAAGGAACAAAAAGAAGCTGAAGCTGTTCGCCGTAATTACGAACGTCACCTTCAAGCGGCCGAAATGCTCAACGGACAGATGGAAGCTGCGGAAAAGGGAGGAGATCTAGTAAAGGCTTCTGATCTTCAGTCCAGCCTCGGTCGGCTTGTTGACGATCTTGAAGCGCTAAAACCAGAATTGGAGAGAGAAGAACAGGAAGCTCGTGAGGCTAAAGAATTCTACGACGAAATAATGGTAGTTGCAAAGACGTCAGCTGATAAAGTGAAACAGGCTCGAAAAATTCTCGAAAATGCACAGAATGCCATGAAAAGGGCTGAGATGGAAAAACGCCGTGCGGCTGATCGGGCTGCCAAGGCCGAGAAGCTTGCCGGATTGCGTAAAGATACCGGTGGCATGGGTATAGCCTTAGCCAGCATGAACAAACAGATGGAGGCGGCTAAAGCGCAAGCGGCTGCATCGGACCTCAAGGCGAAACTGCTTGCCCCTGATCAGACCAACAGGGACGAGAACATTCTTGCGGCCCTAAAACAAGCCGGCAGTTCATCACCTGGTCTGACGCTAAGCTCGAATGTTTCCGACAGACTGGCTGCTCTCAGGAAAAAATAGCCTGACAGCGGCTAACACGATCAAACGTGGTAATATTGTCTGAGGCGGCTCTCGGATGAAGACTTTCATCCGAAGCCGCCAGTGACATCAACAAACCTGAATTTCCGATCTGGAGAGATGAGAAATGGCCTTTTGGGTCAGTTTTGGAAAAAAGCTGATTGAAAGAATGATTGAGGAACAGTTAACGCGGCAAGCGGCAAACAGGATTCTCAAGGCTCGATGTTTCGAGTGCGGTGAGCGGAGACCGCTTGACGATTTGATGGAGGGTGTTTGTTCCTCATGTAGGCAAAAACAGCGACATAAGAGTGATCGCCGGTCAAATGAAAGTGCGAACAATCAAAACCGGTCTATTGATCTCGAAGAAGCATATCACATACTGGAATGCTCGAAACACGACTCCAATGACCAAATCAAGAGACAGTACAGGCTTCTAATCAAACAATGCCATATTGATAGCCTACCCAAAGGGTTGCCGGATTATCTGGTCCAGGCTGCAAATCAAAGGTTCCGTGAGATACAGGGCGCCTATGAAATGGTCATGAGGTCCAGAAATTAGATGGCGCTTTAGAAATAAGCTCTAAGCGTATTCTGGGTCTTCTACCGCATGGCCTCCTTCGATAACCACGATCCTGTCGGAACATTCCACCACTGATTTGCGGTGTGATATAAATACCACAGTCATTTTCCCCCGTAATTCCTGCATGGCCTGAATTATTCGCATTTCATTGGCGGAGTCGAGGTTACTTGTGGCTTCGTCCAATAACAACAAGGTAGGTTTACGTAGCAACGCTCGCGCCAGAGCGATCCGCTGGCGTTGTCCGCCTGAAAGTTTCACACCACGATCACCAACCACTGTCATGAGCCCTTCAGGAAGTTTTCTGACAAAATCTGCGGCGGAAGCCATTTCCAGAGCATTCCATATTTCCTGTTCCGAGCTACCGGGCGAAGCCCATAGCATGTTCTCCCTCAACGTCTCATGGAACAACAGGCTTTCCTGGGGAACATAACCGACTGATTTGCGCCAGGCATGCAACATGCTTCCTTCCAACGGACTTCCGTCAATGAGCACGTGACCTTTGTCTGGAACCAACAAACCAATCAACAAATCGGCAAAAGTGCTTTTGCCTCCACCGGATGGACCCAGAATGGCGGTAGTCTCCCGAGCCCTTATGAACAGATTCAGATCACTAAGAACATAGTTCTGGTCTTCTTTGTTATATCTGAAAGATACATCCCGGAATTCGACGCATCTTTGGAGTTCTATCGCATGAACATGGTCGTCTACCTGCGGTTCCTGAGCAGCGTCAAATTTGCTTTGCATCTCCATGACAGCCTTATAGGCCGGCAGCATGTTTAAAGTTCCCTGCCATGTCCTTTGCATCCATGAGAACATGGGCACAAGGCTGGCGAACAGGAAAAGCATTATCAAAAGGTTCGATACTGGAATCTTCAGGATTTGGAGGCCTACAAAAAAGAATATGGCCACAACCACAACGCCACCGATCTGGTAATACATACCGGTGGAAGAAAGGATGCCGGCAAAACGGTTGGCCTGCCTCTCAAGGTTCCGGCTCAGCGAACAAAAACTGTTGATGTGTCTGTTTTCAGCTCCAAAGCTCCTGGCCACCTTCATTCCGGTCAAATGATCCATCAGGACGCTGAACAGGCCGGCCATTGTCTGACGCCATTCCTCGCCGAGTTCGTAAGATCTTCGATTGAGCGGCCTCAGGACGAGCAACAACAGTCCGGAACTCACTATGGCAACACACGACAGCGGGAACGACAACATCATGGCTATGCCGATATGGACAATTACAACAAAGATAGTGCTGATAAGAGCGAAAAGGCCGTACGTCGCGTTGTCAATGGTCGTGAGATTTGAAGTCATGACATGGTTTATGTCGGATCCTCTTATTTGGATGAAATTTAACCACTGGACGCGAGCCATGGACCTGAACAGGTCATCACGGAGCTTTCGGGTAAAAGCGTGAGAAAGTTTTGAATTAAGTATCGTGGACCATTGTTGTATCACGGCGTATATGGAGACAATCCCTACATATACACCCAGAACAACCGGTAAGTTCAACGGAAGGCCCGTATAATGCCACGCCTTTCCAATAACAGCGACTATTCCCTCGGGAGCCGCATCTCCAATTCCGATAAGTTGAAGGAAAGGGATGAGCATAAGTAATCCAATGCCCTGAGTGAGACCCATTCCGATTAACACCCCTATGGCCACATAGGCCCGGGCCCCTGCCTGATTGAACAGGTTTTTCAAATATTCCGCAAACAACTGGTTTTGAGAGTAATTGCCCAATAGAATTCCCTTGTAGTCCGTAATCACGTTCGTATCACAATCTGCTCAAACTAATTCCAGCCAATTTTAACATGCCAGGCAAAGGAGTTCCATCGAATAGATTTGCTCTATGTCAGGTGAAATTACTGAGCATCAATCCGAATATCTGCGTAAGTGTCTGAGCAGAATAGTACCGCTCAATTCCATGGGCCCGGATTTGGATACTATAGCGTTTCGTAAAAGTTTTACCGGACGCCAATGAAGCAAGCCATTTCAGTAGCATTTGGACATAGTGTTTTATAAATTGTCAAATATATATAATATTAACATTAGGTTAACATAAAGAGTTGTTTCATGAATAATGATCATTAGGAATATCGTGTAAAACTTAGGGACGGTAGGACGGTAAAATTGCAGAAAAACTTTCAAAAAATAAAAAAAATAGAATAACGATGAGTCAAACATACCGAGTAACTCAGAGACAGAATCATTAACTCAATAACATATTGAAATAATATGGTTATAGAGAATATTTTCACGATTGGTTGTTGCAAAGTTATGACTAATTGATCTAAATCGTCATTTGATATGGTTCTATTTTTATTTTTTTTTCAAAATTCTAAACAATTTTTACCGTCCTACCGTCCAGCCGTCCCTAAGTGAATAGTCGATAACTCCTAGCTTGCCCTTTAATTCCTGTCCTTACACCTATGATTTCGATCTATCAGGAAGCGGCTCAAACGCCATTGGAATGGCCCAATCCGTGAAAAGGATCATCGTAGCAAAAAACGGCATTGGCGGAATCACAAAGTTGCCGTCATCTTTCGTCTTTATTTAGCGGGAATAGTGGTAAACCTGATTCAGACAACCATGATGTAGCCAAATTCAGCGTGTTTTCCCACTGGCTATAGACCAGGGTCTCATTTTCGTGATGTTCATTGTAATAGCCAATGCTAAGGTTGACTCCAGCTATCCTCTCACAAAGGGTTACTATGTCCGTGAAAGAATGTTTGTCCGGTTCTGAGTAACCGGTTACTTTCTCAACGTAGGACCGGAATTCATCTGTTCCAACGTCATAACATTTGAAATCCCGACCGTGTCTCCGATCGAACTGGACGAGAAACTGATGTTCTCCATTGATCTCCTCGGCAATATCTTTATTGTGATGCATCAACCAGGTAGAGCCTTGTCTTTGTGATTCCTCTCCATCTGTTATCAACAGAGAATGTCCGAGTTCCCTAAGAATCCACAAGATAGCGCAACCGGCCCTATCATCAGCTCCTAGCCCATTTTCATCGCTCGTCGAGAAGAACTTGCCATTCTCAAAAACAACATGCCCATTTGACAATGCGTCATTACCGTGAGCGGAATCCCATACAGTGTCGCCATGCGCTACGAGGCAAACCTTGTTTGGTCTGCTGCCTCTGATGTAAAGAAACCTCTCCTGTCCGGTCCCTCTATAAATGTATCCTGGAATCTCCATAAATTTTTCGAAAACCCCATCAGCGCTTTCCAGAGGAATTTGTAAGAAACTTTCCAATACTTCAAAATGCTTCTGATTCATTTTTCCTCCTTTTTTACCATATACATATTACGCAGGTTTTGCATTGAACTCTAATTTGAAAATCGATCTGGCTTCAAGCCTCCTCCGCCTTTTCATTTTACAACTCACGTATGTCATAACAGGACAAATAGAATGTGGGAATTTTCATGCAAATTCAAAAACTGATCGGCGCTGAGGATAAGTTTTAGAAAGCAAGTGATTATCGCTGTAATATCAATGCATTCAGACAAGAGAGCAGAGTCCGCTGTCCTGGGCACATGACATAGCTAGTTGGTCAGTGATCAAGTTGCTCTACTTGGTCACTGATCAACTAGGCGCCTATTACTGGGATCAGGACAAGGACCGTGATATATTAACCAATTATTAGACTTTTTGAACCTGGCGCTAAACCTTTCCTTAGCATCTTTGTTTAAAAGCGCCGCTTCAAGTATTAAAACGGGGAAATTGAATTCGACCAGCCACATTCAGATTAAGAAGCTCATAACGTGTTTAACATGCGTAATCTGGTAGTCAGGTCTAAGTGGGACGATCAAGGATTTTATTACAACTGGTTTATGGATGGATGGCCCGGAAGACAAATTCTAGATAAAAAATTTTTTACAGGATCGCCTGTTTTCCATTCCCGGTTTCAGAAAATAAAAAATGGTATAGTGGCCAAAAAGAGTGTAGGTTATCTGTAAAACCGAAGTGGTTTCCGAGGTAATCGCATGACCAAAGAGTATTATTTTATTAGTGACTTACACATTGGGGGCGACGAAGCCTTGGGTGTGTGCGATTATGAGCCGGAACTGGTAAGGTTTCTCAAAGAACTGGCGGTTAAGGGAGGCGAGGCTGAACTAATAATTGTGGGTGACATTTTCGGCATGTGGGAATTCACCGATATCAAGGGTCCTGAGAAACTACAGGCGCTGATAGACCAATTTCCAAATATATTCGAGGCGTTCCGGGAAGCCGGATCGAGGATCACGATTACCATGTTGCCAGGCAACCACGACTATGAAATTGCCTGTTATCCGCAATTTGTGGAAATTTTCAAACAGTATAACATTCGTATTGAACAGCAACCATCGACTGTAAGGGAACTGGCCGGAAAACGACTCTGGATAGAACACGGCAACCAGTACGACGATTTCAACCAGATGCCCGATTTTGGTAATCCTTACGCCCTTCCTGTCGGATACTTTATCACCAGCGCAATGGTTAGCGGAGCAGGAAAACACTCGCAATACGGACGATACAATTGGCTTAAGGATATTCAGTCGGTGTATCCTACCGAAGACATCCCCTACTGGATGATTTCCAATTATTTTTACCGTGAAATGAGCGCATGGCTGCGCTGGTTGATTTTACCTTTTCTGGCGCTATGGGAGTTGTCCATACTGGTTTTGGTCGGCGGGGCTCTGGAGTGGCTCGGCATAACCCAGACCAACATTTTTCTCAACAACGGTCTTTTTGCTTCTCTGGGTTACCTCGGAAACCTGGTGCAGATCGTAATCATCATTAATACCATAATATTTCTGGTTCTCGCGGTTCTCTTTGTGCCGATCGGCTTCATTATAAGAGACCTGAGAAAAACCCTGAAGCGATTTCGTGTCATAACCCGTCCCCAGGATCTGAATATCGGAAAGGAACAGAGTTATCTCGACGCGGCGCAGGCTGTTTTTGACAACGATCCTGATACTGTCATGTTCATTTATGGCCACACTCATGACGCATCCGTCCGGAGGTTGGGAAACAGGCTGGTGATCAACACAGGCACCTGGTTGAAAAGATTGGTCAAATCTCCTGTGCGCTTTGGCTATCTTCCGGACATCTATGTTCCATCCTATTTTCTGGATTATTTTAAAATAACCGAGGACGGAGGGTCCATAATCGTAGATTTCATGAAGGTGGAAAAAGCCCAACCAAAGGAGTTGGGTCTGTTGCAGCGCATATTGGTATCCGGAAAGCGACCAAAACAGGATGAATCGATACCGGCACGAACGGTGCTCGAATTCTGAGGTCCTGACGGTGGAGTTTCTTCGGCGTTTCACTTCCACGCATTGATAAACGTGCCGCTGCTAAACTATCTAATGTCATACTCTTGATAACCGTTCTTTGGAAAATAGACACCGTTTAGGGACCTGAGGGAAGTAGTCTCCTAGGGACCTCTGTTTGCCGGGTAGTTTGAGACTCCCCTCGGACTAACTGCCTACGGCAATCCCGTCCTGTTTGAGACAATGATTCAGTTTTTCAATGGACGGCCTGAACCTTCACCAGTGGACGCTGACATCTCCGTTTGCCTGCGCCTGTCTGCCTCGGTTAAAAATCCTGACATGTTACTGGAGTTCCGAACATGGTCTGGAATCATTCCTTGAAACGCTGGTGGATAATACAGCCGCAAATAATCTCAACATCGAATCCATCTTCATCCTGTGTGTCGGAATGTTGAGAATGCTGGCAAAAGTCGCAGACACTTACTGTCGATGACATTTTTATGGGAGCGCTTTCCTTAGCGCATGCTTAAAGGTTTACCAAGACTCGTTTGAAGTTCACATAGATTCTTATTGCACGCGAGCCAATAAAGCGTCCTTGAAGTTAAGCCCTTAAAATGTTAGGCATTTTAGGGGGTAAGAATTCTTTTCAATAAGGAGTAGAGTTGATGGCCACAGGATCTAACGTAAAAGCGTCCAGCGACCTGGCGCCGGATCAAAAGCAGCCTAACCGCTTATGGTTGGTAGTCATTGGAATCGGATTTCTCGTCCTGGGATTAGCAGGATTAGGCATGACCTTCGCTGTGACCACGGCAAGCATCATGCTCTTTGGGGTCATGATGATCATGGCTGCCGGCGCTGAGTTTGCCGACGCTGCCAAGCGAAAAGGGTTCAAAAACATCTTGTACCCTGCTTTAACAGGACTGTTGTACTTGTTTGCAGGCGTAGCAATACTCTCGAATCCCATTCAGGCTAAATTGATTCTTACGCTGATCGTAGCGGGTATACTGCTGCTGGTAGGGTTGACCAGAGTGTTCATGGCTCTCGGACTGCGTGAAACCGGTGGTTGGTTCATGCCCTTTATTTCCGGTATCATTTCCGTCGTCCTCGGAGTGATGATACTCATTCAGTGGCCCGTTTCCGGTCTCTGGGTTATTGGTCTGGTTGTATCAGTCGAATTGATTGTCAATGGATGGTCCTACATCTTTTTAGGTCTTCGATCGCAACAGGCTTGATCAAAGGACTGGTTCGGACGATCTCCGCCACACTTTGAAGATTAACTGTTCAGGGAGTGGAATGAGTGGAGAAGTCCGTGCGCGAATAATTGGGCGTCAGAGTAAAGAATTATGGGTCTCCCAGAGATATGGATATATCTCGAATTGTTTTCTCCTTCAGCAAATAGCAATGCTGACATTCGACCACCGAGAAACCAGGATTTGGGTGGAAAAGAGGCGTAACAAGTCAGTCCAAAGCATGAACAAAAAAAAAGCCCCGAAACATGTCGGGGCTCTACAACTTACTGATTTTTTGGTGGAGATGATGGGATTTGAACCCACGACCCCCGCGTTGAGAACGCCACAAATTAACCCACGCTTGGTCCAAAAATCATCATGATTACAAGCGATTGTCAAAGGACTGTCCTTCCAGAATTCGTGAGCCTGAGCATTTTTTGTTAGCAGGCAAATTATAATATGTACCTTCGGAATGAATCGAAAAAAACCTAAGTCGAAGGCTGTCTTCAATTCTGGTTTTGAGTAAGTTCAACAGTTCCCAAAATGCTAGAGTTGTTTACTACCTTGAATTATGGATTAAGCCTTTAGCAAGTTCCTGCGATGTGTGCAGCATCCTCAGACTAATTTCGGCTGCGGTGCGGCATAAATCTAAAACTGTCTCTAGCCTGGTGAAGCCTATGCTTCCAGACGCTTTGCTATTCGCGAACTGCGCGTCTTTTTTGAAAAGTAAGGGGCAGCCTACACGCAAGTTAAAATCGCGCTGTGGCATTTTAGGGCTTCTTTTTGCGATACGTCAGTTTGCGTCTCTTTCTCAAAACTTTTGCCATTAGCTTTTGAGCTTGTTCCACGGAAAGTCCAACAGGAACCTTCATGATGGAGGCTTCGAAAATCCCCATATATGCAATTCCACGGTCACCATCGACTAGCTTAAGGTGAGATTCCAAATCCCGTGGGATTCCATTCGGGAAAGCTAAACATGAACCAACACTTTGTCCCAGCCTCCAGAAACAATATGAACACTCCGCTTTGTAGTCTCTATAATTTTCACGATGGGGGTCATCGTAGTTGGGGGACAGAAAGTAAATCCAAACTCCTGGGCGAATTTCTCCAGGCTGACATGTGACTCTTGGTCCATCAGGGTCAGGGTTACGCGGAACATTAACTCCGAGTTCTGTAACACTCCACGGGATTTTAAATGTTGGCTCATCCAAATACTCATATCGCGGTTCCGGTTCATCATCATACCTGTCGCCGTAATATGTATCCAAAATCTCTTGCGCCTCTTTGTCACCTTCTTTTGCCCGTTTCTCCAATCTCTTGATTTTTAGCCAATCCATGCTGTCGTAATCTGTGTTCAAGTTGATTACAATATCCCCATCTTCGTCAATTTCAATTGGTTCAATCTTTTTATACGGCATGGCAATCTCCTTGATGCTTTACTCATTTTTGAACAATCGTCGGCAACAACTAGCAGTAGCCCCTTTAAAAATCAGTAACCTTCTACCCTTCAAATGACAGCGGGCACATATACATGGCCCATGGAGGGATGTCTAGACCAAAAATTGCAATTTGAAGTAACGATTGATAGAACCGGAATCCCGTGGATATTATAGTAAAAATGAGTTGGCGATGACACAAAGCTAAATCCAAAAAAATCAAAAAGACCTCGAATACCTTTTTTCTACAAGTAATTTCAATCGCCTAGGGTCCTGTGAACAAAAATCTTTACCCAAAACCTATTCTCTGGCAAAGTAAGTTCGGGCGGATTTAACCTCAACCAAACCCTGCCGCCAAACAATAAGTTTTACTCAAGATAAAAAAAATGGGGAATGGTGAAAATTTTCATTTTGGAATGTCCTATTTTGGCACATTTACGTGATACAGTCTGAATATTAGGCTGAACGGCTCTTTTAAATATCTGGTTTCTTGGGGGTTTATATTGAAACTGGAAGATATAAAGGTTGACGCTGTAATTGAGGGAATAGTACCGAACAATCCAGTGACAGTGGAGAAAGTAACTTTTTTAGGGGCTGACACTGTCAGCATCTTGTATCGAACAGCCAAGGGTAATGTTCAAGAACAGATGCTGTTCAGGGATGATGAATCCTCTCTATCTTTAGTAGAAAAGGGCCGACCTTGGTCATTCGATGCTGACGGCGCCTCATTCAGGCTGGGGGCTGAAGCTAACCGTATCCGCATGGCTCATCTTTTCGACCCTTTGATGGCTGTTCACACTTCAAACGTGGACCCTTTACCTCACCAAATCACCGCCGTTTATGAATCCATGCTACCCAAGCAGCCGTTGCGTTTCCTGCTTGCGGATGACCCAGGGGCAGGAAAAACAATTATGGCTGGGCTTCTCATAAGAGAACTGATGGTTCGTGGTGACCTTAAGCGATGCTTAATCATTGCTCCGGGCTCGCTTGTCGAACAATGGCAGGATGAACTTGATGACAAGTTCGGTGTGTCCTTCAAGATATTCTCATGGGAACTAGACCAATCCGCAAAATCAGGAAATCCGTTTGATGAAAACAACATGCTCATTTGCAGGCTCGACCAACTGAGCCGTAATGACGATTTACAAGGTAAGCTCGAGAATTCAGAGTGGGACCTCGTCATTGTGGATGAGGCCCACAAAATGGCGGCTCATTTCTTCGGTGGTGAACTCAAGACAACCAAACGCTACAAGCTGGGTGAACTTGTCGGCAGTAAAACCAGGCACCTGTTGTTAATGACGGCTACGCCTCACAACGGAAAGGAAGAGGATTTTCAGCTTTTCCTTGCGCTCCTTGATTCTGACCGCTTCTACGGTAAATTCCGGGATGGTGTTCATAAGGTTGACACAAGTGACCTCATGCGCCGAATGATAAAAGAGGACTTGCTGAAATTCGATGGAACAAAACTTTTCCCGGAAAGAAAAGCCTACACGGTAAATTATGAACTCTCGGATGCTGAGGCCGAGCTTTATGAAAAGGTGACCAATTATGTTCGTGAGGAAATGAACCGGGCAGATAAACTGGAAGACGGCAAACGCAAAGGCACAATCGGTTTCGCTCTTACGATATTACAGCGCAGATTAGCCTCATCACCAGCGGCCATTTACAGCTCATTGAACAGAAGACGAATCAAACTTGAACAGCATCGGGACGAAGAAAAGCTGATGGAGAGGGGCAAATTTTATGGCCATCAGAAAAAAGATTCTCAATTCCTGAGTCAGGAGGAATTGGACGACATCGACGATGAAGCCTCAAGCGCCGAACTCGAGGAGCTGGAAGAACAGCTCGTTGAGACAACTTCGGCGGCTACTAACCTAAAAGAACTCGAGGCTGAAATTGAGATTCTCAAAGACCTGGAAGAGCATGCCCGTCAAATAAGTTTGTCGGGCAATGATAGAAAATGGGATGAGTTGTCAAAGCTCCTGCAGGACAATCCTCAGATGATTGACGCCAATGGTAGCAGGCGCAAGATTATTATCTTCACCGAACACAGGGATACTCTCAATTACCTTGTAGCCCGTATCCAGAAGCTCCTGGGAAAAGATGACGCTGTTCTGCGAATTGACGGTAGTGTTAAACGTGAGGAGCGCCGCAGGGTTCAGGAACGCTTCACTCAGGACAAGGAGATATCGGTTCTAATAGCTACTGACGCTGCAGGTGAGGGTGTTAACCTCCAGCGAGCCAACCTCATGGTCAATTATGACCTTCCGTGGAATCCCAACAGGCTTGAACAGAGATTCGGCCGAATCCACCGTATAGGACAAACCGAAGTTTGTCATCTCTGGAACGTGGTGGCCCATGAAACCCGTGAAGGTCAGGTATATCAACGTCTGCTTGAAAAGCTCGACATGGAGCGGGAAGCCCTTGGTGGACGGGTGTTCGACATCTTGGGTGAGGTATTCAAAGAACGGTCTTTAAAGGAGTTGCTAATAGAGGCCATTCGTTATGGGGATAGTCCTGATGTGCGAAAAAAGCTCTATGAACAGGTAGACATGTTTTTGGACCGGGAACATCTCAAGAAGATTCTTCAGGATAACGCCCTAGCCTCGGATACAATGGACACCACGAGAATATTCGCGGTGAAGGAAGAGCTAGAGAAAGCTGAAGCGAGAAAATTACAGCCTCATTTCATAAAATCGTTCTTTGATGAGGCTTTTGGGCGTTTAGGAGGTTCTTTAAAGCCTAGAGAATCCGGTCGCTACGAAATAACACATGTGCCATTCGCAATACGTGACCGCGACAGGGTTATAGGTGTTGGCGCTCCGGTGATGCAAAGGTATGAACGAGTTTGTTTTGAGAAGGACAAAATACGATTTCCCGGGAAACCTCAGATTGCGTCGTTTGTATCTCCAGGGCATCCTTTAATGAATGCCGTTCTCGACCTAACGCTCCAAAACACAAGGCATCTGTTGAGACAAGGCGCTATTCTGATTGACGAACATGATTTTGGGGTTGAACCACGTGTCATGTATATAATTGAACATTCAATAAAGGAACCTGGCCAGGAGGGACAAGACCATCAGAGAATTATTTCCCAACGCATGCAATTCGCCCTGGTGGGCAGAGATGGTTCAGTTTCTCATGGGGGATACGCTCCATATCTTGACTACAAACCTGCCACCGCTGAGCAGGTTAATCTGGTTAAGCATATTGTGACTGAGCCCTGGCTAAGTGACAATCTGGAAGCAAAAGCCATTGAGTTGGCCGCGTCAACCCTGGTCCCTGAACATTTCCAGGAGGTCAAAGTCCGTCGTCATTCCTCGGTTGAGAAAACCCTTCAAGCTGTTCATCAAAGGCTAACGAGCGAAATCATATACTGGTCTCACCGGGCTGTCATGCTGCGTGAAGATGTAAAGACCGGTAAACAACCGCGTATCCAACCGGAGAGAGCGGAGAGGACTGTTGCTGAGTTGAAAAACCGATTGGAAGCTCGAAAGGTGGAACTGGAGAATAAACGTCATATTAGCTCGAATACACCGGTAACTTTAGGGGCGGCCTTGATTATCCCTCGAGGGTTGATAGACGGTTTGGTTTCCGGAGAAGTCATTGATGAACTGGGTCAAAAGCGTAACGACGAGATTGAACGCATGGCAATGGACGCCGTAATGAAGGCTGAATTAGCCAGAGGACACATCCCAAAAGATGTATCAAAAGAGAAAATCGGTTGGGACATAACTTCACACATCGGAAACGGTGAGATGTTGTTCATCGAGGTAAAGGGCCGTCAAAAGGATGCGGCAACCGTTACAGTTAGCCGAAATGAGGTTCTAACAGGATTGAACAAGCCTGAAAACTTCATATTGGCAATCGTTAAGGTCGACGAGCAACAGGTTGAAGGCCCGTATTATGTTCAACATGTCTTCAGTCAAAATCTCGATTTTTCAGTCACTAGCGTCAACTGTGACCTAAACAAGTTGCTGGATTCAGCAAAATTAATGGCACAATCGTAGATATGGAGCTTTTATAATAATGAAATACCCGAAGAAGCTTATCGAAGTAGCTCTGCCTCTTGACGATATAAACAAAGAGTCTTCTCGCGAAAAATCCATACGTCATGGTCATCCTTCAACGCTTCATTTGTGGTGGGCAAGACGGCCACTGGCCGCGTGCAGGGCTGTTATATTCGCGCAATTAGTGAATGACCCTGGAGGTGAAAGAGGTTGGGGCGCTTACCCTGGACAGACTAAAGAAATGGCCCAGGCAGAGCGTGAAAAGCTCTTCGAGATAATCCGGGAACTGGTCAAGTGGGAAAACACGAACAATG
>CALGLN010000099.1 GCA_937930835.1 uncultured Desulfomonile sp.
AAGTGGAAAGCACTTACAGGCAACAACAGATTATCGAGACCTAAGGGTCTGTATTGACAAGACTCTTGGTTGATTATTTCGAAGTGGTTCTGGCAAGTTCCAATGCAGAGAAAGATTCATAAAAGCTTAAGGGAGTCTGGGAATTTGAAAGAAAGAATACATTTGAAGTATCGTGATCGCCCACGTCATTTCTGTTTGAAACATCCTTTTCGTTTGTTCGGTTTGTTTTAGTTGCGAGTTCCTTCAAGGAGATTTTGGCCAAGGTGTCCCCGCTGATTATGGTGATGGGCGTTCCTTTAGGAACATCTTGCATGACCGACAACAGTATTTTCTCATATAGAACGGAAGCTGTCTCTAGCATCCTGGGGTCAGGTTTATTTTTCGCGAGAACAACACGAAAACCGTTGCTCAAAAGTTCTGATGCGTCAGTTGAGAATTCCACGAACCAATACTTTTTGATCTTTTTTTCATTTACCAGCCAGACAGCTACGCCCCCATCAAGAATATCCACAAATATCGAATGGTCATCTGGTCTGATTGACGCTCCACCCAGTTTGAACGATTTGGGATATTTTATGGACGCATAGGTCGGGTATTTTTTCCATAACTCCTCTTTTAAGGATTTTATCTCAGCAGTTGTTATTTTTATTTCTTTTGAGAGAGCATCGAATTTTGATCCCTGAGTTTTTGGGTCCGTTTGGGCTAGTTCGGTTCTGAAGGCCGCCAATCGGTTCAGCAGCGCCTGTTCTTTGTTGATGACTCTTTGAGGGATATTGAAGGATCCGGTCGATAATGGTCCCCAAAAACCACTTGCTAACAATCTTGAACGGAAATCCTCTGCGGCTTCAAGACTACGTTCAGGATCCCCTGCTTTGATAATCACGCCTGTAAGTCCTTTGAAGGCTTCAACAGGCGCAAATCCACAAATTTGACTTATGTAAAAGTTGGGCCTGTCGGATGGCGCCAATTCTAATCTCAATTCTTCAGCTAGTTCGATTGCCTTTGAGTAAAACTCTTCCGCTTGTGTGTACTGCTTCAACCCCTCGTACGATTTACCTAATCCAATGTATGAAGCAAACAGATATTTTGTGTTGTCGCTTTTTGAGGCAAATTCAGAAAGTTTTAGAAAAAATGATAGGGAGGATGGAAAATCTTTCTTGGCAAGATCTAATTTACCAGACCCCAAGGGTGTATTGAATTTTTGAATCAAGAGTTCAGCTTCAGAGATCTTATTGGAATCAATGTAATACGAAATTAGGATATCTGGCAAAGCTCCGGGTTCCTGCCCGGCCCGCTCAAGAAGTTCAAGGGCCTCTCGAGCTGATTTTTCTGCTTGATCGGCCTGGCCAATCTGTTTCCAAGTCAGGGCAATTTCCATCAGACAGTCAGACTCATCGGCTGGATCACCAAGCTTTCTGAATTTGGACAACGCTGATTCAAAGCATTCTATAGCTTCCTGATTCATGCCAAGCTTTCTGTGCAGTCTGGCCATGTTACTCAAGACTGTTGCTTCATCTTTTAGATTCGGTGGAGATTTCAATTTGTCCAGAGATAACTCATATTGTTTGAAGGCGGCCTGGTAATTGCCAAGAATGTCATAAATATCACCGATATTATTAAGTATTTCAGCCTGAGCTTCAGTTTTTTGTAGTCTGGAATATATTGCGAAGGCTCGTTCATAATTTTCTAAAGCTGCTTGATAATCACCCATCTTGTAATAAACCTGGGCAATATTGTTCAATTCGTAAGCCTCGCCGCTAGCGTCCGCTAATTTCTTTTTCGTCTGTATTGATTTCTTGAAATGATCTATCGCCTTTTCGTATAGCCCAAGATCTTTGTACACTAATCCTAAATTGACTGACGATCCGTGATCCCTAATTTTAATGACTTTATTATCTAATTGAAGCGCGATTCTTGTTGGGGGCAGTTCACTCAAGTTTATTGAAGCATTAGAGGAATCAGACGACCCGTTCACTTTAGATTGGTCAAAAAGATTAATCACCAATGATAGAAACAACATCAACAATGCTGATTTCATGATCAAACCCTGGATGCTAATAGTAAAGGTATCAAGCGGTTAGAAATGTGTTGAATGGTCCTTTCGACCTGGAACAAGCTCACAAATCGTAAAAAACTTCTTAACTTGGTTATCATTTTAAGGCAAGAATCGCCTCGATCACAAGAGTTGCGTATCACAAATTCAGTAAATACACCTGAAAGAGGAAACCTTGAAAGAACAATGTTGTCAGATGAGCTAATTTCATTATGAGACTGAGTTTGAAAAATGAGTTAATCTCAATTGTGGGTGTTTGAAAATCTTGCCAAGTCATTTTTGAAACTAACCAAGGAGAGTCTGGAGAAAATGAAAATCAAATTGATCGTCTTAACAGGATTGCTTTTTGTATTCTCAGCCTTGACGGCTTTTGCCGAGGGAGAGAAGTGGTTCGTAATCAAGGACACGGACAACGCCTGTAAGGTGATAAGTTCTAAAGAGAAAATAGACAGCGCTGTGGCAGGTCCATTCGAGTTCGAACAGCAGGCAGTTGATGCGGTTGTAAAATCGTGTCCAAAAAGCACAGTAGAAAAACTGAAGGAGAAGGCCGCCGAGGGTATAGAGAAGGCCAAAACTGAAGCGGAGAAGTTAAAGACCGAAGTGGAGAAACTAAAGGACACCTCAGTTCCTGGTCTTGAGACTGCCAAGGACGTTGCTGAAAAACTCAAGGTAAAAGCCGAAGAGGGTGTGGATAAGGCGCGAGAGTTGATCAAACAACATTTGCCGGAAGGCAATAAATAATTGACTAAGCGCATTGAAAGATTTGGATGGTGCTGAATTTAGAATAAACAGAAATAAATTATGCGTTAACACCTTTAAACCTTGATGGATGAGGGTATCCATCAAATGTATGGAAAAGGCGGCATAATAAAAAATTCTTGGATTTAAGAGATAATAAAATGAAAAAGATGTCGCTTCTATTGGTGGTATTTTTAGCAATTGGCGTTGTCATTGCGCCACAGGTAGAATCTCGCGGTCCCGATGAACGAGAGAGAAAAGATCGAGACCGGATCAATCGTGAAGCGCCTCAGATGGGAACAATCAAACAATCGCGGCCTCCGGCTATGGCTCCTTCCATCCAGCGCAAAGCCCCTTCCGTTCAATCTCCTAAACCGCAGATACAGCAGTTTTCAGCTCCCAAAGCTACCCCACAACAACGCTCTTTCAAGCCTCAGACGGTTCAGCCTCAGTTGAATATCAATCGAAGTGGCTCTGGCACACAGGGAAGATCTGATAGAACCAACGTGAGATCGCGGACTGTTCCTAAACAAGAGATCACTGGCTCCAAACCGACCATCCAGAAGGAGTTTTCCCAGCCGAACGTTATTCAACGACAACGTCCCAATGTTAGATCTGCGCCAAATCTGAATCCTCATGTTGGTCAATCTTTTAAGGGACAACCAAATAGAAGACAACCAACTCAAGACCAGTTACGTCAATTTCTCAAGTTGCCTCAAGAAAAGGCCAAATCTAATGTGAGGCGTGATCTTGGCCGAGTTGGCGCAGCGGTTGTTGGTGGAGCAGCAGGCGCTGTTGCTCTAGATCATTATTTGAATAGGGGCAAACATCAGCCTGGTCCCGAAGTGACCGGTCACATGCCAGGCAAGGGGCATAGTTTTAATGAGAGACTTACCCCTCGATCTGCGCAAATGATAAGAGAGTATTATCCGCGACATCACCCTGAAACCTTTAACAAGAAATGGTGGTCTGGCCACCCCAATTTAACTCGATACTACTGGCACAAAAATATTTGGCCGTATCGGCCATGGAACTACTGGTGGCGTCCAGCAACCTGGGTCGCCCTCAGCTCCTGGATTGCATGGAATTGGGGCCCTCCAATCTTTTACGATTTCGGATCAAATTTTTATTATGACAATAATTACGTATACTTGAATGGTCAGCGCATTTGTTCAGCCGCCGATTATTATGACCGTGCATTGCAGATAGTAATTCAGGCGCCTGAAGTAACTGACCAGGTGGACCAATGGATGCCTTTGGGTGTTTTTGCTTTAACTCAGGATCCTGCAAAAGAATCCGATGAAGTGTTGCAGCTGGCTGTTAACAAAGATGGCGTGATTCAGGGAACATATTACAATGCAGCGAACAACACGAGCAAGCCTATAAAAGGAGTAGTTGAAAAAGAACATCAGAGAGCTATCTGGACCTTTGCTGATGACAGTGGAACCACAATTATCATGGAAACAGGTATCTATAATCTTTCCATGGATCAGACTGGTGTTCTGGTTCACTTGGGAAAAGCCCAAACAGAGCAGTGGTATCTAGTGCGATTACCTGAACCCGAGGCAGCGGAAGCGGAATAGAACGCTTGTAAGGGCCATTCCTTATGCCCAACAGGAATGGCCCTACCAACCATCCTGAAGCTTCAAAACCACCATGGAGTAGTCAATTCATTCCGGATACAAATCAATCTCTTGTGGATAAGATCACTCCGCTCAGTATTAACGTTCCACTTATCAGGTGAGAGAGGGTCATGTGCTCTCCTAAAAGGTAAAGGGCCTCGATGCCACTAAACAGTGGAAGGCAATAATAAACGAATGATGCCCTTGCCGGTCCAATCAGAGCTACTGATTTGTTCCAACTCATATAGGCCAGAACAGATGGCCCAAGACCCAGGTAAATAAGCGCCAATAACTCCTTCTCTGTAAAATCAGTCCATCCTGATGAAAATATTTCCCAACTGAACCAAGGTAAAAGGAACATCATTCCTAGAACAAAAAGTGAAAACAGGAATGGAAGCGGGCTCAACTCCATGGGGCGTTTCTGCACAAGGATGCTGTAAAGCGCGAAAGACGATGCCTGACCAAGCATCCAGATATCGCCTGGAGTAAAACTGAGATTGACAATATTAGAAATATTACCATCGGCCACAAGGTAAAATACACCGAAAGACGCAATTATGAGGCTCAGTATTCTTTTTAAAGTCAAGGCGTCCTGCAAAAATATTCGAGCGAATATTATTGTGAATAGAGGTGAAGAAATGGCAATCAGCGTAAGGTTTACCGCCTTTGATGACGCAGCGGCAACATAGACCAGAGTGTTACACATCGTCATGCCCAGAAAAGCCGTTAGTGAGAGATACCCTATATGTTTCAGAAAAAGTGACCACTCGTAGTAAAGGGAGCGCATGACGAAAGGGGCTAGAATGATTACCGCGATTGCGGATCGCATCACTACAATAGTAACCGGTGGGATGGAATCATGGATTACTCTTGCTACAATAAAATTGCCCGACCAAATAAGGGTCGCAAACAAGACCATTACATAGCCCTTTACAACCCTGTATCCGTCATTTGAAACCAATTTTTAAGGAACTCCAGCTAGGCGATTCATCCGGGTGCAAGGTAGCACATATTGCAATACTTTAACAATCCAGTCGGTTGGATAAATTATAGGAAACAAAAAGCCATTTACGAGAACAGAATCCTTGGAAATCGGTAAGTGGGTTGTTCTCTGTACAACCAAAATATCTATTCTGGGCTCGATGGGGATGCTTTAGTCAATTTCCATTTGATGACAAATTCCACTGCCTGTTCAGTCGCTTTGTTGCTCAGTTGGAGATTTCTTCGAAGGTCGATTAGATCTTCCTTGTTCAGTTTGACATGGATGGTTTTGAGGGCGGGATTAGGTTCGAAATAACGAGGCCTGTTTTTTGAGGTAATTTTTGATGGCTCCGTGAGGGGTCTCTTTTCTCTTTGTCCGAAGTGGCTGTTGAAATCCCTCACGGCTTCGGTCAAAAAACAGGTTAAGCTCTTACCATGAGTTCCCCTAATGGTCGCCATCCTATCAGCAGTATGTGTGTCTAATTGAAAGCTTACAATTTCAGTATCTTTCAGATGGCAACCGTTGGTCTCGAGTTCTTTGTCCACGTCAAAATCATGGATATGCTTGCGGATGGCCGACTGGACAACTGTGGTGTCGACCTCGGTAAGAAACTCTAGTTCAACGAGATCATGAAAGCATCGGAATTTATGTTCAGTTTTGGACCATAGCTCATGATTTTTCTCGGATTTGGATGCCTTTCTCCACGTGTTCAAAGCACGCTCGATTTCCTCCTCAACGCTTTTGCCTTTAGAGTAGGCAATATTTTTCAGCGCCCGATACTCGGGCTCCGACAGGTGAATTTTCCGTAACTCATTAATATCAGCAGCACAATTTTTATCGAATTTGTCTTCTGGCTCCATATCGCCTCGTTTCAAAAAGCCCCTTAAGGGGTCACGTCAATTTGCTCAGAGATTGCCGAGTAACAATTCCATTGATTCAGGATTTCGGATGCTCACATAGTTAGGCACGTCGCAATCCCAATTTTCAGCGCACCTTGCAGTTAGACGTCACATTACGAGTGTGAAATCTTCTGACACTCTTTTGCATTATTCTGTAGTCCCAATGTTCAGATTGTGTGAGGAAAATATTAAAACTTGGTTCATTGGGAAGCGTTGGTCAAACAGATCAACGGTGTTTTTTTACTCAAATATCTATACTATACGGTTGTTAAATATTGTGTTGTATTTTATCTATTGACATAACACTTTTAATTAGTTAATTAAACTGGCTTCCATGGTTCTTTCGAACCGTGACAGCTAAAGAATAAACCACTGATTTAGCAAGATGGTTTATTTATCTAAAATATAAAGATAAAAAGATTGGAATATTTTGCGTTTATTAAAAATCTTGGTATTCTTGACATTACCTACTGTCTGTTTTGCTGATGCCCATAAAAACTACTTCGAGACTTATTTGAAAAACGTGACGACTCGATTACATTCTTCAGACTATCCAGGACCTATAAGTAGGGAACTGGCAAAGGTTGCTCTGGCCAGACAGTCACTTGAGGACGGTATCAACCGAAAGTCTAATGTTAGTATCGCCGGTATATCAACCGGAGGTTTTAACAAGACCATCGTTGAAGAGGTTGTTTCATTCAGTTGGCTTAAAGTTGGTTACGCTTATGATTCCGAAGGGGGACGATTTTATAGGTTTAACGGGGATCAGGCAAATATCTATTCGGCTGTCTGCATAGCAAAGCTTTTTGATTTTTATGTAGACAGGTTTCTGGAAAAGGATCAATCATTATGGTTTGCTGCGAAAGAGGTTTCTAAGGCCATAGCAATGGAACCAGACTCCTTTGAGCTAAACCACCTGTTTTACAATCAACTACGTCCTGAAAAAACCATACAAAGAGCGAACAAGCTTTTCGGTCCGAAGCATGACACCGTAATTCGAATTGTCAACCAGGTAGCGCCTCATTAAACATTATTAAGCTTTTCATCAAAATCCTCGTAACGGAGAGGGTGAACGATGCGTCAAGAAGCTTTCACGAGGTTATGGACGGAGGATGTAGGTCTCACAGGATTATTAATAATACTGTTTCTCGAGACTTTTGCGATCTTTCCTTTCCTGGATTCTGATTTCAGCGCCCTGATAATGCACCTGATTTTCTTGGCCGTTCTTATAACGGGCATTATGGCGGTAAGTCGAAAGCCCCGCTGGGCTCGTGTTGTGGCCATGGTAGCTGTCGTAGCGCTTGGTTTCCGTTACTGGGGCCACGTCTATCCCAGTTTGATGTCGCTAATAGTAAATATGGGTATCCGTGCCATTTTCACTGCGATGTTAATTGCTGTAATTCTGATGCACGTTTTCAAGAGGGGGCCAATTACTCCGCACAGGATTGCAGGTTCGATAGCGGTTTACATGCTCATCGGGATATTTTTTGGCAACCTCTATTTTATTACGGAATCCATCAATCCCGGTGCGTTTTCATTTGGTTCATGTGAATTCGGTGGAGACTGTCACAAGATGCTGGCTAAACTGATCTATTTCAGTTACATCACAATGACCAGCGTTGGTTTCGGAGACATATTCCCGACAAGTCCTTTGGCCTGTTCTATTTCTATGCTCGAAGCTTTGATTGGCCAGCTTTTCCCAGCCGTATTATTGGCGCGATTGGTTTCCCTTGAAATAGAAGACAGTCAACGGAGAAGGAGAACAGAAGAAACCGATGAATGAATCTGGCCTTTGCCGGGAGCAATCTTTAAGATAATTTCTCAACAATTATTACTGAAAAGGATTGAATCTCTATAAAATGGCGGTAAAATAAATCTGATTAATTATTAATAGGCCCACTGACAAATACATAAGGGCCAAAGGACTAACGTTGCCGCTAAGAAAATTGACCCTCCTGATAATTGTTATTACCTCTATGGCGCTTGCAGGAGCTCTATACACCATTTCCAGCGTAATAATTTCGCGCAGTTTTAGTGATCTTGAAAATACCCATGTTGTCAACAATATTGATAGGGTCCTGGATGCTCTAGCTCATGACACGTCCTCACTAAACCTTAAAGCGGCGGATTGGGCGGAGTGGGATGACACCTATGTTTTTGTTGAAGATGTCAACGATCATTATATAAAAGAGAATCTCACCGATGAAACTTTTCAGATACTTCGAGCCAACGTTTTAGTTTTCCTTGATCGAGAAAAAAGGGTGAGATACAAGCAGGGCTTTGATCTTGCTGGTTCGAGGCCTGTGGACCTCAAGCAGGATGAGCTGTCTGAAATTCTGGCAATTCCAGGTTTGACATTTCATGAGCATGAAAAGAGCCATGTTGCGGGAATAGCGCTGTTATCCAGAGGACCGATGCTTGTAGCATCGAGGCCGATACTGAACAGCCAGCATGCCGGTCCCGTTAGAGGCGCCCTTATCATGGGACGCTACCTGGATAAAGATGAATTAGAAGAATTGTCCAAAAGGGTTCACACTGATTTAACCATAAAACCTATAAAATCTTTGGATTCAGATGCCAATTTTCAAAGGGCATGGGAAATTTTGTCTGGTGGTGCGGCAAATACGGTTATTTCTGAGTCAGACGACTACATAGCCGGTTTTGCAGTTATTAAAGATGTTCAAGGTGATCCATCTTTACTGCTTAAAGTCCTCATGCCTCGTGACATTGCGCGTCATGGCGCATGGACCACAAACTATCTTCTAATTTCTCTGACAATTGTGACAGCGATTTTTGGTGTGGTGACACTGGTTGTTATTGAAAGACTAGTACTGTCACGCCTGCTGGCGTTGGAATCAGAATTAAGAACAATAGGTGAATCAAAACGGACCGACCTTAGAGTTTCAGTATCCGGTTCCGATGAGATCACAAAGCTTGCAACCTCTATCAACCAGGCGCTTCAATCCGTCGAAAAAAGCGCTGAAGAGATAAGAAACAATAGTGACACTATTAAAGCTTTGCTCAATGCCTCATTGGACATAGCAATCCTTGTTGACCGAAAAGGTCGATTTCTTGCGATGAATGAGGCTACCGCCAAAGCGCTCAATTCTGAAATTGATTCTTTGGTCGGACGTGATCCGCTGGAATTTTTCGAAAAAGAAGTATCAGATTTAAGGCGACAGAAATTCGCAGAGGCATTAACTACACTAAAGCCGGTGATTTTTGAAGATTGTAATAATGGCCGTTTTTTCCATCATAACTTTAATCCCGTAATAGGTTCCAAAGGCCAGGTAGATAAGGTGGCCATTTTCATCAGAGACATCACAGAAGAAAAGAAAACCCAGCAGCTACTAATAGAGGGAACACGTTTGAAGGCTATTGGGGAAATGGCTTCCGGTGTCGCGCATAATTTCAACAATGTTTTATATCTGTTGATTGGAACGGCTCAAGCCGGTCAATTACTTCTGCAACAGGGCCGTATTGCTGAATCAATGGAAAGCTTCAGAAAAATAGCGGATGCTGCCAATTTAGGGGCTCAGACCGTAAAGCGCCTCCAGGATTTCGCCCGAACTCAAGTTTCAACAAAAAGCGCCCCACCGAAAATTTTCGATTTAAGTAAAACAGTCGAGGGCGCCCTGGAAATGACTTCTCCCGTTTGGAAAAACAACCCTCTTAAAGATGGCGTCGAAATAAGGATTGAGAAAATATTTGAACCGGAATGTTTTATATTAGGACACGAAAGCGAAATATTTGAAGTAGTTATTAATTTCATCAAAAATGCCGTTGAAGCTATGCCACAAGGCGGCAAGCTGACCATCAAGACCAATAGTGATGATTTGAATGTATATTTCGAAATTACCGATACAGGAGTAGGGATTGATGAAAAAGATCTGGAAAAGATCTTTACCCCCTTCTGGTCAACCAAGGGTTTCAAGGGAACCGGTATAGGCCTGGCCAGCAGTCTCGGAATAGTGCGTGGCCACAATGGTCAAATTAATGTAAAGAGCCAAAAAGGGGCATGGACTACTTTCAGCTTTGTAATCCCTAAAGCTAAATAAAAAGGTTCAAAAAATTACTGACAGTTTACGCATGTGACGGGTTTCTGACCCGTCAGTCCCTGAATCAGATTCCTCACTGCCAAGTCCGCCATCGCGATTCTTGTTTCGATAGTAGCAGTGCCAATATGTGGAAGCAGCACCACATTCCTAAGCTCGGTAAGCCCCATGGTTAATTCAGGCTCATTCTGGTAAACATCCAATCCGGCTCCCTTGATCACTCCATCACGAAGCGCTTCAACCAATGCGGACTCATCCAGAACAGGGCCTCTGGCGACGTTTATCAAAAAAGCGGATGGTTTCATCATGTGGAGCTGTTCTTTTCCAATAAGACCTCGCGTCTCTTCGTTCAGGTCAACATGCAATGACACGTAATCAGACTGCTTCAGAAGTGTTGGAAGCTCAACATAAGTAGCGTTAAGCTCGAGTTCTTCAGCTTCCGTTAATCGACGGCGTTTGAAATATAAAACGGGCATGTTAAAGCCTTTTGCTCGTCTGGCGACCGCTTTACCAATCGCTCCCATACCTACTATGCCCAGGATTTTTCCGGACACCTCAGTTCCTAGAAAGCCAAATGGAGTCCATGAGCTGAATTCGCCGGCTCTGACAATTCGGTCAGCCTCGACAATTCTCCTCGCGCAAGCCATCATCAACGAGAAGGTGAGGTCGGCGGTAGCGTTTGTCACCACGTCGGGCGTGTTGGATACTTTTATGCCTCTTGCCGTCGCAGCTCGCAAGTCTATGTTGTCGTAACCCACTCCACAATTGGCGATCATTTTAAGATTACGGGCTTTTGCCAAAACTTCCTCGTCAATCCTGTCGCTGATCATGCACAGAAGCCCATCCTTGTCAAAAATCTTGGACAACAGCTCAAAACGAGGCATGGGTTGATTGGTGCGATTTATCATGACCTTGTAATTATCCTGTAAAGGTCTGAGACATTCTTCCGGAAGATTTGCTGTTACAAGGACTTTCATAGTCTACCTCACGCTCTAATCGAGTGTCCTATGATCATTATACTAGACCTGCAATACATTAGTCCATCACATCCAGGTCGGTAAATTCATCGAGATTGATGATGACGGTTCGGTTGAACATTTCAACGGATATGGCAATTTGCCCTTTCTTGGAATGTCTTGACACCACGCCCTCCAATCCTTTGAATGGGCCGTTTCGAACGATAACCTTCTTTCCTTTCGCCAGTCCGGATCGCACGAAAAGATCTCGTCCCACCTCAAGAGCAATAGCAACGGACTGCAGCTCTCTGACAAACTGCTCCTGATTGGGAACCTCGATTATCCTAACAAAATCGTGGGACGCGAACAATTCATTGTGTCGGTCCTTATGTAATGCAAAACAAATATAGCCCCTGAAAAGCGGGCGGCTCATTATCTTTTCACGAGGTGGATACCCACATTTTTTTTTCTGTTCATAGATGGGCAGATAGTAGCTTATGCCTTTATGCATGAGATAATTTGCCATTCTCCATTCTCGATTCGGCTTAACATGAAGCGCCCACCACATACCCAGATCATCAGCGAGTGGTTTGTTCTCGGGAAACCTGCAGGGAACATGTTCAATACTTGCCATAAATCCTTCCGCAAGTTATAATATCGTCCGTTTCTAGCAATTCATAATGTCTCTTGAATTGTGCTTCAGGCAGCGACTGAATTTACATATGGCTACAAGAATTGTCAAACTAAGGTTAATCATGGCATCTTGAATTTTGACAACTAAATCATATAATGGTAACATATTATAGTTAATATATCTTGCTTCAAAGTCAAGCCCCAATAATGGGAATATCTAATAGTTTAGGGCAGTTAAGCCTGACGCTATGGGGCGGAGCTTTGAGCGTGATATCCAAAATGACAAAACCATTTCCGGATCTAGATCTCTTGCCGGGCATTTTCAGGCAATATCCGGGTATTAAAGCGGTATATCTTTTTGGATCCGCAGCCTCAGGATCCATAAAACCGGATAGTGACCTGGATATTGGAATTGTGCCCGCAGATAGAGCCATTCACAACAGAAAACTAGACATTTTAACAGATCTGGCAAGCATTGGTTTTTGCAATGTTGATTTAGTGTTTCTTGATGTTCAGGACATAGTTCTACGTTTTGAAATAGTAAAACATAACAATGTGATATATCAGACCGACGACTTTGACTCAGGAGAATTCTTTTCACTCACGCTCCGGCAGTACTCAGATTTTCTGCCCTATCTGAAGGTCCAGCGGGAGGCCCTTAAAAAAAGGATTCTAGATGGTCAATCCTGAACTGATAAGAAAGAGGCTGAATCGGCTGGATGAATATCTGGCTATTTTGGGGCGCATCGGGAATTATTCGTATGATGAATTTGTGAATGATCCCGAAAAATTTGGCTCGGCTGAACGCTTTCTCCAGTTATCCATTGAAACGGTCAATGACCTGGGTAACCACGTGGTATCGGATCTCAAATTAGGTGAGGTCAACTGGCAGAGCGATATTCCATCGCTATTGCACAAACATGGCCTGGTTGATGAGCGATTAGCAGGCCTTTGGATGAAAATGATCGGATTCAGGAACATTCTTGTCCATGAATACATGGATATAGACCGAAAACAGGTCTATGACGTGATCCAATCAAATCTTGATGATTTCAGAAAAATAATGGCTATTTTTGCAAGATGGATGTGAAATAGTTCACCCTAAGATGTCGCCAAAAGAAAATTTTCCTAACACCTTGGAATTATCTAGATATGAATTTCCATGAGATCTTGGAGCAAAAACATTTACGAGTATTCAATGAAATGGATCTGCGGGGGAAATCTTATAAACCTCTCTGCAAAAACTTAAGAAGCAGAGAAAGCAAAAATCGATAAGCGTGGCGTTTAAATTATAATCAGATCACGGTATTTTCAATATCCT
>CALGLN010000100.1 GCA_937930835.1 uncultured Desulfomonile sp.
TTTCACAGCGAATTGCTGGCAGGCAAGGCTCTCATGGTCGGATGCCCAAAATTTGATGACGCTCGAGCCTACATTGAAAAATTTGCCGAAATCTTCGAAAAGGCAAATATCAAAAGCGTCACCGTAGCCATCATGGAAGTGCCATGTTGTTCGGGTTTACCCGAAATAATCAAATACGGAATGAAAATGGCCGGCAAACAAATTCCTCTGGAGAAGATCATCATCAGTTCAAGAGGAGAAATAATCAAACGAGAAAAACTTGCGGCGTAATTTCTCTCAATGCGGCTTAAGAGGTCCTGCTCAGGCAGGACCAAAAGCCCAAAGCCGAAACAGGAAATTCATACGAGGCATATCTCGCCAAGATGCTTGGATCGTAGAATCTGATCCCTCGAATAGTGACTCCTTCCTAATGGCCGGAGTCCTAAAGTCATTAACATTCCCAGTGGCTCACCGGGCAATTGGCCGAACCAATTAAGGGCTTGCCTAAATAATAAAGAAGTATTAAATTTCTGTGAATTGAAAAGACTCACAAAAATACTAAGGTTTGTAAAATTTAATTTGATATTTGAACAAGGCGCTTGATCATGAGTCTTACACCAGAACAAATTGATAAAAGGGTTTCTGAATTTACTGAAGTATGTAGACGCGAGGGAGTAAAACTCACTTATCAGCGGTTGGTCATCTTCAAGGAAATCGCCAGAACCGAAGAACATCCCGACGCTGAAACAGTTTACAAACGGGTTAGGAAAAAATTACCGACCATTTCTTTTGACACTGTTTATAGAGCTACCTCAACTCTCGAGAAACTCGGAGTAATATCCCGTCTACATATCAACTCAGATCGAATGAGACTCGACGCTAACACAAGGCCTCATCATCATTTCGTTTGTAAAAAATGCGGTCTGATCAGAGATGTCTACATTGCCGGTCTTGAGGATTTCAAAATTCCTGATGACATCTCCGGCTGCGATCAGGTCCAGTCATTGCACATAGAACTCAAGGGAATCTGTTGCGATTGCGTTTGTCAGCAGAATGAATCGGACAAATGTTACAAGTCAAAAGCAATAAATGGCGCACACGCTTACTGATCGGGCGTATAATAAAATTCCCGGATCTCATCCACACAGAAAAGAAACCCCGCAACAAACCTGAAGGCCCCCAACATCTTCCGGGAGTTCCTCATCATTGACTCCGGGATCCATCCATCAATTTGTCATCCTCTTTTCAGATCGTGAAACTCACGCCACCCTATAGACACATCAACGGATACGGTAGCCTCACGCGCAAATGGCAAAATGACAAAGGCAAAGTATTCTACTGCAAAAACCATTTCAAAAGTGATCACGGGGTCAAGAACTTCACCCGTCATTAAGCTGGCAAGAGCTATGGAATCAGGATAGCCGAAGGGCTTGGAGTAGACTTAGCAAAGCTAGAAAAATCAGCTGAAATAGTACTCCAGGACAGAGCTAAAGAAACACCAGGGTAGCTGTTTCAATTAGAGGTTAACGTCGCTGTCGAGATAAATACTGACGTTAACCTCTTTCATCTGGTTTATTTCATTTGGTCGGTAAGACAGATGAGTGATGATCTATTATTTTCCAGCCTGAACCGTCTTTGATGTACGTAAAACTGAATCTCGCCGGCACAGTCACAAGCTTGCCGTCCTTCTCATAAGAAAATTCGTATGTCCCACTGTTCACAGCAGTAGATCCGTGAATCCTGATGTTGGATATTTGAGGTTTCACTGAAAGTTTCGGCAGAGTTGTTAGGCCTTCAAAATAAGGACGAATCCTTTTGAGGCCAACCAATGGCTCAGGTTCGAAAGTCGCCAAAAGAATGCCGCCATCATCATAAAGTTTTACGATGGCTTCCGCAGATCCCGAACCTAGAGCGTTCCTCCAGTCCGTATAGGCCGCCTCAACAGATTTCTGATCCGACGCCAGAGCGTCAATGCTGCCAATGATCAACAACGCAGCCAACAGACTAAATGCTATTCTAAATGTATTCTTATTCATTTTATTACCACCCTTTCCCAACTAATACCTAAAAAGTTACCTTAAAAAATTGTTAATTCACGTTTCTCATCACAACTGCTAACTTTAGATGCGCAGTTCACGCTAACCGATTCATGTGGCCAGCTTATTTTTGCAAATCAAAGGTCTTCAGAGCTCAGATCAAATCCAGTGATCCGGATATTTTCGACTATTAATCAGGTTGTTGAAAAGCACGGCGATTACGAGCAAAATGAGTGAGCTGATCGCCGTGGGAAAAATTACGTAGAGGAAACCCATGGCCTTTATTTTTTCACCCCCGATGACCGCTATTAATGCCGTAGCGCCTCCTGGAGGATGAAGCGTTTTTGTCAGATGCATCAAAGCAATCGATGTCGATACAGCAATAGATGAAGCAATTATCAGGTTGGCTCCCAAAAGCTTGCCGGCAAGGACGCCAATGATCGCTGAAACGACATGCCCACCGACGAGATTTCTAGGCTGAGCAAGCGGGCTCCTCGTAGCTCCAAAAACAAGCACGGCAGAAGCCCCTGCCGGCCCCATCAATAAAATCAACTCATAGCCCTGAAAAAATGCCGCATCGAGATAAGTGATAAAACCAATCCCAATCAATGATCCTAACCAGGACCAAAAAATCTCCGGCTTGCCTACTCGAGGCGGACTTTGTCCTCCCCCTCGCATCTTCTGCAAATATTTCATGTGCTACGGCCTTATCAATGTCGATTTAACTATGTCCGTGCGAGTGACCAAACCCACGAGCCTCCCATCCTTGTCCACTATTGGGGCACGGTTGATCTGCTTCTCCATAAAAATCTTGGCTAGATCATTAGCTGTCGTATCCGGTCCCACCGTGATTACCGGTCTCGACATGATATCCTTTATCAAACCCTTGCGAAGAGCGCTTACTACACACCTCGTTCCACTTAGGCACTCCGCAATCAATTCCATGACTGTCTCTATACCACCAACTCCCACAGCATGAAAAAAATCTTTCTGTGAAACAATTCCCACTACTTTCTTATCGGAATCAACCACCGGGGCCCCCGAATAATGGTTCTTGGCCAATAATAACGCCCCTTGATCCAAAGTGTCGTTTTCTGACAAACTCAAAACTTCTCGGGACATGATTTCCGAGCACTTCACTTCACGCCTGAACCGCATTATCGCCTGTTCATAAGCCTTTGTGTATATCTCCTT
>CALGLN010000101.1 GCA_937930835.1 uncultured Desulfomonile sp.
TACTAATTACCGAAACCCTTCATCAAACAAAGGACAACTTGCGCCGTCCAGAGGACTTCTGGTTAGCGATTTTCTCGGAAACAGGTCTAGCCCAGCTGAATATCGCCAAATCATCTCCAAGAGGGCAAAAGAATACAACGAATTCAATCTGTTATTCGGAGATGCGAATGATTTAATATATTTTTGTAGCCACAATAACTACTACAAAATTTTGTCTTCGGGAATTTACGGATTGAGCAATCACATGCTCAACACCCCATGGCCTAAAGTGAAAACTGGGCGCCAAGCTTTGACTCAAGTTCTGTCTCAGGGAGATAAGTTCACGACTGATGAACTATTCGACATTTTGACCGACAGAACTATACCAGGGGATGATTTTCTACCTGACACGGGAATCGGGTTGGAATGGGAACGAATTTTGTCGTCTATATTTATTACGAGCCCAATTTACGGCACTAGGTCTTCAACGATTGTTCTGGTTGACTATGACAACAACGCCACTCTAATTGAGAAAACTTACAAACCAAATTATCCTGAAATCTTTGATGAATTCACTATAACATTGAAGCTGGATCCCAAAAATCAAAATTAATGACTCACTCACTCCGAAATTCTTTGAGATCCAGCATGCTCTTTAAATGTAGGCTACTGAATCTCCAGCCCTGACCACTCCACCAGAGATGACTTTCGTGAAAACACCCTGCTGAGGCATTATACAGTCTCCAATCTTGTTGTAGACCGCACATCGTGTATGACACTCTTTTCCTATTTGGGTGATTTCAAGAATTACCTTTTCGCCTATTTTTATTTTCCTACCAATAGACGCCGCCAACAGATCGAAACCTCTGGTACAAATGTTTTCCGCAAAACTTCCGGGACGAACATCGTAACCCTTTTGATTCATCTTTTCTATTTCTTCGATCGACAAAAGAGAAACTTGCCTGTGCCAGTCTCCACTATGTGCGTCGTCTACTATCCCTACACCTTCCTCAATCAACACTGAATCTACCTCTGTCTTGATCATCCCTTTTTTAGGACTCACACACACTGCAACGATAGACCCCGTTTTGTTCGAATCAGAATTCAACTGATCTGACATCAATCTTCTTCCTCAGCTTGTTTACCAGAAGCTTCGATGATTTTTTCGGCTATATGCGCGGGTACCTCTTCATAGTGAGAAAACTCCATTGAAAAGATGCCGCGCCCGGAGGTCATAGAAGTTAGGTCCGATGCATACTTCAAAACCTCAGCCATAGGAACGAGAGCTTTGATAACCTGACTACCACCCTTGGCGTCCATTCCACTGATTCGACCTCTCCTGGAGTTGAGGTCTCCCATCACATCACCCATGCAGTCTTCAGGCACTACAACTTCCATGTTCATAATAGGCTCTAAAAGGATCGGATTCGATTGAAGCACACCTTTCTTGAACCCTTTTGACGCAGCTATTTTGAAGGCCTGTTCGGAAGAATCCACATCGTGGTATTTTCCATCAAATACGGTTACTCTAACGTCGATAACCGGATGTCCCGCCAATGCGCCACCAGCCATCGCTTCAATAACACCCTTTTCAACAGCCGGAATGTATTGACGTGGAATAACTCCACCAACAATTTTGTCCACAAACTCGAATCCCTGTCCACGAGATAATGGCTCCAGTTCCAACCATGCAACCGCAAACTGACCTCGACCACCGGTTTGCTTCTTGAGTTTTCCTTCAACCTTGGCCTTGCCTTTGATAGTCTCCATGTAGGGGACTTTAGGGGTCTTGAGATTGACATCTACACCAAATTTCCTGCGCAATTTTTCTATTGTTACTTCGATATGAACCTGGCCCATTCCAGATATTAAGAACTCGTTTGTTTTAGGATCTCTTTTGATAGAAAGCGTAGGATCCTCTTCTGATAGTCTAGCCAAACTCTGGGTTATTTTTTCCTCATCTCCCTTTGCCTTCGGTTCTATCGCAAATGATATGACCGCCTGAGGGATGGGCGCTTTTTTGATAATTATTGGAGCTTTTTCATCGCAAAGTGTGTCCCCACTAAGCGTTTCTTTCAATTTTGCCACTGCTACAATGTCACCGGCCTGAGCAGATTCAAGAGCCTTCTGATTTTTGCCCTGAATGGAAAAGAGCTGACCAAAGCGCTCTTTGACACCCCGGGAAGAATTGAAAAAATTTGAATCCGGACTAAGTTTTCCCGAAAATATTCTGAAAATAGTCAAACGCCCGGCGTATGGATCAGCTATTGTTTTGAAGACATAAGCGCATAGAGGAGCATCAGCGCTTGCCGGTCTTGACTGCTCTTCACCTGAAGCTGTAGCCCCAACAATAGGCTTCATTTCTGCAGGTGACGGACAGGCTTCCGCGATAATGTCAAGTATCGATTGGATACCCTTATTCGTCAGGCCTGAACATGCCAGAGCAGGAATAAACACTCGGTCCAGGATCCCTTGCTTCAAAGCATTAGCTAACTCTTCTGCTCCGAGCTCTTCACCTTCCAGGTATCGTTCCATCAATCCGTCGTCTACTTCTGCAAGATCCTCAATAAGAACCTCTCTCTTGGAGGCCACATCATCCTTTAAATCCGCGGGAATCTCACCTTTTGAAACACCCTTACCATCCGCGTCAAACATAAAGGCCTTCATAGACAGTAAGTCTACAACGCCCTTAAAGTTAGATTCTTTGCCAATTGGAACCTGAAGCACTAATGGCTTCACCTTTAATGTCTCCTTAACATCCGCAATCACTTTGTCAAATTCAGCCCGTTCCCTATCCATCTTTGTCACAGCCAGAATTCTTGGTCTTTCGGCTGCCTCGATGGCGGACCATACCTTTTCAGTCAAAGGCTTTACTGAGTCCACGGCGTCGATAGCCAACAAAGCTATATCTGCAGCTTGAAGAGCAGCGGTAACTTCGGCGAAGAAGTTTGGATCACCAGGAGTATCAAGTATGTTAATTTTTCGTTTTTTCCATTCGGCTGAAAACAGCGCCGTACTGATGGAAATACCCCTTTTCACTTCTTCAGGCTCGAAATCGAAATTGGAAGATCCATCTGTGACTTTTGCAAGTCGGTCTACAGCTCCCGAATCAAAAAGCATGGCCTCACACAGGGTCGTTTTTCCCGAGCCAGCATGGGAGACAACCGCTACATTTCTAACTTCTTCAGTCTTGTATTGCTTCATATGCGCCCCTTGGGAAAAGGACAGCCGGAACAACCGGCGCCCATACTAGAAAATGTAAATAATTAATAAAACATAAATCAAACTTTACAGTCAAGAACTCGATCAATATTTTTTATGCGCGGCAGCGCAGAGATTATCCCAAAAGCTCTAGAAGCGCTTCTAAGACTTGTTCAGGAGTTATCTCATCCATACATCTTTGATTATCGCACGATTTTTTTCTGCAGCCCAGGCAGTCTAAAGCTAGGTTCCTGATAACTACGGAATGCTCAGAGTAAGGACCAACTTTGGCCGGATCAGTTGGCCCAAAGAGAGCTACTACTGGAACACCCACAAATGCAGCGATGTGCATTGGGCCAGAATCGACTCCAACGTAGACATGACTTTTTTCGATGAGAGCTGCTGATTCCACGGGAGTAAGGCGTCCAGCTACATTAAAAACATCAGGGAATTTTTTTTCTCCAATTATTTTATCTATATAAGACCGGTCATTAATTCCGCCACCAAAAAGAACTATTGCCCTCATCTGATTCAAGATCATCTCTGTCAGTTCTCTCCAGCCTTTGATATTCCACATTTTTGTTCGCCATCTTGCCGCTGGATTTGCATAAATTATCCTTTTACACTCAGGTAATCTCAGCGAATCCAGATAAACCTGAACGTTTTGCCGCACCTGATCAGAAAGTCGTAAAAGAAAATCTTCTTTTAAGGGCTCTATAGAAAATCTTGATAGAAATACCAAGTTCTTGTCTACTGCGTGTGGCTTGCCAGGGTCAGGATGAATCAATTCATGCTGAAAATAAGTATTGAGTTCTTTAGCGTCCGCCAGGCCCAATCGTAGCGCCCCGCGATTGGCGAGTGAAATCAAGCCGCTTCTAAATGAAGCATGCAAGTCCATCGAAACATCATATCTCGATGAAGTAAACTGGCGTCTTAATCTTTTCCACTCGGTTATGGTGGAACGACCCGCCCTCAAATAAGCCCCGCGTTTGGCATAAGGATCACTAGTTGACGGTATCGATATTTTAATGATTTCATCCACCGAGGAATCATTCTCCAGAAAACTCTCCAATCCACTTTGAATCACCCAACCTATCCTAACATTAGGAAAAGTCCTTTTAATTGCATGCGCTACTGGCAAAGCATGAATGACGTCTCCCATCGAGCTGGGTTTGATGATCAAGATCCTTTTGTAATTTAGGTTCATTTCCTTCTTAAGGACTCACGTATGTATTTCCAGAAACCCGTTTCATCTTCAAGGACAACCTTTATTCTGAGGGCGAACGTATCAGCCCTTTGCTGAAACCAATCTGGAGTTTTCACCCAATCCTTTTCGGTTAGAATCAGAGGTAATCCACGAGCGTTAGAGATCAGTTTGAGTAACTCACGATTAGAAAGTTTGTAGTGGTCCCGATACGTGAAGTGCTCGACTACAATCCAACCTAATCCTTTTGCCATTTCTCTGAAACGATCTGGATTTGCAATGGCCGAAACGAGGACAACCTGATTGCCATCAAAATGGCTCGCTTCCAATATACCATCAGTGAGGCCTTGAACTAAACCTTCCGGCAAATGATGGGACAGGAAAAATGGTTTTCCTCTGATGAGCATTCGTGTCTGATCATTCAGCTGGTATTTTGAGGAATTCGAAACTATTACATTAGCCCGAGCTAGAGCCGTCAAAGGCTCCCTTAATGATCCGATTGGAAACATCACATTGTTTCGAGAATCCAGAATTGCTATGTTTATGTCTCTTTCCAAACACAAATGCTGATAACCGTCATCTAGTACGGCAATGTTGCACCCGAATGATTCAATCGCTTTACGTATTGCGTTGATTCGCTTTTTTGCAACAATCACTGGAATATGCTTTAGCCTGGAGGCCATGAGGAATGGCTCATCACCACAAACATCAGGATCCACAAGTGGACCTGTTGATTTCCCATCGCTGACCAGTCCATAAAGACCTCTATAGGAACCTTTGTAGCCTCTTGAACAAAT
>CALGLN010000102.1 GCA_937930835.1 uncultured Desulfomonile sp.
TCGGGCCTTTTGAATTTTATCATTCCCCCATTCGAAAAAGCCAACAATGTTAAAGTAAATGTCATAGCCGTCGGCACCGGTAAGGCTATTAAGCTTGGGGAAAACGGAGATGTGGACGTGGTCCTGGTCCATGCCCGTCCGGCCGAGGACAAGTTCGTGGAGGCAGGATTTGGGGTAAACCGAAAAGACGTTATGTACAATGACTATCTCATAGTAGGCCCCTCTAGCGATCCAGCCAAAATCAAGGGAGAAAAATCAGTAGCCGAAGCGTTCAAGAAGATGAATGAGGCCAAGGCTGTTTTTGTTTCAAGAGCGGACCAATCCGGGACGCATATGAAGGAACTTGAGATATGGAAACTGGCGGGAGTTGACCCTGCAAAAGCCAACAGACTTGAAGCTGGTCAAGGCATGGGACAGGTCCTTCAGATGGCTGCTGAAAAGAAAGCTTACACCTTGACCGATCGAGGCACTTATGCGTCAATGAAAGACAAACTGGACCTTCAACCGATCGTGGAAGGTGACAAGCTGCTCTTCAACCCTTACGGAGTAATAGCCGTCAATCCGGAGAAACACAAGAGTGTCAATTCGGCCATGGCAAACAGGTTCATAGATTTTCTGGTTTCCCCGGAAGGTCAGAAGCTAATCGGAGACTTCAAGGTTCAGGGACTGACCCTCTTCTTCCCAAGCGCAGGTAAGTAATTATTTAGTTTAAAGAGTTTTAGATAACACGACGATTGATAAACGCCATTCCATGTGATGGCGTTTATTTTTTTCAGAACAACTTTTTTGGATCAATCAGTTGTAAAATGCAGAAAAATATATCTCTCAGGATACATGACAGGTAAGGAGTTCGGGGTCGATGTTTTTCTTGAACAGAATACGAACCAAGGTTCCGAAGTTGGGTTTTGATTCAACTTCTATTCTGGCCCCGTGCTCATTTACTATCCTTTCAACCATTGTAAGCCCTACTCCAACAGCCACGGCCTTGGTGCTAAAGAATGGATTGAATATGAACTCCTTGTCGGCCGGGCTAATTCCACTGCCATGATCCTCAACCTCAAGAATGACGTTTTCATGATTCGAATGAAGTCTTACCTCGATAGAGGAACCTTCGGGTGAGAAGTCGATGGAGTTATCGAGCAGATGGTTGAGGGCTATTTTTATCAATTCCGGATCAAATGTCTCCAGACAATCCGAGTCGGTTTCATCATCGAAATGAATTGTTATGTTTCTACTATCGGCTTTGGGTTGTATTTCGGAAATGGCCTGACTTATATATTTGGACATTCTGGCCTGAATAGTCCTTATCTTTGGTAAATTAGCACAGTCGTAAATCTGATCTACGACATCTTCCAACCGTTTGACTCCGTCCATTATGTTTCGCGCATAGAGTCTGGTTTCTTCAGGATTCTGGTTCATCTTGATGATGCGATTGGCAAAACCGCCTATTGTTACTACAGGGTTTCGGATTTCATGAGCCACTCCCATGGCAAGTTTGTTGAGGCTTCTTATTTTCTCTCCGGCAATTCGCTGCTTTTCTTCGTTCAACCTCTTTTCACGCTCTCTTAAGAGATAAACCTCGGTTATATCTCTGAAGATTGCGACAAATCCGATCACCCTTTCATGATTTTCGCCGCCGTCCAACAAGAATGATGTTGTAGCGGCAAGCCTCTTGAAGGTTCCATCGGGCCGGATATAGTCGACTTCCTCATAATCATGAACACGTTTATCCCAGATGGCTTTTATAAGGATTTGGTTAAATTCGTAATTTTCTTCCCTTACAAGAAACGTCAGACCAAGACCCTGTTCACGTATGTCATCAGCGACATGTCCCAAAATGGGGTCCGTGTTCTTGTTCGCAAAAAGGACTTCCCCATCCTCGTTAATGACAATAAGGCAGTCCGTCATGCTGTTTAAGATACTTTTTACTATTACTGGATCTAGCATGAACAAATATCCTTGAGGCCTAAGGGTATTGATTATGTTCAAATCTATTACAATGGTATAGCGCTGATAGCTTGATATGGTTGTCAGAGTAACACGGACATCACATGTGATTGTGATAACCGATTAATTAAAAAACTTACCCGGGTCTTTCAAGAATTCAGTGTAAAATTTGTAGCTGTCAGTATCTCTCCAGGTGATCTGATGGACACCTGTTTCATCGAAATTGAATATTTGGCTACCGGGGCATGCCAGAACAATGGGAGAAAGTGTGGAAATGACGTATTGTTTGGCGCCCTTTGAAGAATTCTCCAGAAGGACTTTCACGAACTCTATTTGGTTCAGGGGATCTAGCGCCGCCTCGGGCTCATCAATGAGATACAAACCATCAAGTCCGAAGCTGTAGCCCCTGAAAAAATTCAGGAAAGATTCTCCGTGGGACAGTGTGTTGAGCGAACCTCCTCCGAAATAGGAAGCCCTACCTGGATCATCCATCAGAATGTCATCAAGGCTTGAAGCAATATTGAAAAACACCTCTGCTCTAAAATAGAACCCATAAGGTTTTCTCTTTTCCCAGGTCAGGCTGATGTATTTTGAGAGTTGTGATTCCTGCGGATTAGAATGCGACGCATGAGCTTTCATTCCACCCCAAGGCAGAAGGCCGCTCTTCATGGCTAAACAATCCAGCAAGGTTGACTTACCCACACCGTTCTTACCAGTGAAAAATACGATGTTTTTCTCCAAATTGATGGATATCTTTTCGGCCAGACTCGGAACATTAAAAGGATATCTATCACGGAGCGGAAAGTCCTTTGGATCCAACTGAATAGATTTAATGAACATTTTTGACAATTACACGGTAAACTTCCACTGACAAAATCTTTCAGGTGGATGCGGATCTAAAGGAGCATGAATACATTCAACCTTTATTGCAGGATCAATTAAGTGAGCAAAACCCTCAAACTCTCCCATGTGCATGTCCTTGCAATGGTATTCGGGCAAGTTTCTTTTCAGTCTGGCTTCCTGAGTCACGCAATGTGGAACTGATATTATTACTGCGTCAGGTTCTCTTTTTACTTGATAGTCCACAATTATCTTCCAGGGAAAATAATCCAGGGCTTTCACAAAACCGTCAAGACCGGTTTCGGTTATATTGAACCTCTTTCTGATGTCCTTTGCGCCAAGCGCCGCTGCCTTTCTCCAAACCCGTTCGTTTAGGTGGTTGGCGACATCAGTTCCGTATTCTTCTTCCACGAATATGTACCAGAAAGAATCGACAACCCTGTAATGCCAGAAGAGAAAATCAAGATATTCCCTCAAGTCTTTGCTTTCAAGTTGATCAATATCCATTGCAACATCCTCGAAAACTTGGTAGGAAAGCTTTACTTTGAAATATTATTTAGCCGTTGTCAACGAACTTCGCGTGTTTAATCCTGGCTGGCGGACAAATCTGGACAAATTAGAAGAACAGTAGGTCAGCATTGATGCAGAAAGGGGCATTTTAATGTGTAGGTTGCCGTTCATATTGTTGTTTTCAATCTCATTCATGTTGTATGGCGCTATAAATTGTGACGCACAGCAAAAATTCCAAATGCCTAATGTTTCAAATCTAAAGAGTTTGACAACCCAGATGACGGATCGCGCTCCGGATATTCCCGGTAAAGAAACCACTATGACTTTTTATTCCGCGGCAAACGGCGAGATTATAACCGTGTACACTTATAAGGGCAGAAACGTAGCCTTTAGCACGCATAACAACAGTGACATACAAAAGACGTATCGCTTGTTTGTTGATTTTACGGGGGAGAGACTATTCCAGGAAATTCCTCCAGGGTCTTCGTGGACATTGCCACCATGGTCCAGATAAAACCACTTGGCGCCATTTTATAGTCACTTGAAATAATCCGGCTCAATTACTGAGGGACCTATGCACGAACTCGCCATCGTAGAATCCATTATGGAAACTCTGCTCGAACAACTCGAAATTAACAATTGCTCAAGAATATTGACGATTAAACTCGAATTTGGCGCAATGACCGCCGTAATGCCGGCTGCGATTGATTTTGCTTTTGAAGCCTTGTCCAAGGGGGGACCTGCGGAGGGAGCAAAAATAGAGACCACAATTATTCCTATTAAAGCCGTTTGCATAGATTGCGGAGCAAAATCGACCCTTGACGATTACGTGCCTTTTTGTCCCAAATGCCACGATGGCGTCCTTCAAATTATTCAGGGCCGCGATGAAATGCGAATAGCGTCAATTGAGATTCAGTGAGCCTGTTTTGAAACTTGCAGTTTTCAGTGACGTCCACTCAAATCTCGAGGCTCTTGAACTTTTTCTCGAGCATTCCAGTCATCTCGGCGTAGAAGAGTACGCCTGCCTTGGAGACATTATAGGGTACGGCCCCAATCCGAATGAGTGCATCGCCACAGTTAGTTCTCTTGAAAATATCGACATTGTTATGGGCAATCACGAGTGGGCCATCCTGAATCCTCTGGAAGCTTCCCTTACCATGAATCCCATGGCTCATGACGCAATTGTCTGGACTCAACAACAGCTGTCAGAACAAAGCAGACAATATGTTTCAGGGTTGGATTACAAAATACAGAAAGGGCCTTTCACATTTGTTCACGCTTCCGCTTTCGAGCCTGACCGCTGGGAATACCTTTTGGCAGGAAATAGCGCTGGCGTAGCATTATGCCTTTTGCATTCAGTTAGCCGAATGACTTTTGTGGGGCATACGCACAGACCCATGATAGCCGATTCACATGGCGAATCGCTGATTCCGACGGGTAGAATTAAGGATGGGACTACTTACAGGTATTCCGACTCAGACAAGATTCTTGTAAATCCCGGTAGCATCGGGCAACCTCGAGGCGAGTTTCGAAAGCCCAGTTACATCACTGTGGATACCGCATCCAATGAGATTACATGGCACAGGCTTGACGATTATGATCCTAAAAGAACGGTCGAAAAGATTCTCGCCACCGACCTGCCTGCAGAATGCGCCTATTACCTGAACAGGTGATCACTGACCATAAGACCTTAATAAAATAAGAGTTATAAGACAAAGTCGGCCAATAGATCCAGGTCCCTTAAATCAGACAATGGTTTAATGTCTATGACGGGAAAAGCGTTAGTCACTCTGATTTTCCGCGGATTCCAGCGCATACAGGGCAGCCCCGAGAGCCCCTGTAATTTGGGGATGGGGTGGCGAAACAACTGGGCACTCAGTGTGAGTTCTCAGGAGAGTGACCAAAAAAGGATTGTGCTCAACCACTCCGCCTGTCATCACTATACGGTCCGTCAGGGTGTCCATTTCCAGTATTCTCTTCACCACTGAGTGAAACAAACCTCGAACAATTCTATCCACCCGATGACCCGCCTTAATTTTCTCAAGAACCTCTGTAGCCGAAAAAACCGTACAATAACTGCCCAGGACAATCTCTTTATCAGCATTCTCGGCCAATGAATTTAGCTGTTCAATAGGTAGCCTCAACCTCAGGGCCATTTCTTCAAGAAAAGCGCCGGTTCCTGCAGCGCATTTTCTGTTCATCTTGAAGCTCACACGCCGCCCGTTTGCGTCAAGTTTTATGACCTTGTTATCCTGACCCCCGATGTCGATTACAGTAATCGGGCCCGGAAAAAAATGGAGACACCCTTTGCCGTGGCAGGCAATTTCCGTCATGGAACCTTGAGCGAAAGATACGCTGTTTCTCCCATAGCCCGTGGAATATACGATGATGTCATCATTTTGAGATAGGCCAGCCTCCAGAAGGCAATCATCCCACACGCTCCTGGAGGCGGCGACAAAGTCCGTGGCCGAATAAATGACCTTGGATGCCTGAATATTCCCTTTAGAATCAATTATGACGGCTTTAGTGGTGCAGGAACCGACGTCAACACCACCGGCGTAATCGAACTCCATTTTTCTCTAACCCACTTTTTCGTCAAGCTGTTCCACAAAGGCTTCGATATTGGTCTTGGCCTGCTCTTCGGAATAACATCTCAGATCGTTAAGATCCCCGTTTACAACGAGCACCGGGAGATTGAGCCTGTCTCGCATACGCTGGGGCATCATATAACGGCTGTTCGAGTTGTTAGGACATGTCTTGGCGTCATGGAAGATGATCCCGTCAATGGAAAACTTCTTGATCCACGCTTCCATGTAAGCTTCCTTGTATGAGTCATCCCTTACAATGAACAATTCAGTGTAAGCGCGAGCCATTGACTCAAAGGGAGATTTAGGATCAAACGCATCGAATATCCAACTACTACAATATGTTGATGCTACCACATTAGTCTTCAGGGAGCTAAACTGATTGCTTAAGTCCCTCAATTTTCCCCAGATTGGCATACCGTCCCAATAAATCCTATGCTTCTCGCCTTCAATAGCCGCCACTTTGTTTGCAATCCTGTCCTTCAATTCCGCAAGTAATATCTTGTAGTATTCTACGGCCTGTGGAAGTCCGCGAAGGACCACGGCAGGCCCCATGTGAATGGTAGCGTCAAAAAATGTCAACGGAGCTGGAACGGCAGCGCCACATTCAAGAACCTCTCTCCACAGCTTCGTGCACTCCAGTGACAGGGCCACCACTTCCCTGAGCCTATCAATGTCAAACTTCACTCCTGAAACTTCTTCCAGAACAGGAATCATGCTTTTCATCTGAGACACCAGGTCCGCAATGTGATAGTCCTCAACAGCCTGAATATTTCTGTGAGTGTGAATTCCGACTAAAGGGACATTCCATTCTCTGGCGTAGTATGCGAACCAATCCTGAACATCTCTGCATTGGTTCGTGTTGTAAACCAGCACATCCGCCTTGGGGACCTTCTCAATTCCGTAAGCCTTGGTTAGAGGAGTGCATCCTTTGACATAAGCGCCGATGTCCGCTGTGAGATACGAACAGATATCGGGTGAGTATCCCATGGCATTGGCAGCCGGTATCAATTCCGTGGCCATTCTCGTGGCCCCAAGCATTGCCCCGTGATTCTCCGGATAGTAGACATCGAATCCGAGGGCATGAAGAAGCTCGGCGGGACCAACAGAAGTACACCAGGCGATCTTTCTAGATCCGTCCTTACTTTCCTGGTCCAATCCCAGGAAATGATCCGCCATGATTTTCTTCATCATAGATGTGGCGGCTATTTGTTTAGATTGTTTCTTTTCCGATTCAGCCAAAATAAACTCCAATTAAGTGAATTAAGTGAATTTAATTACATGTATCTTCTCGGACCGCATTTCATGATCCATCTGTATTTCACGCACTTACCCCAACGATTTACTCTGACGCATTTCTTGATGTAATAGCACCCTCTTTTTGGATAATTGTAACGATAGGCCATTTTGGAATCTGTTGATGATTGGGTGTATCCGATCGAATTCGATGCTTGCGATTGACTGGCCATTGAGGGGGAAGCCCACATTAACAAAGCAGCCCCGAAAACAACCATGATAGCCAAAAGTTGCTTTTTCATCGTATCGCCTCCGTTTTCAAGACATATATTAGATATATTATGTCCACAGGGAATAATTCTCAAGTGATAACTTATATTGCCGCGTCCCAGCTTCTGCGAACGTCCGGAAAAATTTATGCTTTTCGTTACTCATGCAGTCCTTGCCTTAAAATAAACTTTGGGTTAAATAAGGCGCATAAAAATTTTCTCAAGGCACGAGACAATTTTTATTGTTTCAAGCGTTAGGACCATATCAACGCTTAATCTAAACTTATGTGGACGGTACATGAAGACTTTGACAAGAGCCCTCATTTATGTTCTGAAGTTTTGTTTTTACTGCCTTTTTTTAATTGTCGCTGTCGGAGCCCTGCTTTACGGTCTGGAAAAATTCTCGGAATACGCATTGGGCAAGTCTTACCTGGGAATGGTCTATCACCATGACATGGATATGGTCAGGAAGGACGCCATCCAACCTGTTTCCCACTACGATTATGATTTCACTCCGGGGGCTTGTGTAGAATTCAATATTCTTAAAGGTAATCAGTACGAATACGCTAATAACGCCGGTTTTCGTGAGCCACGTGAAATCAGTCGCGAGAAACCCGACGATGAATACAGGATTTTCCTTACAGGCGGATCAACTGCCTTTGGATTAGGCGCGATCGGTGAAGCGGCCCCTATGACTAATCATTACAGTATCGAATACCGCGAAACCATCTCTCATGTAATGGAAATGATACTGAATGCCACCGCTCCTATCGAAGGAAAGAAAATTAAGGTTTACAACACCGCCGTTTGGGGCCATTCCTACCAACACCTTCTTATCCGTTATCCGGTAAAGCTTCGTCAGTACAAGCCCGACCTGATCATATCGCTTGACGGAGCCAATGAATTGCCACTTGTCAGCAAATTGATCCCCGAATGGAATTACTTTCATGAGGGACAATACAATAATATAATCAGGGATATATACTCGTATAGCGGATCGGGGCTCGCCTCCTACTTGACATTATGGCTAAAGAATAACACGTTTTTAATGACGTACCTTTGGGCAGGGCAGGACATTTTCCAGGAGTTGAATGTCAGGGCGCCTGTTCACAAAGGGGTTGTTGACTCAGCTTTAGATGTTGCCCAAACCAAACAGCCGTCTGTTGAAGACATGTCCAGGATGCTGGATGGAAATATAGATACGGTAATCCGTGTTATTGAAGACTACAGCTCGGCAATCCAAAATGATGGGATTCCACATATAATGGCTCTTCAGCCGTGGCTATACATGAGTAAGAAACCGTTTAGCCCGCAAGAAAAAGCCATAAATGAGCTGCCGGGATTCAAGCATTATTACGGTGTTCCTTCAGACAGGGCCTATAAACTCTTAGTGGACAAAATTGTTGCAAGCGCCCAGAAAAGGAATTATTTTGTGGCTGATTTTTCAGATTATTTTGATGATGTCTCAGAGTGGGTATTCCTGGATTGGTGTCATCTAACCAGTGGGGCTAATTTCCTGTTGGCTAAGGAACTTTCGAATCTGGTCAAGGAACATGTATTCCAGAGACCGCTGGCGCCGGCCGATTTGACTCATGACAAGAATTCATTTTTTTGGGATCTGGCCGCTGCTTCCAAAGTCGTATATCCTGACACAGAGGCTGAAAGAACTAGCTTGAGTCAAAACGCCCTTCGCGGTTACCCCACGGAGGCGGTCTTTGAATTCACCCCTAAGGGGAATGACGCCAAGAGTGAAATAATTCTGGATATGCAGAAGACCTATCCTTTTAGCAGAATAAGGATAGTCTGGGGTGACGAGGAATCCACACCGGAAGAATGGGAGATATCTTACTCTACTGACATGAACAACTGGCAAACTTTTGTTAAGGGGTCGATAAATGAAATAGATTGGTATTCAAGGTGGCCAGGCTATGAATATTACGCAGCGGAACCGGTTCAGGCTCGATACTTGAAATATCAGCCCACCAAAGGCTCGAATTCAACCATGAAATTGAGATTAATTAGCGCATATCGGTAGGTTCAAATGAATATACTTGGTCTTTCGGCTTTCTATCATGACAGCGCAGCATGTCTTGTAAGGGATGGGAAAATCATAGCAGCCGCTCAGCAAGAGCGTTTTACTCGCGTTAAACATGACCATCGCTTCCCGTTAGACGCCATCAATTACTGTCTTAAAGAAGGCAAGATCACATCCAAAGATCTGGATTACGTTGTTTTCTATGACAAACCGTTCATCAAGTTCGAGCGACTGCTTGAAACGTATGTTTCATACGCCCCGAGGGGCTGGGCTTCGTTTCTCATGGCTATGCCACTATGGCTCAAACAGAAGCTCCATATGCCGAAGCTCATCAGGAAGAGCATGGATTATGAGGGGAAGATTGTTTTCCCGGAACACCATGAATCGCATGCCGCAAGCGCCTTCTTTCCATCGCCTTACAACCGAGCCGCATTTCTGACGATGGATGGAGTCGGTGAATGGACGACCACATCCTTTGGAGTTGGCGAAGGATCTAAAGTGAGGATCGACTATGAGATCAAGTTCCCTCATTCCTTGGGGTTATTGTATTCAGCTTTCACATATTTCACCGGATTCAAGGTAAACTCCGGGGAATACAAGGTCATGGGATTGGCGCCTTATGGAGAGCCAAAGTATGTAGACGCTATAATGAATGAACTCATAGATATCAAGGAAGATGGGTCATTCAAACTGAACATGAAATATTTTACCTACCCGTACGGTTTGACCATGACGGGATCGGAATTCGAAAAGCTCTTCGATGGTCCTGCGCGTAAACCTGAAAGCAAGCTTACCCAAAGGGAAATGGATCTGGCAAAGTCGGTTCAGGTTGTGACAGAAGAGGTTATGCTCAGAACCTCACGTCATATTCACAAATTAACCGGTGAGAAATATTTGTGTATGGCTGGTGGAGTTGCGCTGAACTGTGTAGGTAACGGAAGAATACTCAGAGAGGGGCCGTTTGAAGATATCTGGATTCAGCCTGCCGCTGGTGACGCTGGGGGCGCTCTGGGAGCAGCGTTATTCGTCTGGTATCAACTCTTGAATAATGAACGGGTTACTGATGACGTTAACGACCTGCAATCCGGCTCTTATCTCGGGCCAGAATATTCCGATGATGAAATAAAACAATTCCTTGATTCCCATAGCTATCCTTACCAATTCTTGGGAAATGGGGATGGAATGTCGAGGGTGGCTGAGCTTATTGAGGAAGGTAAGGTCATTGGATGGTTTAACGGTCGAATGGAATTTGGCCCACGAGCGCTGGGATCAAGATCCATCATAGGAGACGCCCGAAATACTCAGATGCAAAGTCAGATGAATCTCAAAATCAAATACAGAGAGAGTTTCAGACCGTTTGCTCCATCGGTGCTGGCAGAACAGGTAGACAAGTATTTTGAATTGGACAGACCTTCGCCCTATATGCTCCTGGTAGCTGACGTTCAAAAAGGCATCAGAAAGGCTATTAAATCTGAGGAACAAAAACTTTGGGGCATAGACAAGCTCAATGTAGTTCGTTCAGAAATCCCCGCAATAACTCATGTTGATTACTCGGCCAGAATACAGACCGTTCATAAGCAAACAAACCCTAAGTATCATGAGCTTATTGACACCTTTTACAAGAAAAGTGGCTGCCCGGTGATCGTTAATACCTCGTTCAACGTTCGCGGCGAGCCAATTGTGATGAGTCCGCAGCACGCTTATCTGTGCTTCATGAGAACAGAGATGGATTACCTTGTCCTGGGGCATTATCTGTTGGACAAGAAAGACCAGCCCAAACTCAAGGACGATCAGGATTGGCGATCGCAATACGAACTCGACTGAGAAAGCGCACATAATCATGAATATTATTAAAGAGATAAAAGAAGAAATCAAGGCTGCCGCTGTTGTCCCTACCAAACGCGACATGAACATACTGGCTGTTCTGTTCCTTATAATACCATGCGCTATTGGAGCGCATCTGCTGTATTGGAGGGAATCGAGCAATGGCTGGATCTGGATAGGGATAGGCGTAGTTCTGTTCGCCTGCAGATTCATTCCGCCTTTATTCAGATATATGTTCGGAAAATGGGTGGCCCTTTCTATAATAATTGGTTATTTTATCTCACGAATCCTGCTGACCTTGATCTTTTTCCTGGTAATTACTCCGACAGGCTTACTGATGAAGCTATTCGGTAAGGACCCCATGGACAGAAAACTTGACAAGCAGGCCTCGACATATTGGGTAAAACACGAGCAGCCATCAGAAAACACTATTGAAAGATATGAAAAACAGTTTTAAGATCTGTTGTGAATTTATTAGGAGGACATTGAATGTCACTAGTTAAGGAATTCTGGGACTTTATGAAAGTCCGTAAGAAATTTTGGCTGGCCCCTATTTTGATCGTATTGGTCATATTATCGGCTTTCATCATTTTAGCGGCGAGTTCTCCTGTAGCAGCGCCATTTATTTATACATTGTTCTAGAAACTATTCTAGACGTATAGGGCCTATCAGGATAGCGCCGTGTCATAAAGGCTTGTGATAAGGTCTCGTTATTATGCCAGGTTCACAGGGCGTCTCTTGCTTTTGCGTTTTTAGGCGCTAAAAGAGGCGCCTTTGTTTTGCCTATTTAACGAATCTAGTAAAACTTGGTATACTTGACCTTGACGCCAGGCGGCGCCTAAACCGAACACGTATTGGAGAGTTAGTGTGAAGAAGTTCATATTCGTAATCATTTATATAGCTTTCTTGTTGCTTATAGTTGTTGGTGTTTTAGCTGGATTGGAATACTACGCATACCTGAAAGTAAAATCCTCGCCTCTCGGGCAGGCTTATGTGAACCGCGATATGGACCTTGCTAGGCGCAGCTCGCAAACTGTCGCCCCTCAATATGGTTATGAGCCTACGCCTGGATTTGCTTCAGTCAGAAACACCAAGCTTGGAAATTCATTCGAATATATCAATGAGGAAAGTTTCAAGGATATCGACAGTGTTCCCATTGACAAACCGGCGGATGAGTACAGAGTGATCGTCACAGGTGGCTCCGTGATTTATGGCCGCGGACCGGTTCCACCTGCGGACGTGGTCTGCGATTTCTATGAAGTAACATACCGTTGGACAATCCCTCACATAATAGAAAAGCTGATGAACGCCGATCCTGAAATTCGTCAGAAGATTGGCGGAAAGACAGTGAGGGTCATAAACGCTGGGGTGGCCGGTTTTGTTTATCAAAACAACCTGATGAGATATCTCGCAAAGCTTCGTTTATACCACCCGGATCTCCTGATAGCCGTCGATGGCGCCAACGAAGTTCATACTGTTGCCAGACCTCTCAAGGACTGGAATTACTTCACCGAGGGACCGTATTTTGAGGTAATCACCGAGGTCATGGATATGAGCAAGTCAGGGTTGATGAATTACCTCACGCTCTGGCTCAAAAGAAACACATACTTTTTTACATGGCTCGCCATGAGCAAGGGAGAAGGCCCGGGCATTCTCATGGAAAACAGAGGTTTTGCCGCTCATCCCCAGGACCCCACTCCAGAAATGATGGAATACCTAAACAGGAACGTCGCTCAAGTGGCCGATGTGGCTACTATCTATCATAAAGTGCTCCAAACCGATAAAGTTCCACATGTTTTTGCGCTGCAGCCCATGTTCAAGAACGCAAAGAAGAAAAGAACCCCACTTGAGCAAGAAATAGAAAAAGTCACGGGAATGGACAAGATCGGCTTCTATGACGCCGCAAAGACTTATGACACATTGGTCAATCAGGTCATAAAGAGAGCCAAAGAAGAAGGTTTCGAGATTGTCGATCTGTCCACGATTTTTGATTCGACAAATGAATGGGTTTTTACTGATTGGTGCCACCTGACCAACGGCGCTAACTTCGTTATGGCTAAAGCGCTTGTCGCTGAGGTCAAGAAGCGGGTTTTGGGACTTGAGCTGAAGCCGTTTGATAAACTTCAGGAGCCGCTAGACAGCTATTTCACCGATTATGCTAAAAACGCCAAGGTTTTCGTTGACGGTAAGGCTACTGACAAAGGGCTGCATATCCTTAAAGGTTATCCGTCTGACCAGGGCCTGGAGGTTCAAAGCTCCGCGTCAACACCTTTAATAACTATGGATTTAGGGAAGGTAGTTCCCATATCACGATTGAGAATTGTCTGGGGAAGTGAAAAATTCACCCCGGACAAGTGGAAAATCGAGTTTTCGCCTGATGGAGACTCTTGGCAGAACTGGTTGGTAGCTGAAGACCTCAAACCGGATAACTTTGACCAATGGCCAGGTTTTGAATACTATGCCGATAAGGAAACCAACGCACGATACATCAGATACACGCAATTAACGGACTCCAATTCGGTTTACATCAGACAGATCAGTCTGTTCAAATGAAACAGGAACCGAATACGCGTGACTTGAAATTCATTGGGATTATAACAAGCCAACACGGAGAAATAATTTCAACCGTTATCAAGCCTACTAAGACTGCTACTTTTATGTATTCGCTGTAAGAGTGTGTCAGGCTGAAAGGATGAATGTGATGAAGCTAAAGGGTAAAAACGCCATAATTTTAGTCGAGGACATGTATAACGAATTTGAAGTCTGGTACCCCTATTACAGGCTTATAGAAGAAGGGGTCTCAGTTACATTGGTAGGATCCGGATCAGGCGCCACTTATCACAGCAAGTTCGGCATACCTATTGTCGCCAACAAATCGGCGCAGGAGGTATCGATGGATGATTTTGACGCTATCGTAATCCCGGGAGGGTATGCTCCGGACAAAATGCGAATCCATCCGCCAATGGTAAAACTTGTTAAGGACGCTTTTGAACAGAAAAAAGTCGTAGCTTCAATCTGTCACGGTGGCTGGATGTTGGTCAGCGCAGGCGTATTGAAGGGAGTCAAGGTAACGTCCTATGTGGCGATAAAAGATGACATGGAAAATGCCGGAGCGATATGGCAAGACGCGGAATTAGTTCAGGACGGCAATGTTATCACTTCCAGAAAACCTGATGACTTGCCTGCCTTCTGTCGAGCAATCATTAAATCCATGGCAGGCTAGAATCAAACGTCGCTGATTAAGGATCTTTCGGTAAATGGATTTTAGTTCGGAGGGAGGTGAACAGCGGTGGACGAATCAATCATTGAGGCCAACGCCGTGTTGGAAGATGGTTTATGTAGGGTCAGAATACGAATATCCGGCGACTCAATAGAATCTCTAGAAAAGCTCCAGGGCTCAACCACCGGAGCCGTAATAGTCTTTCCCGGCTTTATCGATGTTCATGTCCATGCCAGAGAGTACGCCCTCCCCTCAGATGCTTCTGAAAATCAAAAAGCCGCATGGGAGAAGATGACGGCTAAAGAGTCTTTCCGGACTGCAGGACGGGCAGCTATCAATGGTGGGGTTGTCCTTTATGCGGCAATGCCCAATGACCCAATACCTCCCGACAATCAACAGACTTTTAATTTGAAAAAATCGGTTGCGACGACCTCTAAATGCCCGGTGATTTTACTGGCCTGTATCACACGTGATTCCCAACCTTGGGAGAATATCCCATATAAGCTCTATCTGGACCACAAAAGCAGCGCATCCTCTTTTTCTTATTGGAAAGATGTCGATACAACATTGGCTAGATATCGCGGGCGCCATGTGTTTTTCCACGCTGAAGATCCCATTATTCTTGAAAAGTACTCTAATCTCCCTGATCGCTGGAAGAGTCGGCCTCCGGAGGCGGAAAGAAGCGCAGTAAGTAAAATTCTGGACCTCACATCAAAACACTCGTTAAAAACACATATTTGTCACATATCGACAATACAAGCGGTTAAATTAATTCAGGATTTCAATTCGACATCTTCTACTAAGGTAACTTGCGAGGTGACACCACATCACTTGTTCTTCAGCGTAGATGATTCGGGTGTTAAGGCCGACGGAGCGGTTGTTTATGGCAACCGCTCTTTTTTTGACTGTAACCCGCCCTTGAGATCTGAGCATGATAGGACATCATTGATTGAAGCGCTCAGAGACGGGGTTATAGACATGGTTGCGGGTGATCATGCCCCTCACACTATTGATGACAAGGTCAATGGCGCGCCAGGTATGCCTCAGCTTGACACATACGGAGCTTTTGCGGCGTGGCTTGTCAACAAGCGCCAGTTTTCATTAGAACAAATTGCCCAGGTATTCTCAAAAGCTCCGGCTTTGCTGCTTTCAGAATACACTGAGGGATCTTACGGTTCATTGAGAGAGGGCGCCACGGCGAGCATGACCTTTCTGGATCTGGCGGGCAAGACGCTGGTCAATAAACAGGTGATTGCAGATCGAGGCCCCTTAGGGACCAGGTGCGCCTGGTCACCTTTCGATGGAATAGAGTTACCGGGGGCTGTATGTAAGGTAATCGTCAACGGGCGCCTGGCTCACGCGTCAAATAACTTCAAGTCCCCTTCTGCTCAATAACAGAGCTAAAAGGTGAGTTAACATGAATTTCAAAGGCAAAGACATAATATCGATGAAGGATCTCACCAGGGAGGAAATAGACCACATCCTTTCCAGTGTTGAAAACCTCAAGAAACATCCTGACAGAAGTAAACTCTGCAGGGGAAAAGTATCAGCGATGCTTTTCTTTGAACCATCAACAAGGACACGCACATCCTTTGAAGTGGCCATGCGAAATCTTGGTGGAAAAATTGGCGGCTTTTACGACGCCAACATAACCTCGGCTGTCAAGGAAGAGTCTTTGTGGGATACGGTCAAGATGCATGATGGATACGGTTTTGATGTGATCGTGATACGGCATCCCCTGAAAGGCGCTGCACGGGTCGCCTCTGAGGCCGCCTTAATACCGGTAATCAACGCGGGAGACGGTCCCAACCAGCATCCCACTCAAACATTGCTGGACCTCTACAGCATTAAGGAAACTCAAGGGCGGCTCGACGGAATTACCATAGCCATGGTCGGAGACTTGATGAATGGACGAACGGTTCACTCACTGTCAGAGGCCCTGTTAAAATATGAGGGATGTAACCTTATCTTCATTTCGCCTCGTGACCTGGCGATGCCACGCTCACTTATAGACAAGTGCAAGAGTGAAATATCCGAACGTGGAGGAAGCGTCACAGAGGGAAGCAGAATAGAGGACTTTATCTCGGAAGTTGACATACTCTACATGACTCGAATTCAGATGGAGCGGCTGCAAGAGAGCGCCCTGGCCGAAAAGTTCAGGAGCATATACCGCCTGGAGGCCTCAATGCTCCACAATGTAAAAAACAACATGAAAATAATGCATCCATTGCCTCGTGTAACAGAAATTGCTCAGGACGTCGATGATACTCCTTATGCCTATTATTTTCAGCAGGCAAAAAATGGACTTTCAGTTAGGGAAACGCTACTGGCTCTTATTCTGGGGGCAATCAAATGAAAAGAGAAAGATCTGTAACAATAGCAAAAATCGATTACGGGATCGTAATTGACCACATTCCGGCTGGAAAAGCCTATCAGATATCAAAGGTGTTAGGCCTCAACGCATTCGCCAGAAAGACCGGCGATATCATAGCCATAGGAATTAATTTTGAATCACCTTCAATGCAGAAGAAGGACATCATCAAGGTCGAGAATTTAAGCCTCACCAGAAATATGTTGAACGTCGTGGCCCTAATAGCTCCAAATGCTACCATAACTCGAATAGAAGACGGTAAGGTTACCGAGAAGCACAAGGTCGAAATCCCGGACTCCGTTGGAGACGTTGTGATATGTCCGGATCGTTTTTGTATTACGAACCATGAACAAATAGCTGGAAAATACCACGTTGTATCCAAAAACCCTCTGACTCTCAAGTGTCATTACTGTGAAACAGAGTTTTTTGGACCACTTATAAAATACAAAGAAAAAAATTAACGGCTCTGAGGTTGCATCACACTTTCAGAGGTTTGACCATATTTTCGGGCACTACCCATTCATCATACTGCTCCTCAGTCAGGAATCCCAGCTCGAGAGCAGCCTGCTTTAACGAAAGATCGTTTCTGTAAGCGTGAAGAGATATCTCGGCGGCCTTCTCGTAGCCGATATGGTGATTAAGAGCCGTGACCAACATGAGCGAGTTGTTGAGCTGTTCCTTTATACGATGGTGGTTGGGTTCTATCCCGACTGCGCATTTATCATTGAACGTTTGGCATGCCTCAGACAGCAATTGAATAGATGTGAGAACATTGTAAAGGATAACGGGTTTATAGACATTTAATTGGAAATTTCCCTGAGACCCTGCAAACGCCACTGCAGCGTCAGCTCCATAGACCTGGATCGCGACTTGCGTTAGGGCCTCACACTGGGTCGGATTTATCTTACCGGGCATTATGGATGATCCGGGTTCATTTGACGGTATTGTAATTTCTCCAATGCCGGCTCGCGGACCGCAGGCATACCAACGAACATCATTGGCGATTTTCATTAAGGCGCAAGCCAGCGTTCTCAGCGTTCCGGAAGCCTGAACCATGGCGTCATGAGCAGAAAGCGCGGCAAATTTGTTTGGGGCGCTTACAAATGGTTTACCGGTCTCAGACGCTATTTTTTGCGCTGAAACCCTCGCAAAATTAGGATGAGCGTTCAAGCCGGTGCCTACTGCCGTGCCACCCAGCGCCAAATCGTAAAGCCACGTTAGAGATCCCCGAATCGCCGCCATGGCCTGATCAAGTTGAGCTACCCAACCGGAAATGACCTGACCGAGAGTCAACGGAGTGGCGTCCTGAAGATGTGTTCTGCCTATCATCACAATATCCTCAAACGCCTTGGCCTTGGAATCTAAGGTATCTCTTAAGCATGCTACTGCCGGTAATAGCGCATCCTCTATCTGCTCAACCGTAGAAATATGCATTACCGTGGGAAAGACATCGTTGGAAGACTGGCTTCTGTTAACGTCGTCATTTGGATGAACCGGTTTCTTGGAACCCAATGGACTGCCTACCATTTCGTTGGCGCGATTCGAAATAACCTCGTTGGCGTTCATGTTCGACTGAGTTCCCGATCCGGTCTGAAAAACAACGAGCGGGAAATTGTCATCTAATCGCCCATCAATGACTTCCTGAGACGCCTTAATTATCAAATCCGCTTTATCCTTAGGCGACTGACCAAGTTCCAGATTGGCTAACGCCGCGCATTTCTTTAGGATTCCAAACGCCTTTATTACAGGCCTACCCCATTTGAAACGTTCCACCCCTATGGGGAAGTTCATGACTGATCTTTGAGTCTGAGCGCCCCAATACTTGTCAGCAGGAACATGAACATCTCCCAGGGCGTCATGATCTACCCTGAAACCAGCTTCCGAAATGTTTTGATTCATGTGAGCCATTCTCCTAGTTAGTTACATAACAATAAAGATATCTTTAATATTTGCGATCAAGATTTCAATGATTCATAAAATCATAGTCGTCGCCAAGATTGGAGATAACAGCGCGCCATATTTGTTTATTACAGCATAAACAAAATTGTTCGAGCAACAAAAAAGGCGGCCATAGGGCCGCCCTTTTCGGGGAAAGCAATTTTTAGTACATTCCACCAGGAGGCATACCGCCACCGGGCATTGGAGGTGTTTCTTTTTCTTTCGGCTTCTCAGCGATCATGACCTCAGTGGTCAGCATCAAGCTAGCGACAGAAGCGGCATTCTGCAATGCCAGTCGTGTAACCTTGGCTGGATCGATCACACCGTTTTCGAGCAGATCTTCGTAAACTTCCTTGTAAGCGTTAAAACCGAAGGATCCGGTGTTGTTCTTGATCTTGTCGACAACTATCGAACCGTCATGTCCAGCGTTGGTGGCAATCTGACGAACCGGTTCTTCAAGAGCCCTGATGACTATCTTTGCTCCTGTGAGTTCATCACCATCCAGCGCGAGGTCTTTGATGGCGTCAAGGCATCTCAAGTACGCCACACCGCCACCGGGAACGATACCCTCTTCGACTGCGGCTCTGGTTGCATTAAGAGCGTCCTCAACCCTGGCCTTCTTCTCTTTCATCTCAGTCTCTGTGGCTGCGCCAACATTAATAACGGCTACGCCGCCAACTAGTTTGGCCAAGCGCTCCTGCAGTTTTTCCCTGTCGTAATCAGAAGTGGTCTCTTCGATCTGAGTTCTAATCTGGCGGACACGACCTTCAATCTTCTCTTTGGCGCCGGCGCCGTCAACGATAGTTGTGTTGTCCTTGTCGATAGTTACGCGTTTGCAGCGACCAAGGTCGTTCAATGAGATGTTTTCCAGCTTAAGACCCAGATCCTCGGAAATCACCTGGCCACCGGTAAGAATGGCAATGTCTTCCAACATGGCTTTACGGCGATCACCGAATCCAGGAGCCTTAACAGCGCAAGCGTTCAAGGTTCCGCGAAGTTTGTTAACTACCAATGTGGCAAGAGCTTCGCCTTCAACATCTTCTGCAAGGATAAGAAGTGGTCTGCCCATCTTGGCAACCTGCTCAAGCAGCGGAAGCATATCTCTCATGTTGGAGATCTTCTTCTCGTTGATCAGGATGTAGGGATCGTCTAAGGAAACTTCCATACGCTCAGGATCGGTAACAAAATAAGGTGACAGATAGCCACGGTCAAACTGCATACCTTCCACTACATCCAAAGAGGTTTCCATCGCTTTGGCTTCTTCTACGGTGATAACACCTTCCTTGCCGACCTTCTCCATAGCCTCAGCAATGATATTGCCTATGGTGCTGTCATTATTGGCTGAAATAGTGCCAACCTGCGCGATTTCCTTCTTATCTTTCGTGGGTTTGGAAAGTTTCTTCAAGTTGCCTACGACTGCCTCAACAGCCGAATCGATTCCTCTCTTGATGTCCATCGGAGAAGCGCCGGCGGCAACCATTTTAATGCCTTCACGATAAATAGCCTGCGCAAGAACAGTGGCTGTGGTGGTTCCGTCACCGGCGACGTCTGAAGTCTTGGAAGCGACTTCCTTGAGCATCTGAGCGCCCAGGTTTTCAAACTTGTCTTCAAGTTCGATTTCCTTGGCTACCGTCACGCCGTCTTTGGTTACATTGGGAGATCCCCAGGATTTCTCAAGAATCGCGTTACGACCCTTGGGTCCCAACGTGGACTTAACGGCATCCGCCATAATGTTGACGCCACGAAGTATCTTATCTCTCGCCTGCTGTTCGAACAAAATTATCTTAGGGGCCATTTATTCACTCCTTAAATCTTTAAAAGCTTTTTATTCATAAGTTGAGATTGCAGCCTTACTATTCGACTAAACCCAAAACATCGTCTTCTTTCATGATCAGATATTCGACGCCTTCGATTTTAATTTCACTACCGGAATATTTGCCAAAAAGAACCGTGTCCCCGGCTTTGAGCTCTAAAGGAATAACTTTACCGTCTTCTAACCGTCGGCCATGTCCCACCGCTATGATTTTGCCCTGCTGTGGTTTTTCTTTGGCTGTGTCAGGAAGTATGATTCCACCCTTGGTCACTTCCTCTGATTCGACCCTCTCTACCAGGATCCGATCATATAGAGGACGAAATTTCATGATTTAACCTCCGCGCTATATATTGTTTTTTGGTTGTGCGCTGCAGAATTGTCAGCACTCTCCCTTTATGAGTGCCAATAGTTCGACCCGATGTCAAGCCCATCGAAAATTTTTTTTTGCATATCCCAAAAAATTTCCCCTAATTTGCAACATTTGTCATTTACTGATACAAAAAGAGTTTACACTAAATTAGCGGCCTGTTTTTTATCAGGTTATTTTGAATCGAACCCACATTTACTGTTGTCTGAAGACAAAGATGAACGCGATAGACACTCAGATCCAGTCGATAAGATGTGATCACTGCGGCGCCACAGTCAAAACCTATAGAAATCCGTTACCTACCACAGACATAATCATCGAAGTGGCGGAAGGAATAGTCTTGATCAAGCGCAAGAACCCGCCCTATGGATGGGCTCTTCCCGGTGGTTTTATTGATTATGGAGAGAGAGCAGAGGACGCGGCGATCAGGGAAGCGCGTGAGGAAACGAATCTGGAAGTGAAAATAGTTGATCTTCTGGGTGTTTATTCTGATCCTGACAGAGACCCTCGAGGGCATACATTGTCAGTCGTTTACGTAGCAAAAGGCTACGGTAATCCGGGCGCCGGCGATGACGCTTCGGAAGTAATCGTGGTGAGTCCGGATAACTTGCCGGAACAGATTGCGTTTGATCATCGTAAGATTATATCCGATTACTGCTCTAGAAAAATGAATCGTAGTGATTAATATCCATGAATAGCCGTTATGACGTAGCTTTTAATGCGGCGCTTATTAAAACAGGAATGGTTATTAGCAATTTAATCGAGGTAACTAATGATCGGGGTTTCAAAATTGTATTGCGGCGCAGTTGAAGCGTCTGACCCTTTAAGATATGGAAGGCTGTCAAAAAATCTACCATCTCACCTTTTGCAGTTCTCAGCGGACAAGAAACCGGTGGTTGTGTGGAATATAACCAGAAAATGTAATCTTAAATGCGTTCACTGTTACTCGCATTCCGAGGACCGGGATTACAGTGGAGAGATGACAACCGAACAGGGTTTTGAGCTTCTTGATGATCTTAGCGGATTCGGGGTTCCGGTGGTGCTGTTTTCTGGGGGCGAACCACTAATTCGGCCAGACATCCTCGAACTTATGAATCATGCTGTATCAAAGGGAATGAGGGCCGTGGTGTCAACGAACGGCACACTGATCGATGAGAAAATGGCCAAGTCTCTCAAAGACATTGGCCTGTCTTATGTTGGTATAAGCCTTGATGGACTTGAAAGAATTCACGATGAATTCAGGCGAGTTCCAGGAACCTATTCACGTGTAATGCGGGCCATAAAAAACTGTAAGGAATACGGCTTGAAGGTTGGGCTTCGTTTTACCATAAACAAGCGCAATTTTCAGGAGATACCAGGTGTGTTCGATCTTGTGGAATCCGAAAAGATTCCGAGAATCTGTTTTTATCACCTGGTTTACGCGGGGCGTGGAACTGACTTGATCAAGGAGGACTTGAGTCATCAGGAAACACGTGATGTTGTAAACACGATAATTGATCGAACCAAGCGTTTGCATGACATGGGAATGCCGGTTGAAGTGCTCACGGTGGACAATCATGCTGATGGCCCGTTCCTGTATCTGAGGATGTTGCGTGAGAACCCCGAGCAAGCCGAGCAAACTTTAAAACTGCTAAAGATGAATGAAGGTAACAATTCCGGGCGTGGCATTGGTTGCGTTTCATGGAACGGCGATATTCATCCGGATCAGTTTTGGAGGCATTTGATACTGGGTAACGTCACTCAAAAGCCATTCTCACAAATATGGACGAACCCGGATGACGAATTCCTGATGAAGCTCAAAAACAAGAAAGCTCACGTTAAGGGCCGCTGCTCAAAATGTAAGTGGCTTGACATTTGTGGTGGCAATTTCCGCGTTAGAGCTGAAGCAATTTACGATGATGTTTGGGCTCCTGATCCCGCATGCTACCTTACCGATGAAGAAATAGGCCTTTAGAAGGGCAGTGAATCAAACATCATTTGAAAGGTGACTCCCAATGTATTACGGGGGACATGTCAGAGAAATTGAAGACATTGGGGAACTAAAATCGTTAGGCCTGGATTTTGGCGAGGTGGTTATAAAGAACGAGGCGTCGAGGTCATATTGGGGCTCTAACAAGATTTCCTCGACCGCTGGAGATGGTTTTTTCCTGTTGGCCCATGGACCTCACGAAGGCAATCCAAACTCGTTGGAGAATCTCGAGAAAAACTACTTGCCTGCATTAAGGGAAACTGTTTTGACCGCCAGACGGATGGGAATAAATTTCTTGACCACGCACTTGTGGATGGATTCGAGATATGTTTCCGCAGAAATTATATCCGCCAAGATAAGGGCATTGAATGAACTCCGGGAATTCGGACGACAAGAGGGTGTAACTGTAAGCCTTGAAAATCTTTCTGAATCCAGAGCGGACCTCGAGGCAATACTGTCGGTCATCCCGGATCTGGCCTTGACTCTGGACATCGGACACGCCGAGCTATTAACGGACCTGAACAGGTCATTTGAAATAATTAGTGACTTCGGCCATTCTATCAAGCATCTTCATGTTCACGATAACAGGGGTGGAGTTGGCGTAAAGGATGATCTTCATCTCCCTTTAGGCGAAGGAATCATTGATTTCGAAGGAATTTTCCGTGAACTGCATGAAAGGGGATATGATCGGACAATTACTTTGGAATTGAAGCCTGAGGAGATAAAGTCTTCTTTAATTTTTCTACGTAATCTGATTGACAGGATTGCCAAAACATCCGCAGTAAACTAAATGAACTTAACAAAAATAAATGGTTGCTATGATGAGGCGCCTATAGGGAATAGTCCACAAATTGCCGTAATCGATGTCATGCAAGTTAAATCCTCTATCAGGAGGTCTGGATGAAAACTGAGAAAAAGTTTCAGGAAATGAGAGTCGCCGGGATCGCCTCTGACACCAGGAATATGCAACCGGTTGTAATCTTGAGGGAAGTGTCAGGAGATCGAGAGTTATACATATGGATTGGGCCGGTAGAGGCCATGGCTCTGCAAAGAGCGATGAGCAAGGAGGTTTTTCAGAGACCTCTGACCCACGAACTATTACGTAATCTTCTTGAAAAACTCGACGCCCAACTCGAGCATATCGAAATTGATGACCTCAAAGATCATACCTATTACGCCACCATTTACCTGAAAACTTCCGATTCCAAACTCATAACACTAGACGCCAGACCTTCTGACTCATTGGTGCTGGCTACATGGACGGGGGCCTCCATATTTGTCAGTGAGAGAGTTATTCAGGGAATGACGGAAACTCATATCGGCGAAGAACCAAGAAAGAAAGTGGTCTTTTCGCAGGAAGACGTTGAAAAAACCGACGAAGAACTGACCAAAATACTCGAAAGGATAAAACCTGAAGATTTGGGAAATGCTTAAGGCGCAGCAAAAAGATTCACGACTGAGATCAAGAGACATTTAAGGACCAGGCGTCGAATCGAATCATGTTTACCAAGTCAACTTACCGGCATTGTTCATGAAACAAGAATGAAAAAGAAAACTTCATCTCCTAATTCCGGCGGTCCTTTTAGACTTCTAAAGTATTTTTTTCTGTCCGGTTTCGCGGTAATTGCGGTAGTGACTTTTCTGCTGGGCGCCTTTTTGTATTCCAGAAATGTTGACACTCTTCTCAAGAGCGCTGAAAATTACGCTAGGCTGTTAGCTGAAAATCTCAACTATAATATATTTATAGGTTTTTATGCTCCACTCAAAGCGCGGGGCGCCAAGATGGACCTGCGTAAATGGGATCAGTTTGGGGCCTTGGATTCGCTGATCAAGGATTTCACGTATGGACTTAAAATTGATCGCATAAAGATAATCGATAGATCCCGGAAGATAGTCTACAGCACTGAATACGATCTTATAGGCAAATACGAGCCCGATAACACGGCGGTAGACGACGCATTAAACGGTAAGGATCATACCCGGATTCGTCAGGACGACAAATCGACTTCACAATGGTATGGAAAATGGCTTGCTGACACGTATTATCCCCTCAGGGAGGGCACCGGTAACTATTGGATGCTGGGCGCCATATACGGTGTCATTGAAATATCCCAGGATGTCACCGATCAGTATGTGAACGTTCAAAGATCCATCCTGGTTATCATGGTGGTCGCCACGGGATTGATGGCGTTTCTCTTCATCATGCTTACCCTGATAGTCAGGAGAGGTGAAAGAATACTCATAGAGCGATCAGCCAGACAGAAAAAGCTTGAAGAACAGCTTCAACAGTCCGAAAAAATGGCCTCTATTGGACAGATGGTAGCTACAATCGCTCATGAAATTAGAAACCCCCTGGGCATTATCCGTTCATCCGGAGAAGTTCTTGCCAACAAGGAAAATCCAGATTCGAGTAGAATTAAAAAGCTGGCTGGAATAATAGTTGAGGAGGCTACACGGCTAAGCCTCATCCTGACAGATTTTCTGGATTTTGCCAGACCCAGGTCGCCAGCGTCAGACAAGGTAGATATAAGAACCGTTCTGGCGCGTGTGAGAAACAATCTCGAGCATGAAATTCAGTCTAGAAGCATAAACTGGCCAGATTACAATAGTAACGGTAACGAACCTTTCATAACTGGGGATTCAGACCTTCTGTATCAAGCTTTTCTGAACATCGCCATGAACGCTTTCGAAGCAATGCCTGATGGGGGCGAGTTCAAAGTTTCTATTGAAGCTTCGGAATCCAAGGTAGTAGTTGATTTTGAGGACAATGGTCACGGGATCAAGGATTCTGACCTACCTCGAATTTTCTCTCCCTTTTTCACTACCCACGAAATGGGAACAGGACTGGGGCTGTCTGTGGTGCACAACATAATTACAGCCCACAATGGAGAAATAACGGTTCAAAGTGAAGAAGGCAAATGGACGGCTTTTCGTGTAACTCTTCCTGTTAACTCAGACTAACAAGCATTAAAGTTTTTACAGAAGTGACATGCCTAAAGTTCTCGTAGTCGATGATGAAAAAAATTACCTGTTGGTGCTCGAAGACCTTCTTGCGGATGAGGGTTACGAAGTCGTGACATCTTCCAGCGCTGCCGAAGGACTTGAGATTATCCAACGCGAAGCTATTGACACCGTGTTGACGGATATAAAAATGCCAGGTATGTCCGGCATCGAATTCTTGGAAAAAATAATGAATTTCGATTCGGATATGCCCGTAATACTGATGACCGCCTTTGCAGAAGTCGATCAAGCTGTAAATGCAATGAAAAAGGGCGCCTTGGATCATATTCAAAAGCCATTCGATAACCAGGACCTTAAAAGGGCCGTCGCCAGAGGAGTAGAAAAAAGGCAGCTAGTAAAAAGCATTAGAAGACTCGAAACCGAACTCGGAAACCTGTGGGGAAATATCATAGGCGAATCCGACGCGATGAAACGGGTTTTCTCTATCATGAAAAGAGTGTCTGACACTCCCACGACCGTTCTTGTAACCGGGGAATCTGGAACAGGAAAGGAACTCATAGCTCGTGGACTACATAAGGCTTCCTCAAGAGCCTCGGCGCCGTTCGTTTCGATCAACTGCGCGGCCATACCCGAAACATTGCTCGAATCCGAACTTTTCGGTCATGAAAAAGGATCTTTTACAGGCGCTGTTGGACTGAAGGAAGGTAAGTTTGAATACGCCGACGGAGGGACCCTGTTCCTGGATGAGGTTGGAGAAATGCCCCTGAGTATACAGGTTAAACTCCTAAGAGTCCTACAGGAACAGGAATTTCAGCGAGTCGGCGGAAACAGGGAAATAAAGGTCGATGTCCGATTGATAGCGGCAACAAACAAGGACTTGAAGGAAGAAGTTGACGCGGGGCGTTTTAGAGGAGATCTGTTTTTCAGACTAAATGTGGTTAACATAAGGGTTCCTGCGCTTAGGGAAAGACGTTCCGACATACCATTCCTGGTCGCCCATTTCATCAACAAGTATTCCATGAGATTGGATAGAAACATCAAGGAAGTTGATCCGGAAGCCATGCGGGTCCTCTATTCCTATAGCTGGCCCGGAAATGTCAGAGAACTTGAGAATGTAATCGAAAGCGCGTTGGTCATGTCTAGAGGCTCTACAATCAAGAAATCCGATTTACCTAACGAGATCAAGAAAAGCAATGAGGTCCTCAGGGAAACGGAAACTTTCATCTCAATGGATTCGGGTTTGGTAGACACGTTGGACGCAATCGAGGAAAAAATGATACGTCAGGCTCTAAAACAGTGCGGCAATATACAGGCGCAAGCTGCAAAGATATTGGGAATATCCAGAAGCAATCTGCAATACAAGCTCAAAAAATACGGGATACAGGCCGAATAAGGCTTTCACTTTGAGATTTTGACAGAGACTACATGTAAACAAAACGGCGCCGGATTGATTTTAATTGTAGATAGGAATAAAATTTAAATACGTTTGTCTTCAAAACGAGTGTTTTAGAGCTCATTTGATTAGAACGTTAGGCAAATATCATAAACACTGTTTAATTTAATTCTATAACTTTTACACGTATTGTTCGGCTTTTATTGACACATAATAGCTTTTAAACTATACAGGACTTGATTTTGAGTGGGTTGGTCCTTTCTGTTATTTTCTGACACGAGGGTTAAGTGATGCGTAATAAACTTATAAGTCTGTTTGGGGTGTTAGTAGGATTTTTGATAGCCATTCCGGTTCATGCTCAATATTATGACAACTACTACCAACAACCTTATTATTACGGTTCCCAAGGGCAACCGACCACGCAGTATTATCCTAATTCAAACCCCATGGCCAATCTCCAGTATGACCACAGGGACGCAGAAGCGATCCTTCGGGAACAAATGGCGCGTTCAACTAACCAGGAATATGCCGAATATCAACAGCCTCAACCCCGTCAGTCGCAGATGTACGACGCCTACTATGGTCATAGGCTGCATGACGAAGGTCAGGTGCAGCAAGTCATGCATGAAGCGCGCTCGATCGCCAGTGTCATCAGAAACAGGAACGGTAAAGCTTTCGTGGTGATCGACAAGAGGAACTTCCAATTCTACCTTTATGACAGGAACGGTGGCCTTTTAAGGATAGGCCCGGTAGCCATTGGCAAGGGCAAGACCCACGTGGGCGCATTTGAAACGCCTGTGGGAATTTTCCCTATCAAGAGCAAGGTTCCAGTGGATGACTGGATCAGGCCTGACTGGTACTTTGTGGAAGAAAATGAGCCCATACCTACTAGATGGGAAGACAGGCGGGTTCCGGGATTTTTCAGATACAAGATGGTTTATGACGGCGCTCGTTACATCCATTACGCTGAGGCTACTGGTGGCAGACTGACTCACGGCTGTCTCGGTCTGGACTGGCATGACGCAGAAGCTGTGTTTCATACACTTAGCGTCGGGTCTTATTGTATTATCATCGACGATAACTTTTTGACACGTCTGGTAAGAGGCGAATTTCCGATAGCGAAACCCACGGCGGTTGCTAGCGCAAACAAACAGGAGAAGGAGAACGCTGAAGCTTCAGCCAACCAACCACAACCGGCTCCCCGACAGCAGCCTTCTGTGGCGCTCAGGGAAACTGATCAGAGAGAACTCGGAAACTTGTGGTAGAATAAGATTGAACGGTCGCGTGATCAAAACTTGTCACGATATTTGAGGTTTAATTGTGTCCCTGAAATATAGATTCGGTATTTCAATTTGCGCTTTGATCTGCTCATTTTCCCTGGCTTCGTGCCTGACCGCTTCTTTGCCGAAGAATGCAAAGATGGATTCCCAGCCGTCTTCCCAGGAATCCGCTTCGGCTTCTTTAGACCGCGGACTCATGGACAAATGGGAACTCATGTATCAGGTAAATGACAAAGGGGAGGAACAAAAACCAAGGGAGGCGACTCGAACAGTCTTGGAATTTACGGGAAAGGGTGAAGTAATTTTTAATCGCATGGACAAAGAAAACACCGACATGTCAAAGAACCGATCAGGTAAGTATACTCTCGAAAGGGAGCAGATTATAATTACCGACGACGCAGGAAACACGGTTAAATGGCCCTACCAGATCTCCGGTGAAACTCTGATGATCTCTATGCCCGAAGTGAACAAAAAGTTCTATTGGAAGCGTTTCAGGCAAAACTAACTTACCTGATTTACAAAGAGATGCTAACAACCGGGAACTATTTTTAACTTTCACGTTCAAACAAATCAGGTTTTAATACGCTTCAAGAAATTTTTCCATATCCTCAGCGGAGAAAATGCTCGGTGAGTCGCGAACGAAAGAATTCCACCTATTCCACAATCTTATTTCTGATTCTTAGTTTTCTCATTATCTCAGCTCCACATGCGTCATCATCTTCGAGTGATCAAATTGAATTACTAAAATATGAGGTTACATGGAATGGCAGTCGAGCCGGCCATGGTGACATAACGACAAAAGCAGATTCAAATAAGGTCAGTGTCACTGCTCAAGCGGTTTCGGACGGCCCCCTAAAAGCGCTTGTGGAGATCTGGAGTCGTATTCAGGCTACCTTTTCCGCTAAGACTATCCAGCCGGAAACTTATAGATTCCACCTTAGGTCCAATTTGCTGCGAAGCGAAGTAGTCGATCTTAGCTTCGACCATAGGACGAAGTCGGTCACGGTCAACAAGCAAAAGGGCGATGAGCAGGAATGCCACACCGAAAAGGTAATGGGGCTTTACGACCCCATTTCCGCTGTCTTCCTCCTTCGAAAACAGAAGGACTTAGCAAAGCCTATGTTCGTTGATATTTTCGACGGAAAAGATAAGGCCAGACTCTACGTCACTCCTCAAGGTCAAGAGCAAATAAGCATAAAATCCGGTCAGCATGAAGCTCTGAGGTTAAATCTGAGACTCGTGAAGCTAACTTCTGATCAAAAGGAAATTGCTACCGGAAAGCTATGGATTTCAAATGATTCCCGTAAGATACCGCTTCTATTGACCTCTTCACCCATAGTTGGCACTATCAGGTTCGAATTAATACATGCTCAACTCTAGCTTATTATTGTTGGCTTGATCCCATCTTATCTTCAACCATCAGGCCAATCACGGAATCTGTCTTGTTGATAAACCCTAAGCTACTAAAAGCTCTGGAATTAATCGAAGAAATATCCCCCGGCTCCTATATAGTTGGAGGATTTATTCGTGATCACTTCATCAATCGTAGCCACATAGCAGATGTTGATGTTGCTGTAGCGGGGAATGGATTTAGTTTGGCTCGGCAAATCAGCGACCGCCTCGGAGATGAAGCTTCATTTGCTCCACTGGATGAAATTAATGGATGTGGTCGACTGGTCTTCAATTCGCCTGACCATGAGATTATGGACATTACCACTCTGAAGGCGCCCACGATCGATGAAGATCTTTCCAGGCGAGATTTCACAATAAATGCGATAGCAGTCAGAGTGTCAGATTTTATTTGCAGCGGCCTTGAGCTTTTAATCGATCCGCTAAACGGACTTCAGGATATAAAGCACGGACACATTCGCGCCTGCTCGGACAACGCATTTTCTGATGATCCCTTGAGAATATTTAGGGCATATCGCTTCACTACTCAGCTTGGTTTTTCAATAGAAGCTAAAAGCCTTCTTTTAATGGAGCAAGCGGTCCAAGGACTTTCTGAAATCTCTGGCGAGAGAATAAGGGATGAACTGTACCTGATTCTCGCCGAGCCAAATAGTTTTGGAACTCTGATAGCGATGGAGGAGCTAGGCGCCATAACTCTGCTTTTTCCTGAACTTAAACGCATGAAAGGCGCCAGTCAGAACCGGTTCCACGATCTGGATGTCTGGAATCATTCATTAAAGGTTGTAGAACAGATAGAATTTCTTATAAATAACCTGGAAAGTTTTTTCCCCGAACACAAAGATAGAATTTTAAACTACTTGAGGCATGAAATCTGTCCAGGACGAAATCGTCCATGGCTCGTAAAACTCGCCGGCCTCTTCCATGATTCAGGAAAACCCCTTACCTCAACAGTAGATTCTATTGGAAACATTCATTTTTACGGTCATGAAAAGGTCTCCCGGCAGATAATTGAGAACTCCATAGTCAAACTCAAAATGTCTAATCGTGAATCCGAATTTGTCCTGAAACTCGTAGGAAGCCACATGCGCTTGTCCTCCCTGACGGTTTCGGAACCGTCGAGGAAATTCCTATTCAGGGTATCTGATCGTTTTCAGGAAGATATTATTGGAATGTCATTAATTTTCATTGCGGATTTGAGGTCCTCCTGCGGACCCGCCAGAAAGCAAAGCCATATGGACAATGCATTAATTGGTGTCAAAACGCTTTTCGATTATTTTTTCGAGCTTCCCGGTAAACCCGTAGCCCCATTGGTAAATGGAAATGATATTATTACATATTTCAACATTTCGCCCGGTCCTCAAATCGGTTACGTACTAAAAAGAATTCGGGAAAAACAGGCTCTAGGCGAAATCGCTTCCAGGCAGGACGCCTTACATGAGGCACGTCGGATAATTGAAAGGCTTGAGCCTGGCACGTCTAGTCAGTAGTCCTGACAAAATAATACACACCTATACTGGTCTGGCGCCTGTATATAATTTCATTGGCAACTGGTCTGAATTGAATTTCTGGAAGATAATGATGGGGGAGACTATTCAGCGCAGAATCTGGATCATCTGCGCTGAAATAATTATTTGACGGGATCAATCTTTGCCGAAGGACGCTCCAAGGTTTTCCTTAAGAAGATCTCCAAGGTTGGACGCCACAACATCCTGACTACTTGAATAACTCTTTTGTTCAACGTCCTGCGATTTCTCAAGACTCTTGATGGATAATGCTATCTTCTTGTCTCGCTTGTTTACCTTAAGCACCATTGCTGTCAGGGTTTCACCCTCTTTGGTAAAATCTGACGGTGAATTGACACGATCCTTGGAAAGTTCCGAAACGTGGATCATGCCCTCTATTCCGTCTTCGATCTCCAGGAATACTCCGAAGTCAGTAACGGAAGTGACCTTACCTGTAACGGATGCGCCTGTGGGATACCTCTCCGGTATTGTTTCCCACGGGTCTTCTTCAATTTGTTTGATGCCTAGCGAGAATCTTTCATTTTCTTTGTCAATGTTCAGCACTACTGCTTGAACGGTTTGGCCTTTCTTGTAAAGCTCACCGGGATGCTTTATGCGCTGCGTCCAGGATATGTCAGATATGTGAACCAGGCCGTCAATTCCTTCATCGATGCCTACAAATATTCCAAAATCAGTGACGTTCCTGATCTTACCTTCTATCTTTGTTCCTTCGGGATAGCGCTCCGCAATAACATCCCACGGATTTGGTCTCAACTGTTTCATACCTAAAGATATGCGTTTCTGAGACTTATCCACATTAAGGACCACAACCTCGACTTCTTCGCCGATGTGAGCCATCTTGGACGGATGGCGAGGCTTTTTCGTCCATGCCATTTCAGATACATGAACCAGGCCTTCAACACCTTGCTGAAGTTCAACAAAAATACCGTAGTCAGTAATACTGACAACTTTACCATTCCATTTGGAACCGATAGGATAAGCGTCTTCCGCTGTTTCCCAAGGATCAGGATTGATCTGTTTGAGACCTAAAGAAACTCGCTCCTTATCAGCATCAAATTTTAAAATCTTGACCTTGATTTCATCGCCAACCTTGATGATATCCGATGGATGGTTAATCCTGCCCCAGGACATGTCAGTTATATGGAGCAGACCGTCTATACCGCCTAAATCAACAAATGCTCCATAATCCGTTATGTTCTTGACAACTCCAGTGAATATTTCCCCGCTTTCAAGAGCTTTGAGTATAAAATCCTTCTTCTCGTCTCTAACTTTATCCAACAGGGGTCGTCTTGAAAGAACTATATTTCCACGCTTGCGATTATATTTGAGAACGTTAAATTCGAATGTTTCGCCAATATATTTTTCGAAGTTTCTTACAGGCCTGATGTCTATCTGAGATCCTGGCAAAAAGGCCGGCACACCTATATCAACCTGCATACCGCCTTTAACGCGCGAAATGACCTTTCCGGAGATGGTCTTCTCTGTCTCACAGATTTCGGCTATTTCGTCCCAAATACGGATCTTGTCCGCTTTGGTCTTGGAGATTCTTACTCCGCCAGAACTCTCTCCAGAGTCTTCAAGAAATACCTGAACAGTGTCACCGACAGACACTGTCAAAGCGCCCTGTTCATCCTGAAACTGATCTAGGGGAATTTGACCTTCGGATTTTGATCCGACGTCAATCATAACGTATTCCGGCGTGATCTGAACCACCACACCGCTTACTATCTCCCCCTCCTGCGCTTTGTGAAAACTACTCTCTACAAGCTCTGCGAAGTTTTCTTCTTTGGTTATCTCCTGGCCTTCATCATCGGACAGAAGGTTGTGGTTAGATTGGGTTTCCAAGTTTTCCATCCAGCTAACACCCCCGGACTCTTTTGTGCAGCTAAGCTTTATTCAACTGTTCTGAATAATCTATTATATATATCTATTTTTAAAGAATCTGACAACAAAAAGTTTTTATTGCGAATCTTTTTGGCTAATTATTGTTATCTAACCACTGATTTCATATTTTGCTTCGATCAATTCCAACATCTTGTTCAAGGCCGCTTTAGGAGTAAGATGTGTAGTGTCTATAACTATTGAATCACTAGCTGGAGCCAAGGGCGCGGTCTTTCTTGATTCATCCCTGATATCTCTAGCGCGCATTTCATTCAATACAACACTGTAGTAAGGCTTTTCACCCCTTTCAAGAAGTTCAGTGAACCTTCTTTTTGCGCGCTCTTCCAACTCAGCAGTGACAAAGAACTTAATGAATGCGTCAGGGAAAACGACTATTCCCATATCTCGACCCTCAGCCACAATATTCCATGATTTTGCAAGATCTCGCTGAGTATCAAGTAAGGCTTGCCGGACCTCGGGCAGAACCGCAAATCTTGAAGCAGCCGAGCCAACATACTCGTCCCTGATTTCGTCTCCTAATAATTCGTTATTCAAAAATAGCTTCATCGATGTCTTACAAGGTTCAACCCTTATTTTGATTTCGCCGAGCAAATCCGGAGGCACAATTGACGAATCCACGGAACAACCTTGGCGCAACAGCCCCAGGGCCATTGCCCTGTAGAGAGCCCCGGTATCAAGGATAAAAAAACCGATCTGTTTTGCCAATTCCCTGGAAAGGGTGGATTTTCCAGCTCCCGCCGGGCCGTCGATAGCTATCACTATGCTGCCCTGAGGAGCATTTCTAACGCTATTCTTCATTTCCTCCATATTCAAGCCAAGCCCTTACCTATCCACCTATTTTTTCTCGTTAATTATGAGCCGCAATTTATTTATGAAAGCCTCGTTCTGGCTTTTGGTTCCTATAGTGACCCTTATGTAACTGGGCATTCCAAAACTTGCCAACCTTCTGACGATTATCCCTTTCTTGAGAAGTTCGTCATATACCATACCTGCATCCAGAGTCGGAGCAAATGTGAGGAAGTTTGCCTGAGAAGGTATTACTTCAAAGCCGAAATCTTCCAGGGCGCTGGACACAAATGCCATGCCGGATGAGTTCATCTCCAGGGATCGACGAACATGTTCATTGTCATCAAGGGCAGCCACAGCGGCAGCCTGAGCAAGCAAATTGACATTGAAAGGAGCACGCACCCTGTTCAAAAGATCTATCATCCATTTTTGAGCCAAGCCATACCCGACTCTCAAACCTGCCAATCCATATATCTTTGAGAAGGTCCTCAAAACAATAACGTTGGGATATTTGCTCACGTACGGAATCCCATTGGCGGCCTTCGGTGAATTCACATATTCGGCGTAAGCCTCATCGAAAACAACGATGACCTTCCTCGATTCAAGCTCTTTGAGAAAGTTGTCAAGCTGCTTTTTTGTTATGATTGTTCCTGTAGGGCTATTTGGAGACGCCAGAAAGATAATCCTCGTGCTGTCAGTAACAGCGTCAAGCGTCGCCTCAAGATCCAAATGATAACTCTTCAGATGGATAAAAACCGGCTTTGCCCCGAATAGCCTCGTGACAATCCGATACATCGAGAATGAGTTTTCCGCAATTATCGCCTCATCCTGCGTTGTCAGAAACACGTGAGCCAGCATTTGCATTATTTCATCGGAGCCATTACCCAGGATAACGTTGTCTGAACCCACCGAATATTTCTCCGCAATCTTTAACCTCAAATCTGGCGCCGAGGATTCCGGATAGATATGCGCCCCTAGAACTTGTTTCCTGATTGCAGCCACCGCCATTGGCGATGGTCCCAGCGCATTTTCATTGGAAGCCAGCTTTATCGCCTTTTTTATGCCTAGCTCCCTCTGAACCTCCGCAACAGGCTTGCCAGGAACATACGGGGGTATGGTCGAAACATACGGCTGTATAACTTCGTTGACCCAGGATGGCTGTTTATTTTTCATTTCAAATCCCTGCTCTTTTCTCATCTACGATTTGGAGACCCAATCCTGCCTAAACCACGTAGCTTCCCAGAATAGATTGGCCTCACCATGAAGCTTGCTCTACCGATACTCAACGCTTACCAAGCTATTACATACATAGATTTTCCCAAATATGTCAAACTCGCCCCTTGGTCTATTCAAGAAAAGACTCAAAGCCCTCCAATACAAACTCAGATTTTCAAATGACCAATTAAAATTTTCAAACATTATAAGACGAAAGGATCCATATTCACTTGACAATTAACACAAAAAATAATACCCATATTAATTAGGGTATTATGATGAAAAGTAAAAGTAAATTGTTATTATACGTTTTTTTACTTCTCAGCTCTTGTATATTTATGTTCAGCGAGCGCGACGCCTTTAGTTCGTCAAAAAATAACCCTAAGCTGTTAAACCCGCACTATGTGGAAGCTCCCAGTATAGCGCTTCAGTTTGTGCAACCAAGTCAAAGACCCAAAGAAGTTCATCATATTGAGCCTTATATTCCCCGGACAATAAACTATGGTCTGGGGCTGGCTTTACCATCCAGCATACACAAGGGTTTGGATGTAGACGCGGGATGGGACAGGATAAACAACTCCCCGACCTTTAAGTTGGACTATTTTTTGCCGGTCCGAGGATGGAATGACGTGAGTGTTTTTCTATCTCCCAGAGCGTCTCTTAATAATAGGCGTGAGAGCTTTTCATTTGGAGGTGGAGTAAGACATCTACTTACATCAGAGACCATGCTGGGCTTTCACGCATACCAGGATTGGGTTCGACCTCGCAATAGCGGGGGGGAATTCATGAAAGAAACCATAGTGGGAATGGAATTATCTGCCCTTCCAGGGTATTTTTCCGACCTGAAGTTATCCGGAAATGTTTATCTTCCGAACAATGTTCGTGAGAGTTTAGCCAAGGACGGCGTATCGTTATTCAAGGAATCCCTGCCGGCAGGTGGAGACGTAAGTTTATCCTTTCTTCTGCCCCCTGTCTTTCCGTATTTCGACATTAGGCTAGATGGCCAGGCCCACACCTATAGGGCCCCAAACACTGATGTGACGGGACACAGGGGCACAGTCTCGGTTAATTCGAGAGACGGGATGTTTAACGCAAACTTTCAGTATGCAAGAAACAACTCGTGGGGTGAGAGTTACGCCATAAACACAGGCATAAACCTGGCCTTTGACTGGAATGCTTTGCTCAATGGTAATAATCCGTTCTCCGCTCCCTACAAAGCCATGGACAAAAGATACAGCAGGAAGATGAGAGACAGCCTTTATTCCAAGGTAGCCAGGAAACACGACTTACCTGTGGGGCGTTCCGAGATCAGGAGCACCCTGATGGCCAGCATAGCAGGAGACACTGTGACTTTCACCGGTGGTTTTCCTGATATTCCGAATGCTACGGTCACAGTGCAGGTTTCCCAGAGCCCCTGGAGGGATTGCATGGAGGTTTATACTGACGAAAAGGGTTCTTATTACGGCATGATAAGCCTCCCCCCCGGGACATGCAAGCTCAGGCTCATCCACAAACCAACAGGCCGGTCTACTGAAGCAAAAACCGTTATGATTGCTGAAAATCCTGACGCCCAACAAACACCGCTCGAAACAAACTCGTGGCGTGTAACCCCTGAATTCTAAATCGATATGGCCAATATCTCATCTGGCTGAGTTACATGTTTCTTCTATATTGTCCACCAGCCCTGTATAACGTGTCTGAGATCTGCCCCAGAGAACAGTATTTTGTCGTTTCCATAAGCTCTTCGAACAGATTTTCGCCGGACTGCGCGACCCTGAAAAGCCTCTCAAGCGCCTGAGGCGCCATATCAGCGTTTCTCGCCTTGAATTCACGCAATCTGCTTAGTTGTGACTGCTTTTCCTGCTCAGTTCCTCTTGCCAGTTCAACAGCGGTAAGTTCCAGGTCAAAGCCATCTTCTTTCAGGAAAGTATTTACGCCGATAATTGGGTAGTCGCCTGTAGATTTGAGAGTTTCATAGTGAAGCGATTCATCCTGGATCTTGGTGCGTTGATAACCGGTTTCCATAGCTCCCAAAACACCACCACGCTGTGAGATACGATCAAATTCAGCCAGAACCGCTTCTTCGACAAGATCTGTAAGCTCTTCCAGAATGAAACTTCCCTGGTTAACGTTATCGCATTTGGAAATTCCCCATTCCCGGTTGATTATCAGCTGGATGGCCAGGGCCCTCCTGACAGATTCCTCACTCGGAGTGGTTATAGCCTCATCATAAGAATTAGTGTGGAGTGAATTGCAATTGTCATAAATTGCGATCAGAGCCTGCAAGGTGGTCCTTATGTCATTGAACTGGATTTCCTGGGCGTGCAATGATCTTCCGCTCGTCTGAATATGATACTTGAGCTTCTGGGATCTTTCGTTTGCACAGTATTTGTCGCGCATGGCGATAGCCCAAATCCTTCTTGCCACCCTCCCGATGACACTGTACTCAGGCTCTAGTCCGTTGGAGAAGAAAAAGCTCAGATTGGGAGCAAAATCATCTATGTTCATTCCCCGAGACAAATAATATTCGACGTACGTGAAACCATTAGCCATGGTGAAAGCTAATTGAGTGATCGGGTTGGCGCCTGCTTCCGCGATGTGATAGCCCGAAATAGAGACGGAATAGAAGTTCCTGACGTCATTCCTAATGAAAAACTCCTGAATGTCTCCCATCATTTTCAATGAGAAATCCGTAGAAAATATGCAGGTGTTTTGACCCTGATCTTCCTTAAGAATATCTGCCTGAATGGTTCCCCGAATCGAACTTAAAACCTCGGACTTTATCCGGGAAGCCTGTTCCGCGTTCGGTTCAGATCCCGTTTCCTCACGGAATTTATCGAGCTTCTGATCTATGGCCGCATTGAAAAACATCGCCAGCATTATAGGCGCCGGTCCATTAATTGTCATAGATACAGAATTATTAGGAGCGCTTAGATCAAAACCCGAATATAGGACTTTTACATCATCTAGAGTGCAAATTGAAACTCCTGATGTCCCAATCTTACCGTAAATATCCGGCCTCTCTTCCGGATCCCGACCGTATAGCGTAACGGAGTCGAATGCTGTGGAAAGTCTCTTAGCCACGCTATTTGCCGACAAGTATTTGAAACGCCTGTTTGTTCGGAAAGGATCGCCTTCTCCGGCGAACATCCTTGTGGGGTCCTCGTCCTGCCGTTTGAAAGGAAAGACCCCGGCGGTGTAAGGGAACATACCCGGAAGGTTTTCCTTGAGTCTCCACTGTAGAAGTTCCCCTCTATCTGTAAATTTTGGCAGTGAAATCCGAGGCATAAGCGTTCCGCTCAACGTCTTTACCTTGAGTTTTGTAGGAATTTTTCGCCCACGGACTTCAAAGACATAGTCGCTTCCAGAATATGATTCCTTGATGTCTTCCCATTCTCCGACAAGCCTTAGCGCCTTGGGGTCCAGTTTCTTTTCTATGTCTTCCTGCAAGATCTTGATACCTTCAAGAGCCGCCGAAGACTCACACTGGCCTCCAAAAACAAGCTCCTTCTCTACTTCATCCAGATGCCATAGCCTCCTAACCAGCTCGGACTGCTCTGTCCCCCACTGATGATACTTCCTCACGGTGTCTGATATCTCGGAAAGATAGCCCGCTCGCTCAACAGGAATAATGATCGTCTTGGATGACGGTTTCTTGTCAGGTCTGGCCTTATAACTTGTCTTCCAATCAACTGCTGTCTTCTCGACACAAGCCTGTATTATTGCCGAATAAAGACCCGTCACGCCGTCGTCATTAAACCTGGAAGCGATAGTGCCGTAGACGGGAAAGTCTTCCAGGGGCCTGAAAAAATCAGTCCTGTTGCGTTGGACCTGCTTTCTCACGTCATGTATAGCGTCTTCTGAAGCCTGTCGGTCAAATTTATTTATTGCAATTAGATCCGCAAAATCCAGCATATCAATTTTTTCGAGCTGACTTTGGGCTCCAAACTCCGAAGTCATGACGTACAGGGAAACATCGACCAACGGAACTATAGCCGCATCCCCCTGCCCTATTCCTGCTGTCTCTATGACTATGAAATCAAATCCCGCTGCCTTGAGGGCCTCTATAGATTCTTGCATGTGATTGGGTATTTCCATACCCTGGCTTCGTGTAGCCATCGATCTGTAATAAACCCTGTCCGTGTGGATGGAATTCATCCTGATGCGGTCACCAAGCAGAGCTCCTCCGGTTTTCCTCCGAGTGGGATCCACTGAGATAATCCCCACCGTCTTATCCGGCTGATCGTTAAGGAACCGAAGCACAAGTTCGTCAGTCAGTGATGATTTACCAGCCCCTCCGGTGCCCGTTATTCCCAACACGGGGATAACCTTTTCAGTCTTTCTCTCAGCAATAGCGTCCATTACTTCCTGTAGATCGCCGGCGCCCTTTTCCTTGGCTACTTCAATACAGGAAATGAGCCGGGAGATTTGACGCCAACTCGAAGTTCCCATCTCTGACAAATCAAAATCCAAACGGCCATCACTAACGGGAAAATCCGACATCTCAAGGAATTTGTTTATCATGCCCTGCAAGCCGTATTTCCTACCGTCCTCAGGGCTGAATATCTTGGCCACCCCATAAGATTCGAGCTCTCTGATCTCCTCTGGGACAATGACGCCACCGCCACCACCGAACACACGAATGTGCGAGCTACCATATTCCTTGAGTAAATCAACCGCATACTTGAAATACTCCATGTGACCGCCCTGATAGGAACTCAAACCTATGGCTTGAACATCTTCCTGAACAGCCGCAGTAACTACCTCAGACACGGATCGATTGTGGCCGAGGTGGATAACTTCAGCTCCTGAAGCCTGAAGTATCCGACGCATGATGTTGATCGCCGCGTCATGCCCATCGAACAAAGAAGCCGCTGTGACAATCCTGATTCGGTTTACCGGTTGGTAGGGGTTAGCTACGGGATTCATTACGCCTCCTGATGAGAGACTTTTTCACCGATAGAAGAAAGAATTCGATGAATGTCGAATGACCACATGGTTAATTGTTTTACACAGGGAATGTGTCCGGATTGAAGCCTGACAAATATTATAATTTTTGGAGACCGTTTTCAACAATATTGACTGACATCAAAGCTTGCGGCCTCAGATCCAAAACCTTGACAACAGCTGATATTAATGGTATTTTTTGCGCTAAATCAATATACTATGATTAAAAATTAATGTGTTGTGCTAAATCATGAAAACTCATACCGTGGATCCATGCGCATCATGTCTTTACAATATTGTCCTTTGGAGCATCGTTTGAAAACAATCTCTATCAAGATGTTTCATGTCTTCGTGGCCACGATCATTTTTTCGGTCCCAGGGTTCCAATCAACGTCTGAGGCCAGTACCAGGGTTAACATTCCCACATCCTCCGGATCCGTCCTGCCGGCGTATTTATTTTTCCCACATTGCGGAATGAAAAGTCCACTGCCTGCGGTTGTAGTAGGCGTAGGTGTTGGCGGAACCAAAATAGCTCAATATCATGAACACTGTCAGTTACTTGCGGATCGGAATTATGTTGTGGCCCTCATCGATCCTTCAAATTATCCTGAGGACATGACCCCTGGGCCGTGGTCATGGGACAGAGGAATGGGATATCTGTTGGGGAGCGTCAACCAGGGCGCAGTGGCCACAAAACTGTTCTTTGGCTCCAAATGGTACATGGACACCATTAAATCAACTGTAAATTTCCTTTGCGCATCTCCTTGGGTAGACCGGACCAAAATTGCGCTGTCAGGCTTTTCACAGCCGGCCAATGCAGCTTTGGCCTATGCGTGCAAGGACCCCAGGATCAAGGCTATAATATGGAATTACGGAGGATGGCCCTGGATAATGCCTTACGAACCTTTCAGGTTACCCCCGGTTCAAATATTCCATGGAGAAAAGGACGACGTTTACGATGTCAAATACGCTAGAGAACTGGCCTGGAATCTGAAAACAAGTATGCGGCCATTCGAAATCAATATCTATCCTGACCAGAAACACATGTTCAATATTTATTATGACCTCAGGACCGAGAACAGGTTTATGAAACCCGCTCTGCTTGACGCCTTCGAGAAAATGGTGGCCTTCCTTAACCGAACTCTGTCACATGGCGCCCCTAAAAACGGAGGCTGAAATAAAAAAGGCTCTTAAAAAAGAGCCTAATGAAAACCTTTTGCCCAAGGACTTCTACCAATTATAAATCTCATCGCCGAGCATCCTTATCCATTCTTCGGACAAGGCCTCAGAAGCTTTTTCACAGTCATCCACCTTCAAAGCCATAATCTGAGCGGCGCCCATGATCATGGAGCAGCGAAGGAAATAGATATTTTGAACATTTACGGAGGCTAATTTGAGTGGTTTGAGTATTGCTGTCATTCCTCCGGGATGATGTGGAACCTCCACCACCAATATGTCCCGTGTGGAAACTTTGTAACCGGCCGTTTCCAGCATGTTGAAGGCTCTTGACGGATCGTTAGTCACAAGACTTGCAATCCCAATGTCTCCTTCAATTCTTGCGCTGAGTCCAAGTATCTTAATTCCAGCGGACGTAAGCATTTCTACTACGTCAGATAGAGCGCCGGGGGCATTCTTCAGTTCAACTGCTAATTCATGTACAGTTTTCATCTGAGCCTCCTACTCAAACCAGTTATGCGGAAAGGACCAAGAATGGGCTCGTTTAGTTGTTATCAGCGGCGAATTTCATGCCAGCCTTCAGAGCATTCTGGTTCATTTCAATAAGGCTTTTCTTCTTGCCCTGAAGAACTTTCTCGATAGCCGACATTAACGCATCCTCAGACACCATATCGGTTTTTACCGCAACTACTCCAAGCATCACCATATTTAATGATCTGTCCGCCTTCATCTCATGAGCCAAGGTGTTGACCGGAGCCTTGACCACATTTATGTCATCCCTGGCGGGATCTTCAGAGATCAAATCGCTGTTGAGGAACATTGTTCCACCGGGCTTGACCATGTTCTGATACTTGATCATCGATGGGTAGTTCATTGCGACTACGAACTCAGGAGAGGACGCTATAGGGCTAGCTATCTCCTCATCCGAAACCACCACGGTGCAATTGGCGGTCCCACCGCGAACCTCCGCGCCATACGATGGAAGAAAGGTTACATGCTTGTCTTCGTTCATACCCGCAAAAGCAAGAACATAACCCATCATCAAAACTCCCTGTCCACCAAAACCGGAAAAAATTATCTTAAGCGACATCCTTTATCACCTGTATAGGAAAGATTTTTGACATGGTTTCTTCAACCCAATTAACCGACTCAGCCGGTGACATTTTCCAGTTTGTTGGACATGGCGAAAGTACTTCAACCAGAGAGAAACCCTTATCTTCTATCTGAGTCTGAAATGCTTTTTTTATAGCCTTTTTAGTCCTGTTGACCCCTTTGGGATTAATTACAGTCGTCCTTTCAATAAAGACGCTTCCCGCCGCAAGCGCCAGCATTGCGCTCAGATCCAATGGGTTACCGTCTCTAAGCGGTATTCGACCACCCGGAGAAGTGGTTGTAACCTGTCCCGGAATCGTGGTCGGGGCCATCTGCCCTCCTGTCATTCCATAGACGGCGTTGTTGACAAAAATACAGGTCACCCTCTCCCCACGGTTGGCGGCATGTATTGTCTCCGCTGTTCCAATAGCAGCTATATCACCATCGCCCTGATATGTGAAAACAACCCTGTCCGGAAGCATACGCTTGATTCCGGTAGCCACAGCGGCTGCCCTCCCATGAGGCGCCTCACACATGTCCACATCAAAATAGTTATATGCCAATACGGCGCATCCCGCTGGAGGAACGCCGATAGTTTTGTCCTGAATGCCCAATTCATCAATAACTTCACACACCAATCGGTGTATGACACTATGCCCGCATCCCGGGCAATAATGGAATGGAACATCTTTAAGAGATTTGGGCCGGCTAAATACTTTCTTCACGTTTGAGACCCCCGTGTAACATTTCGTATCAAGTTAATTTGACAGAACATCCGCCCGATTAAAGGTTCAACACTCAGGCTGATTTCTTGATAAGCCCCGATCCAACGCCACTGAGCACGCCAGCGATTTCCTCAGGAGTGGACACCACTCCTCCGGGACGACCATAAAATGAAACCGGGCATCGGCCTTCCACATAGAGTCTAACATCCTCAACCATCTGCCCCGTGCTCATTTCAAAAACTACTATGTGTTCGAGGTTTTTGCTCATGGACGCCAAAACCTCACCGGGGAACGGCCATAGGGTCTTGGGCCGGAACAGTCCTGCCTTGATCCCCTGGCTCCGGACTCGGTGAACAGCCCCTTTGGCTATTCTGGCCGCTGTTCCGTAAGCCACTACCACTATTTCAGCGTCGTCACATAGATAAATTTCCTGGTCCGTAATTTCTTGCGAAATCGCTTCATACTTCCGGACAAGTCTCCAATTGAGTTCTTCCTCTTTGGGCGGATCAAGCCACAACGACCTTATTATTCTGCTAGGTCTGCCTTTAGCCCCCGTAAGAGCCCAGTCCTTGACCGGAAACTTGCTGACATCTAGAGGATCAGGAAATACAACGGGCTCCATCATCTGCCCCATCATTCCATCACCAAGTATCATCACCGGTGTTCTGTATTTGTCCGCCAAATCAAAGGCCTGCCTCGTCATATCGGCGATTTCCTGACCATAAGCGGGAGCCAGGACGATTAACCTATAATCTCCGTGTCCACCACCTTTAGTGGCCTGAAAATAATCACCCTGAGCCGGGGCTATGTTCCCAAGACCAGGACCGCCACGCATCATGTTTACGATAACCGCAGGAAGCTCCATAGCGGCGAGATAGGATATTCCTTCCTGCTTGAGGCTTATGCCGGGACTCGACGACGACGTCATTACCCTCGCCCCAGTAGCTGAAGCGCCTATCACCATGTTAATCGACGCCAATTCGCTTTCAGCCTGGACAAATACAGCATCATCCATCTTCGCAAAAGACGACGCCATATACTCCGGCAATTCGTTTTGCGGCGTGATTGGATATCCAAAATAGGCCCTGCATCCTGATCGAATGGCGGCCTCACCCAGCACATGCGTTCCCCGCATGAGAGTTTTGGCTGACATTATGTTTTCCTCACTAGTCCATGAATCGGTGGATTACTCTTTTTCTTCGCGGTAGACTTCAATTGCAACATCCGGGCAGACCAAGGCGCATAAACAGCAACCAGTGCATGCCGTCTTCTCAGAATCCGAAGAATTATCTTCGGAAAAATCTGCAGGATAATACCCTTTAGTATTAAGTTTTGCGGATATCCCAATTCTCTTCTTCGGGCACACGGTCATACATAGACCGCAACCCTTGCACCGCTCTCTATCAATCTCTATTCGGCCTCTCAATTTTTATTCTCCCGGACACGAAAAGTTAAACATTAACAATATTCTCCTACCCGAATTAAGTCAAGATTTTTTATGTGAGTGTTAATAGGAAATTGTGAACAAACTCAGGCTGTTTTCACTATCCCTGCAATAGGTGAAATTAACGCCGACGTGGTTTATTTGAGGGATTGAGCGTATAGCTCCACCATTCGAGGTCCGTTTTGAAAAGTGGATTGGCAGTCAATTCCGCTGATTTCTGAAAAAGGTCGAGCGCTTTTTCGGTCATTCCGAAATCCAGATATGTAGCTCCCAGCATGTTCACCGTGGCCACGTGATCAGGATAAAGCTCTATTGAAGCCACAAAATCAATGTAATTCCCTCTGGGAGAGCTTTGCCAAACCACCTCACCTGTAAATACTCCGTAGGCGAACAGTGGCGCCAAATTCTTCGCCTTGTGCCAGTCGTTTACCCCCCTGAAAACATAACCTGAATAAAATAGCGCAGATCCTCTATTGACATGAGCGGCGTAGGATTTCGGGTTTTTGCGTATGAACAAGTCAAGGATTTTGATGGCTCGCTCTAACTGACCCTCTCGAATGGCCATGGAAGCTGATTCAAGTTCGCCAGCTGAGACAGCCTCACATCTTGAAGCCTGCGCAGCCCATGTAATAACAATCAGCAATAGTATGTAACAGACTCGTACAAACACTTTAGCGCCGGTTCACAAAATTCATAAAAGTTGTTGAGACTTCGCGCAATATAACTTATCCTAACAAATTAAACTATACATACATCCCAGAAATAATGTCTAGCCACCCACGGCCGTTGCTTGTCCCGATATTGTTATAAATTCTTTGACTTATTGGCGACCCGTGTGTTAATATTAGGAACCCTTAGAAAACAAGGGCTGATGCAAGGTCGAGAGCCCGGCTAGACACTGGATGCAGATTTCAGCCGGGCTTTCGTTTGTACTCATAACGCAGGCCTTACACGGAGGACGTAATAATGCCAGTATCTGCCAAAATCGCAGATTTCATGGAACGCTCATCATGGATAAGAAAAATGTTTGAGGAAGGAGCGCGTCTAAAACAACAGTATGGCCCTCAAAACGTTTTCGATTTCTCTTTGGGTAATCCAAATCTAGAACCTTCAGCAAATCTCAAGAAGGCCATATCCATGGCTGCCTGCGATGAAGCCGCAGGCCTTCACGCTTACATGCCCAACGCCGGTTTGATTCAGACACGCGAAGCAATCGCCAAGAAAATCAAACAGGACGAACAGTTTGACATTGACGGTTCTAACGTGGTCATGACAGTTGGAGCCGGAGGCGCCTTGAATGTGGTCCTCAAAACCTTGCTCAATCCTGGTGATGAGATAGTAATTCCCAAGCCTTTCTTCGTTGAATACGTTTTCTATTGCGATAACCACGGTGGCGCAGCGGTTCTTGTCCCTACAAAACCTGATTTCTCTCTGGATGTCTCGGAAATAGAAAAGGCCATCACACCCAAAACGGCGGCGGTTCTTATCAATTCACCGAACAATCCCACCGGCAGAATTTACACTCAGGAACAAATCGACGCTCTGGCCGAAGTGTTGAAAGCCAAATCCAGAGTGATTGGCCGACCTATAGTGCTCATTTCCGACGAGCCATATCGCGGGATAATCTACGATGGAGCAATTGTCCCGAGCATATTGAAGGCCTACGAAAATAGCATGGTCGTGACGTCGTTCTCAAAAGACCTGTCAATTCCTGGAGAGCGCCTGGGATACATAGCGATGAACCCCGCCATGGAATCCGCCGAAGCCACATTGGCCGGTTTGGTGCTGGCAAACAGGATACTCGGGTTTGTCAACGCCCCAAGTCTGATTCAACGTGCCGTAGCCGAGCATCTGTATGACCTGGTGGACGTCTCAGTTTACAAGAGACGACGCGACAGGCTTTACGAAGCTCTGACAAGCTTCGGTTACGATGTAATCAAGCCTGAGGGGGCTTTCTATTTGTTTCCCAAGTCTCCACTGGAGGACGATGTGGCCTTCGTATCTAAACTTCGCGATAAGCTGATACTAACCGTTCCGGGAGTGGGTTTCGGTGGGCCCGGTTATTTCAGAATAGCTTACTGCGTTTCGGACGAAACTATCGAAGGTTCACTCAAAGGTTTCCAAGAGGCTATTAAAGAAATTTAAGGATACACACGGCCAAGACCTAAGGCCATTTATCAATTACAAAAAAAACGGGCGATTCCTGAAAAGGTTTCGCCCAAATTTTTTCGGCCATACTGACCGCTTTGGAGTGGTTATAACGTTTTTTCCGAGCTGTTGTTAGAAATCGCCCCTTAGAGGCCTCTTTTTCCCACATGTATATTAAAGCGCGGGTTGAATCATGGATTCACAATCCCAGCCCGCGACGTCTCGCTCTAGCGGCGACCACCCTCTATTTCGTGTAATTTCGCTCCAATCTCCAGCAGAGCGGACTTCTGAGAGGCTACCACATCCTCCAGTTCACGAATTTTCGAGTTCAAAGCCTGAATAACCCTGTTGGCGTCTGCTCCAAGGGTAGTCGCACGTCCTGTGATATCCTTCTTCTCGGACTCCAGTCCGGTTTTTATGCTGGATAAACCCTCTTCCAACGGCTGCAACTTTTCCTTGAGCTCAGCCACTGCGGCTTCCTTAACTTTGGGAAGAGTCTTCTTGACTGCATTGACAATCTTGGTGTTGTTATCAAGCACTTCCTTGCGCAGCTCCGCGACAGCCTTTGATGTGTCTTCAACCGTTTTGTTAAGAGCCGCCACGGCTTTGCGAGCCGCTGCGGATTCAGCCGTAGCGCTGGCCAAATCTTTGTTCTTGGCTTCGACTTTCTTTTTCAGATCATTGACTGTGGCTTCAATACCTTTGAGCTTCTCTTTAACAGCTTCCCTTTCCTTCTGGGAATCCTGAGCCCAATCCCTGAACTCCTCTAATCGGCTGTTCATTGGCTCAAGACGTGTCTTTAAAGTCTCTGCCACTCTTTCGGACTGATCCTCGAGGCGTTGAATATCAGCGCTAAAATCTTTTGGCGCAGCAAACTTTCCTGAGAAATCCTTTAGGTCCTTCTCCTGTTTCTGAAGCTTTTTATCAATTTCCGCAATCTTTTGCTTCAAATCCGTCGACTCATCCGTGCAGCCCGCAACGAATGCAACCACCAAAATAGACAACAATATTAAAATCTTATTGTTAGGCCTCATAGGAACCTCCCAGAGCCATATTATAATGGGCTATGTTAACAAAACACCAAAATAAACACAAGGATATTTGGTAAATTAAATGTAATTTATATATATTTTTAAGACTTCATATATCGTCTAATTGCTTTGTGTAACGTTTCAACCGCAAAATTAAAGGCTTTTAATTGCTTCACCAACAGATATCCCTTGCAGACTAATTCCTTGACACAGCCCTCTCTTATACGATATATTCCACTCTAATTAATTCGCTTTAATGTCTCTTGTCAGCGCTGAATCAGAGGTATGGATTGAAGCCGAAACACCACAAATTAACGGCAATACTTCCGTTTTTACTGTTAGCGCTGCTATGTATGTCCAACAGCCTCGCAACAGAAGTTCAGGCGCAAGGGCTCGATAGATGGCTAGGCCCAACATCCTGGTGGGATTGGTCCGACTACAGGTTCATTGCAAAATATAGGGTAATGTTTCCCAAACTGCTTTCAGGAACGGTTACCCACAAACCAGCCAATGGGGTCCAGGAAGAACATGACCTGATTTCGGATTACAATTTTCAAACATCTCCCGGCCCATTCAGTGAAGGCTGGTTTCAGCTACAAATTGACAGATTAGGATTGCGGTTCATTGTCGAAGAAGATCGCTCATT